>NZ_POTC01000017.1 GCF_002906255.1 Novacetimonas maltaceti | reverse complement strand
CGATGTCGCGATATGTTGCCCGCTCGATCCGGCGTGAGGAAAAAATCCCGTTCGCATAGCTGACGATCAGAAGTGCGAGCAGCAGACGCGGATGATACTGTGCCTTGCCACCCGTGCGTACTGGCACACAAAACGCATTCATCGGAACCCGTTCAACGGCAGCTACAACGAAATGCGCCATATCATCCGCCGGAAGCCACGACTTCAGGTCAGGAGGCAAAAGATACGGCTGAGATCGCTCAAACGGGATGAAGCTGCTCATCACACCACCTTACAACCTCGCCCCTTCACAGGGTACCCCAACCCGACAGGCTGCTAGAGGGTGTTATGCACTTTCGTGTCTGATTGGTGCAGTAATGAGGGATGATGCCTGCGCGCAAACCGTATCCCTCTGATGTATCAGACGAAGAATGGTCTCTGATTGTCCCGTATCTGGTCCTGATGCGCGAGGATGCGGAACAACGACATCATGCATTGCGCGAACTGTTCAATGGATTGCGTTACGTGATCCGTTACGGCATTGCCTGGCGCGCCATGCCGAATGACCTTCCACCTTGGTCGGCGGTCTACCAGCAATCCCGTCGCTGGATGGAGGCAGGTTATTTTGACGCGTTGGTATCTGATCTGCGTGCCGTGCTGCGTATCGCTTCTGGCCGCAGGGCGGAGCCAACGGCCGCCATTCTCGACAGCCGGACATTACGTTCGACGCCGGAAAGCGGTTCCCGCGCCGGATATGATGGGGCCAAGCGCAAAAAGGGATCAAAGCTGCACATGGCCATGGACACGCTGGGGCACCTGCTGGCCCTGCATGTCACACCAGCCAGTCGGGATGATCGCGCCGAGGTGGGACGTCTTGCCGCCGCCATTCAGGATGCGACGGACGAGAGCGTTGAACTGGCCTATGTCGATCAGGGATATACCGGCGAGAAACCTGCTGGGGCAGCACGGGCCCAGGGGATTACCCTTGAAGTTGTCAGGTTGCCCGAAGCCAAACGCGGCTTTGTCCTGCTGCCGCGCCGATGGGTCGTTGAACGATCTTTCGCATGGGCAACACGCTGTCGTAGGCTCGTCAAGGATTACGAACGTTACGCTTCAACCCTCGTAAGTCTCCATGTCATCGCGTTCGCGTGCTTCATGCTAGGGCCCGGACTCATAACCAGTAGCTGACGGCCGCGACGAGGCAGATGGCGGCGTGGAAGTTGGTGGCATTGCGATCGTAACGTGTCGCGATGCGGCGGAAGTCCTTGAGGCGGTTGAACATGCGCTCAATGGCATTTCGCGTCCGATAAAGGACCGGTGAAAAGCAGTTCTTCCAGACCAGGTTGGCCTTGGGCGGGATGTTCGGCGCGGCGCCCTTGTCCTCGATCTGTCGACGCACCGCGTTGGTGTCGTAGCCCTTGTCGCCGTGGATCAGCCGGACGTTCGAGACTTGCTCCAGTAGCGGGGCCACTGCCGTGCAATCCGCGACGTCGCCGCCGGTCAGCACGAAGGCGACCGGCCGGCAGGCGGCATCCCTCAGCGCGTGGATCTTGGTCGTGCGCCCGCCACGCGATCGGCCGATGGCCTGGTGTCGCTCCCCCTTTTTCCGCCGGAGGCGCAGCGATGGGCCTTCACGGCAGAACTGTCGATCAGAAGTTCGGCAGGCGGTCCACCGCTCTGCGCCAGCGCCTCGAACAGGCGCGCCCAGACGCCTTTCGCAGCCCAGCGCTGAAACCGATTGTAGAGCGTTTTGCGCGGGCCATACGCGGACGGCGCATCTTTCCACCGCGCGCCGGACAGCATGATCTGAATGATGCCACTGATCACACGTCGATCATCCACACGCGGCTTGCCACGCGTATCGGTAGGCAGATGTGGCGCAATCCGCGCAAACTGTCGGTCCGAAAGCCAGAAAAGGTCAGCGTCCATCGCTCATCTCCTTTCAGAGACAGCGAATCACAGGCCGCTCACAATGGGAATCCCTTTATGGGTCCGGGCCCTAAGAAATGCAGCTATGCTCGCCCAATGTGCATAACACCCTCTAGCTGACTTGTCTTACTCCGGGTCGTCCCGGCGATACTGCGCGCGGGTGATTTCAGTCCAGGCCATCTTGGTCTCATCAGGTTCTCGCAAACCCATGAATCATAACCCCCTGAAATCACTCAACTCATTTTCGGTCAGACACTTGAAGGTACACTCCTTAATAACTGGTCGAAAAATTGTAAGTTATATCAATTTTTCATTGTGGCTTTTTCCTTTTCCACCCTGTCAAGTAATGCTTTAGCTTCCATCGGTGTAATAATGTCGCTTAACGTAGTGCCATCAGTGGCAACAAACTGAAACTCCCACGGATGGTCCAGACTAGCGATATACCTGACAGTACTGGGTAAAATTGGCGAAAGTAGTTCTACACTATGAGCGCAGGACTTTTCGATTGTCGCAGGGGGAATATAGCCATCAATTATGCCACCGCTTGGCATGATGGTTTCCGAACATTGTCCGTTCTTATCAGTCTGGTCGACATTGATGAAGGCAGGTCCGGTGCTGTCCATGTATTTCATGTGGGCGTAATCCCTGAATTCGCTGCCGTAATATGCCGTCGTGCCCCATGCTCCGGCCCCCACGTAAAACAGGACATCACCAGGCTTGCCAAGTGGACTGGGCTTTGTCAGGATAGCGGCGTCTAGCCACGCTCGCCCCCCGTCTATCGATCGCTTTAGCGGCAACCGGTTTTGTTCGATCATGATGGCCTGGTTCCACGGCTGATTCACGACCGTCGTTTTTTCCTGAATTTCTGCCTCGGACATTTTCATCAGGCGTTCTTCGCGACCGGCAAATGCTCGGTCTGAAATGCCCGCCAGGATGATGGTTGCCATTACGCTGCTTAACGCGATACGTGTCCGCATAAGATTGAGTCTCCGTCATAAACTGTGACTAAACGTAACATGGGACAGAGCTTTTTCCATGGCGGAACCCGTATAAGACTTCCCGGTTTGAGTATATCTTCTGACGATTTCAAATACGCGTCGCGAAGCATTCCACTCTTCTATCCCTGATTTCCTGACGGGTAAGCCGCACGAGAAAGCCTTCTTTCTGGCGTTTTCCTGACTGATCAATGAGGCGAGGTGTAATTTCAAAGATCGAAACGTCGGTGCCTTCCCTGTAAAATCCTAAAATTACTGCCGGGCTAGCGTTGTCAGGAACATCGAATGCGATAGTCGCTCGTCGTGCGAGTCCGACTATGATACGGAACGCATAGCGTGCTCCCTTGATGGTGGCGTACAGATCAATATGCTGATCTAAAGCCTCGTGATCCTCGTAGGCGGGAAAAACGGCCCGTCCGCCGTCCATGAATATCATCCCGGCCAGAATATATGCGGCGCCATCGGTTACGGGTGATTGCGGATTGGCTCTGGCGCGGGAAGGTGGCGCAGCTTGGATCCCAAGCGCAAGCCATGCACGATCCACCTCAAGGATCCTGGAGAGAATAGAAATTTTGTCATCTCGGGGGCGTGAGGCTCCGGTGCACCATTTCCGGATGGTCTCGAGCGAAACCTCGATATTATGTTCTGATAGCTTTGTCTGCAACCATGTCAGACGCCCGTATTTATGGGCCGGTCCGTAACCGAACTGCTCACATGCATCAAGCAGACGCTTTGAGAAAGAGCTATCAACAGACGTTTTCATCTTTTGTCCCGCGGGCGGATTGTACATAGCTTAACTGAGGTGCAGTTATTGAAATGGGGTGGTTAGATATCCCGTATACACAATATAAGTCTTTCGTAGATGGATTGAACGGAGACTTTTTTAGTCCGTTATGGATCGAATAGTATCATAATTTTCCACGTATTATGTAAAAAAGTGATTCGTTTTTCAGTTCCTGTAAAGTAGGAAATGGGCGAGATTCCTAAAAACTGTTTCTCGTATCGCATTGATATTTCTTAATGTCTTGCGGAAGGGAGGCGATGTCTGCAGTCAGTTACCTCGCGTTTGACCAGAAAATCAACTTATAGGTGATATCCATATCAACTTCTGGTGGAAGAGTTTGACGTAACATAAGACGGTCGAGGTATCACATCAGGAGATGGGCCTTGCCTACTTTTCGTAAGCCACCGAGGTGGCAATCAGGAGAACTTTACACTTTCCTCTGGGATATTTTCCCCGGACATCGAACGCCCCTGATGCGCCTGGACGTTGCCCGGATCGCCCATGAAGTGGATCGAAGTGGCGAAACGGTTTATAAATGGTTGCGTTGCGGGTCATTCAATATGGAGGCTGCCAGAGCGCTCTGTCGTATTGCCAATTCACAGAATAATGCGGAAGTGCTTGCTGAAAAAGGCAAGAAGCCGCCTGATATTAATGATTTCATTCCCTTCATCGGCTGAGCACGACAGAACCAAGAACCAGAGCAACGTGCTTCTTTAGCACGCGTGTCACGGCACACGTCGTGTGGATCCAGATATTGAACCCTGTCCGTGTGGTGGTTTGATACCCGCGATCACGGGTCAGATTCGCCGGTGAGCGTCCACGCTGTTGATGTGCATTATCGAGGATGCACTAAAGTCGCTTCGACTTCGGTCCCAAAAATAGGTTCCCTCCAATATATTTTCCGCACGGCAGCCGCCAGTATTCGGGATTGTCGCTTCCCGAGGATGAATGGAGTATGCCAAAGGCAGCCGGTGGTTCGAGGTAGGGGATAAGAGCACGAATGATGCCCCCGCTGCTGAGTTAAATCCAACGTGTGGACTATGTTCCATAGAACTATAGTCCGTGGATTATAATCTGCAAGCCTGTTCATCTTTTTCCTTATGAGCAGAACAACAGGTGTTTCAACTCGGGCCCGGGCGCCCCGCAGACCACGACGACCCGCGCTGGAAATCAGAACGGTGACGGGTGAAGATCCTCGTGTGGTGCTTGGACGCATCATACACCGAGAACGGATCCGTTTCGGCATAAGCCAGGAGGAACTTGCAGACCGTGCTGAACTGGATCGAACGTATATCAGTGGGATGGAACGAGGCATGAGGAATCCGACGTTTCTGGTAATCCTGCGTCTCGCCCGTGTTCTGGAGATTAGTCCGGCAGTTTTGGTGGAGCTGGAAGAATAGCACGTCTGCTGCCGAGAATCTGAATGTTATCCTGACAACAGGCTCTGTTCACGTAACAAGACATGCTGATCGTCGTTGAGCAAGTTGGGCATGGTTTCTCCACCTTTTTGGCAGGGGAAGCATTGGGTTGTCGATGTAGCAAGTTACATCTTATGACTACTGCCTAAACACGACGTTCGGACGGAGCCATTACCGCGTGAACGTCGCGGGCAATGAAGGATGCCTCGGGCAGAAGAAAACCAGTATGGTCGCGTGATGCTACGTGACACTTTCCCATGTTCTGACGTGGGATGCGATGAAGATGAGCGAGACAACCGGGAGACAAAGCATATCCCCAGTCCGGGGCGACGACCTATGGGAACGGCTTCGGGCGATTGAGGACAAATTGTCCCTGATCATTGAAATCCTCTCGCCGGAAGATTCCGACGGGCCCACGCTCGATGAGATTCTCGGCCGATTGGTGACCCTGATCGCAGCCCAGAACCCTATGCTCAGACGTATTGATCTTACAACCGGCAGGGTGCTCGATATTCAGGAGGGCAGGATGCCCCGCTCGGCCCGGCCCAATGATGAGGATGGAGCCGATGCCTGATGATGACGTTCCGGAAAATCTCGGCTGAGAGCAGCGGTCGGCTGATCACTGCCTATTTCACGCAGGAACTGCCAGATCCAGAGCACGATTTCCGTACCCAGCCTGGAAAAGTGCCTGACGCGGATGGTGGCCGACTGACCAGCTATTACACCGGTCGCGATGGGCGGGCCTCGTGGCGACCGGGCATGCGACCCGAGATTGCAGCGGCTCTTGGCATTGATCCGAAGACACCACCTAAGAACGCGCAACTCAATCGCCTGTTTGAAGCAAAGAGGGCCGATAATGGCGATGACTGGTCAAGGAACGCCCGCAAGATCAGTGCCTATGATCTGACCCTGGCGCCACACAAATCAGTTACGCTTGCGGCCGAGTTTGCGCCGACCGAGGCCGAGAGGGCAGCCATCTGGCACGCCATTGATCGGGCAAACGACGCCACCATGCTCTATGTCGCGCGGGAAATCGGTTTCGCGCGGCGCGGTCATGGGGGCGAAGACGGTGCCAACCCGGGCGAGGTCGCCTGGGTGTCATTCCGGCATGATACCGCGCGCCCGACGGTCGAGGCGCGTGACGCGGGGACAGGCCAGACCTATCTGATCGATACGCCAACAGGCGGCGATCCCCATGCCCATATCCATAATGCCCTGTTCAATGTCGTAGTCACGGAAGAGGGACATGTGGGTTCACTCGACACGAAGCGGCTGCGATCGCGCGTTCACGAATTTGGAGCATATTTCCAGGCACAGCTCGCTGATGAACTGCGCCGGATCGGCATCGCCCAGCAATACGATGCGAATGAACAGGCGACGGTCATCTCGGCCGTGCCGCAGGATATATCGGATTTCTTCAGCAAGGGACGACGCAACGTCATCAGGGCGGCCAAGGAGTACGCCGCGGCGGAAGGAGCGGACTGGGCGCATATGCCGATCGACCGCAAGCGCCGCATCCTGTCCATGGCCGGCCTGGCAGCCCGGCTCGACAAGGACAAAGGTACGAGTGACCATGAGATATGGCGCGAGCAGGCCAGGCGTCTTGGCTGGGAGGAAAAAAGTCTGCTTGGCACGCCAGCAGCGCCTGTGGGCACCAGGGAACAACGATACGATATTGCCTACCGTTTCGCTGCCCGTCATCTCGCAAGGGAGTTTGAAACAGCCGCCATGATCGATCACGACAAGCTCAGAACGTATGCTGCCCGGGGCCTGATCGGCACCGGCATCGAGGGTGGGGTGAAGGACATCGATCATGTCGTGGCCCTTATTGAACAGCGTGGTCTTGAACTCGGCGGGGAACGGGTCTCGCTGATTCAGGAGATGCGTGGCGACCGGCTGAGGGTGACGAATTCCGCGCAGATCGCTATCGAGGAGGACCTCGCGATTCAGGCGGCTCGTGCTTCAGGAGACCGGAGCGGGGCGCTGTCGGACCGCCAGATCACAGAAGCGATCGGACGATCGCCGCTTGACTTCGCGAGCGAACATGGAAAGACGCAAAAGGCTGCGATCTACGCTCTTGGCCGGGGCGGCGCGCTCTCCATGCTCACCGGCGTCGCGGGTTCCGGGAAGACGGCCCTGCTGTCTCCGCTGGTTGATGCGTGGAAACATGATACGCGTTATGACACGAATGGTCGCAGGGTTATCGGGATTGCCAATGCCTGGCGCCAGGCAGACGCATTACGTGAGGCCGGCATCTTTGACACAAGCGCTATGCTGCCCTTTCTGGCGCGGCTGGAGAGGGGTGACGTCGATGTGGATCGAAACACGGTACTGGTGATTGACGAGGTCGGTCAGGTCGGCCCACGCCAGATGCTTCGCCTGTTACAGGTGCAGCGTGATACTGGTTGCACGATCAAGGCGCTGGGTGACCACGAGCAGGCGCAGAATATCGAGGCAGGGGACGCCATCGAGATGTTGCGCCGGGTCCTGGATCCGGAAGATATGCCTGAACTTCTGTCCAGCGTCCGGCAGGTATCTGCAAGAAATCGCGAGATTGCTGATCTGTTTCGTGGCGCAGAACCGGAAGAGAGCGATCTGGAATCTCACGAGTTCACGGGGGCTGCGGCCAACGCGCATACGGACGAGGAAAATGATGACGACGTCCGTAACAGGTTCCATCTGAAGGAAGTCCGGGATGCGATCGATATGAAACGGGCGGATGGAACGATCCGTCTGGTCGGCGGCGACCATGAGGAAGTCCTGCAGGATATTGCCCGGCTGTATGTGACGCGTCGCGATGCCCTGGTCGCCGACGGTGCCGGCCTGCGGCGAGGCCGGACCAAGACGATCAGCATGTCGGCGCTGACCAATCAGGATGCTGCCGATCTGAGTCGTGCTGTCCGTAAAATCCTGCAGGAGCGCGGCGAGATCTCGACGCATGAAATCACCGTGCAGGCTATTGATCAGCGCGGCGAAACCTATGATCTCGCGATCGCTACGGGCGACCGGCTTCGGCTGTATCGTCGGACATGGGGCAGTGTGGATGGAAAGGGCGCCACAGTCGGAAATAACGGCGACGTGGTGGAGGTTCTGGCCCATGGCGATGCGGGGCTTCGCGTCCGCACGAAGGACGGGCTTGTTGCCGATGTCGAATGGCGGCGGTTTCGTGATGTGAAGACTGGTCGGGTAATGCTCGGGTTCGGACATGCCATGACGATTGATGCGGCACAGGGGCTTACTTCCGATGAGCATATCAATGCCCTGCCGCGAGGCGTTGAACTGGCGACGGGATTTACCTCATACGTCGCGGAAAGCCGGGCGCGTGGAACCACATGGACCATGATCTCCGATGGCGCGACGTTTGAGGCGGTCCGGAACCAGAGGCCGCTCGGGGATACCACGCCCATCACCAGTGACGACCTGTGGAATCATGTGGCAAAGAAAATGGCGCATAAACCCTATAAATCATTGGGTACGGATCTGGTTGCCCGAACCCGCAAGGCCCGGGATGCGAGGATCCGGGAACTGATCGCGCTTGGGCGCATGCAGGAGACACTGACGAAGTCAGGTCGCCCCTATGGAAGGGAGATTATTCTGGAAACGCAGGCGCGGCAGGCCGAGCGCCTGCATAAGGCGCGTCTGGCCGAGATCGACGCCAGGCTGCAGGTCATGATCAGGAACGCACCAGCAGTCATGACGGGTGCGGAGCAGACGCTTCGGAGCCAACGGGCCGCCCAGGTGCTGGGCAGGCGTCCCCCTGTGCCATCTGCGTCGCCAGGCGCCGCCAGCTAGAGCGTCCGGCTTTCTGCTGTTCTTACCGGATTTGAATCCTGCCGACCATGTGCCATACCGCGACAACATCTCAGATCTGACGCACGCTTTGGTCATTTGCGCAACGAAGTCGGCTGCGTATCGTTAGGGAGGCGGCGAGCAGTAGATAGCAGGTCAATGATGCATGATGTGTCTTTCCGGGGAGATCCTGATCCGTTCGACTGTTGGTTGAAGAAGGAGTTGCGTACTCGGTTCAATGATGTTGTACGCGAACCGATCCCTGAAAGCCTGCTATGCGTTATTGGTCCAACAGAAGCTTCCGGGCATGTTCACGCCTCAAGACCTTCCTGGACCGAAGAGGAAGCTGTGTCTGAGTGTTCTGCTGACACCGGATCCAGATGATCTCTTATCGCAGATATGGCGTCTTGATGCTGGGCGGGAAACGGGTAACAGGATTGCCGTAGAAAGCAAGAAGTGTTGACGGTCAGATGAAATACAGATGAGCAGGCGCAGGATCCTATCGGATATCTGCTCAAGAGCATACCAGTTCTGCAATCTGCCAAATCCTCGAAAACGTCGAGGACTATTCCCAATAGCGGTGCTATATACAGGGTCACAGTTTTTTCGTCTGTTGAGGTGATGGACAATGCCCGAAGAACAACAAAGACAGCTGGCGCTGACCGTGGAAATCATAACTGCTTATGTATCGGAAAATAAAATATCGCCGGACGAACTTATCAGGCTGATTGGGACTGTTTACAATTCATTGTCCGTCCCGACTGCTTCGGGCGTAAAAGAACAGATACCTGCCGTTCCCATCAAGCGGTCCGTATTTCCGGATTATATCATATGTCTTGAAGATGGGAAAAAGCTGAAAATGCTCAAACGGCATCTGCAGGCATCCTATGGCATGACGCCTGAAGAATATCGGCGGAAATGGGGACTTCCATCTCATTACCCTATGGTCGCTCCCAATTACACAGTACGCCGATCGGAACTTGCAAGAGAGATTGGGCTGGGGCGGGATATAATGTCCACTGCCACCAAATCTGGTGATGAGGACACGACAGAACCTACATTGTCTGACAGGCCGCAAGGACGTCGCCGGGGTAGAAAGAAGGCCATCCACTAAAAGGGGAACGCGCCGCCGACCGGGCGGCGCGGCGCTCTGCTGGCTCAGGAACGCGGCAATATACGAAGGCAGAACTTCTTCGCTACGTCGTAGGGTGCCGACAGCGGCTGTTCCTGTTTGACCGGACCATGATCCAGTTCGGGGCGTTACGTCGATAAATCCGGACGAAAGATGCTTTTTATACAATCCAGGTTGCGGATCGCGATCCTAAGCCTTGCGTTATGCACCTTGTGGAAGAATTCAGTTCTCAGTGAAAATCCATAAGCGATGTCTACAAAGTTGTGCTCTCACGAGGGCAGCCTGCCTTTTCCACTCGGACAATCCTTTTGCAGATCCCATGTCTGGTGACGGACAACTTTCTTCTTGTCACGGGCGGTCCACGTGTAGTCATTCAGAGAATGAATGCCTCAGCGCCTCAGAGATGGCGTTCCAAAGCGTGAATTTTTCGATCATGGGATATTCTTTCTGAATCTTGCCGCTGGGTATGAAACGAGTATCCCGTAATGACCTGATGATGCGGTCGGCATCCATATCCGGCATTTCAACAAGCTCCTTGAGTGCCTGCCGGGCATTATGGTGCGACCGGAGATATATGGCTTCCTCTTTCATGTGGTGCTTGATGGTCATCTCTAGTGCTGCGCTGAGATAGATAACGTGGGGGGCGAAATTGATATAGCGCCAGGCCGGTCTCGCCAGATCAGGGCTTGAGAAGTCGAGATTGGATTTTATCCCATCAGGATAGGTCTTCATGTCACGATCGAAAGAGACATGATCCGTGATCTGTCGCATCAGGGGTTTTGAAACCCTGTCCAGAATCTGGTCGTAGTTTCGCCTGCTCGTCGGGTCTCCAATGATGGTGGCTGAGATGGGAAGGATGATCTGGTCGGGGATGGCGCCGTCCCGCCTGAGAACGTCATTTATCAGGAACCGGTGGACACGGCCGTTCCCGTCAGAAAGAGGATGGATGTAGACAAACCCGAAGGCTGCCACGGCGCTACGCATGACAGGAGACTGTCCTTCAGTCCTGTCGAGGAAAATTTTTAATCCCTCAAGCATATCCGCTACGTCGTCTGCGGGAGGCGCGAGGTAGTGAACAACATTCTCGTACCTCATCGTGTATTCTCCAACGAATACCGGTGACAGCCGCAAGCCAAAATGCTCGGTTATTGTGACGTCACCGAGGATGTTGCGTTGCAATTCGGCAAGGTCAGTATCTGTCAGGGGGACTGTCCCTTGCCCGGTTCTCGTGGCGAGTACGTGGCTGAAGCGCTGGATCCGGTCAAGTTGATGCTCCTCACCTTCAATGGTGAAACTTGCCTTGCTTTCCCGGTTTGTCAGCCACACTGCGGCCCGGGCAAGCATGTTCTCGCCGAACTCCTGCACCAGTTCACCGTAACCGGCAGACACGTCCATCTCCGAAGCCGTCTTGAGTTGAGTGGATAGCGGGATAAAGGGACAAAAAAAGCGGTTCCCGGGCATGTTGTCACGGACGCGCCATCGGCTGACGTTGCTCATCCTGTCTGGAGACGCTGTTACCTGAAAAGATCCGTCCAGTGCGGAGACGTAGTTGCCGCCGAGGTCGACTGGCGGCACGAGCGTTTGTCCGGTGACGAACTCAAAGAGAAATGACGCCCGTCTGGCATATTGCCCTGTCGGTGCACTGTTTATCCACTCCTGGACAAAACCTGGTCCGGTCTTCGCAAAAACGCGCGCCAGCAACTCAAGGCTAGTGGGTTCGTGTCGCAGATGAAACTGCAGATGTGCGGCTGCCGTGTCGGCCGGACGCATGTTTTCGGGATATGTCTCGATGCTGTATAAATTATGATGACTGCTCGACCGGCGACTTCCAAGCTGGCTTTTGACAGCCAGTCCGCCGAATGGCTCTGCATCATATTTCAGTGCGAGCCACATGCCGCCAATCGGGTCCGCCATTCGAATTAGATTCCTGCCGAGTTGTCCAAAACCGTTTATTGATGCTTAAAATCGCATATAAACGGTGCCTTGTGTAAAAAAATATATATGGACAGCCGTGGCCACGCGTATGATTGCGTCACTTCGTCTTTGTGATCAATAATTCCCATTCGCTGAAGCGCCCTCATGGCGTTGATTTTGACTGAGAACTGATGGTACGGATCAACTGCGGCGTGATGGTTTCCTCCACTGGACAGTCAACTCTTCAGCATCCTCTCAGGACCACTGCGAGCCGTCCACACCATCAGTTCTCAATGAAAATCAACATCCTATGGCGTGACGCTTGAAGAATATCGGCGGAAGTGGGGACTTCCGTCTCATTATCCTATGGTCGCTCCCAATTACACAGTGCGCAGATCGGAACTTGCACGAGAAATCGGATTGGGGCGAGACATAACGTCTGCTGCGACAGAATTTGATGATATAGGCAACGGAACCGGCATTGCCAGAGAGGTCGCAGGAGAAGCGTCGGGGCAGAAAGAAGGCCATCCACCAAAAGCGGAGCGCGCCGTCAGACGAGGCGGCGTGGCTGTTCTTTTGATTCAGTCATGATGATGAACAGACGGCTGTCTACCTTATATCCCGACGCTAGAGTCCGGCAGACGAAAGATTCCTTTTATACAATCCAGATTGCGGATTGCGATCTGCGTGTGTGTCTTTTCCCGGAAGGCGCTACCGGGATAGAGTTCGCCGCCTTCCTGGAAAAGGCCGCGCACCGTATCATAAGGTGCGAGATGAGACCCTGTGGCTTCAATAGAATCGTGAAGATACCTGATAACAGCGCAGTCGAGGTTACGAAAAAGTTTATCACTATTTACGTCGTGCCGGGAATCATGATTCACCGGCATCGGTATATCATCCGTGCTTAATGTCTCTCGCAGGCCTTCATAGGCGGTCTTGAGCATCTCCAGGTCTTCGCGTGTCGTTAAATCAAGACAGTTGCCCAGATCTACGACCAGACCAATAACGAACGGTTTGAAACCGGAATCCCGGCGCTGTTTCTGATATGCCCATTCTTGCGCACGTAACGGGTCGGACTCCCAGACATAGAAACCCGGTCCAAGCCAATCGTAGTCGGTCTCCGACGGAGTTGGTGCGCTTTCTCCGTTAATCAGTTTCCGGCCGACCTCTTCAGAACAACCATGATAACCGAGTACAAAAGATGTATGAAGAGCTGTCAACGCAGTTACGCTTTAAGCATGCCCTCAATGCGTGGGTCACGCGTGTACTCTTTGGTAACCGCGCCTTTGCTATCGATAATCCCCATTCGCAGCAAAGCCGCATGGGCTGTCCGCTTGCTCTTCGTGTTCGCAAGGGTTTGCTTTCTTATTGCTGCCAGAGCAACCTGATGGGAGTTCAGCTTCATGGTGCTACATATAAGGCAGCCAAGTGAAGAAGTCACCCTGTTTTATCTCAGCCTGCCTGATGGAAAAGGCGGCATCCGGCTCCCTGTTGTCGCATCCCATGACCACCATCCACCCGCTCCGAAGGTCGCGTCGTAGTAATTTTCCTTTTCGGCTCGTCTGGTAGCGTAGGCCTCGTCCGTGCGACCGAAAACTTCCATTGGATATCCGTCATTCCGCGCCGTGTCCTGCAGGATGAAATCCGGGAAAACGAGATCCCGTTCCGCGTCGAAACGCAGTGGTTTTTCGAATGCGCGTCCCGCTGCCACGAGGGCATCGGCTACCGCCAGTTCATGGCTGCTTTCGAAAGGAAGCATGCTGCGAGAGACGGTCATCAGGGCACCGGTCCTGACTTCCGCCTGGATCCAGCCCCTCCACCGGCTATTGGGGGCTAGGATGTTTCGCGCCGTCACATAGAGCAGCGCTACAACATGTGCCTGCCGCGCCGCTTCGGGCAGGGCGAGCGTGGCTGCCGCCAGTTGGTGCGACCGGGCAAGACGGTTCCTCTCGGCCGCAGGCACTGTCAGAAAGCAGCGGTAACCGTCGCGCTGTCCGCTCAGGGCCATCGTGAAATTGCCCCTGGGATCTGGTTCCAGAGTCTCCACGAACCCGATCAGGAACAGATGGTTTTCCGGTCCTTCTGTCCTGACAACGGCATGGAGACGCCGTCCGAACTTTTCATGCCCTGGGGCAACAGGACAGAGAAGATCGGAGATCAGTCTGCCCTGCGCCCGGATCCGGGTTCCGGCAGAGGCGATCCGGCCCAGGGCGACCGTCGATGTGCGGTGTCCGGCGAATTGTGGCCGCCATTCGGTCAGCCCCGCCCGCTCCCACAGGAGATGGAGCAGCCCGAGAGGCGTCATCCGGCGTTGTCGCGCCTGTCCAGGCCGATCTGAAGCAGGCAGCGGCGTGTCATCGACTGGCCGGGGTAGCCCCTTGCGGCGCAGGCCGATCGACAGGGTCACAGCGACATCCCCATCCTCACCCTCGCGAATTACGCTATTTACATAGCTGGCGCGCCCGCTTTTCTCCGGATCAGGCTTGTAGAAGGGGCATGTCTTTTCGTGCAACGACCCTTCATTTGGCCAGACGGCGAGGTGATAACTGTGACTGTCTGCCCGGTAACGGATCTGTAGAGGTAGTACGGCGCCGCGATGCTGGCATAGGCATCGCGCCTTGTCAGAACGCTCCGCGCTCCGGCTCTCATCATATTTTGCCTTCAGGCGGCGTTCCCAGCGCTCCGGGTCGGTCCGGCGCCATTCGAGCTGGAACCTTTCCCCGCCGGGAAGGATGATGACCGTGCCGGTCATGCCGAGGTTTTTTCTCGCAATATCCTGATCTGGGCGAGGATTTCCTTTTCGGTCATCCCGGTGCTGGCCGCGCCCTCCTTCGGTGCGCCTTTTGTCATCGCGTCCCTGACACCCAATATAAGCAGTGCCCGACGCCGGGCTATACCAGGCTGCCGGTCCACGCGGCGTTCAATGGCTTCAAGGCGTCCAAGCAGGTGACCGTCGATGGGAGGTATGGTGCGGGGCGGTGTCTGAAAACCGGGTTTCGGGATGGAGGCAGCGTCACGCAGCATATAGGAAAATGGTGTCAGCATGTCTGTTCCGGCTGCGGGCTCATTCTCTTCAGCGTCATTGGCGGTCGCAACCCGGCGTGGTGCGGCGGCGACTGCTGCACCAATCTGTGCAAAATTGCGCAGGATGTCTTGAGAACCTGGACCGAGGCGGTCGACTGCTTCCTCGAGTGCGCGAACATCCGGCTCGTCGTGTACCGTGGTCAGTTCAGACTGAAACAGGCCGCCTTCGATCGTCGCGAGGAGGGCGAGCAACTGCTGGTCCGGGGGCACCCGATTCAGGTCCAGCGGCGCTGCAAGCATGACCGGCTGAGCCATGCGGATCGCGCCTGACCGCCCATTGACGGCGGCAAAGAACGTCTTCGAATGGACGATGCGGCCGGCATACATCGTTATGGCCTCGCCCTCGATGAGTGACTGAAGGTCTGCCCAGGGAATACGGGCGACTTCCCGGACTTCGGCACCCCGTCCTTCCCGGTAACTGCCAGCCGAGTTGCCTTCGAAATGCGTGGCCTGACTGACCTCGATCCGATCGGACTGCTTTTCGATCCACTCGCGCGTGCGCATGGCATCCTGCAGGCGCATGGCGTGGGTGAGGTTGGCGTTGCCGAGCAGGGTAAAGGCTTTGTCGCCGATGCGTGTCGTAAGACCCGGAAGATCCTGAAATCCCAGCCAGAACATGCAGTTCAGGCCGCGTCCCATGGCCAACTGCCGGTCCATGCCGTCCGTGACGTAGGCGGAGAGTTCGTCGTAGAAAAAATGGAACGGTGCGTCGCCGCTGCCTGCCTTGAGCTTGAAGACCTGCTCGGCGGGGCCGTCAAGGCGGGCGCCAAGAAGCTGGGCCATGACGCCGCGACCGGCCGCGACCACGATCTTGCCCAGTCCGGCCAGCGTATCCGATGAATTCTCCAGCGCGGGCAGCGTGACGACGAGAATGCGGCGGTTCAGCACCACATCGCGCATGTCGATATCAGGGATCTGGGCGCGGAAGATGTGCCCGAGACTGACGCCAAGCTGCGTGAAGACCCGGGTGAAATACATCTTGGCGTAGCCATGCTGCTCGCTCGGTTTGTTTTCTTTCTGCTCATTCCACGCCAGAGAAGAATCATACCCCGGCAGTTCGCCCAGATAGGCTTGGGCTGGATAGAGGATATCGTCGGGAATTTCGGGAACGCGGATCTCGATGGGGTGATCGGAACCGGGATTGCGGATCAGGAATACGCGATGCCGGGCCAGCGTGCCGATCCAGCGCAGCTCCATGGCATAGCGCATGGTCTCGATGTTGATCGGCACGCCGTGCGTGTCGCGCATCCAGGTCAGGACCGGGGCGATCGTGCCGGCAAGGCCGACAGCACGATCCCGAAAGACGCCGTTGGCGTCGTTGCTCGAAGGCTCACCAAGCTGGCTGACCAGCATTTCACGTATGGCGTCGGCATTGCCGGTCGCAAACGGATTGAACGTATTGGACTGGCGGATGCCGCTTGCGGTCAGAAAATTGAGATTGAGCACCTGGTCGTCCAGCCCGAAGCGGCGGGCGAGCGCCAGCACATCGCCGTGGACCGTGTTGTCACCCTTGCCGTCGATCAGGATGAACCCGGATCCATGCGCGAGAGGATTGGCCAGCAGGGAGATGGCGGATGTCGTTTTGCCTGCACCCGTTGTGCCGGGCACGGCGGCGTGCTGGCGCCCCGCGTCGGATGAAAGCCAGAGTTGCTGGCCGGTCAGTCCGTCCGTTCCAAGATATATGATGCCTGCCGCCGCTCGCGGCCGACGGGTTTTGGGATCAAGATCGTGTTTGTCCTTCAGGCCGGAATACCTGGGCAGATGAAAAGGCAGCACGGGCTGGCGGGTCATGACCCAGAGCGTCAGGCAGAGGGCGAGTGGAAAGGTGATCCCGACGATCGCGGGAGCCAGCACGCTGAGCCCTGCCAGAATCATGAGGGCGAACCCGGAACTGCTGGATTGCAGCTCTTCGGCGATCCGGACCGTGAAGGGACGCGTGTCGCGATAGGTGGAGCCGTGTTTCAGTTGCTGGTGGACCTGCGGTCCGCCGATCTCGCGCTTCACCATGCGTCAGTCTTCCAGCCCGAAAGGAGATTTTCCCGTGTCGATCGTGGGCGCCACGGGAGCGGTTGGTGCCGTGGGGGAAACCGGCGCCGTCGGCGCTGTCTGCGCTCCGCTTGGGGGTTGCGGATAAGTGGTGATAGGCCGCTGCGTCATGATGCGTCGTGCGGCATCGATTTCCGCGCTCGCCGGGTGACCGTCGGGATTGCCGACCACATTTCCATCGACCGGCATGCGCGCGCCCGGCACATAGGTTGAGCGGACCCTTGGCGCGCCTTCGTCCGTCATGGGCGCGCCGGAGAGTGGGGGTAGAATTGCAGGCGGCCGTAGTATGCCACTGGGCCCCGTGTCGGGAACGGCGCGGTCGGAAACCATGGCCTGACGTGTGCCGATGATCAGGATGGCGGCCAGCCCCCCGGCGATGAGCGCGGGCAATGCTTTTTTCAGGCGCCCGCGCCGTGCCGCTGTCGCTTCTGGTAAAGTGGCTGCTGCATCACTCGTCTCCGCCTGCCCGAAATCAGATCCAAGATGGAAATGGAGCGGCTGTAAGCCTGTCCCGTCGAGTTCAATGGTGATGGGCGCCCGGCCATCAGCGTGGAGGATGATACGGGTCATGGGAAGATCCTTGTGCTTCGGGCATCGGGCGCAGGATGGCGAGTGCGTTTTCAACCGCAGGGATGTAGATCGGACGCTGGTAGCGCCGCTCTTCGCTCCAGTGCGCACGCGCGCCAGCGGCCTCGATGCGGGGATTGGGATGAAGGTCTTCGGCCGGGATTTCAGCAGGAAAGCCGAGTGAGTGCAGCGCGTACCACAATGATCGGTCGATCAGCTTCACGATGGCGAATGAGGAGGGTGCCAGTACGCCCGCCTGACGCCGGGCCTCGTGCAGCAGGGTCATGAGCGCGGTCACGCTCCATCCGCTGCGCTCGCAGACCGCATCGATACAGTTTGTGATTTCCTTGTCCTGCAGGGCAGAGCGGGCGCTTCGCACAACGGACTCTGGCACCGTAAGCGGCGCCAGAGGACCATGCGGACCATCAAGGCCGACGTCGGCCAGACCGGAAGAGAGTTCACCAAGCAGGGCGAGGGCTTCCCGGCGCCTCTGGAGGTAGTGCATCGCAAAGGCAACGAGAAGCACCTGTTCGACAGGGGATGCGGCGTTGATGCTGGACCAGTGGCGGCCCAACTGGCGCGTGAATGCCTCGAGCGCGCCGGTTTCACTGTAGCGGTCCTGTGCATCGACAGCGAAGCGCGCGCCCCATTCGGCACGTGTCAGAGCCGGGTCCGCGGGCAGGGGGATACCATCCCTGGGCGTTACAAGCCTGTCCAGTCGGCGTCGGACGAAGCCTTTCAGTGTCGGAAACATTTCTGCCTGGACCGCGATCAGACCTTCCAGATCGAGCGCTTTTGCAAATCGGCCGGGGGCAGCACGCCACATGCATAACCCGCCCAGGAGGGCAATCACGATGGCCACCGGCCATTTCAGGGCATTGCCCAGGATTGCAAGGCCATAATAAAGCTGGATCGCCCGCACCAGATCCGGTCGATATTGCGCGGCCTGCAACTGGAAACGCAGGCGCATCAGGTCGGGATTAGACGTATGCAGCAGGTTGATCTGCCCCAGCATGGCCCGCAGATAGAAGGCCGTGATCTGCGTATGCCACAGGCTCCAGGCCATGTAGCTGAACAGCAGGACCCCGACGATGATGATGATCGAGGAAAAGAGCAGATAGTCATCGCTGGATGACCATGGGACGCGGCTCGTGCTCATGAGCGATCTCCCCTGCGGTTTCTGGCCATCATCGTGAGGGCGATATCGTAGAAACGCCGGAGATAGGCATTGCCATGGCGTGGGGTATGAGAGTGATAGAATGCTACGGCCTGCCAGAGGTCGCCGTGTGCTTCGTGCATCGCCTGACCAAGGATCCAGGCGCCTGCCTCGATATTGGCGCACGAACTGTCGCGCAGGGCCGCATATGTTTGCGCAGGCGTGCTGTGCCATCGCCTCGCGATGCGATCGACCCATGTCGTGTTGACCTGCATCGGCCCGAGATCCGCCGTGCCGTTACCGTTCGGGCTGACCATTCCGGGACGGCCGGCCTCGACATAGAGGAGGACGAGCAGCACGCCACGGGGCACGCCGGAGATTTTTGCCGAAGCCTCCAGACAGGCTGCAATCTGGCGGCCATTTTCTTCGATGCTTGCGGCACTGGCGGTCGTGCTTGCGGCAAAAAGGGGAAACGCCCCGAGTGCCGCCAGAGCGAGGCGGGGGATCATGTCGCCCCCTGCAAGGTCGGCGCAACATCAGCGATCCGGCCATGGGCTTCGCCCCAGAAGTCGATCAGATGATTGAGGACCAGCGCGTCGTCCATCTCCGCAAGCCTCATCGTGACATCGATCAGACATAACATCACGACCGTAAATGAACCGGCGCGCACCTTGCGGACGGCATAGCCGAGCGCGCTGTCGGGCGTCCTGCTGACATCGAGGGCAAAGCCCGTTCCCGTCAGTTCCAGCCACAGGGTTTCGGCACTGATCAGGAAAACGGGCAGATAGGCTTCAGGGTGTGCCGCGTCAGCCGGTGGTACGACCACCCGTTTTCCGGTGCCACGGTCCAGCAGTTCAATCGGCTTGCCGATTTTGGCCAGAAGCCGTGTCTGCGCCGCACTGATCGCCGCCAGGTCGATCGCGCTCATGAGAACCGCCTCCTTTGCCATGTCGGCAGGGCGGTGCGGACCGGCCCGATGAGGAAGCGTCGCATGGAGCGTATCGCGGCCGGCAGCGTCAGCCCGAAAAACGAGATCGTGCCGAAAAACACCACGCCGAAGACCCCGATCAGCAGGGTGGTGAGGCTCCAGTGTGTCACGGAGATGAGAATGGGAAAACAGCTGCGGGCATCGAGAATGAAAACCCGGACAGGATAGGCCGTTGCACGCCACATCACGCGTCTCTCCTTTCTTCCGCCAGAGCGGTGTCTTCGGTGATCAGATCGGCATCAAGCAGTTTGCGGATGGCCTTTCCGAAAGACTGGCCCTGCGCCTCGACCGCGTCGGCCACGACGTCCGGCCAGTCTGTTGGCTCGGTCCGGGTCAGCTTGCGGCGCAGATCACGATCGAAGGTGAGGAATTCGCGGATCGCAACACGCCCGCCGCCCTTGCGGGGCACAAGGCGCTGGTTGATGCAGAACCGGAGCGCCTGAGCGAGGGCCGAGACGAGGTTGTCACGTTCCGAGGGCGGACAGAGCGCGATCGCGCGCTGGATCATGAGGGAGACGCTGTCTGCATGCAGCGTCGTGCCCAGGATACCGCCCATCATGGCGATATTGATGGCTGCATTCATGGTCTCGCCGTCCCGACATTCCGTGATGATGCCATCGCTCATCTCGCGGCGTGTCAGGCTGCGGGTGAACGTGGGAAAAGTCAGGGTAGGAGGGCGGATCTCCGTCTGGCTGATCCGCGAGCCTGAAGGCGGTCGCAGGTCGTCCAGCAGGAACTCGATGGGCTCCTCGCCAGTTGCCATGTCGCAATACACGGTCGGGTCCATGAGTTTTTCGATGGCAAGCCCGAATTGCAACGTGGTCTTTCCGGAACCGGTTGCCCCACCAAACAGGACCATGCCGCTTTTGAGCCTGTTCGTGTCCCGGATTTCCTGTTCGACCATCTGCTGGTCAAGGCTTGCGGGACGCGCGGGGATCGGACGCATGACGATGTGGACGCCGCTGCCCCGCTTGACCGAAATGGGTGAAAGATTGATCCGGAAACGCAGATTGACCTTGCGGTCCAGTGCCACGCTGTAGGCCGTATCGAGGATATGGCCGACACCAAGCATGGCCATCCCGTCAGAGGCATAGACATGGCCGACGATATCCGCCAGCGCGAGGGAGTCCGTCGCTTTACATGTGGCGTAGCGGATCACGCCGTGCACCTTGATCGTGACCGGATGGCCGGTCTTGATGTCGATGCGCGAGGCGCCGAGGCCATGCGCCCAGCGAAGGAGGGAGTCCAGCCCCGGCGCGTTACGCCGTCGCTCCTCGACCCAGGCAAACCCTTTCCTGCCTTCATCCGGCCAGCGTTCGTCGGTCGTGACGGGGATGGTGATATTCATCGGCAATGCTCCGGATAACCGTAGTCGCTTCCGCGCCGGACGTGGCCCTGAAGCCCCGGCTGGCTCGCGATCCGGATCGTGCGGTCATTGAGGTGGAGGGTGTCTCCTCCTCCCACGGCGTCCTGGTGCTCGAACACGACGCGTGGTTCTTCGACGCGCCCGGCGTTCAGCAGCACCCGGTAGCGGGCCATGCCGGTAATGTCGCGCTGCAGGCGCGACAGATCGGAGAGGAAGATTTCGGTCGCCTGCTTTTCTCCATCTGCCCAGCCTTCGGCCACCCACTGGTTCCAGTGTGATACTTCCGCCTTTGTGCGGGGCAGGGCCGCGGCTACCGGGTGATGCGGTTTGCCCCATGTCCGGACGAGATACGTGCGCCAGTCCGGGGGCGCGGATGTCAGTTGTGCCTCCCGGGTGATCTCGAAAACACATTCTGTCTCGTGCGCCACCTGGCCGGTGTCATTGAGCGCAAAGGCCATCTGTGCCTCGGTGACGATGGGGGGCTGCATGAGGGTCTGGCCGCTCCCGATCGGAAGTACGATCGACCGGAAATCATAAGTGGCGTCGAGTGTTTCCTCATGGCGCCGCAGCATCTCGTTGATGGCGAATGCCCGGGCGGCCAGACCGCCCTGCGCGCCGTAAATATGCGCGGCTTCCCGAAGCTGGACGCTTCGACCGGGTTTCAGGTCATCGCCTGGCTCGTCATTGGGGCGGGTGTTCTCAAGGGCCTCAAGAGAGGGGGGCGCTTCGCCGCCGACCACCTCGTCGAGCGTTGAGGCTCCTGTCACCGGTTTATTGATGGGATTGGCAAGGGCGGGGTCAGCCCCGTCCACCTGATCCGCACCCGGCTGGGGCGGCTGTGGCTCCGGGACCAATGTGCCGCTGCGGGCCGATGGCGGGGATGGAGACGATGTCGGTAGCCGGACGTGCTGCCCCTCCTCAATGACAACCTTCCCCGTGGAGACAGACGCCGCATGGGTCGGGCTGCCTGCGGCCGTCACGACGATGGCCGAAGATAGAAAGAGCGCCATCTTACGCATGCCAGGCCACCGTTATCGCGTGGTGAAGCGGGTCTACCGAGACCATGGCCTGATCTCCGGCCTGATCGCCCAATGTCCGAAGGATATCCACCACGGCGGCAACGCTGTTGGTCGCGACGCGCATTGCTCGGGGATGGCCGGTGACAGTCACGCTATAGCCAATCTCCTGGCCAAGTTTTGCGACGGCCTTGCCCAGCGGGCCGTCCCACACGAACCAGATCCGGCGGGTCAGGTCATCGGGGAGCGGGGGTTGGTTGGTAGATGCAACGACCGGAGACGGGCGGATGCTGCCAAGTTCCCGAAGATCAGTCGTGGTCTCTGCTATTGACCGCTGCAAGGCCAGTTCAGGATTGGCCATGCCGGTCGTCGCAATGGGAGAAGGTGACGACAGGCTCTGCGCACAGGCGTTGAGCGCCATGGACAAAAGAAAAATGAGCAGAGAATGTTTCATGAGCTTCTCCGGATGATGGGAGAAGCTTCGAAGATCATCTTGCGACTGCTACAGCAAAAATTGGCTGCGTTGCTTTTTATTTCATGCAGGCCCCGAGAGCAGATTTGGGTCTTCTTTGGAATTTGCTTTCGCTAAATTGACCCGCAGGGTCATGGCAGGCGCTTAGTACGACTTGATATATCCTAATTATTCCCTATTATGGGATCAATTGGAGACGCACATGATAGAAATCCAGCCCGTTACCCCACGCGAAGCGCAGTTTCTAATCGGTATGTCAGAAAAGGATATCAACCGGGCGATTGATCGTGGGGAAGTAGAGAAGATCAGCGAGCCGGAAGAGGGCATGCCGGTTCACGGTGTGGAGAAAGGGCGTAGGCGGGTACGAAAGATCGGCCTCTCGGAGTTGTTGTTTCTGGCGCTTGAAAAGCAGATGCATGCGGATCTAACTCCGATGGGGCGTCGGAAGCTATATCAGGCCTTCAAAAAAAATGAAGCAAAAGCCAGAACCGTAAGCTTTGGTCCTTTTAAAGCCAATATTACCGAAATTCAGCGTAACTTTCTATCCAAATACAAGAAACTCCTCGATGCCAAGAAAAATATATTAGAGGAGGATGGGACTGATCCTGTTATCAAGGGAACGGATATATCTGCTTATCGTGTTGCTGCCCTCGTACAGGGACAGACAATCAAGGAGATCAAAGCGGACTATCCGACCCTGACCGAGGAACAGATTGAATCTGCTATTGCTTACACGGAGGCTTATCCCAAACCTGGGCGTCCATATCCGGTCCGTAGTTTCCGGCGGGCGGCTGGTGCATTGGCCGAGATGGGTATTTTTGATGCCATAGAGACTGGAACTGAATCGGCAAAAGAATGATATTACTTCCCAGTGATCTGGACACCGATGGTCTCGGCTAACTCGACTAGAGCCGCATAAGTGTCTTCATTTTCCACGATATCGACCGAAGGTGCAATACTGCTCAATGGATCTGGTGGCAAGCGATCTCCAAATAGGATGATAGCGCGCGCACGGTCGTCCTGACGCGACACCCACTCTAAACCTTGAACGTCTGGGCACTGAGCGTGAATGGCTTCGGCCCACTTGCGCGTTTGAGGATATATATCCTTATCAGTCTCAATGAGATCAACACGTGGAATACCGAGCTTGCGCAAGGCTGTGCTGCTAAGATCTGCAAGCGTGAGGTCAGTCGAGGACTGAAGTTGTGAATATTGATGGTTCTTTAGCTTTCGCTTTGCAACGGTCTTCAGTCCTGGCTCATGGGGAACATCATGGAAGACGGTCTCCATGGCTGCACATTCTAACGTCGTGCCGCCATAAATGGTCGGAATGGATATACCATTTGCATCAATGATCGGGCTAAATCGGGCATTTCCTTGGGGACCAGGATTGAACGTATTTGCTCCGTAAGTCTCAGGATGGATGCGGTGGATTGTCTTGTCTGCCGACCAAATCGTTTTTTTTACGAGAGCATTAAGGTCTGGAGGGGGACGCGCGATTGTGCGGGACGTTGCTGTGACGGCGACAGGCGGGGTCGACGGTGACTCTGTCGTCTTCGGTTTTGCGCGAGATGTGGATATCTTCGTTGTACCGGAATGCGCGGTGCTACGAGACTTTGGCTGAGTTGGCCGCCTCGGTTTAACCATGGAGCACACCTGCAATTTCGTCTTCTGCTGCCGCTAAGACGCGCTCTGGCGCACTTTTAAGTAAATCCTTAGGAGCCGTGCCGCCAAGAAAGCTGTTTGCTGACGCAAACCAGATTGCAATGTCCCATGCATCCAGTTTGCCTTTGAACACCTTTAGAATTGGGACAAGTCCCTTGATTGGGCGGTATTGCATGTCGCGGTCGAGTGCATACGCCGGATACAGATCATTCCCGTCATGTCGCAAAGCAAAAACTTTTCCTTCGCGTTTCCATTTGTTTGGCTGGGCGCTGGCATTTTGGCCTTTGAAACCTGCAATTTCAGATAGTCGAACAGCGCTGATCCACTCTGCGCTCTCAAGAACCGTTTGCCGAGCATCTGCGTTCATGCGTGCCTCAGTAATGAGGTGCTCGGGAGGAGACGCAGCCGGAACAAGTGCATCAACAAGCTTCTTGAGGGTCGCTGTTTTATGAATGGCAAGCCGATCAATGATCAGGGGAGCAATAAGCCGAACGGCCTCTGCAAATGCCGATGCGGTGCTTTTATTGGCATGTGCAAGTTGAAACACAACGAATTGATTGTTGTCTGTATCCTGCAGACTTTCGCGAATTTCACGAACAGAGCCAGTTATCGGCTTAATGCCGGTGTTCGTGATTTCTCGATTTGGGACTGCGACCATGATTTCCTCCTGGGATATGATAGATAGATATATATATAGATATCCTACCTAGTCAATGATGGTGAGTAGCGGTGATCGTTCCGTGACGGGTGATGCAGCAGGCGACGCCTAACACCACTTGTGAGGTGGCGAGTTCGAAGTCGATTGAGGCACGCGTAAGGGCTTTGGGCAACATGGGAACGAACAGGGCCTGGGGCAGCATTGAAGGCAAATTTGGTACCTTGAAGACCGATGCTGCGCCCGAAGCAGGGGGGCGGATCTGCGCTCTTTTTTATACGCACCTGCACTATGGCGGGGAGTGCGAACACCGTTTTCTACGCGAGGAGCCGACTGCTGGTAGGAAGGGTGCCGTAAAAGGCGGGTGCCAGAGTTCGCAGAAGGTCATATATGACGGTATAAGGCGTGTTGTATGTCAGATATGAATTATAGTCATGGGCTCACCCAAATTTCGCTTGGCTCTTGAACAACTTGGCCATGACCTTCGTGGCGCGCGCCTGGAAAAGGGAGATTCCGGTGTTGGGATCGGCACTCTGGCCGACCTGATTGATATCCGCATGGACGATCTGGGACTGGCGTTGACTGCTGAACGTCAGCCTCGTCGAGGCCGAGCTTCCGCGACCACGTTACGCAGGCAGCAGGACAAGGATAAGGCCGCGCATGGGAGAACGGGTGTTATTGATCTGGACGGTGCTTCGTTCTGATGCCTGATTTCAGCGCCAATATCGTAATCGGCGTTTGCTTCAACATCGCTGTAACATTCAAGACGTGAGGCAGTCAGGCGAATATCGGTCACTTTCTACCCAGTGGTAAATTCGAGTTCCGATTGTTCATCAATGGCGCGCAGGGTTTCATACAATCCTGCGGCCACGCCTCTACCTTCCACGATCTCATCCGCCAGTTCGTCCAGAACGCCGGCAAATGCTTCATCGGTCGCGAGACCAAAAACATTCATGCGCTCGCTTTTTCTGCGTTCGATTTCGCTATTTGCTGTTCCCGAGGGAAATACGGTGGCGAGCATCCGCAGGGCGCGGGCAAAGTGGATCCGTTTGTAAAGGCGCGAACGGAGCGCCGTGTCGCCAGGCGTCGTCGAGAAAGACCAGAGTTCGATTGGCCCCAGGACGTTCACCAGAAGCTGTTCATACTTTGCTTCTCCGGCCGACATGTCCACGAAGAACGGCGCACCATTCTTTCCCGGACCCGGCAGCGCGTTGCGGATGACATAGGCGCTGGCATCGGACAGCTTGAAGCGTCGGATAAGGCTGTCTGCCGTCTCCTGATCACCGCATTTGAGGACCCATCGGGCGGTTGATATCTTGTAGAGGTCCTCGCTGAAATCGGTATGGTTCTGTGAAATGAAGGCGAGCTGGACGTTGTGCTTGCGCCCCTCGCGGCCGTCGCGGACAGCCTGCTTGTCTACCTGGGGCGCTGGTTCGGTACGGTGCCACTCATCGAAGTCGACACGCTTCGTCGTTTCATACATCTCAGTGAAGCGGGCGAGATGATAGTCCCGCATGGACGGGGGCATATGCGGGTCGTCCGCATAATCGGGATGGAGAAAGAAATTCCGGGCCAGAATGTGGCGGCCAAGCATATACATGAGCGCTGTCTGGCGGTTGGCCGCGGGAGAGCCGGATGGTGCAACCTCGGCAAGATCGAGGACGATCACGCGCGCGTCCCCCATATCCAGCCTTGTCGGGGACGCCAGCATGGGAAAATTCTTGATCACGTTCATGATGTAGCGATCAAACGTGTCGATCAGGCTTTCACCGGTTTCCAAGGTGATCTTGGAATAGCGTTTTTCGATTTCCGGGCTGCGGGCCGCAATCAGCAGATCCTGCAGGACCGGTACGGCATGGCGCTGGGCAAAACCTGCAAGGCGGTATTCCCTGAAATTGACAAGGGCATCGACGACATCCCGCCACCATGTCGGATCGTCCTCTCCCGCATGGTGGGGCAGGCTGATGCCCAGCGATGTTATTGCGGCATCGACGTCGGGCTCGATCCCTGGGGTGTAGATTTTGGGCGTGCCCCCCTGCACCCCGGTACAGAGGCGGTAGGCTTCATCGATCACGTCCTCTACCAGATGGTCCATGCCTTCCCACGGCCTGCCATCCAGCGGCGTGGCAAGAAGCGAGATGAAATTCTGCAGGAAGACGCGCTCGAGTGGCAGGGGATATTCCAGCCCAACCTGGGTATCGAAGACATTGACCTCGAAGCCCGGGATTGCCTGCATTTTGACGTAAACCGCCTCGTGCTGGCGTTCGAGGCCAAGCGCGTTGCGCAGCATCTCGATCAGTCCGCGCGAGGACGGCCCGATATCGAGCTTGCCGATATAGGGGAGCTTCGTGCCGTGGCTGCTGATCGCGGCGCTGCTGAGGATCAAGCCCAGCAGAATGGTATTGGCCAGAACGGATTTTCCGCCGCCAGGCGGGGCTACGATAATGTCTACGACGGATGGGCGTAGCCCGCCCCCGGTCGGATCGTAGGGCCAGATTGAACCATCGGGCTTGCGGAAGAGGATGGATCCTCTCTGCCACGGTGATGCACTGCGTGCCCACGGCATCATGGAGAACGCGTCACCGACAAGGGCGAGCGATGAGGTCGCAGTCGAACCGAGCGCCAGGGCAGGGACAGAACCCATGGCCGCTTCCAGCGGATCGCCCGAAATCCGAGTTGTCTTGCTGTTGCCCCACGCATCAATCGCCTGGGAGAGGTCCGACGCCTGCCGTCGCAGCTTCGCCTCTGCTCCAACCGGAGCCCAGGTTGTGGCGGTCATGCGCATCCGCACGGAATTATGGTTGTTTTTCTGGCGCTCCAGCTTGAGTGCAGCAAACGCCCGTCGAATGTCGCTATTTCCGGGGAACATCGCCAGAAACCCGGCTCCGGCTTCCTTGAAGCCGAAGGCGGCGCGGCCACCGCCCTCCAGGATCATGGCGCTGCGCCATGGCAGTCTCTTGCGGCCGAGCACGCTGGAGAGTTCGGAAAACGGGCGCGGATCCTCTGGGCCAATTGTCATGTCGACCGGGGCGTATGTATAATCCCCCACGGTCACGAGCTGCCCGCCTTTCGTTTCGGCGTCGGCATTGAAGATCTGGTCCCGGATCGCCGGCCAGAGCAGGCCCTGCGGGTGTGGCTGCGGATCATCCAGATCATCCGGAAGCCGTGGCATGACCCGGTCACCCAGTAGGGTCGGTTTCCAGGCGGAGCCCGCCGTTTCACGATAGGTCGCTTCGCGCGCGACCTGCAATGCCTGATGTGGACCGAGGAATTCGCAGGAAATGTCGAACCCCTGCAAGGCGGCCTGGACGCGTGAAATGAACGATTCATGGCGGGCAGCCATGATATCGGAGCGCAGGGCAAAACGTTGGGTATTGCCCACGCGGGGAAATTGGGAGGCAAGGGTCCGGCGCTCCTCTGCCACCTGTTTGCGGTCCTCACGTGTCAGCACGCTGGGCCGGGTCCACAGGACGTAACAGGTGGCCTCCCAGCGCATGACGTTTGGCCAGCGCCGGCGCCTCTCTTCGATGACGTCCGAAAGGTCCGCTCCGATCTGTCGGGCTATGGACCGGCAACCATTGAGGCTCAGGCGGTCAATCTCGATACCTGAGCGCTCGGGATCGGAAATATACCATCCCACGATGGCATGGCCACGTTCTTCAAGGAGACCCTGCAATTCTATACGCTGCTGCTCGGCGAGTGCTTCCACTTCCTGCCGCGTGCACATGCGACGCAGGCCATTGATGCGCAGTACGGAGACATATTCACCGCGTTTGGTGATGAGATGGTCCCCGTGCGTACTTTCCACATCGCAGAATGAGGCAAGGGGCTGGCGCAGCCCGAGGCTGATGCCGGCCAGCAGACTGGAAAGAATACCGCCCATTGATGTGATCCTGTCATGTCATGACCGGTTGGGGATCGGCATCAAGCCATTCCCTGACGAGCGCCGGGTAGATGTCGGTGGGGCCGTTGTAGAGACGGCCCAGGGGGAAGAGCCGGATGCCGTCCATCAGGGTGGTCGCGCTTTCATTGATCTGCGGGTCCGCCCGGTTCGCCATCAGCAGGGCAGTCGCCAGCAGTCGGGGAGAGGTTGTCTCCAGCCGCCGCCGGGCTTCGGTCGTTCGCGCATGCAGAGCGCGGAGCACAGCGAGAGCGCTTTTGCATTGCGCAGGCATCATCGCGGTATCCGACCCTGACGCGATCGCGTCCATTGCACGATACCAGACGGAATCCTGTCCGTTTGGCCCATTGCCGAGCGTCTGCATGAGGGCCTGATGCGCGCAGCGGGTCAGGGTCATGATGCGGGTCTGCGGCAGTTTCGGCCACCATATCAGGACGGCTTCGCGTTCAATGGCCGGACGGGTCGGATCCTGCAGGATGTTGCATAAGGCGCAGACAGGCCCGGGTCCGTCACCATGCCATGGAAACCTGCGACCAGGCGTTATCAGGCCGCAGCAGGCACATGTGAAAAGGCCCGGCTCACCCATCTTCCTGGCGCCTGGCGCTGACGGATCCCATGGGCGCGGCAGCAGCCGGAAAGACTGGGTGAGACGGGCCATTGCGATCGGGTTCCTAGCCGCCGCTCGTGAACTGATAGGCCTGAGCCTGCGTACCAACGGTTGCCGAGCCACCGGACGCGGTGTTGGCAGCCTTGTTGATCCACTGCGGACCCGTTGCGAAAAGACCGCACAGCACGATGCCGGCGATTGCCATACCGACCTTTCCGGGCGAACGGTTCTGTTCGTTGCGGCTCTGCCAGGCCGCCCATACGCCGCCGATGAAGCAGATGAAGGCAGCGACATACATGCATGCTGCAGCGACAAAGCCGCCCGCTGTCAGCCCCTCCTGGGCGGTGGCCTGCATCTGGGCCCCGATACCGTTTGCGCTGCCGGTTGCGGATTGGGCCAGCGCATGGCTGGCAATGAGGATCGGGACGGCCAATGTGCCAAGTGCCGTGACGGCACGCTGGCTGTATCCGACCCGTTTGGTCACAAGACGCGTCAATCGCGCCGCGTCGGGGATGCTTGTGCGAGAGAGGTTCATGGTCAAGGGCTCCGTTAAAGAGGGAGGCATGTCCCTCAGAGGAGTCTTCGGCCAGTAACATGCGACTGCGAATGTTTTTTCCGAAAAAATCTACCTTGTCGAACATTACACTATGACTTCGGTATAAAAATGGCTATCCGGCGTTTGGGGTTGATGGGCTGAATCCCCGGCTGGTTGGGAAGGCAGCTCAGGCCACCGCCTGAGCTACCAGATCGGGGTGCCGTCCGATGACCCGAACGTAGGCTACAGCGAAGTCGGGGGCCATCGCCCGTGCCTGCTCCCAGTCCCGTAATGTACCGACAGGAACGCGGAAACGGCTGGCAAATTCGACCTGAGACAGACCGAGATCGTTACGGGTTTTACGGATCAACCGCGCCCTTTGCCCACGCTCCATGCCTTCGATGGATACCGCGCGGTCTTCGGAATCCGCCGGATCAGCAGGCAGAATGATATGCTCTCTCTTCACCTTTGTTGCTCCTTCTCACGGAAATAAAGCGGGGCAGATCGTCCCGCCAGACAAACACACCGGTGAACAGCTTCTCGCCCACGACGCCAACCACTTTGTAGCGATCCTCCTCATCCTCAATGCGGATGGTGGGCAAGATCAGGTGATTATCGTCCTCGAAAATACGGTCGCCAAAGGCCAGAGACAGTTTGTGCTTTTTTTGGTTGGCGAGGTCTTTTGCGGGGTCAAACCTGTTATCCATGAGACGATAATACGGGATTACCGTATTTGCTGTAAAGTGAAAACTACGGGCATCCCGCAACTTTTAGCCATTTCGACAGGTCACCATCAACCTCGTATGCCCGATAGCATAAAAATCCGGGGCATATATCTTTATCCAGAATCGCTCGAATATTTAGTAATAATGAAATATTTCTTGTTTAATTTCTATAAAATATGAACAGTAAGCGAAAGTGATCGAGAATAGTTTAGGTATTAACGTGAATACACCCTTATTTCTGCATGGACCTCAAATTTTATGGGTCTGTTATACTAATTATAAACAAGTATCATACGATCAACCATTGATTGGAACTGACGATAAACTCTCAATTATCCTTGATAGGCATTTTAGAAATACCATAACCAAGAACGCCAATGATGATTGGCATGCCAATAAAGGCGAAGAACTGCATAAAGGTCATTCTCGAAGCCCTCCTAAAACGGCTTGTGCCCGCTGATGGAGAAAATACGCCATTCCCAGCCAGAAAGCGACTCCCAAGATAACGATATGAGTAGGAACGCGGTTGGCTGTCAGATTAAAAAATGACGCAGCCAAAGGAGATAGAACACCTAGCGAAAGGCAAGATCCCGCAGCGGTATTCAGCAGGTTTGCCCGCAGCTTGGTCCGTTCGTTATGAACAAGATTACCCATCCCAGCCATCGCGTTCGGCGGCTTCAAGTTCCCTTGCGATCAGCCGGCGGATTGCTCCAGCACGGTTAATGCCCTGGCGCACGGCCACATGTGGCCATCTCTCCAGATGGCGCGCGCCCCGCTTTTTCGGGTTATTATTTCCCAATTTTATCATGTTTATCGGTTATCAAAAAAAGGCGCAGGAAGAAAGTATCGAACCTTGGCCAATCTCAGCGCTACGGGTTGGGTCATAATTTTAGCCGGACATTGTCCAGTGGCTCAGGATCCAGGTTGCTTCCTTGACGGGATTGAGGAGGATCACGCCGAAAACGAACTGGATGAGGCAACTGAGTTTTGAGCGGTTTGTTTTTCCGGTCGCCGACGCGTTCCACGCAACGACCGCCATGAACGCCGCCCAGGCGCCGAACATTTCGAAGAACAGGGCGAAATCACTGACGATTGACAGGATGGCATCCTCTGGGCCTGTCCCGGAAATGACGCTTCCCGTCGTTGCTTCCGTGTAGCCGGTGACAGAAGCTCCCAGCGAAACCTGCGTATCGAGACCGGTAGAGGTGGTGGACTTGGTGAGTATCCTGTCAAAGGTGGCAAAGACGCCGGAAAGGACAATCCCGATCCAGGGCACCCAGGGACGGCCGACGAACGGGTTCTGGGGCTGGCGCTGCTGCCATAATCCCCATGCCCCGGTCAGGAAGGCAATCCACGCTGCAATATAGCAGGCCATTGGCAGCAGCCAGGCCATGGCGAGAGCGAGATCGTTGACGAGGTTGACCAGACCTTGCACGTCGATGTGTCCTTGCTTTACTGGATGATGCCGCGTTCAGCCTGGATCACCCACATCGTGCCGCGTTGAGAGATGGCGCGCACACGCCCATATCCGCGGAGATCGGTGCCGATTTCGATTTCGGACTGTGGCGGTTGCCCGGCCGGCGCCGCGTCGTCCTGCACCATGGCAAGTTGGGGAGATGCGGCAAGTATCCGGTAGTGGGGGGTCCATGTCGGGGGCGGAGCAGGAGGCGTCGGGCGCATTTTCGCTGGCCGGGAGGCTGGAGATTGCGGCGGGGTTGGTGCTGGCTGCGGCTCGGCCACCGCGGCTTCCAGGGCTGCCCGTGCCTTGTCGGCTGCGGCGCGTGTGGCGGCCGGTCCATCTGACGGGGGAGCTTCGGCGTCGGCCACGGCCCGTTTCGCTTCGAGGAGCGACATCCGGCGGTTGAGATCCGAAGCCTTTGCCGTATCGGCGATACGCAGCCGGTCAATATCCTGCCGGAGTGCTGCGATGTCGCTGCGGGTCCGCTGCACCAATGCTGCTTCTTCCGTTACAAGCTGCAGCACCTGCAACTGGTCGTCAGATGTCATGGGAGCCGCTTGCAGGCGGCTTGCTTTCTGGACCGCATCGTCCGTCGGAACAGCCTTTTCGATGCCAGTGTCGTGTTTCTGCGCGGGCGTGTTCTCGGCCGACGGGGTAGCCGGTATTGGGCTGGCGGGATGGGGCGGCTTTTTCATCGCAAGAAGTGCCTTGAGATCCTCATCTGTAGCCGAGACCTGAGGTGCCGGCGGTGATGGCGATGATGTAGGTGAGTGTCCCGGCGCGGGAGACGCTTTGGGGCCTGATGGCAGCGGGGCGGAAATCATTCCGACTTCCTGGGCCACGGGAGACGCCTGCCTCTTTGTTATGCCCATCACGAGGAAGAGGGAGAGCAGACTGCCGACGGCAGTACCCGCGATCATGACCTGCCTGCGACGCGGAAGCGCCCTGAAAAGGGCTATTGCATGTGGAACGGGTCGGTTTCTGTCAGGTGCTGCTGTCACAGGTTGCGGGTGAGGAGAGAGAGGCTCGGCAATTGTGTCCGGTTCAGGCGAAGGGTCAGGCTCGGGCGTCGTGCCCAGCTTGCGAAACGGAACAGGTTCAATGCCGCGATCCGCGCTGAACGGATCCCGGGACGTCGTTGCGGTTGCGGCTGAGGTCATGGTGAATGCTGCCTTCTGGTAGAGAGTGCAGAATTCGCCGATATCATGCGACCGGTGCCCGAAAACTTACTTCTTCATGACGACGTCCGACATGAAGATCACGCCAACACTGACCTGAGCGGCAAGATTTACGCGCGGCTGGGTCGGCATCTGCTGCATGAGCGCGCTGTTGACCTGCGAGGCCGCTGCACCGGCCGCCACGCCCAGTTGTTGCGGGAAATTCAGTGACTGGACGTAGTTGACGTTGCCGAGGGCTCCGATCGAACCGGTCGTGTTCGACGTCATCTCGATCGCCTGCCCGAGCCCTTGGACAAAGGCGGCTGCGGCGGGAAGAACAAAGCGCTCGACGTATAGCTGGTCAACGCTTGAGGCCACCGCAGCTTCCATGGTGTCCGGCGCAACCACCATACCTTCGACCTGGATCGGGGTCGGATCATTCTTATGGAAGACCTGATCAACGCGGACAACCAGCCTGTTCAGATGTCCCCCGGCCCTTCTGACGGATGCTTTCATCCTGTCGCCAGCGAGTGGACCTGAATCAGCTTCCAGGATGATTTCTCCCCCGAGATCGCTGTTGGTTGCTGAAACCGTATGGGCGTAAATCCCCCGCCCGGCAGGAACAAGGACGCGGGAGAGGGCCGTCTGGGAATTTGCTGTCGCGGCCGAAGTTATTGAAGGGGAGACCACCGGTTTTTTTGTCTGTTCCCTTCCGATTTCCGTCTTTTCATACAGGACATTTGTGACAGGAAAGCGTCCATCAAGACGGCCCGCGAGATCCATGATCGCATGTCTGTATGCGGTGATGGCGTCTTTCTGGAGCTGTGGGTCACGTGGCATGGCTGCACGGAAGGCTGCATCCGTCTGCACTGGTACGACGGGAACGCTTGGCACGACCTCAGGCGCGTGCGGGGCTGGCGCTGCGGCGGCCTTGGCCAGCGCCGGGTTGACGTCCGCCCCGACCTCCTGGGCGACTGGGGGCGGGGGAAGCTTGTCGTCGGGATGGGCGGGCGTGCCCGGTGCAATATCGGGTGAATACGACTGTCCCGCAGTCTGTGCCCGACCTGCCTCGTCGCGGATCTGATCTTCGCGGAGTTCCTGCTGGCGCGGATTGGAATTCAGGCCGCCGGGCAGGGGGTTGGCGGCGGGCGGCCTGCCGGGGTCCGAGCGTGGAAGCTCCTTACGGTGGATGGTGGAGATGAGCAGCGTGACACCAAGAACGGTGCCTATACTCCCAAGGATTGCGAGCAGACGCCGGTTTCCGCCCCGCGACGCATCACTGAGCAGCTGGTTGAACCTGGGTTTCATCACTGTGCGTCCCTGATATGGGCCGAGACCGTCCGTCCCGCATCGGAGAGAAGGACAACGGGGGACTCATGGAAGGCATAGAGCGTGTATCCCCCTTCACCCTGCTCCATGCTGTCCGAGGAGGGCGTCATGAGATGAAGGCGCGTGCGAAGATAGACCTCGTTTCCAATCCGCCAGGCGCGTACGTCATCGGGTGAAATACCCTCGACGGCCAGCGGAACGGCTGACGCTGGTGGAATGCCGCTTAGCATGGCGTTCATGTAGGGCTCGCCTGTCGCGGGCACTCCGGGGCGGCTGTCGACCGGCTCCCGGGCATTGGGCCCTCCCTCGGACATGCGAACGGTCAGGTTGTCATCGTAGGATCCACGTCCCGCGATCAGCAGGAAGGAGACCGGCTTTGGCGCGTTCTGAAGCGTTACGAGCAGTCCACCTCTGGGCTGGAGCGACATCGGTTCGATATTGATGGTATTGGAGCCCTTGAACGGGACGCAGGTATAGAAACCCGTTGTCTCAACCGCAGGATTCCCGGCCGACGCGCCGCTTTTGCCGGAAGCACAGTTCGTGCTGCCGTCCGGGTTGGCGGAATTGCCAGACGTATTCCATGCGATCGGCCAGGGCTGTCCCGTGCTGTCCACGAAGGACAATGCGGTCGGATAGCCTTTTGTCGTAAAGATCAGGCTTGTCTGCTGACCAGGCGCAAAGGAGACACGGATCGCAGGGCGCGCATTAGGGGTCGCGAATTCCGTACCGACCTGCTCCGTGGCACGACGCACGTCCTTCAGGCGTTCCCCCAGCCGAAGGATTTCTTCGGGGGTGAAAGGAATGGCCTCATGCTCGGCCTCACCTTCGGCTGCCTGATCCTGATCGTCTGCAGGTGTCGTTGCCGCAGGCCCGGGCTGTGATGGCTGCTGTGCGAGTGCCGCAAGTGGCAGGATGGACAGGGTCAGCGGAAAGAGAGAAAGAATTCGCACGGTTGTCACTCCCTCCCCGACGAGACGACAAGCTGTTCGATGGCCAGTCCATCCGGGTGATCCAGGTCCTCCACGCGATCAATCGTCACGGTTGCCATCAGCATTTGCGTGTTCTGCTGGTTCACGTTTTCGCAGGTCTGGATGAAAGGAAACTGTATTACGTAGCGCGCGTGTCCCTGCACGACTGTCTCGGCGCGTACGGTCGCGGCCCGTGTCGGCTGCGCATAACAGAGCAGTTTTGCATCCCTGAGTTTCGCCAGATTCCCCTGCGTAATGAAAGACTTTGCAAAGGTGTTCCATCCGTTGAGCGTGTAGTGAGCGCCCGCGGTGTTCATCTGGGTTGGAAAATCACGATAGTTGATGTTGTAGGGTGCGATCGCCCATTTGACGGCCCAGCCGAGAAGCTGATCCTGGCCAAGTACCGGACTGGTGAGGGCCACGGCCGGTCGGGGAGCATTCTGGCCGTCAACGTAGAAATAGAGGGGTGTGGGCGGGTGTGCACGGATATAGGCGTCGTGCGCCGCGAACACGATGACCACGCCCGCCAGTGCGATGTTGAGCAGCAGTGATCTGTCTACAACAATCCCCTGAAAGTCGGGGTCGGTAAGCCGCCTGGTTACTGCGGAATTAAACAGCCGCATGGCGCGCCTCCCTTACGGGGGCATGAAAAAAGGTGGTCATCACTCTACTCTCATTTCCCGACGGTGATGAGAGCAGGCTGGAAGTCTATCTTGCGACCGGCACGTTTTTTCTTTGACGGTTCCCGCTACTACTCAGGCGGCAATGCCATGCGTGGCGGCAATGCTGCGGCGGTATCGTCTGCTGACCCGGTCACCACCCTTGCGGGTGGTCCAGAAAAAGCATCCGCTCTTGCAGAGGCATTCCCGCCGGATGTAGTGGTGTTCGCCGATATAATATTCGGCCCTCGCGTGAATGAACCAGGGCACTTTGGCGCCGCGTCGTGGCGGAAGCTGTTCCCAGCAGCTTTGGGATTTCAGCGCGCTTTCCGAAATAAGGAAGTCCCGCGCAATTTCACGCGGGTTCTGAAATGCAAAATGGCGGTATGCGATTTCAATGTTGGCGGCCTCGTGCCACCGTACCTTGTCTCCTCCCTTATGTCCTGTGAGGGTCAGCTTGTTGAGGCTGTTCCTGACAAGCCATGTCCGTCCCCGCCGGGCTTCATGAGGAAGCAGGGAGGCCTGTTCCCATGTCAGGACAGCTTCGGGATCTGCGGGAATGGCGCTCCGCTTTTCGGCAAGTATGGTCTCCGCCTGTATTTTTGAGAGCCTGATGCGCGGTGGCAGGCCAAGCTGCTTTCTTTTTGCACGCACGCTCCCGGCCGAGCGGCCAAGCATCTCGGCTATGTCGGCGGTTTTATCACCACAGAGCCAGCGTTGGCCAAGGATGAGCAACTGGGTCCTTGTCCATGCTCCCCTGCGTGCAGGCGCTTCATAAAAAACATTCTGGGGTCGGTCGGCCCATTGCGCGACTGACTCCTTTACCTCCTGCACTGTCAGGGTAAGCATTGTCGCTACAAGGACCTCGTCGCACAGCCTGGCATAGAGGGCGCGCGTCATTTCTGGCGTGGGATAGGTCTGAAGCCATGTAAACAGACCGTGTTTTATAACCTGGCCGAACGATGCTGACTTCATGGCGGTATGCCCTCGTCATCGCGTTTTCGGGATAGGCTGCGTGTTTTGGGAATAATATCTCTTAAGCGTTATATAACCGTCAAGAAATAAATAGCGCAGAACGCGCTAATATGACTCCGGACGCGGTTTCCGGTCCGCGTTGGTGATCAGCCGGGGCACATCACCTGGAATGGACAGTCCAAGGCATAGTGCCTGCCATAAGAAAGGAGACCCCTTTCCTGGCAGCCTCCATACCTTCATGCACCCGGTCAGTGGTTTGCGATATCGTCGAGGTGACCAATAATGGACTCGAGATCAGCGAGGGCTTCGAGTTGTGATTGCGCGGACATTGCCCACGCGGTCATGTCCAGGGAACGCAAAAGGTCTGCGTCGTCATGTATTCCCGGGATCAGGTAATAAACGGAGACAGACAGTCCTTCGGCAATGCGATAAACCGTTTCAAGGCTTGGATTTCTGAGTCCTGCTTCGATCAGGCTCAGGCTGGTCAGGGAAACGTGTGATTTATGGGCGATCTGGCTCGCTGTTGCCCCCTGAAGCGTCCTGAAGATCTGAATCCTGCGCCCAAATATCTCGAGGAGGTCCTGCCGTTCCCCCGAGGTGAAGGCGACACTGTGTGAATAATGATCGATCGGCAATCTGGCCGGTATTTCCGGCAGGTTAAACGTCTTTGAAATATTGCCAATAATGTCGCGTAATTTCTGGATTGCCAGATTGTAGTCCGAACACTGCTTCATGGTTTTTTTCAGCTGCGTGGCGGATGCCGCCAGATCCAGATGGGCAAACCATGTACCTTCTGGTGCACCTTGCGGAAGAATATCGCGCGGATCTATTTCAAATACCCGTAGCAGCGCCGATAATGTTTCCAGGGAAACCGGACGACCTGCTTCGATGCTCCGTATGACCGATACATTCAACCGTGCCAGTTTGGCGAGGTGCACCTGCGTCCAGTCAAGCGCCGTCCGCCTGTCATAAATGATTTCCCCGATGTCTTTATATAATTGGCCGGATGCAAATAAAGCCTCGGCTTGCATCTTGCCATTGTCATGGGACATTTTCGTTTACTCTCACGGCAGGCATTTTCCTCAGCAAAAGAAACTTCCAACATCCAGAAGATATCGACTGGCCGCGTCCTGACAGCGGATCAGCCGTGACGGAACGTCATGATAGTCGAGTTGGAGCCCGTAAAAAAGGTGTCTGAGGTCGCAAAGGCCGCTGCTCTGGTCAGGAGAGCTTGATGGAGACACTCATATGCCTGTTATGCCTGCCGTGGTTATGGCGCTGGCCTCTGGCCCCATATCTGCCACACCTGCCGCGTTTCATCTGGTCCAGACAACCTCTCCGGACACTCCGCCCCGGCCGGCATTGACGTTGCCCTCAACGGGGACGACCGGCGGGGAGACCTTACCCTCACCGGGAGATGCTGGTCAGGAAGGGCCGGGCGTATTGCCGGGTACTGGTACGGATCCTCGAACATCCGGCAATGTTCCAGCCCGTCGATATTTCCATATCGCCAGTGGATACGGAAAGCAGGTTCCACTTGGCTTCGCCGTACGCCAGATCGTTCCGCATGGGGTGCGCGTCGTGTTCGCGGCGGACGTGGACACCAGCGTTCCTGTTGACTGGCAGGGCGGCCGGGAATGGAACAAGGTTCTGGCGACCACGGTAGCCCAGGCGGGCGACGTCATTGATGTCGGCCATAATAAAGTCGCGGTCCGACATCGAATTCGCTGACCGGTCGCATGATGGCCCGACACCTTCGTCGTAACCACCCGAGGAAGGTTCCATGAACAAGCCCTCATCCGTCCGGAAATCCGGACCTCCTTCCCCGATGCCCAATGTCGCCCTTGCGCTGGATGCGCTCGGCGAGATCTGGCGCATCAGGGGCGGAAAGGACGTCATTGCGATGTTGGACAATGATATGACAGCGAGGACGGCCTGGTACGCCATCCTCGCTGGTGTTGCGCCGCATGAATGGCCTGATCTGGTCAGCTCCCTTGACGCGCTGATCCCCTATCTGCGCGGCCGCAGGGACCTGTTGTCGCCGGACAGCCCTTTTGGACGTGGCGTGATCTCGGAAAGCAGGCGCCAGGCGCTTCATCGCCTTCTTGCTCCGCAAAGGATTGCCCTGCTGGAGGCTGTGACGCGTCCGGCTACACGTCAGGAGGCCGCATGATCCGTCTGCGCTTCCGTGTCCTGTTGTCAGTGGCTGCCGCTCTTGTATCGATACAGGGGCATGCGCAGACCACGTCATCAGGCGCCTCTGGTGCCACGACATCTACGGGAAGCGTCGGCTGCGCCGCCCTGACCCAGGCGGCGGCAACAGCCGTAAACGAACGCGTCCAGGCCAACGACGCCTATGAAAAGCAGCCGGATAGCGTCAACGGCCTGTCCTGCCTGAGCAATTTTTTCAACGGCACCGGACTGAATCTCATCACGAACGGCCTTGACCCCGCAGCCCTCCTGCAGGCCGTCGAGGGCCAGATAGGCGGCCAGGTCTGTCAGGCCGCACAGGCGGCATGGGGTAACGCCATGGGGTCGACCCAATGTGGACTCAGTCTGTCAGGCGTTAACCTGGGGCTCGGTTTTGGCTCGAGTAGCGGACTCATGTGCCCGAGCCTGAGCTTCGGTGGTGGTGGTCCGCCAATTGCGACCGCCATTGCGGGGACGTCGAGCGGTACGACTGACCTGTATATCAACGGCTCTCCCCAGCTTCCGACCGGATACAGCCTGAGCAATCTCGTGGACGGAGTGTTCTGATGCGCAGGCTGCAGATGGTTGCCATTGGTGCCGCTTCGTGCGTCTGCGTGCTGGCAGTCACGCCGCGTCCGGCATACGCGCTTTTCAGTGATGCTGCGGTCGTTGCAGCGATCAAGCTTCTCCAGGCGTTCACGGGCAACGCCCTCAATACGATGACGAAAAACCTGACGGACAGCATCGATTCAAATCTCAGTAGCCTTGCAAACCCGAATTCCGTTGCGTCTCTCCTGACGAAGGGTTTCACGCAAGTTGCCAATTACGCGAAAGCCCAGGTCGGTGCCCAGTCGCAACTCATGGATGCCCAGGACGCGGCGATGGCCGGATTTCTACGGCGTCAGCAGGAAACCGGAATCCGGGACGAGCATATGATGAATCCGGAATTCTGCGCGGGCCTTGATGCCCAGCAGTCCACCGTGGCCGCGTCCAAGGCGGCTCGATCCGCGGTGTATGCCATTGCGACCGTGAGCGATCCCCGTGGTGAGGCAGGTCAGGGGACTCCCTCCTATTACGGCAAGTCACAGGGCACGGATGCGAACATGTCCCTGCACCTCAAGCGCTACTGTTCATCCGACGACGTGGCGCAGGGGCTCTGCTCTTCCGTGTCCCGGCTGCCGAACGCCGACCAGCGTGCCGCCAGCCTGTTCGGCGCCGATACCCTGTCCGCGGATGGCGCAGTGGATGCAGCCAATGATTATGCGACCACGCTCATCCAGCCGGTAGCGCCGGCGGCCCTGCGTGGCGAGCAGCTGTCCAGCCTTCGGGGACGTGAAGCCGCAACCCGGCGCCGGTCGTACAACAGTCGTATGTCTCTTGCCCGCTGGGTCACGGGCTACGTCACATCTCTTGGTGTTCCGTCTGTCGCGCTCACGCGGGACCAGAAGGCTGAAATGACGGCCGAGGGGCTCACGCCGCTCGACAAGGCGTCGTGGCTGCAGGCTATGGCGCTGGAAGTCAATCGCAGGGTCTCCAGCGTAAGCTGGAACGCCTCGCTCCAGGCAATGCCTCCCGCGTCGGTCATGCGCGAGGTTGCCACCGAGATGGCGCAGTCCAATTACCTTGCGCTGCAGAACTACCGTCTCGGGCTCTACCTCGCGACCATGGGAGCTGCCCGGGTCGCGCAGGAAGAAGAGGTCGCCTTCAGGGACGGCCTGACACCGATGCCTTCCCCCACGATCAATCCCTAGAGGTTTGCCATGTCTGAGGCCCAGCAGAAAACCGGCGATATCGAGGATGTGCTGAAAACCCTTGATCGCGTGCAGTCCGAATACAGGAAGCAGGCACCCGGGCAGGCCGCCGCATATGATCGGCTGCGGCAGGAATCCCGCGAGCCTGACGTCCATAATGATCCCGGCTTCCGTACGCGCGTCGCATACGCCGTGCAGGATGTAGAGCGCCTTTTGGGACCGACGCTTGAAAAGGAGCATCCTCTCCGCACCGAGATGACAGAGCGCGCGGCGCATTACCCAGGTCTGAACGAACCTGTGGTCGCTGCGATGATGCGTGAAACGCATCGCCTTCAGCAGCCAGAAGTAAACGCGATCCGGACACTTGCCAGCGAACTGGTTGAAGGACGTCAGGATCCGGACCACCCGGACATCGCGCACACCATCGAGAACCTGAGGGCGACCGTCTTTCCCGAACCAGGGCATCAGCCAGCGCCAGGGCATGACCATGCTGCCGGGTCTGCGCACGATGAGAAAGGTCAGCCGGACAAAACCCGTGGAATGGCGTCGCCGGGGGAGGGCGCTCCGCCTGGACCGGAGCAGTCGGCCAGCAGTCAACCCGGACAGACCCATACGACGGATCCTCAGAAGGACTTTCGAGAGAAACAGACAGGTCCCGCAAAAGACGCGCCGGAAAGCCGATCGACGATGGATGGCAACGGCACAAAGGAAAAGGCGGCAGCGAACACACGGGAAACGAACGGGGCGGCCAGGGATCAGGAGGACGTCAAGGTTATTCGCGGTGGCGGCTTTGCCCGCCTAGCAGAAGCGATTGCCTCGCGCATTGATAGCCAGCCTGCGAGCCCGGCATCATCGTGGATGGAAAAGGCCGCCGATTTCAGCACCCGGCTGCACAACGCGCGTGACGAAAAGAGCCTGGAGGCGACCGAACGTCTGGGAAAGCAGGCGGTGGAGGCCCTGCGTGACCTCAGGGAGCGGCCAGCTTCCTCCATCATGGCGGCGATTTCAGATGCAGGAAAGGGCGACCCTGACGGTGTTGCCGGTGTGTTGTCGGAGATGAAGGCCGGTGGCCGGTATGCGGATCTGCATAGCCAGTTTGTGACGGAGAAACAGAATAACCAGGCATTTGCGGCGCAACTGGAGAATGTCACCAGCAAGCTCGAAGCCTACGGAAAGGGAAGGGAAGCCGCCGAGGCAACAGGCCAGCGCATGGGAATGCCCGGCAGTGTGACGCAGCGCTTCACCCAGATCGATGCCGAGATCGGCAGGACTGCTGCCGAAGTGCCCGGAAAAAAAGAGGGGGCCAGTGCGCTGGAAGACATGAGCGAGAAGGTCCGCGAGATGATGCACAAGGCTGTGACTGCAGTCACGGATTTCATGACGCGGATGAATCCCGGTCCCACCGCCAGTCCTGCGCCGTGACTGTGCTGCTGGAGGACAAACCATGACGCCCTTTCGTCGCCCTGTATTTGCCATCCTGCCGCTTCTGTTTCTGTCGGCTCTTACCGTGTCCGCGGCAGCGCAGACGGTTGTTGCGACCGGTTCGGGAGATGCAGCCAGCAGCACGGGCTATAACGTGACATGGGACCTGCTTGATCCGGGCAGTGACTGGGCGGCGCAGGTCATCCGGTCCGTATTCCCGGTTTTCGGCCAGGATACGGGCGCGCCCAGCATCGGCAATGAGGCGACCGTCATAGGAACCATGATCGGGTGGTTCTCCGGGTTCGTCATGGCATTTGCGATGGCGGTCGTAAGCTATATCTACTTCATGAACATCCACCGGGGTGCAGAAACAGCGCAACTCCTTGGTAACAACCAGACCAGCATGTCGATCGTGCGGATCGGGATTGCGGCCATCCTGATGTGGCCGCTTCCGACAACCGGCTTCAATGCGGCGCAGGCCGTTGTCGTGCAGGGCTCGCTTTGGGGCATCGGTATGGCGAAGGTCGTCTATGACAAGGCGAAGCAAGCAATCGGACCAGACGGCAAGGTCATCGCACAGCCCCTTATCCCCGGCACAAAAGGGATTGTGACCGGTCTTGTGAAAAATGAGTTCTGCCGGGCCATTATTAACATTGCTGCGAATAACACGAACCTGATTGCGGCCCCGACCGGGCAGACCGTCCTGTCCGTGACCGGCGGGAAGATGGGAATCATCAACTATTCTTACAATATGGCAGCCGGCGCAGGAGACGGGACACCAGTTTGCGGGGCCGTAAGTCTGCAGGCGCCCAATACTGACGCAGTGAATCTGGCTGGTTTCCAGGTCGACCAGGCGGGTATGCAAAAACAGGTTCTTGATTCCGTGATCCTTGGCGACATTCGCAGCCAGGTTGCGCAGGTCGCGCAGAATTACTGGCAGACGAAAACGACAGCGTCCCTGGCCCCACTCATGACCATCATCGTCAATGCCACCAACGATTATGCGTCGCGTCTCACGACGCAGGCGGCACAACTGCGCTCGAAGCTTCAGGACACGGTCAACAATCAGACGCTAGCGCTCCACCAATGGGGGATTTCGACGAACGGAGATGCGGTCAACACCAGCAACCAGATGGATAATCTCGGGTGGACTGGCGCAGGAGCCTACTATCTCGAATTCGCGCGCCTCAATGGCCAGACCCTGTCTCTCATGACCGCAACGCCAACCATCACTACGCCATCCTATTCCGGTCTCGGAAACTATCTTGCCTCGGACATTGCGCCCCTGGTGCAGTCTGCGGACACCTTTATGGAGAACATCGACAGCATGGTTGCGACGCAGGATGGCGTGACCGCGCCAGGCGGGAATGCGGACCTGTACACGGGCGCGATACCGGGTGGAGACGGTGCAGGTGTGCTCGACCAGCTGTTCCGCGCTCTGCACCTGAACGATTATGCCCTGCAGATCGTAACCGGATTTATCGAGCCGTCCGGGACGAACGGCTACTGGACGGATCCGTTTGGCAATCTCATGTCACTTGGAAACTGGATGATCACGACTGCCCTTCTCACGATGGGCACTGCGTCGGTTCTTTCTTCTACGGCCGGGACCGTTGGTATCGGCGTGCTGTCGCTTCTGAGCGGGAATCCAGAAGGTGCCGTTGCGGCAGGGGCCGGGCACGCGCTGATGCACTTTTTTGGCGCGCCGATTATCGGCGGCTGTTTCGCCATGCTTATGCCAGGCCTCACTATCGCCTATGTCATCCCGATGATCCCGTTTGTCATGTGGATGTTTGCCGTGGCTGGATGGTTCATCATGGTCTGTGAGTCCGTGATTGCAGCGCCTCTGTGGATGCTCGCGCATATGACCATGAACGGGGAGGGGCTGCACGGTCATGCAAAACAGGGTTATGCCCTTCTGTTCAATGTCATCTTCCGGCCGGTGCTGATGCTGTTCGGGCTTTTCCTTGGATATTTTATATTTGATTCAGTGTCGTGGCTGATCCACATGTGTTTCGGCATTGCGGCCGGACTGGTGCTGTCAAACGGTTGGATTGTCAGCAACTTCCTCGGCATGATTGTTCTGGTTAGCCTCTTTGTCATGATTCATGTCACTTTGGCGTTCATTTCATTCAGGATGATCTCGATCCTGCCCCAACGGGTTCCCGCCATGATCGGATTCGGTGACGTGGATCGCGTTGATATCGACCAGTTCAGCAGGGACGCCGCCGTTGTCGGTATGGCGGGCACGTTGCTCTCGATTCAGCAGTCTCTGGCAGGAAATAAAGCAGATAATCAGAATGGGCCGGGACAAGGCAACGGTGGCATATCTTCTGGTGCTCGGGCTCTAATAAGTGATACAACAATGAAAAAGAGCGTCTGACTTTAGGGTCAGGAGGAACTGAGATGTCGAACTATGGTGGCCTGAGCGGGGCTGCAGCGTTCATGTTGGGACGTGCATCGCACCAGTACGAACAGACGCTGGGAAACTCCATACAACGTGCGCTTTACGGCCGACGGTCTGCGCGACCGACAGAAGCCGATGAACTCGCTGACCTGCTTTCGCAGATGACAAGTTTACTGCGACAGAAGAACGCGGAATCTGACAGACTTGAGGAGCATCTGCTCAGATCCAGGGAATATGCTTCTGGTCTGGAGGCTCAGATCAAAGACCTGAAAGACACCCTCGCTCTTGCAGATGCAGCAACTGCGCGGCAGGCAGCTCAACTCAAGGCTGCTGGGGACCGAGAGGAACGCCTAGCGTGCGATCTTGAGGCAGCCCACGACAAATACCATCGACTTAGCGATGAGCATACAGTGCTGAAGACTAAAGCCGAGAACATGGAACGACGGATTTGGGGCTACCTTTCCATGGAAAATGAATGGAGAAAGCGGCAGCCCTAGTCGCAAGATCTTTGGTCAGGATGGTCGCCTCTACGCGGGAGACCATTCGTGAAACATTTCATTCTGCCTCTTGTCCTCTCCCCATGGCTTGCGGCATGCAGCGCTGGCAACGTGTCATCCGCTGCCCATGTGCATGGCCCAAAGGCTCCCCCAACCAGGCATGCGCGTTATGATCCGCACGCTGCATACGGATCGACACACGTAATCTGGACACCCCCCACGTACGATCGCGCCGGTACGATCGTCCGGCCTGATGATCCACGGGCGATGTCGGGGCGCGAGGATTATGAACACGCCTCTTGGGCAACAGGCGCTCAGGGCGGCGACAAGAACGCGCCTCCCGGCACGTTCTGAGTGCTCCGCCGATCCTGTCTATTCACCAGCGCAATGCAGACGGACTTGCGCTTACGGCCTGCGGGGAATGAGGCTGTCGGCGGTGGCGACAAATTGGCGAGCGGAACCTAGGCGGCGTTCGCGGATCTGCCAGTTGAGCCACGCGTTCTGAAACGCCACGAGTGTCAGAAATGTCCAGAAGGGCGCGAACTCCAGCGCAGCAAGGATTTGGCTGCCCTTCCAGTGGGAAAGGAGCATTTCTCCGGTCCAGCCAAGAACCAGAACAACGGCGAGCATACTGGCAGCGAGCGCCCGCCTGTATGTCTCATGTTGTCTCTGATCGAGTAAGATCGCGACAACGCGGGGTTCGACGCCATATTCGGCAGCAATCGCGGCGATATCAATAGGGGTACCGTCTGGCGCCCGCGGGTTCTGCATGCCGGCTTTAGGCTTTAGTAATGCCTTCCCGAGGGCTTCAATCAGCGCGGCATTTCTCGTCACATCGGACCAGGCGACCAATGTACGTGGATCGCCAATCACCAGGCGGGCAAGCTTGCGCGTTCTTGCAAAAAAACGTCGCGGGCCGGTCTGGACCTGTCGTGTCTTCATTGCGAGACCGAGGTGAGAAACGTGGCGACATCGGTGGGAACGCCGTCGATCCGGCCGATCCGGCCATTGCGGTGCATCCAGACGAAGGTTGGGGTCCCTGTGAGCCCTAGCTGCCGTGCAATCTCCGTATTGCGGACAAGCTTCTCCCCACTATCCGGTTCAGGTGCAGTCAATTCCGGGTTTAGACGACCGTTGACCCACGCTTGTGCCATTTCGTTTGCCGGAAGCGACAGCATGGCTCTCGCATTGACGGTACTAGCGCCATTATCCTCGTAATCAAGCAATGACAGCGGGACTATTTTCAGGCGAACTTTCCCGGCATCGACTGCGGGCTGAAGGATATGCATCGCCTTCATCGAGTAGACACATTGCGGGTCTATGAACATAATGACTTCTGGCGCTGAAGGTGTCCCTATAAGGCCTCCAGAGAGACCCTGGAGCCCGGACTGTTCGTTAGCGTCGGATGAAGCGCCAGAGATACTGATTTCTGGGACGGCTCCCGGAATGCCCCTGATCTGGTCTTTCGTGATATCCTGTCCGGTGGCGCCCCACATGCGGGCAGCGACTGCTGCCTTGCCATCCGGGGTCGCATAGATGACCTGAAAACGGTTATCTGCCCGAACAAACATTCCCCTGATGCCATCGACCGGTGCGAGATCGTGGGCGCGCGACCCGGCCAGGGAACGTAGGGTGTCGTAGGGTACCGGGATCAGCGTGCCGCTAAGCACGATCGCGTGGCTTTCCGGGGCGAAAAAGACCAGGAGTTCGTTCCGGGTATGGGCAATGCCAGCTTCGAAGCCGTGGAGATCGGGTAGTTTTTCGATGTTGGCCCCGGCGATCCCAAGGTGGGCAACTGCATCGGTCCTACCTTTATCATTGTGTTCCAGGGGCGGCCCTATGGTGTCGCTCCTGGACTCAATCGGAATAGACACAGAGCATTGCTGTCCTCGCGCTGGCACGTGCATGAACAGGAGAAATGGCAACACGTAGAAACTGCGCATGGCGGACTCCGGACAATACCTATGTCCCGTACGCCCTGATCACGCGACTACGATTAAAAAATCATTCCTTGTTGTTCCCCCTTTCTCGAGACAGGGGATTTTCAAAAGCAGGGTTAATCGGGGGGAGAATAAACGTCTCTTCTGCCTCGCTTCCTAACTCGTCGACTGACATCTCGCTTATCATTTTTACAAGGATATCAACGCGGAGTTGCAAATAATGGCAATCCGGATAGTCCTTTTTCAATTGACAGCCTTTTTCGTAGCAAAGCATCAGGATAGGATAAAGCGCCTGCGCCTGCTCACGCCTCGCGATTGAAGTTTTCGCCGGAGAAGCGATATATTCAATATTGCACCTAAGCGCTAAAATTGCTTGAACCAGCGTTAGACATAGCTGTCCAGATGGTTCGTCATCGATAAGCTCGAAACGCGAGTGAAGTTCATCAAACTTCATGTCATCCTCACACTGATCAAGACGAACACACTGAAGCAACGCAGTGCACGGTTGCCATGTTTCTTACGGAGCGCTGGAGCGGCATAACCCGATATACTTTGCTATTATTCACGATTTTCGTCGTGATTTAATCTGGTCACCTAGCTCCACGGAATCATGATCAGGCTACCCAATCTACACGATTCCGTATCGTTGTAACGTATATCTCATTATTGTTACCGAGTGTTTCGTCGATATTCTGCGGGCAACGTATGTTCGAAACATGCGGAGCTATTGCTGGGTGATCGAAGGGCAGTCATGCCTGGATGGCAAGAAAAAGCGTCTTCTACGTCATCTTGCGATCGGTCGTGGCTTGAAGCAACCACCAACATGCTGGATGACTGACGTATCGGAAGACATCCGCATCGTACCATCCGACCCATAGATCGCAGGAAATGATCCATGCATGCTCCAAGCGAAGTTGCAAAAGGCTGAAAGAAGTTCAGAATATCTGTACTTGGATAATAGATCATGTTAGCATCATGCGATGCGCAGGACCAATATGACATCCAGAAGATCAACGAGCGCCGTTCCCCCAGAGAAAACAATACAGCTTGGACTGTTCCCACTATCGGTCCAGTTGCGCCGTATTCAACCCAGTTTCAATGAGTGGCGGTATTACGGACTGTCAGTTCAGCCCGACCTGTTCGGTGGTGCCGCGCTTGTTCGTAACTGGGGCAGGATCGGGACAGCTGGCACCCAGCGCGTGGATCTCTATCCGGATGAAGGCGCCGCGGTGAATGCCCTGACCGCGATGATCCGTTATCGCCTGAAACGCGGCTATATCGTTACACAGCCATGACTGGCTGCATTACCTGCAGGGGTAACCCGGTGTGATCATCGGACAGGTGATAGAGATAAATACTGTATCCGCTCACCACGTCATGGAAAATTCGTGTGTGGATATATTCGGACTAAAAAACTTATCATCGACATTGGGGTGAGCCGTAGTTTTCGTGAAAGGCCCGTTGCATAAGCCAGTTTACGCCGTCTGATAGCGTAATCAGGGGCAGGCTCCGCCGCATACAATTTGCGTAAAACTTGATGTTCATGGTGCGATGTGATCGATGTATGCAACGTACCGCAATATATAATTCAGCTTTCGATACGCCATATTTTGCCGATTGCATATAGACTTACACTCCGGCAATGTTATTCGGTAAAAATATAGCGGAGAGGCTTTATCATGGACCAATCAGACGACCTATCCCCGGCAATTGTAATTGCCATGAGCGACATCGTGGCAGCGCATCTCGGCAATACCAATACCTCTCTGCCGACAGAACATGTCCCGGCGTTTATCCGCGATGTCTACGCTGCTATCCGCGAAACAACACCGGACACAGAGAAAAACAGCAGCATTCCTGCCCAGCAGCCTGCAGTTCCAGTCGGGCAGTCGGTGTTTCCTGACCACATCGTCTGTCTGGAAGATGGCAAAAAACTCAAAATGCTCAAGCGTCACCTGCAGACAAGGTACGGAATGACGCCAACGCAATACCGAGAGAAGTGGCAGCTTCCTATGGATTATCCCATGGTTGCTCCGGAGTATGCCAAAATGCGGGCGGCTCTGGCGCGAGACGCGGGTCTTGGACGCAAGATTTTGGTTCCCCCGACCGGTCCCGTGGGCGAGGCAACTGTAGTCCCTTCTGTTGATAGTGCGACGAAAGAAATATCGGTCGATACTTCTGAGGCCGTAGTGCCCGCCAAAAAAACGATTTCGAAGCGATCCAGGTCGTCGGCAACTGAAACCGGATCTTCCGCAGCATCGCCAAGGAAAACGCCGGGTTCCAAGACTTCAGCGAGACCGCGTGCGATACGGAAGACCGGCACGAAAGCAAAAGGGGCCAAGGTCTGACTGATCAGCCCGGCCTATCGGGCTTGGTTATAAGGCAACTAGGCATCCATGCATCACCCGAACGTCAGGATGATCAGATGATGAATGTCCATGAGGAAGGTGATCGAGTTATCATTGAGCCGGTTCGCGCCACACTGCTCAAACTGGAAGATCTCGTCGCCGGGATTACCGATCTGAACGGGCATGATGAAATTGACTTTGGACAGTCTGTAGGTGACGAAAGCTGGTGAGCATCAAATCCCAGGTCACGTGGGTTCCTGACTGCGGCGACATTGTCTGGTTGGAATTTGATCCCTCAGCCGGGGCGGAAACGGGCTGTGCATCGGCCTGCGGTGCTTCTCAGCCCTGCAAGTTATAATGCCAAAGCGGGGATGACGCTTTGCTGCCCCATGACCACTAAAATCAAAGGCTATCCGTTTGAAGTAGCCGTGGTAGTAAAACCCGCCAGTGTGGTCCTCTCTGATCAGGTGAGAAGTCTGGACTGGCGGATGCGGAACGCGAAGCTCAAAGGAAAGGTCTCGGCAAAGGAAATTGAGGCAGTTCGTCAGCATGCCAGATTACTGGCTGGCCGAGGGAAACAGGGAAGCCCGAACATTTCAATGTATTCAAACATGTCCTGCCGGACTTCTTAATATGTGTTGTAGGTTCGACGCTGCATGCGCTTGTCTGATGAGCGATCAACCACGTTCTACGCCGACATACAGGGCAACGTTGGCCTCTGCGCCAGAAAACGGAAACATGAGATGTGCAGCACAGCCGAACAGGGTCACGTTCGGTTGCGGCTGCCAGCACATTCCTGGCGGTAGGTTGCTATACGTTAGCAATGGCACCGGGCTGTGGTCGGGTTTTGTACTCTAATTGGGCAGGGGTGTGAAATCACCTGTTTCAGTCTGGGTGCGGGGTGAGTCTGGAGCCTTATCCTGACGCCGATGAGCGTTCAAAACGCCGGGTACCGGCTAGACGAGCCATCAGCCCGCATATGAGTGCGGCTGCACAACGCGGGCCTATGTATGATACCGGTGATCGGGTTGAAAAAGGCAGAGCTGGGTACCGAGGGCACGACAGCATCATGTCCGTCCGTAGCAAGGAACTTTAACAGATGCTCAAATCCGAGATACGAGCCTAGCCAGCTGTGGCAGAGCAGCACAAGTGGGCAAGACGCCACGCCTTCGGTGGGTGTTATTGACAGCCAGCCGGTTAAAACCGCTACAACAGCGGCCGCTGTGGTTATGACGCGAGCAAAAAAAAATCAAGGGTCGCGAGCGGCATATCTCGACCGACACGCTGTGTCATGTCGTGGCAGCTGTCGTGCATCCCGCCGACATTCAGGATCATAACGGTGCGCCGCTGGCAGCAACCAAAATACGCTCATTGTTCGCTTGGCTGCGCCATCTGATTGGTGAGGGTGGATATGCTGGCGAGAAGTTGCGTGGTGTGCTGGTCGAACGTGGCCGACGGACGATCGAGATCGTCAAGCGCAGCGATCGGGCTGAAGGCTTCATCATCATGCCGAAACGCTGGATCGTGGAGCATCGCTTCGTATGGCTCGGACGCTGCCGCCGTTTCACGAAACATGTCGAGGCACCAATCTCGTTATCCTGTGCACAGGTGATGATTGTCCATATCTGCAGGGTGCTGAGACAAATCAATCAAACCGCTTTCTAATTCAGGCTCTAACAGAGCCTTAAATTCACATATGAAATTATCGCTTACTCTAAATATAGAAATGATAATCATTTTCATAATATAAATTCTCTTTTGTAGACCGGATGTTCAGGTTCACGTCAGGTTTCTCTGTTACCGTCAGAAAGTCATCGTCGTGATGGCAGGAACTTTATGTACGCCGGGGAACAGACGCTTATTATGCAAAGGATAGTGCGGGATAGTCTGTATGCAGCCTGTATTTTCTTCCTAGGGGTGTCGGCCGCTTGGGCGGATGATGGGACAGAGGGCATATGTATGATGGTCCGGCATGGTATACGTTTGCATGTAGATGGCATGTATGGGGGTTATCCCCATTCCGTACTGCGTGACGCCGTGCTGCAGGGCGTGGCGTGCCCCTCTGATGAAGCTGAACGGCATGTCTTCGGTCTCATTGCCGACCCGCCGCCACACCTGCGTATTTCCGTTACGAGGCCCATGGGGCAGGGGCAGCAGGGGGCGATTTCGGCCCGGCTGTTCTCGCAGGGGCATTTTGTCATCGGGGAACGCATGTCCCTTTCGCCCCTGGCGCGTTCGCAGTCCCCGTTTTCGGTCACGTCCGAGATCAATCTGCTGATGGCGCGACTGTGGAGCGATTTGGCCGAACGGATCAGCCATGGTGGTCGCGCCATTCCATGATGGCCTGAAGCATGAACCGCGCCATCCCCCCCATCGTGTCGATCGCCATGGCCTGTGCCCTGCCATGGATGGCCCTGGCCCAGGACGCCCGCCCTGGCCCATCCTTCCATGAAGCCGTCGGCATGGCCTGGGCGATCGATCCCGTCCGCACCGAACTTCAGGTCGGCCATCATTCCGCCCGCGCCCGCGCCAGCGCTGCCGGGTCATGGTTTGCCGGCGGCCCGACCCTGTCGGGTGAATACATGGATGACCACATGCTGGGCAGTAACGAAGGCTATACAACCTATCAGGGCGGCGTGTCGGTGCCGCTGTGGCTGCCGGGGCAGGGCAGCGCCACGAAACAGGTCGCCAGCGCGGAAGCCGCGTCGATTGATGAACAGCTCAATGTCGAACACATGGCACTGTCCATCCGGGTGCTTGATGCAGGCGCCGCCGCCCTGATCGCCCGCAGCCGGGTGGATGTGGCCCGCACCCTGTATGATGCGACCGCGCGCATGGCCGCCAGCGCCACGCGCGCGGTGCAGGGGGGCGAACTGGCCGCGACCGACGGGCAGGTGGCGCAGGCGGCGATGGAGAACGCGCGCGATGAACTGGCCCTGGCACAGGAGGAAGCGCAGAACGCGACTACGGCCCTGGAGGTGCTGCTGGGGCGCCCGGTTGTGCCTGACCTGAGCCGTTATGGTGGCGGCGACGTGACGCAGGCCCGTTTTGTCAGCCCGCGCGACATGGAAGACAACGATCCCCGCATAAAGGTCGCGCACCGCAATGTGGAAGCCGCCGAAGCGAACATGAAACTGGCGCGCCGTTCGTTCATGCCCAACCCGGAAATCGGCGTGGACGCCATTCATGAAAAGCAGTACGGCAGCCCGTGGGATGATCGTGTGGGCGTGAATTTCAGCATCCCCCTGCCCAGCGAGGTCCGTAACACGCCCATCATGTCCGAAGCCCGCAACCGCCTGGCCACGGCCACCAGCCAGGAAACGCAGGCGCGGCGCATGGTGCATCTGGAAATGATGCGCGTGCGTGAACGCCTGATCGCGGCCACCACGGCACGACAGGCTACCCGCAGTGCCGCAGAGAATATGGAAAAGCGGGCCCAGGCGCAGGAACGGGCCTGGCGGGTAGGCGAAGCCGGTGTGGATACGGCGCTTGCCGCCCGGCAGGCGGCCGCCAATACCCGACTGGCCAGTGCCCGGGCTGAGGTGGAATGGCATGTCGCCAGCATCCGCATGCTGATTGCAACAGGTGTTGTGCCATGAAGCGGATTGCCTCCATCCTGTTTCTTCTCGGCCTGCCCGCCCTGCCTGCCCATGCCGGGGAGGGGGCGCTGCCCCCGATCGTGAAGCTGGACGGGGCGGCGGTTGCCAATGAAGGGGTAACCATCGTCACGGCCACGCCGGGTCGCGTGGCACCCATGCTGCCGGTCATGAGCCGGGTCATGCCCGATACGACGCGGGTCGTGCATATCCATCCCGCCGGCAGTGGCAAGGTGCTGGCAGTAATGGTACAGCCCGGAGCATCCGTGCAGCGGGGGCAGGCGCTGGTGCGCTATCAGGATCATTCCCTGCATGTTGCGCGCCTGCAGGCGGTTCAGATGCGTGCAGCGCTTGCTGCCGCCATTGCGGCCCGGACCGATGCGGCAGGCGCGGTGCAGCGGGCTAGGGCACTGGCTGGCGAGAGCATATCATTGGCCGAACTGCGCCGCAGGCAGGACGTGCTGGCACAGGCGGATGCCACCATGCGTGCACGCCAGGCGGATGTGGACACGTTGGGCCACCGTTTTGCCGAGGAGTTCAATTCATCATCGGAGCAGGACAGTCAGGGCGCGGAAGACGAAACCTCGACCCTGATCTCCCCTGTCAACGGCATGGTGCAGGTGATCGGTACGTCAGTGGCGGGTGATGTGGACCCGAGCATGGATGTGGCCACCGTCGCGGATCTGTCCAGCATATGGCTTGTCTCCGACATCCCGCCGGACCAGGCGGCGCGGATCGCACCAGGCGGCCAGCAGGTAACGCGGACGGCAGACGGCCCGTTTACATCCCGTATCGATACGGTGGACGGGATGGCCAGTTCCCTGACCGGGCTGGTCCGGGTCATAAGCCGTGTGTCAAACCCCACTGGCGCGCTGGTGCCCGGTATGGTGCTGGATTCCGCACTGGCTCAGCGTGACAGCGTGGCGGGTCTTGTCGTGCCGTCCGAAGCCATCCAGCAGATTGACGGGCGCAGCGTCGTGTTCGTGCGGGTGAACGCGACGGACTACCGGCCGGTCGTGGTCGATGTGGCACTGGATGACGGGCGGCAGGCAGTGCTGCGTTCCGGCCTGACAGAGGGCGAGCCGGTGGTGGGTCATGGTAGTTTTGCCCTGCGTTCCGTCATCGGTCTGGCCGGAATGGATGCAGACTGATGGCACATGCCTACCTTGCCACCCTGATCCGCGCGCGCATGCTGGTGCTGGGCGGTCTTGGCCTGCTGCTGGCCGCGGGCATCATGACTGTCCTGGGCCTGCCGGTGGAAGCGGTGCCGGATATTTCGCCCCGGCAGGTTCTCGTCTCGGTCGTGGCGCCGGGCCTTGCGACGGAGGAAGTGGAAAAACTCATCACCTTTCCCGTCGAGACCAGCATGACCGGAATCCCCGGCATGACTGACCTGCGTTCCGTATCGCGCGGCGGCGTCTCGGTGGTGTATGTGCAGTTTGCCGATGATACCGACATCAACCTGGACCGCACCCGCGTGAACGAGCGCATGCAGCAGGCGCGTTCAAACATATCCGTGCCCGGCATTACCGTCAGCATGGGGCCGCTGGCCACTGGCATGGGCGAAATCATGCAGTTCCAGATCCGTGGCGCGGGGCGTTCGCTCATGGAACTCAACCGCATCATGAACTGGACCGTGGTGCCGCAGATGCGTCTTGTACCCGGTGTGGTGGATGTCAACGTCAATGGCGGGGCGGAAGAAACCTATGAGGTGACGCTGGACCCCGCGCGGCTGATCGGCAGCAACCTTTCGGTAGGCGAGGTCTATCGTGCGGTGGATGCCGGCAACGCGGCATCCGGCGGCGGATGGATCACGCACCATGCCGAACAGCAGAGCGTGGTCGGACGCGGGCTGGTGGGCAGCCTTGCGGATTTTGGCAATATCGCCGTGCGGACCAACCCCGATGGCTCCGCCGTGCGGCTGCGTGACCTTGGCCGCATCACTAGGGGCGCGCGCACCCGTCTGGGGGCGGTAACGCGTGACGGGCAGGGCGAGATCGTGATCGGCGTGGTGATGATGGAAAGCGGGGCGAGTTCCAACGCAACGCTTGCCGCCATCAACCGTGCGCTGCCGGGCATACGGCAGGCTTTGCCCGCAGGCGTCACGATCGAACCCTATTACACCCGCGCCACCCTGACCGGGCAGACCATCGCCACCGTGCGTGACAACCTGGTCATGGGCGCCGTGCTGGTGGTGGGGGTGCTGGTGGTGGTGATCGGGAGCTGGCAGGCCGCCCTTGTCATTGCCTCGGTCATTCCGGTTGCCCTTGTCTGCGCGATGGCGGGCATGCGGCAGTTCGGTATCTCGGCCAACCTGCTCAGCCTTGGCGCAATCGATTTCGGCATGATTGTCGATGGTTCGCTGGTGGTGATCGAACATGTGCTGTCGCGCAGGGAGGAGGAGCCGGACGCCGAATTCATTCCGCTGGTCATCTCCTCCGTGCAGCAGGTCATGCGCCCGGTGGGGTTTGCCATACTGGTCATCATCATGGTCTATCTGCCGATCCTGACCCTGCAGGGGATCGAGGGGCACATGTTCCGCCCCATGGCGCAGACGGTCATCATGGCGCTGCTGGCGTCGCTGGCGTACTGCTTCATCTGCGTGCCCGTTCTGGCCGCCCTTGCGCTGGGGGGCGTGCGGCCTGCGGGTGATACGCGGCTGATTGCCTTCCTGCGCCGGCCCTATACCCATATGGTGACATGGGGGGAAACCCATCCACGCATCCTGTTTGGCGGTACGCTGGTGGTGCTGGCCCTTTCAGCGGGGCTTGCGATGAGGCTGGGCGGTGAGTTCATTCCCCAGCTTGATGAAGGGGCGCTGGCGGTCACCACCACGCGGCTGCCCTCGGCCTCGCTTGATACCGTGCTGGCTTCGGTCACGAAGCAGGAGCAGATCCTGCGCAGCTTCCCTGAAGTGCGCGCGGTGGTCAGCAATACCGGCACGTCCGCCATTCCCACCGACCCGATGGGCGTGAACGAGACCGACAGCTTCATCTTCCTCAACCCGCCCTCCACATGGAAAACCGCCCGCACGCAGGCGGGGCTGGTCGCCGCGATGGATGATACCCTGCGGCGCGAACTGCCCGATGCGCTGTATTCATGGAGCCAGCCGGTGCAGATGCGCATGGATGACCTGCTCTCTGGCGTGCGCACGCAGATTGCCGTCTCGATCTTTGGCGATGACCTGGCCATGCTGGCCGAGCTGGGTGACCGGGTGGTGGCGGCTATGTCCGGCGTGAAGGGGGCAGCGGACGTGGCGGCTGCGGGGGACGGCACCGTGCCGCTGATCGTGGTCGACATTGACCGCACGCAGGCTGCCAGCCGCAATGTGGCGGTGCAGGACATTCTCGATACGGTGGAGGCCATAGGCGGGCATATCGGCGCCCGGCCGGTGATCGTGGATAACGCCATCATCGGCACGCAGGTCCGCCTTGACCCCCGCGTGGCGACATCCGCCGCCGCCATTGGCGCGCTGCAGGTCCGGCGGATGGACGGGCAGGGGAATGCGATGCTGTCACAGGTGGCGCATGTGCATGAAGTCGATGGGCCGCCGCGCATAAGCCGCGACCGGGTACGCCGGCGCATGGTGGTGCAGGCCAACGTGCGCGGGCGTGACCTTGCATCATTCGTGGCCGAAGCACAGGCCCGTGTGGCGCGGGACGTAAAACTGCCTGCAGGATATAACATGCAGTGGGACGGGCAGTTCCGTAACCTGCAATCAGCTACAAGGCGGCTGGAGATCGTGCTGCCCGTTGCCCTTGGCCTGATCTTTGCGCTGCTGGTGGTGGCGTTTGGCGCGGTGCGGCCCGCGCTGCTGGTGTTCGTCAACCTGCCGGTGGCGGCAACCGGCGGCATCGTGGCGCTGACGCTGCGCGGCATGCCGTTCAGCATTTCGGCGGGGATCGGCTTCATCGCGCTGTTTGGCGTGGCGATCCTGAATGGCGTGGTGCTGGTCAGTGAGATCGCAGCCCTGCGGGCACGGGGAATGGCCGTGGCACAGGCGGCCTTTGCGGCCGCGGAATCCCGCTTCCGTCCCGTCATGGCCACAGCCCTTGTCGCCAGCCTTGGCTTTTTTCCCATGGCGTTTTCCGAAAGTGCGGGCGCGGAAGTCGAGCGCCCGCTGGCCAGTGTGGTGATCGGCGGGCTGGTCACGTCCACGTTGCTGACCCTGCTTGTGCTGCCATCACTGTATGCCCGGGTCATGCGGGAAAAGGATCAGGACTGATGCGTATCCTTATTGTCGAGGATGAATACGATCTGGGTGTGGCGGTGCAGGAGCGCGTGGGTCTGGACGGGCATGCCGTGGACTGGTTCACGACGCTGGAGGACGCGCGCGCGGCCATGGCAACGGTGGATTATGATTTCATGCTGCTCGACCTTGGCCTGCCCGATGGAAGTGGGCGCGACCTGTTGCGTGAGGTCCGTCGGACATCATCAGACATCGCCATCCTCATCACCACGGCAGAGGACCAGATCAGTGACCGTATCGCGGGTCTGTCCGAAGGGGCAGATGATTATATCGTCAAGCCCTATGACCTGAATGAACTCGTGGCACGTATTGCGGCAGTGGCCCGCCGGTATGCATCGCCGCGCAGGCACGCGCACTGCCGCGTGGGAGAGATTACGATAGACCGGGAGAACCGGTCTGTATCGCGTGATGGCGAGCGGCTGGACCTGACCGCGCGGGAATGGAGCATCATGGAACTGCTGTCGCGCAGTCCGGGCCGGATCTATTCGCGCCAGCAGATTGACACCGCGCTGTATGCGCTGGACCGGGACGTGGACATCAATACCGTCGAGGTTTTCATCAGCCGCCTGCGGCGCAAGGTCGGCAACACGGTCATCCGGACCATACGCGGCCGTGGCTACTGCCTCGATGCAAGGGACGGCGCATGAAAAGCTGGAGCCTGTCTACCCGGATCATCAGCAGCGTACTCATGGTCGTGATACTGGGGCTGCTGATCCTCAGTGTCGCGGTAGGTGGATTTACCCGCTACGAGGTAACGGAACGGCTGGACAACTCGCTTCAGGAAGTTTCCGAGCGCCTGCAGACGGCTGTGGAGACACGACTGCATGATCCGGGTGCGGCGTCGTCCATCGCCTGGCTGCCGGAAGTCGGGCCACGCACCCTGGCCTATCAGATCGTGGATGTGACCGGGCATGTCGTGTTGCGTTCCCAGAATGCCCCGCAGGACGCATTCGAGCGCGCGTGGCGGACCTGGTTTGCTAATGTTCCGCATTTTCGCGTTTATGTCGCGTCACCCGTGGCGGAGAAATACCGCGTTCTTGTGGGGGAACCGACCTTCCACCGGCGCGAGGCCGTCCGGCGCGCGATGCTGATCTCTGTCGTGCCCATGCTGCTTTTCATGCCGGTGATCTGGTGGCTGGTGCGCCTGATCGTGCGGCGCGCCCTGCGCCCGCTGGACCTGCTGCATGACGAGATGCGCGCACGTGGCAGCGGCAACCTTCAGCCCATTCCCCCCCTTGATCTCCCTGACGAACTAGTCTCCATCCAGCGCTCGATCAATACGCTGTTGGCGCGGTTGGAGGCAGCGCTCTCTACCGAGCGCGCCTTTGCCGCAAGCGCTGCGCATGAACTGCGTAACCCGCTTGGAGCCCTTCTGGCGCAGGTACAGATGCTGGGCCGACTGATGCCGGCGGCTTCGGATACGGGCCGGCGGGTGGAGCTCATTGCCGACCGGACCCGCAGGCTGGGCCGCACGGTGGAAAAACTGCTGCAGTTTTCCCGCGCCTCGTCCGGCGTCGCTTTCCGGCGCGACCGTTTCGACCTGATGACCGTAGTGCATGTCCTTGTCGATGATCTTGGGCATAATCCGTGTGACGGGCAGGGCATTGTCATCGCGCCAGACGGGATTCACCACATATTCGTACATGGTGACATGGATGCGACCGGCATCATGTTGCGCAACCTGCTTGAAAACGCCCTGCTGCATGGAGGGCACCATATGCCCGTGCGGGTGGCCGTGCTACCAGATGGTGGAATCGACATCACCAATGACTGCCCCGCGCTGCCACCCGGCATATTCCAGCGGCTGACTAGGGCCTGTTAGGGCTTGATCCAGTCTGCTGCGGCAGCGATGTGGATGACCGCGAGGAACGACGTTGCTGTTTTTTCATATCTGGTTGCGACAGCGCGCCACTCCTTGAGGCGAGCCCAGAGGTTCTCAACGAGATGCCGACACCGATAGGCCCATTTGGGGCAGGCGACCGGGCCATCGCGTCGTTTCGCGGGAATGGCTGGCCGTGCTCCCATGTCCCATATCCGTTCACGCATGGCGTTCGACGCGTAGCCCTTGTCCGCTACTACCCACAGGGGAGTGGCGGGAAGGCTGTCGAGCATGGCTGGTGCCAGAGGCAGTTCATGAGCCTGTCCAGGGGCCAGCGCAAAACCGAAGGCTTTTCCATGTCCATCAGCGATCACGCAGACTTTTGTGCCATAGCCGCCGCGAGAGCGGCCAAGTGCTTCACGATGGTCTCGCTCT
>NZ_POTC01000016.1 GCF_002906255.1 Novacetimonas maltaceti | reverse complement strand
GGTGAAGCGGGTTTTACGGAGATCGACCCCCATTGTCAACGCCTTATGCAAACCCCTCAAAAACACCGGAAAACCGCCAAACCCGAACCAAAAACTCCCATTCCCGCCACATCAACGCGAAAAAAAAGCAAAAAAAAGAGGAGGAGGCTCACGCCTCCCCCTCCCTACACGCTCAAACTCCCGACACATCAGTCCGCGTCAACAGCATGCCCGTCAATCGTCAGGTGGTCGTCAGCGGCGGAGACCTTCACGGTCTCACCATCATGGATGTCACCTGCCAGCAGCATCCCCGCCAGCGGGTTCTGCAGGCTGCGCTGGATCACGCGCTTGAGCGGACGCGCGCCATAGACCGGGTCGTATCCGGCATCCGCCAGCCACGTCTCGCCCGCCTTGTCGAGATCCAGCGTAATGCTGCGATCAGCCAGCAGCTTGCGCAGCCGCCCGATCTGGATTTCGACGATCTTGCCCATATCCGCCTTCTGCAGGCGGGAGAACAGGATGATCTCATCCAGGCGGTTGAGGAATTCCGGCCGGAAGTGATCGCGCACCACCTTCATGACCTCTGGCCGCACGCTTTCCACCGACTGCCCATCCGGCAGGTGCGCCAGCACGCTGGAGCCAAGGTTGCTGGTCAGCACGATCAGCGTATTGCGGAAATCCACCGTACGCCCCTGCCCGTCCGTCAGGCGGCCATCGTCAAGCACCTGCAGCAGGATGTTGAAGACGTCCTCGTGCGCCTTTTCGACCTCATCGAACAGGATGACCTGATACGGCCTGCGACGCACGGCCTCTGTCAGGACGCCGCCTTCCTCATACCCGACATAACCGGGAGGGGCACCGACCAGACGCGCCACGGCGTGCTTTTCCATGAACTCGCTCATGTCGATGCGCAGCAGCGCCTTCTCGTCATCGAACAGGAAGCGGGCCAGCGCCTTGCACAACTCGGTCTTGCCCACGCCCGTCGGGCCGAGGAACAGGAACGAACCGATCGGGCGGTTGGGGTCCTGCAGGCCAGCACGGGCACGACGCACGGCGTCGGACACGGCCTTCAGCGCAGGTTCCTGCCCGACCACGCTCTTGCGCAGTTCGTCTTCCATGCGCAGCAGCTTCGCGCGCTCGCCTTCGAGCATGCGTTCCACCGGCACGCCGGTCCAGCGCGAGACCACGGCGGCGATGCCCTGGTCGGTCACGGTGTCGCTGACCATGCCCGCGCCCTTGCTGGCCTGGTCGGCTTCTTCCTGTGCCTGCGCGATCTGCGCCTGCAGCGCGGGCAGGCGGCTGTACATCAGTTCCGACGCACGACCCAGATCACCCCGACGCTGCGCAACCTCGATATCCGAACGCACCTGATCGAGTTCTTCCTGCAGCTTCTGCACCGCGTTGACGCGATCCTTTTCCGCGTGCCACGCGGCGGTCAGGGAATCGGACTTCTCCTGCAGGTCTGACAGTTCAAGCTCCAGCTTGACCAGACGTTCCTTGCTGGCGGCGTCGTCTTCCTTGCGGATGGCCTCTCGCTCGATCTTGAGCTGGATCAGGCGGCGGTCGAGTTCGTCGAGCTCTTCCGGCTTGCTGTCGATTTCCATGCGCAGGCGGCTTGCGGCCTCATCCACAAGGTCGATCGCCTTGTCGGGCAGGAACCGGTCGGTGATGTAGCGGTTCGACAGTGTCGCCGCGGCAACCAGCGCGCCATCGGAAATACGGATGCCGTGATGCAGTTCGTATTTCTCCTTGATCCCGCGCAGGATGGAGATCGTGTCGGCCACCGTGGGTTCGCCCACGTAAACCGGCTGGAACCGGCGGGCGAGGGCCGCGTCCTTTTCGATATACTTGCGGTATTCGTCCAGCGTCGTCGCACCGATGCAGTGCAGCACGCCGCGCGCCAGTTCCGGCTTGATGAGGTTGGACGCATCCATCGCCCCGTCCGAACGGCCGGCGCCGACAAGGGTGTGCATTTCGTCGATGAACAGGATGATCTGTCCCTCGGCGGCCTCGATTTCCTTCAGGACGGCCTTGAGGCGTTCCTCGAACTCACCGCGATATTTCGCGCCAGCCACCAGCGCGCCCATGTCGAGCGAGAGCAGCTTCTTGTTCTTCAGCGCCTCCGGCACGTCGCCATTGACGATACGCAGCGCCAGCCCCTCGACAATCGCGGTCTTGCCCACGCCGGGCTCACCGATCAGGACGGGGTTGTTCTTGCTGCGGCGCGCCAGCACCTGGATGGCGCGGCGGATTTCCTCGTCACGGCCGATGACGGGGTCAAGCTTGCCCTGCTGCGCGATCTCGGTCACGTCGCGAGCGTATTTCTTCAACGCGTCGAAACTGGCTTCGGCGTTTTCACTGGTCACGGTGCGTCCCTTGCGGATGGTTGCGATGGCCTTGTCGAGCGCCTGCGGGGTGGCGCCACCGGCACGCAGCGCCTGCCCGGCGGGCGTTTCCGACGCGGCGATGGCGGCAAGCAGGCGGTCCTGCGCCACATATTCGTCCCCGGCCTTCTGCGCCCCCTGCTCGGCCGCATCAAGCAGCCGCACGAGGTCAGGCGTGGCGCTGGGCTGTCCCGCGCCGCCGCCCTGCACTTTCGGCAGCTTGGCCAGCGCCGCGTCAACGGCGGCGGCAATGGTGGCGGGCTGGCCGCCCGCCGCGCGGATCAGCGCGGACGCGGCACCCTGGTCATCATCAAGCAGCGCCTTGAGCAGGTGCTCCGGCGTGAGCTGCTGGTTGTAGTCACGCATCGCGATCGTCTGCGCGGCCTGCAGGAACCCGCGCGAACGTTCCGTAAACTTCTCGATATTCATAAAATCCCCCGTCCCTTTATTCTCAGGCGACAAAACAGGTCCGCTGCTGCCGTCCCAGATGGAGAGGCAACGGCACAGCGGCTGGTTTCACAGTTGGGCATGGACGCATGTTATTACAAGATGGCAACCCCATGTTCCCATGTCCTATTCCCACCGCACAGCATCGGACACATCCGTCGTTCCAGATGATCACCGGTTGGTGAAATGCTACTTAATCTGGATCAAGACTGGCGTGACTTCTTCTCCGGGCGGCCATTCGCACAACGCGCATCCTTGCCGGGACGGGTGGCCGGGACATCTGTGGCGGGGGCCTGGGTATGCGGTCAACGCCGCCATGACGGAACGCCGGTTCCGGGGCATCGACGCGGTGGTCGGGGCCGTCGAGTATTACACCACCCCGCGTGGGCGCAGGCCCGGTTCGCCCAACCGCCCCGGCCCTTACGGATGATCGTTGGCGGGGGACAAGCCGGGACTGTCCGGGTCCTGTCGCGATGGGTTCAAACCGTTCGACAGGGCGCGTTCGGAACACAAGGACACCCTCGTCATGCCTGGCCCCACGCATTACGCCCTGTATGATCTGGCGGCATATGTCGCGCAGGCCATTATGGATTTTTGGCAAGAATACTCACTGGTAACCTGCATGCCCTGATACCGCCCTGCCTATCCATGGGGACGGAAGACGACCTTGGTGCAGTGGTCGCGCTTGTCGCGGAATTTTTCATAAAGGTCCGGCCCGTCCTCAAGGTTCGTGGAACGGTGGCTGATCACGAAGGAGGGGTCGATGTCCCCATTGCGGATCCGTTCGAGCAGCGGGGCGAGGTATTTCTGCACGTTGGTCTGTCCGGTGCGCAGGGTCAGCCCCTTGTTCATCAGCACGCCCATCATGACCGGCCCCAGCGCCCCGGCATAGACGCCCGGCATGGACAGTATCCCGCCCGGACGACACCCCAGGATGGCCTGGTTGAGGGCGAATGGCCGCTCCAGCGTCGTGGCCGACAGCAGGGCGGAGCCGACCTTCTGCATCATGGTGTCCGCGCCATGGGCCTCCATCCCGACCGCCTCGATAACCGCGTCAGGTCCACGGCCGTCCGTCATGTCAACCAGCGTCTGCTGGATGTTCTGGTGGCGGAAATCTATGGTCTCCGCCCCGCCGACGCGCGCCATGGCCAGCCTTTCGGGCACTTCGTCGATGGCGATGACACGCTTTGCCCCCAGCAGGAAACACGACCGGATCGCCATCTGCCCGACCGGGCCACACCCCCATACGGCAATGGTCTTCTCCGCCTCTGGCGTGATGTCGCAGTTCTCGGCCGCCTGATAGCCGGTGGGGAAAATGTCCGACAGGAACAGGACCTGTTCGTCCCCCAGCACGTCTGGCACCACGATCGGCCCGGCATCGGCATACGGGACCCGCAGGTATTCCGCCTGCCCCCCGGCAAAGCCGCCCGTGATATGGGAATAGCCATACAGGCCCGCCAGCGGATACCCGAAGGTTTCCGCCTGCTGCCGCCCGTTGGGATTCGTGCGTTCGCAGCAGCTCCAGTTGCCCCACATGCACTGCCGGCACGCGCCGCAGGAAATGGTAAACGGCACGACAATACGGTCCCCGATGGACAGGGTGGTGATGTCCCTGCCCACTTCGATCACTTCGCCCATGGTCTCGTGACCAAGGATGTCACCACACTGCATGCTCGGCATCATGCCGTCCATCAGGTGAAGGTCGGAGCCACAGATGGCGCAGGCGCGCACCTTGATGATGACATCACGCCCGTCGCGAATGACGGGATCAGGCACGCTTTCGCATGTGATCCTGCCCTTTTTCTGCCAGGTCAGCGCTTTCATGGGAGGTCGTCCTGCTCAGGTGATATGAGACAGACGCGCGCCACTGTGCGGAGTTTTCCGATGAAGTGTTTCCATGACGATGCAATGCCTGCCGGGGCCATGGCAGGATAAGTATTAAAAGTTTTTGGGTGCCGCCTTTTTTTAAAAAGGCGGCGTCTTCCGAAGCTTTTTGAAAAAAGCTTCACCAAAAACTTTTATAGATTTGTCAGTGGATTATCAGGCTTTTCCGTCCTTTGCGCGCTCCGCGATGGTGGGGGCGAGCAGCAGCAGGTCGGCGGGCGACAGGCGGTCCGAGGCCGTGCTGGCCTGATGCCAGTACGGATACAGCACCGGCGGCGCACTGGCCTTGTCGAGGCGGGCCATTTCCTCGGCGCTCAGGCTCAGTTCGGCTGCCTTGAGGTTATCGGCCAGTTGCGCATCGGTGCGCGCGCCAATCACGATGGAAGTAATCGCCGGACGATGCGCCACCCATGCCAGCGCAACCTGCGCGGCCGACACCCCGCGCTCCGCCGCGATCGCGACCAGCACATCCACCACGTCATAGAGCTTTTCGATGTCATAGACGGGCGGTTCGCCCCATTTCTCGATCTGGCGGGTGCCGGTGGGCTGTGGCTTGCCGCGCTGGTACTTGCCCGACAGCAGGCCGCCGGCCATCGGGCTCCAGACCTGCACGCCAATGCCCTGGTCCACCGCCACCGGCAGCAGTTCGTATTCCGCCTCCCGCGCCTGCAGCGAGTAATAGATCTGCTGCGCCACCGGCGCGATCAGGCGGTTGCGTTCCGCCGTGCCCAGCGCCTTCATCAGGTGCCAGCCGGAGAAGTTGGAAACCCCCGCATAGCGGATCTTGCCGCTGCGCGTCAGGGTGTCGAGTGCCTCCAGCGTTTCATCGAGCGGCGTCTGCCCGTCCCATTCATGCAGGTAATACAGGTCGATATGATCACGCCCCAGCCGCTTCAGGCTGGCTTCGCACGCGCTGATCAGGTGATAGCGCGACGATCCCGCGTCATTCGGCCACGGCCCCATGGTGAAGCGGGCCTTTGAACTGACCAGAAGGTCGGGCGAACGCCCCTTCAGCGCCGCGCCAAGGATCTCCTCCGACACGCCGGAGGAATAGATGTCGGCGGTGTCGAAGATGTTGATCCCGGCATCCACGCACATGTCGATCTGGCGTCTTGCCCCGGCAAGGTCGGTATTCCCCGTCTTGGCGAAGTCGCCCCTGCCGCCAAAGGTCATCGTGCCCAGCGTAAAGGCGGAAATGCGCAGGCCGGAGCGCCCAAGCTGACGATATTGCATGATCTGTCTCTCCTGTGCGGATGATATGGAAATGATGGCGGGACGGGACGGCGGCCCTAGCGACCATAGGTGACGCTGAGTTCCCCCACCCCGGCACACACGGCATGGATCACGTCACCACGTCCCACCGGTCCGACACCGGACGGCGTGCCGGTCATGATCAGGTCGCCCGGCGCAAGGGCGACGAAACGGCTCAGCGCGGCGATGATTTCCGCCACGGACCAGATCATGTCCGACAGGTCGCCCACCTGCCGCGCCTCGCCATTGACGCTCAGGCTGATGCGCCCCTTCGCCGGGTGGCCGATTTCGGACACCGGGCGGATGGTGCCGATGGGGCAGGACTGGTCAAACCCCTTGGCCAGCGCCCATGGGCGCCCGGCCTTCTTGGCGATGGCCTGCAGGTCGCGCCGCGTCATGTCCAGCCCCACGGCATAGCCATAGATGTGCGACAGCGCCTTCTCCACCGGGATGTTTTCCCCGGGCCGCCCGATACAGGCCACCAGTTCGACCTCGTGATGCAGGTCGGACGTCGCGACGGGAAAGTCCAGCAGGCCGCCGCCCGGCACCACCGCATCCCCCGGCTTGGCAAAGAAAAACGGCTCCGTCCGTTCGGGATTCCCCCCCATTTCGCGCGTATGGGCGGCATAGTTCTGCCCCACGCACCAGATCCGGCGCACGGGAAACAGCGCCTCCGTCGTGCTGACGCCAACCGTTGGCTGGGCGGGAGGGGGAATCACAAAATCCACCATTGGCAGATAACTCCGTCACTGTTGCAACCGGCCCGTCATGGGGCACAGACCTTGGGGCACCCATGGTTGCATTGCACGCCCCCGCCTGTCACGCGTGCACAGCGCGCCGCGACAATACAATAAATTCATCGCCCCCTGCCGGGGTTGCGGGCGCGACGCCCCAAAACGCAAAACGCCGCCCGGAAACCCGGACGGCGTTCGCGACGGACCATGGGAATGGCCCGGATCGTGTGATCGTGGCGGTGCGATCAGTTGCGGGTCTTGTCGACCAGCTTGTTCTTGCCGATCCACGGCATCATCGCACGCAGCTTCTCGCCGACCTTCTCGATCTGCATGGCGTTGTTGTGCGCGCGCGTCGCCTTGAAACCGATGTTGCCGGACTGGTTTTCCAGGATGAAGTTGCGCACGAACGTGCCGTCCTGGATGTCGGTCAGGATCTTCTTCATCTCCGCCTTCGTTTCCGGCGTGATCACGCGCGGGCCGGAGACATATTCGCCATATTCGGCGGTGTTGGAGATGGAGTAGTTCATGTTCGCGATCCCGCCCTCATAGATGAGGTCAACGATCAGCTTCGTTTCATGCAGGCACTCGAAATACGCCATTTCCGGCGCGTAACCTGCCTCGACCAGCGTCTCGAACCCGGCACGGATCAGTTCCACCAGGCCACCGCACAGCACGGCCTGCTCGCCGAACAGGTCGGTTTCGACCTCTTCCTTGAACGTCGTCTCGATGATGCCCGCGCGGCCACCGCCATTGGCGGAAGCATAGGACAGGGCGATTTCCAGCGCGTTGCCCGACGCGTTCTGCGCCACGGCCACCAGGCACGGCACGCCGCCGCCCTTCTGGTATTCGGAACGCACGGTGTGGCCCGGGCCCTTCGGCGCGATCAGGAACACGTCAAGGTCGGGACGCGCCTCGATGATGCGGAAATGAATCGCAAGGCCATGCGCGAACGCCAGCGCCGCACCCTGCTTCATGTTCTTTTCCAGCGATTCCTTGTACAGCGCGCCCTGGCCTTCATCGGGGGTCAGCACCATGACGACATCGGCCCACTTCGCCGCATCGGCGGGCGTCATCACCTTGAAGCCGGCGGCTTCCGCCTTTGCGATGGCGCCCGAACCCGGACGCAGGCCGATGACGATGTCCGTCACCCCCGAATCCTTCAGGTTGTTGGCATGGGCATGGCCCTGGCTGCCGTAGCCGATGATGGCGACCTTCTTGCTCTTGATCAGGTTCACGTCGGCGTCGCGATCATAATACACGCGCATGGGGATACTCCTGTTGTAATAAACGGTTCGGGATGAAAGGAAAAAACCGGGACCTGGGTTACAGCGTGTCCGGACCCCGGCTGATCGCGACGACACCGGTACGCGATATTTCAGCCAGCCCCAGGGGACGCATGAGGTCGATGAACGAATTCAGCTTCTCGGGCGAACCGGTCAGCTCGAAGACAAAGGACGTGGCGGTCGTATCGACGACGCGCGCACGGAACGCCTGGGCGATGCGCAGGGACTCGGCACGGGACTCGGCGGTTGCGACAACCTTCACCAGCGCCAGTTCCCGCGCGACATGCGGGCCGCCCTCGCTCAGGTTCGCGACACGCCAGACCGGGACCAGCCGCTCCAGCTGCGCCTTGACCTGTGCGACGGCATGGGGCGTGCCCGTCGTCACCACATTGATGCGCGACATGCGCCCCGCCTCATCCACCGGGGCGACGGTCAGGCTTTCGATATTGTAGCCGCGCCCCGAAAACAGGCCGAGCACGCGGGCAAGCGCCCCGCTCTCGTTCTCGACCAGTATGGAAATGACCGCGGAGGTCGCAACCTCCTGCTGGGTGGTCATGATGTTGTTTCCTGCACTTTGGTTTTCCGTCCCGTCACCCGGGCGGGGACGGGACATGACAGACGGACCGGAACGGCGCAACCATTCCGTGGGACGCGGATCAGACGAGCATCCGTCCCTCGGCGCTGACTTCGACCCCATCATCCTGATCCGGGCCAAGCAGCATCTGGTTATGCGCCGCGCCCGATGGGATCATGGGATAGCAGTTCTCCTCCTGCGCGACGTGGATATCCGCAACCACCGGGCCGGGATGGGCCAGCATGTCCGCGATGACACCATCAAGTTCCCCCACGCAGGTCGCCCGCAGGCCCCGCCCGTGGAAGCTTTCGGCAAGGCGGACGAAATCCGGCAGCGCCGCGCTGTAGCTTTCGGAATAGCGCGATTCATGCAGCAGTTCCTGCCACTGGCGCACCATGCCCATGTATTCGTTGTTCAGGATGAACAGCTTCACCGGCAGGCGGTACTGCGCGATCGTGCCCAGTTCCTGGATGTTCATCAGGGTGGAGGCCTCCCCCGCGATGTCGATCACCAGCGCGTCGGGATGGGCGATCTGCGCGCCGACGGCGGCGGGCAGGCCATATCCCATCGTGCCCAGCCCGCCAGAGGTCAGCCAGTGGTTGGGCCGGTCGAACTGGAAATGCTGCGCCGCCCACATCTGGTGCTGCCCCACCTCGGTCGAGACATAGGTGTCGCGCCCGGTCTGGCGGGTCATTTCATACAGGCGGCTGATGGCGTACTGCGGGCGGATGATGGCGGACGGCGCCATGTCCTGACGGAAGCCGAAGCTGTCGCGCCCACGCCACTGCGCGATCTGCGCCCACCATTTTTCCAGGTCCGCGGCCTGCGGCGCCGGCGTGGGGGTGCGTTCCCATTCCTCGATCATCATCTCGATGACACGCCCGACATCCCCCACGAGGCCAAGGTTGACCGGCACGATCTTGCCGATCTGCGCGGGGTCGATATCGGCATGGATCTTGAAGGAGTCCGGCGAAAACGCATCGAGGCGTCCCGTCACGCGGTCATCGAAGCGCGAGCCCAGCGCGACCAGCACGTCACAGTCATGGGTGGCGAGGTTGGCCTCGTACGAACCATGCATGCCCAGCATGCCAAGGAACTGCCGGTCCGTGGTCGGGAAGCCGCCCAGCCCCATCAGGGTGGAGGTGCACGGAAAGCCCGTCATCCGCACAAGGCGTCCCAGCGCCTCGGCCGCCTTCGTCCCGGAATTGATGACGCCACCGCCGGTATAGAACAGCGGGCGGCGCGCCTGCTTCATCGCGGCGACGGCCTGCGCCACGGCAGCGCGGTCGGGTTCGAACCGGGGACGATAGGACGGGTGCAGGGCCGGGGCCGACTCCATATAGGGGGCGGGACCGACCATCAGGTTCTTCGGCAGGTCCACCAGCACGGGGCCGGGGCGGCCGGTGCGCGCGATATGGAATGCCTCCTGCACCACCGGGGCGATGTCCTGCGGACGCCGCACGAGGTAGTTGAACTTGGTCGCAGGGCGGGTGATGCCGGTGATGTCCGCTTCCTGGAAGGCATCGGTGCCGATCAGCGGCACGCCGACCTGCCCGGTGAAGCACACGACCGGGATGGAATCCAGCAGCGCGTCCATCAGGCCGGTCACGGTATTGGTGCCTCCCGGCCCACTGGTGACGAGCACCACGCCCACCTTCCCGGTGGAGCGGGCATACGCCTCCGCCGCGTGGACGGCGGCCTGTTCATGACGGACGAGGACGTGGCGGATCTTCTCCTGCCGGAACAGCGCGTCATAGATCGGCAGGACCGCGCCGCCGGGATAGCCGAAGATGACCTCCACCCCCGCATCCTGAAGAACGCGCAGCAGTACTTCCGCACCCGACATGACCGTGGGGTCGACTGTCGTGGCGCGGGCGTCGGGCCGGATGGCGGTATGCTGCACTGGTGCGTTCATGTCCTTGGCTCCTTCGCCCCGGCCCCGTCAGGAAGGACGGTGCCCCCAATGGGCGAAATGTGGGCCGGGTTTAAGCAAAGCCGCCCCCGGCGTCAATGCAATTAATAACAAAAGAAATAATTTTCCGCCCGTCCCTTTCCATTTGTTGCGCATCTGACGCGATTCTCCCGTCATGCAGGTATGTCTGCGCCCCGGCCGCCAGGGGGTGATGGGCGAACCAGGTGGACTGGCGCTTGGTATATTGCGCCGTGACCTGCACCGCACGGGCGATGGCATCCTCGCGCGTCATCTCCCCGCGCAGCATGGCGGCAAGTTCGGGCACGCCATGCGCACGCATCGCGGGCAGGGTGGGCGCCAGCCCGCATGCAAGCAGGGCGCGCACTTCCTCCACCGCGCCATGGTCCATCATGTTCCCGAACCGCGCGGCGATGGCGTGGCGCAGCAGGTCACGCGGCGGCGACAGGCGCACGGCGGCAAAACGCGCCGCCAGCGGGGGCAGCACCGACTCCGTCCGCCACCATGACAGGCCCCGCCCCGTCGCGCGCCACACCTCCCACGCGCGCGCGATGCGCTGTGTGTCGCCCGGACGCAGGGCGGACGCGGTTTCGGGATCGACCGCCATCAGGCGGGCATGGATCGCGGGGCCACCTTCGGCCATCACGGCGGCCCGGGCCTCCGCCCGGATTTCGGGCGGCGGGTCCGGGATATCGGCCAGCCCTTCGGTCAGGGCACGGAAATACATCCCCGTCCCGCCGCAGAAGACCGGGATGCGCCCGGCGCGCCATGCCTCGTCCGCCGCCCAAAGGGCCTGTTCGCGCCACCATGCGACCGACCCCGCCCGTGCCGCGGGCAGCACGCCATACAGGCGGTGGGGCAGCAGCGCTTCCTCCGCCACGGTGGGACGGGCCGTCAGGATGCGCAGTTCGCGATAGACCTGCATCGAATCGGCATTGATGATGGTGCCGCCAATCACACGCGCCAGCGCCAGCGCCAGCGCGGACTTGCCCGAACAGGTGGGGCCTGCCACGATTACGGCGGGACGCAGCCCCGTTTCGGTGCCTTGCGTCATTTCCCCATCCCTGCCACATGCCCGGACATCATGGCTGATTCCTCCCCTTCCCCGACCCATATCCTCGTCCTTGTCGCCAGTCGCGACGCCACATCGCTCGGCACGGCGGACATCGCCCATGCGCGCGACCTGAGCGGCGGGGCGGCCCCCGTCACCCTGTCGGAGGGCGAGGCGGTCGAGATCCCCTGCCCCGCACCCGGCACGGGCGACATGCCGCATATCGCCCCCCTGCGCGAGGAATTTTCGCGCCGCCACATCGACGCCATCGTGGTGGCCGCGCAGGGACGGCGCAAGCGCCTGCTGGTCGCGGACATGGACAGCACCATCGTCGATTGCGAAACCCTTGACGACCTTGCGCGCCATGCGGGCATCGGCGAACGCATTGCCGAGATCACCCGCCGCTCCATGAACGGCGAAATGGATTTCGAGGCCGCGCTGCGTGAGCGTGTCGGCCTGCTGCGCGGCATGTCCGCCACCCTGCTGGAAGCGGCATGGAAGGACGTCCGCCTCAATCCCGGCGCGCTGGAACTGGTGCGCACGATGCGAAAGCATGGCGCGCATACGGCGCTGGTGTCGGGCGGGTTCACGTTCTTCACTTCCCGCGTGGCGGAGAAATGCGGCTTTGACGAACAGCACGCCAACACCCTGCTGATCGAGGAGGGGCACCTGACCGGCAAGGTGGGACAGCCGATCCTTGGCCCGGATGCCAAGCTTGCACACCTGCGCAGGCTGGTGCAGGGGCACGGCCTGCACATGGGGCAGGCGATGGCGGTGGGCGACGGCGCGAACGACCTCGCCATGCTGCGTGAGGCCGGGCTGGGCATCGCGTTCCACGCCAAGCCCGCCGTGCGAAAGGAGATCGCGGCGCAGGTCAACCACACCACGCTGCGCACGCTGCTGTTTGCGCAAGGGTACGCGGCGGCGGATTTCGTCGCCTGATCCTGCGTCCCAGTGATTATCTGAAAAGACAGCCCCGGCAAAATGCTGAAAAGTCTTAAAAGTTTTTGGTGAAGCTTTTTCCAAAAAGCTTCGAAAGACGTCGCCTTTTTTAAAAAGGCGACACCCAAAAACTTTTATTCCTCAATCCATATTTCACGATACGGGCATGGCGGGGGGCTGGCTGCGGTTGTCCTGCGCCTCGATGAAGACACGGGTCACTTCGGGATAGGTCTTCTTGATCTGGCGTTCCAGGTCCGACACCGTCGCCTCCACATCGCCTGCGGACAGGTTGTTGTGGAAATCGATGCTGATGACCACCAGCACGTCGCGCGGCCCGAAATGCATGGAACGGATTTCGTTCAGGCGATCCACCCCGCGCGCCGACAGCGCCATGCGCCGCAGGGCGGCCAGCACTTCCGGCGCGACCCCCTCCCCCGTCAGCAGCGACTGCGATTCCCGCGCCAGGAAGGTGGCCGTCACCGCAAGGATCATCGCGATGATGATGGACGACACGCCATCCAGCACCGGCATGTCCAGCGTCTCCGACAGGACATTGCCCACCAGCGCGACAAACAGGCCCGCAAGGGCCGCCGTGTCCTCGAACAGGACGGTAAAGACGGTGGGGTCCTTGCTGCGCTGCACGGCCTCCACCCAGCCAAGGCGCCCCTTGCCATGCTGGCGGAACTCCCGCAGCGCCATGACCCAGACCGATCCCTCGAACAGGATGCTCAGCCCAAGCACGATGTAATTGACCAGCACATGCGCCATGGGTTGGGGATGGAGGATGTGCATCACGCCTTCGAAGAAGGAGATACCCGCCCCCAGCCCGAAGATCAGCAGGGCGACGACGAAGGTCCAGAAATACAGTTCCAGCCCATAGCCGAACGGGTGCGCCAGCGTGGCCGGCCGTGCCGCACGCCGCATCCCCACCAGCAGCAGCGCCTGGTTGCCAGTGTCGATCAGGGAGTGGATCGCCTCGCTCAGCATGGAGGAACTGCCGGAGATGTAGGCCGCGACGCACTTGGTCGCCGCAACGAGAAGATTACCCCCCAGAGCCGCCAGGATCACGAGGCGGGAGGAAGAAGAATGCGCCATGACAGTCCCATATAAAAAAGCTGGCGCATCCTATCGCCTGCACCATTATTTTGACAGGGTATCGGCCACCATGTGATCGATCCCACAAAATGATAAGAAGTTTTTGGTGAAGCTTTTTCCAAAAAGCTTCAAAGAACGCCGCCTTTTTGGAAAAAGGCGGCACCCAAAAACTTTTGTAAATTATATCAATAGGTTATTTTGAAACACTTTCCAATTATCGGGTACCATCCAGACCATGGCTGAGGGCATGCGCGCCTGCATCATCGTCAACCCCACGGCAGGACGCAGGCGGCGCGCGCCACTGGCACGCTTCATCGCCGCCCTGCGCGCGGGCGGCGCAAGCGTGCAGGTCCTGGCGACACGTCATGCAGGCCATGCGGAGGAACTGGCACGGCAGGTCATGCGTGATGGCACGACCGACTGCATCATCGCCGCCGGTGGGGATGGCACCATCGCGGAGGTCGCGCAGGCCATCGCGGGCACGCCACAGCGCATGGGCATCTTTCCCGCAGGCAGCGCGAACGTGCTGGCCCGTGAACTCGCCATCCCCTTCGCGCCGGAAACCGCTGCCCGACTGATCCTCTCCGGGGCAGGCACCACCATCTGGCCCGGCGTGGTGGAGGATGCAGGGCGCCCCCGCCTGTTCGTCCAGATGGCGGGAATCGGCTTCGACGCCTGCGTGGTGCACTGGCTGCCCGCGCTCCTGAAACGCATGGTGGGCCGCACGGCCTATGTGCTGACCATGCTCGGCGCGGCTTTGCGATACCGCTTCACGACGCTTGATGTGCGGGTGGACGGGAACGCCTATCGCGCACATGGCGTCGTGGTGTCCAAGGGGCGGCTGTATGGCGGACGGTTCGTCATCTGCCCGCACGGGATGCAGCATGAGGCAGGGTTCCGCGTCATCATGCTGGAAACGGCGGGGGTCCTCGCCACCCTGCGCATGGGGTGCGCGCTGCTTCTGGGACGGGTGGCGCACATGCGCGATGTGCGGATCGTGACCGGGCGTTGCGTGGACGTCCATGCCGCAACCCCGGTTCCGGTGCAGGTGGATGGCGATGTCCTTGGCATGACGCCGGTGCGCATCCGCGATGCCGGACGCCCCCTGCGCCTTGCGGTGGGTCGCGACGCCTAATCCTCTCCATTGCTGGAAAAGTCATTTTCAAAGCAATAAAAGTTTTTGGGTGTCGACTTTTTTAAAAAGGCGACGTCTTTCGAAGCTTTTTGAAAAAAGCTTCACCAAAAACTTTTGATCATTTTCAGGTCGTGAACTGTTCGGCGATGATCCGTTCGGACAGGCTCTGCCCCGGATCGAACAGCAGCGTCGTATGTCGGGTGCGGTCTTCCTGTATTTCAACCGAGATCACGTCGCGCACCTCCGTAAAGTCCGCAACCGCCGCCACCGGGCGCTTGTCGGTTTCCAGGATGGTAAACCTGACCTGCGCGGAGGACGGCAGCAGCGCGCCGCGCCAGCGCCGGGGGCGAAAGGCGCTGATGGGCGTCAATGGCAGCAGGTTGGCCGACAGCGGGACGATCGGCCCATGCGCCGACAGGTTGTAGGCGGTCGATCCTGCAGGCGTCGCGATCAGCACCCCGTCGCAGATCAGTTCGGCCAGCCGCTGGCGGCCATCGACATCAATGCGGATCTTCGCCGCCTGCCGCGTCTGGCGGAACAGGAAGACGTCATTGAGGGCCAGCGCCTCCGTCACCTCGCCCTCACGGTTGGTCGCGCGCATGCGCAGGGGATGCAGCACCGCCTCCTGCGTCGTGGCCAGATGGGCCGGCAGGTCATCGGGCACGTTCGGGTTCATCAGGAAGCCGACCGTGCCGCAGTTCACGCCATAGACGGGAATGTCACGGTCCAGCGTGGTATGCAGGACCTCCAGCATGAAACCATCACCGCCAAGGCAGACCATGGCATCGGCCTGCGCAGGCGGTGTCTGCCCGTAACGATGGGTCAGGCGTTCCAGCCACGCCTGCGCGCTTTCATTGGGGGCCGCGACAAAGGACAGGCGCGTGGGCACACGCCCGTCGAGCCAGCGCGAAGGGACGGTTTCATTCATGCAGCATGCCACCCCGCCGGAATGCACGGCATCCCACGCGCCGCCATGGCCGGAAGCGTCGGAAGAAAGGTCGTGCGCATCGGAAACTCCATAAGGCTGGGCGCGGGAAAAGGACAGGGAATGCAACACCACCAGCAGGGCGGGTGATAGTAGGATGCGCCAATCCGGTTACGCAACACATCCGCACGGGCTGCCTGAAAACCTGCTGAAAATTGTCCAGAAGTTTTTGGTGAAGCTTTTTTCAAAAAGCTTCAAAGAACGCCGCCTTTTTGGAAAAAGGCGGCACCCAAAAACTTTTATTCATTATATCAGGTGGTTACTTTGAAAAATTTATTCACCCCAGCACTTCGGCCAGATGTTTCAGGAAGCGTTCGTTATCCTCAGGCAGGCCAATGCTGACCCGGATCCAGTTTTCGAACCCCTTTTCCTTCCATGGCTTGACGATCACGCCATGGCGCAGCAGGTCGCCCGCCACCTCCATGGCGTCGCGCGGCGTGCGAAAGAACACGAAATTGGTATGGGTGGGGGCCACGAACAGGCCCATGGCGCGCAGGGCGGCGGCCACGCGCGCGCGCGACGCCACCGTGCGGGCCACGCACTGCCGCATGTGATCGGGGTCCGTCAGGGCGACAGTGGCCATTTCCTGCGCGGGCATGGTGGTGTTGAACGTATCGCGCACGGTCTCCAGCACCGATGCGACCTGTGCCGAGGACGCAAGCGCATAGCCGATCCGCAGGGCGGCAAGGCCATAGGCCTTGGAGAATGTGCGCAGGCACAGCCACGCGCGCCCCTGTTCACGCAGGATGGCGCGGGCATCGGGATAATCGCCGTCGGTTTCGGCATATTCGCGATATGCCTCGTCCACCACGATCAGCGTCCGGGGCGGACATGCCGCAATGACCCGGCGCAGGGCGTCCGCCTTCATCATGCAGCCGACCGGGTTGGACGGGTTGGAGAAGATCAGGACCTTGGTGGGGCGCGACAGGGCGCGGCACAGGCCATCGACATCGAACTCCGCCCCCGCCGTAACCGGCACCGCATCAACCACCGCCCCCATCAGCAGCGGATGGATCTCATGCAGGCCAAAGGCGGGGCGCACCGTCACCACCCGATCCCCCGGCGACAGGAAACCTTCCGCGATCATGCGGATGATCTGTTCCGACCCGTTGCCGATCACCACCTGGTCGGGCGCGATGTCGTTGAACCGCGCGATCCCCTCGCGCAGGCGGGTGGCGCCGGCATCGGGATAGCGGAAAAGGCGGTGCGCCAGCGCGGGCCACTGCCGCAGCACCTCCGGCGAGGGGCCATAGGGGTTCTCGTTGCTGCCCAGCTTGCTGATCCGCGACACGCCAAACTTTCGCTTCACGGCCTCTTCGGACAGGCCCGCGTTATAGCGCGGCAACGTCCTGACTTCGGGGCGGCAGAGGGTCTGGTGGTCGATCGTCTCCGGCATTGTCTGTCCTGTTCCCTTCAGTGCCCGTGCATCGGGCGGAAATGTGCGTCACATCCCGGCGCGGCCGGAAGCATCCCCCGCCTCAGGCGGCCTGCCGCCGGGCGGCGCGCTGCCGCTGCCCGCGATAGAGCAGCACATAGACCACCGTGGTGACGATCAGGCTGACCAGCCACGAAATGTCGACCCCGTGCAGGTAGGGCAGCAGGAATCCGGTGTACAGGTCGTTCCTGAGGAACGGCAGTTCCACCAGCACGCCCACGACATAGGAGGCCACGGCCGGCATGTTGAAATAGCCATAGCACCCGCCGTCGGCGCGAAAGAAGGAGGCGACATCATACTCCCCATGGCGCAGCAGGTAGTAATCCGTCAGGTTGATGGCCGTCCACGGCACGATGACCGCCATGAGGATGTCAAGGAACGCGGCATAGGATTTCATGAAATTGGCGCTCATGCCAAAGGCCATCACCAGCGCCAGCGCCACGAGGCACAGCGTCACGACGACGCGGCTTATCATCGCCGGGCGCCAGTCGGGCCAGAAGGTCTGCACCACCGTGATGGTCGAAAGCGCACCGCAATACACCCCCATCGCATTGCCCAGCGTGATCGCCAGCGACAGCACCACCAGCACGATGCCCGCGCCCCCGCCGCACAGGCGCGCAAGCCCCTCCACCGTGGTCAGGTCCGACCACTGGCACGCCAGCACGATGCCCAGCATCATCGGCAGGATGGTGCCAAGGACCGTGCCGGCATAGGTCGCGATGAACGTGTTGCGCACGGAAGACGCGCTGTTGGGCAGGTAGCGCGACGAGTCCGAGACATAGGGCGCATAGGCCACCTGCCACAGCGCGGAGACGGAAAACGCGCTGAAGATCCCCGCGACCGAACCGTGCATGTCCATCAGCATCCCGCCCGAAAACCGCCACAGCCCCAGGCCGATACACACAAGGACCACGCCCCCGGCCAGCCAGCTTACGATCTTGGAAATCACATGGATCGCGCGGTATCCCATGCAGCACGGCACAAGGCTGACGATCGCGATGGTCAGCACGCCGACCGTGCGGTTGAGGCCCGGCATCGCCTGCACCAGCGCCTGCCCCCCCACGACATAGTTGGACGCGGCAAAACCGACATACATCACGATCACCAGGATCACGATGGGCACCGCGCCATAGGACCCGAACTGGCCCCTGCTCTGCACCATCTGCGGCACGCCCAGCATCGGCCCCTGCGCCGCATGGAGCGCCATGAACACCGCGCCCACCATGTTGCCCGCCACCGCCGCCAGCATGGACCACCCGAACGACAGCCCGAAGACGGTCGGCCCCAGCGCGCCGGTGACAACCGTCAGCAGGGTCATGTTGGTGCTGAACCAGACGCTGAAAAGATCGCTGACACGGCCGTAACGCTGGTCTTCGGGTATCTGGTAGATCGTGTGCGTCTCAAACGTCCCGGCCATGGGCGCGGCCCCCCTTCATTCTTTCGATGAAACGGTCGGCCAATGATACGGCAACCGCATCAATGGCTTTTTTCCGTTTCGATGTCCGTTATGAAGACATCACGCCCGAAAGCAACATCACGTATGCAGGTATGACCGGATGTCGCATGAAGTAAAGCCCGCGCGCATCCCTGCCCTCCCCCTTGCGCGGGCAAAACATGGCCATGCGCGGACCATGGGCACGACACAGCGGGAATATGCAATTCAGCCTACCGGTTTTGCAATCTCGCGCGGTCCTCCCATCCTGCTATGATTCACATCACGGGCGTGTGAAAACAGGGGGAGAAGCACGTGAGCCAGACATGGGGTGATTTTCAGGCCGTCGTGCAGCTGTCGGCGGGACTGAATGTTGCCATCCTCAGCTTTGTGGACATCAGCCTGCCCGCCATAAAGGAACGGCGGCGCACCTTCGCCAAGGCCCAGCAGGAACTCGACATGCACCGCAGCGCCCCGGGCAAGGTCACCAGTGCCGCGCAGCTTGAACATGACTGCCAGGTGGAGGAGATGAACGAGAAGCTCTACCTGCTGTGGCAGCAGTCCCTTGCCTTCAGCAACGAGGAGGACTCCCTGATCCACTATACCGGGATCCTCGGCTTCCTCGGCGCGGCACTCAGCCTCGTGCTGCTGTGGTATTCGGCGCAGTGTTACGACGACGTCATCAGCGTGACGGGCAAGGCGGTGATCGGGCTGTCCTTCTGTTCGCTGATCGGGGCGTTCATCATCAATTTCATGACCGCGTCGCAGGCGGGCATCTACACCAGGAAATGCAACCAGATCCGCCAGGAAATGCACCAGACACTGGGGCCTTCGACCACCACGCCGCCCGCACCGGACACGCCACGCGACCCGGCGACAGCGGATTCCGCAGGCGGGCAATGACCCCGGCCGGGAAATGGCGGATCAGACGTGCTGGCCGCCATTGATGTGGATTTCCGATCCATTGACGTAGGACGACGCCTGCATGCACAGGAAATAGATCGTCTCCGCCACCTCCATCGGGTTGCCAAGGCGGCGCATCGGCACCCCGGTCGCCACCAGCGTGTCGGTCCCTTCGGACAGGATGGAGGTATCGATCTCCCCGGGGGCGATCGCATTCGCGCGCACCCCGCGCCCGCCGAATTCATGCGCCATTTCGCGGGTCAGCGCCGCAAGCGCCGCCTTTGACGCGGCATAGGCCACGCCCGCGAACGGATGCACGCGCGAACCGGCGATGGAGGTCACATTGACGATCGCCCCGCCCGCGCGTTCAAGTTCGGGCATCAGCGCCCGCGCCAGCAGCGCCGTCGAGACAAGGTTCACGTTCAGCACCTGCGTCCACAGCGCCGCATCCGTGCGCATCACGCCAAGGCGTTCGCCATGCGGTCCCTTGGGCGAAATCCCGGCATTGTTGACAAGGGCATGCAGCCTGCCGTTGCCAAGGCACCGCCGCACGGCGGCCACAAGGTCGGGAATGGCGTCAAGATCGGCAAGGTCCGCCTGGATATGGCCATCGCCCGCCGCGCGCCACGGGCACAGGGGGGAGAATTCCTGCCGCGAGACCGTCAGCACCCGCCACCCGCGTTCCTGGAACAGCTTGACGGTGGCATGGCCAATCCCGCGACTGGCCCCGGTCAGGAGCAGGGCTGGCGGCCCGCCGTCATCCTCCCGACGCATCGGCGTGATGTCTTCACGAACCTGCTCCCCCGCCGGGCGCGCATGGCCCGTGAATGGACAACCCGGATTACCAGTCGCTTGCGTGTCGGTCATGCCGGTATTGATACAATGCGCCGCCGCAGCAATGGAAATGAATTCAGGCCACCCGCCTTTATTTGACACACAGGCAGACAGACCGACACAACATATTGAAATACAATAAAAGCTTCGGCAGGCAGCCCTGCGGAAGCTTTCTGGCGGGAGACGTCACCAGCCCCATCCCTGCGATCGGGCGGACATGCCCGACAACGGACGGGGACATTTACCGCAACAGGGCTTTAGACTACGCTGGACACCGGCCAACACAGACCGACATGGACCAATCATGCTGAAAGTCGCCCTTGGACAGTTCGCCGTTTCCCCGCACTGGGAAACCAACCTTGAGCACATCCTTGGCCTGATCAGGCAGGCGGCGACGGAGAAGGCCGGGCTGCTGGTCCTGCCCGAAGGGATCCTGGCGCATGACATCGCCGATCCCGACATCATCGCCAAAACCGCGCAGTCCCTTGATGGCCCCTTCATGTCGCGCCTCCTGCATGAAAGCCGGGACGTGGACACGACCATCATGGGGTGCCTGCATGTCCCGGACGGACAGGGGCGCCATTACAATACGCTGGTCGTGCTCCACCGGGGGAAGATCATCGCGCAGTACAGGAAACTCCACCTGTATGATGCCTTTGCCGTGCAGGAATCGCGCAATGTCACGCCCGGCCAGGACATCCCGCCGATCATTGATGTGGCGGGATTCCGGATCGGGCTGATGACCTGTTACGACGTGCGTTTCCCCGAACTTGCCCGGCGACTGGCGCTCGATGGTGCCGATGCGCTGGTACTGCCTGCCGCATGGGTGCGCGGCCCGCTCAAGGAGGAGCACTGGAAAGTGCTTGTCACCGCGCGGGCACTGGAAAACACCTGCTACATGATCGCCGTCAGCGAATGTGGCAACCGCAATATCGGCTCCAGCATGGTGGTGGACCCGCTTGGCGTGGCCATCGTGCAGGCCGGGGAAGCCCCGACCCTGACATTCTGCACCATTTCGCATGAACGTATCGCCCATGCCCGCCGGATTGTCCCCGTCCTGCAGAACCGACGGTTTGCCACGCCGGAACTGCGGCGCGACTGAACCACGCCCCCGTAAAACGGGAGGGCATCTTCCGGGGCGCCTTTTCCAAAAAGGCGTGACCCGCTGAAGCTTCCTGACAGGATGCGTCACCCAACACCCCCATCGGTTTCGTAGGGGCGCGGTGCGGCAGGCCGTGGCGCGGGGGATTTCCTTTTGGATTGACATCGTCTGCGCGCCCAAATAAGGAACGATACGGGTTCGTTCAATAATGGGAACCCGCCCGCCAAGAACTTCATCAGGCAGGCGCGCGCCCCGTGCGGGCCATGCCTGCCGGGACCCGCACGCCATGATCCTTCCCAGACCCGTCCACCTGTCTGCCCTGATGATCCCCCTGCTGCTTGGCGTCACGACACGGGCACAGGCCCAATGCACGCGCGCCGACGCCGTGATCGACATGTCCGCCCGGCAGGTGGGCATAGGCATCGGCTACCTGTGGGGGCACGGGACGCTGTCGGACCGCACGCATGTCTATCGCTTCACCGTGCGCGGTGGCGGTGCGCTCAGCCTTGGCGGTGCGTCCCTGTCGGGACGTGGATGCGTGCGCAACCTGGCACGGGTGCAGGATTTCAACGGCACGTACTGGACCGTTGGCGGCACGGCCACACTCCATCGCGGCACGGCGGGCATCGTGATGGAAAATGGCAGGGGCATCGACATTGATTTCCATGCCCGCACACGCGGCGCGCAGTTGTCGGGCCAGGTCTCGCGGCTTTCCTTCCGCCTCACGCCGCAACCACCCGCCCCCTGACCCGCATCGCGCATCCTGCACGCCGGCCCTTCATGGTGCATGGCGGACATCCCGTGCTATGCCCCATGGCAGACGCGACCAACCGCGCAGTGCTGGGGGATGAAACATGGCTGACGTACCACCAAGGCCGCCACATACGGGTGGACGCCCGACACCGGAAGGATCGGCACAGCTTGATCGGCATGTCCTTGAGGTCGCAACGGCACTTTTCATAGAACAGGGATTTGCGGCGACCTCCCTTGAACAGATCGCCCGTGTCGCACGATGCAGCAAGGCGAGCCTGTACCGGCGCTACGCCTCCAAGGAAGACCTGTTCAGGGCCGTGCTTGCCGCACGCGGGCGGCTCCTGCTTGAAGAAACCACCGCCATGGAGGCGACGCCGAAAAACCCGCTGGAGGCGATGCGTGGAATCGCCCGTTTTTTCCTCGACTTCATGCTGCGGCCGGAAACGCTGGAGACCTACCGTATCGTCATTGCCGACGGGCACCGCATTCCCAGCGCCGTCGAGGAGATCATGAAGGACATCGCAGCCCCCTTCATGGCGAGCATCGGCCGCCTGCTCCGCGCGGCGGAGGATGCGGGACAGATCAGCGCCACCGATCACGAGGAAACGACACGGGCCCTGATGAGCCTGGTGCTGGGATGGCCGCTGCAGAACACCATGCTGCGCCAGAACAGCCTGCATGACCCGCTGGCACGCGACCATTTCTTTGACCGCGCATGGCAGATTTTCATGTGCGGGATCCGCACCACGCCCTGACAGGCCCCCTTGCCGGAACCCATCTGTTCCAGGCGAATACCTCATATGACATATTGAGATACGATACCGTTTCGTATATATCCGGTCATCACAGGCTGTCCCCTCACCAGGAGCCATGATTTGATGAGGACCATCCGGATCCATGCGACCCACGTGCCCTGAAAAACCCGCGTCCCAGCGCGACGGCAGGCCTGCCGCCTGCCCCACGGTCATGCGACTGACCCACGGGGGCACGCAACACCCATCCCCCACGCCCTGCCCCCCGGCGGAAAGGCCCTCCCCCCTGCTGCTGGTCATCGGCATCCTGCTGCTGATGACGGGATGCCACGGGGAAACACGCACGCACGCTGCCCGTCCGGTCATGACCGCGCGCGGTATCGCACCTTCCCTGGGCAGGAAGACAAAAACACCTGCCCGGGCAGGCACATATGCAATATCGCCCCACGTGCCGCAGGCCGGGAACAGGGTCAGCACGCCGGGGGGCGATGCACGGGTCGCACAGGCCATATAGTCCGAAAATACGAATATATAGCATGATTTATAACGAAACAGGCATTCATGATGTTCGGTGATTTCAGACTTGATGCGCAGGAACGTGAGGCATTGAACGCCATTTCCTCGAAGATACACAAACCCGCGAAATGCCGTATCTACGCGCAGGACGAACCTGCACGTTATCTCTACATCATCCGCTCCGGCGCAGTCCGGTTGGAATACCAGCGTGAAGATGGCCGCAACCAGATCTTTGCGTTCCTGTGGGCGGACAACATGTTCGGCACGGCCGAAAACGGCCTGTACCGTGCCTCCGCCGTGACGCTGATTGACACTTATCTTTTCCAGATCCCGTATCCCGCACTCCGCACGCTGATCGAATTCCGCCCGCGCATCCAGACGCTGTTCCTGCAGCATGCCCTGAAATACACCAGGGCGACCGAACGCCATGTCCTGCTGGCGACTTATCCACTGGTGACGAAACGGCTTGCGGGCTTCCTTCTGGAATGCAGCAAGCAGGCCGATTTCTTTGACCGACGCTCACACATCCTGACCCTGGCGATGGATCGCAAGGACATTGCCGACTATCTCGGCATCGCGCTTGAAACAACCAGTCGTACGCTCAAGGTTCTCGAAGACATGGACCTGATCAAACGCCTGTCGTCGCAACGGATGCAGATCAATACGGAACAGATCCGGATCATGATCTCCCAATAGATTTCCAGCGACAACCAGCCCATCACGAGAGAAATAAAACCGGTGCCCGGATGCCCTGACATCACACCGGACAAGGATTTTATACTTTTTTCGTGATGGTTAACAATTTTACACGACTTCGGATCGGTATTATGTTTCGGGATGATTATTTATCGATAACGGTTGGTGGGGCAAGCCCATCCGCCTGAAACGCGGGAAGACGATGCCAATTTCCATCGATATGCTCGACACCCCGGCCGTTCTGGTCGATCTCGACAAGGCGCAGGCCAATATCAACAGGGCGCAGCGTTACGCCAGCGCGCACGGTTTCTGCCTGCGCCCCCATATCAAGACGCACAAACTGTCCTTTTTCGCCCACAGACAGGTGGAGGCAGGGGCAGTCGGCATCACCTGCCAGAAACTGACCGAGGCCGAGATCATGGCGCAGGCCGGGCTGTCGGATATCCTGCTGACCTACAACATCATCGGCGCGCACAAACTCGGCCGCCTCGTCAACCTCGCACGCCAGGTCAACCTGTCGGTCGTGGCGGACAACCTGCCGGTGATCGAGGGATATGACCGTGTCACGGCGGGCGCGGACATCCCGGCGCTGCGGGTCTTTGTCGAATGCGACACCGGTGGCAACCGCTGCGGCGTGCAGACCGCGCAGGAGGCCCTGACCCTCGCGCAACGGATCCTCGCGGCCCCCAACCTGTGCTTCGGTGGCCTGATGACCTATCCCGCCTCCGGGAAGCAGGCGCAGGCGGATGAATGGCTGGGCCAGGCCCGCGCGGCGTTCGACGCGGCCGGGATCGGCGTTCCGGCCATCACGGTGGGGGGCACGCCCGACATGTGGACGGCGGGCGACATGCGCAACATGACCGAATACCGTCCCGGCACCTACATCTACATGGACCGTTCCCAGGTGGCCGCAGGGGCCGCGACGATCGAGGAATGCGCACTGAGCGTGCTGGCCACCGTCATCAGCCGCCCCACCGAAAACCGCGTGATCATCGACGCGGGCACCAAGACCCTGACGAGCGACCTGCTGGGACAGGACGGGTACGGTCACATCATCGGTCACGAGGACAGCCGCATCACCGCCCTGAGCGAGGAACACGGCACGATCCGTTCCGGCGAGGGCGCATCCCTGCCCGCCATCGGGGAAAAGGTCCGCATCATTCCCAACCATGCCTGCGTGGTCACGAACATGTTCGACCATGTCTACCTTGTGTCGGACGGCAGGGTCATTGACCGCCTGCCGGTCGTCGCGCGTGGGGGCGTGAGCTGAGATTGGAACAGATGTTGTGGGGTTCAGCCTTTTTCAGGAAGGCTGCGTTCCCTTGAAGCTTTTTGGAAAAAGCTTCACCAAAAAATTCTGAAATTTTTACAGTCTTTTTTACAGACAAGACAAAACGGAAAGACGCGATGAAGAAAGTGTATGGCAAGGCCGCCGTTCCCCTGTCCATGGCGGTGCGTGCGGGGGATTATGTCTATGTCTCGGGGCAGGTTCCCGTGGTGGACGGCACTGTTGTCGAAGGCGGGATCGTGGCGCAGACGGCCGCCGTGCTCGATAACGTCGCAGCCGTTCTCAAGACCGCCGGGTGCGAGATGGGCGACGTGGTCAAGACCTTCGCCATCCTGACAGATGCCGGGGATTTCGAGGAATTCAACAAGGTCTATGCGACCTATTTCCCGGTCGAACCGCCCGCACGCACCACGATCGAGGCTGGCCTGATGGCCGACATCATGGTGGAGATCGAGGCCATCGCCTACAGGCCGCTCGGCTGAGTTCCCCCTGCATAAAACCATCCTGCGCGCCATGATACCCGAAGACCATTTTCAGAATCCACCCCGGGAGAATAAAAGTTTTCGGGTGTCGACTTTTTTCAAGAAGGCGGCGTCTTTCGAAGCTTTTTGAAAAAGCTTCACCAAAAAACTTTTATTCTTCTCAGTGATCTATCCTGAAACGGCTTTCCAGAACCATGGCGCCCGGAGGAGAATGAACATGCGTGTGTTTGTCGCCTCTCTTGCCACCGAAACCAACACATTTTCCCCGGTCCCCACCGACCTGTCGGCGTTCAGGGGCGCATTCTACGCCCCGCCGGGGCAGCATCCGCCCACCCCGACGCTGTGTTCCGCCGTTGTCCCCGCCCTGCGCAGGCGCCGCGGGGAACAGGAGTTCGACCTGATCGAAGGTACCTGCACATGGGCGGAACCCGGTGGGCTGGTCAAACGCCAGACCTATGAAGAACTGCGCGACGAAATCGTGGGACAGTTGCGTGCCGCCCTGCCGGTGGACGCGGTGGTCATGGGGTTGCATGGCGCCATGGTGGCGCAGGGGTATGAGGATTGCGAAGGCGACCTGCTGTCGCATATCCGCGACTGCGTGGGGCCTGATGTGGTGATCGGGGCGACGTTCGATCCGCACAGCCACCTGACCGCGCTGCGCGTGCGCAATCTGGACGTCATGAATGCGTTTCTGGAGTTTCCGCATACGGATTTCATGGAACGCGCCGAACAACTGGTCGATATCGTGCTGCGCACGGTGCGCCATGAAATCAGGCCGGTGATTTCGACGTTCGACTGCCGGATGATCGACGTCCTGCCCACCAGCCAGCAACCGCTGCGCGGGTTCGTGGACAGGATCCGCGCCATGCAGGGCACGGGCCGGGTCCTGTCCATTTCGCTCATCCATGGGTTCCTTGCAGGGAACGTGGCGGACCTTGGCACGCAGGTCGTGGTCGTCACCGACAATGACCCGCGCGGCGGCGAACACCTGGCCCATGAACTGGGGATGGAGGTGTTCGGCTTTCGCGGCAGCACGCGCATGCACACCCTGTCACCGCAACGGGCGATCGAACGGGCAAAGGCGGCGATTGCCGATCCCGCCATCACCGCGCCGGTCGTCCTTGCGGACATATGGGACAATCCGGGTGGCGGCGTGGCAGGTGACGGGACGATCCTGCTGGCGGCGCTGATCCATGCCGGCATCGACAATGCCGGCGTTGCGACCATCTGGGACCCGATCGCCGTTTCCTTCTGCGAGGCGGCAGGCATTGGCGCGTGCCTCCACCTGCGCATCGGCGGCAAGGCAGGCCCCGGCGGCGGGGACCCGATCGACGTGGAGGTCGAAGTCCGCAACGTCACATCCGCCGCGTGGCAGAGCTTTGGCGAAAGCCAGGTGCCACTGGGCGCAAGTGCGGTCGTGCGCATCGCGGGCACGCGGATCGACATCATCCTCAACACCAACCGCACCCAGTGTTTCGAGCCGGACATCTTCTCCAACCTTGGCATCGACCCCGTGGCCAAGGATGTGCTGGTGGTAAAATCCACCAACCATTTCCATGCCGGGTTTGTCGGGATCGCCTCCGAAATCCTCTATGTCGATGCGGGCACGCATTACCCCTCCGACCCGAAGCGCACGAAATATACCCGGCTGACACGCAGGATCTGGCCCATCGTGGAAAACCCCCATGACATGACCTGATCCCTCCCGCCCCCACGGCATGCCCCGTGAAAGGCCGCTGATATGTCGCTGACCTGTGCCATTGTCCTGATCGCGCGCTTTCACCTCAACGCGCTTGTGGTGCTGTTCGGGGTGGCCATCGCACTCATGCTGGCGGCAGGGCACGGCCCGATGCAGGCGGTCGCGAGTTTCCAGCACGGGGCGGGCAATGCGCTGGGCAGCATCAGGTTCCGGATCGCCTTCGGCACCATGTTCGGCAAACCCCGTGGATGTTTTCAGGCCAAACGGCAGCGCCCAAAACCTTTTATCTTCAATGTATTATTCAATATTCCCGGATCTCCTGCCATGGGAGTCCCGATAATGTTTTTATTTTACGATCATATACAGAAAATTTACTTTTACTTCATATGAGATAAATACGCATTATTATCATGAAAGAAAAACAGAATGTCCGGCTTATATGGCTATGGAAATACTGTCACCACCAGCGGGAGCTACACGATATTTCCTGTCGGATGGGTATTGGGGCTTGCTTCGCTGGGGGGCGCTGGCGTTACATTCAAAGGGGATATTACAGACAGCCTGAGTTTCGCACCCACACTTATCGGGGCGATCAATCCGTATACCGTAACTTCAGAAGATGGGGCCAATGTTACGGTTGACGTCGGATCAACCGTTCTTGGCCTTCTGACGGGTTCCAACTTCACCGCCGATGGTGGAACCATCAATATCGCAGGCGACAATATCATTACTGCCCTGAGTGGCACCAACTACACCATAGAAAACGGCGGTACCATCAACCTTGGTACTCTCAGCACTGCTGAAATCTCCGCACTTTCAGGGACGGGAATCACCTTCGGGACGGGGGGCGGGACGCTTGTTGTCACCCCGGCCAGTGGCGTGGATGTCCTTACTTTCAATAACATCTCAGGGTTTGGCAACACCGGGGCCACCATTGAAATACCCGGCGCGTCCTATGTCACGAATGCGACATATGATGGAACAAATACAAGCATCACGACGAATACCGGCATCACCATCAGTGTCAATGGTGACTATACCACGTCACAAAACACTCTTTACCAACAGGATAGTGACGGAAACCTGTACATAAGCGCATCCTCTGCAAACAGTTCGGGCTCCACTGGCGTTCTGGTCTGCTTCCTGCCCGGAAGCATGGTCAGGACACCGACAGGCGACGTGGCTGTCGAAGACATCAGGATCGGGGATACGGTTCTTGCGCTGGATTGCGGGAACAATGCGCAGACCGTTCGCGAGGTCGTGTGGACCGGCAGCCAGTCCGTCAGGGTCCGCTCCCACCTTCCCGATGATGAAGCCGGGTATCCGGTCCGTATCCTCAAGGATGCGATCAGCGATGGCGTCCCGTACAAGGACATGCTCATCACGGCGGAACACTGCCTGTTCCTTGACGGGAAGTTCATCCCTGTCCGCATGCTGGTGAACGGCCGCTCCATCTTTTATGACAGGTCGATCACATCCTATGATTACCATCATATCGAGACCACGGAACATTCCATCATCACCGTGGATGGCATGCTGACCGAAAGCTATCTCGACACCGGGAATCGCCGCGGCTTCCGCCAGACCGACAATATCGTACGCATCGGACGCCCCACCCGGAACTGGACAGAGGATGCCGCAGCCCCCCTTGGCGTCAGTCGCGCGTTCGTCGAACCCCTGTTCCATCAGATCGTCGCCCGCGCACAGGCCGCAGGCACCGCGCGGAAAGAAAGTGCTGCCGAACTGACGCACGACGCCAGCCTGCACCTCATCACCGATACGGGGGCCGTGATCCGGCAGGCGCGCGAGCATGAGGGCCAGGTCATGTTCATGATCCCGACCGGCGTGCAGAGCGTGCGCATCGTCTCGCGCACCAGTCGCCCCAGCGACGTGATCGGGCCCTTCGTCGATGACCGCCGCCAACTCGGCCTGGCAATCGGCACGGTCACGATGTTCGAGGCGGCCCATTGCCATGCCCTAACGCCCCACCTTTGCGAACAGGCGCTCGACGGCTGGCACGCGCTGGAACGCGAAGACATGCGCTGGACCTCCGGCAACGCCCTGCTTCCCCTCGGGCCGCGCCATCCCAACAGCGCGGCACTCCTCGCCATCCAGATCAGGGAAAAAGGCCCTTACCTGGTTGCGGAACCGGAGGGCATGCAGGTCGCAAAACGCGCCTGATCCGCACACAGTCCGCGCACTGACGTGACCACGGCAGGGCTTCGCGCGCCTTTCGCGGGCGGCGGGGTCCTGCCATTTATCGGGTTTGACATGGCACCACGCATCCTCCTCCAGCCGGGGCAGATATGGGCACCCGATGATCCCCGGTTGCCGCGACGCCGGATCGTCGACCTTTCGGAAGGCGTGCTCGCCTACGGCCTCATGGCCCATGCGGCGCGGCATGACGGGACATCATGCGAAAACGACGCCCATGCCGTCAGCCAGTCCCATTTCCGCCGCTGGATCCGTGAAAGCCGGGCCACCCTGAGCGGGCAGGCCATCGCCAGGGCCGCGCCTGCCATTGAACTGGCCAAGAAGGTCGCCACACTGCGCAAGGCCTGCGGCATGAGCCAGAGCGAGCTTGCCGCAGCAATGGGCCTCAGCCGCTCCGCGATCGCCGCCCTGGAAACAGGCCGCACCAGCAGCGCCAACAGGCATTTACCGAAACTCGCCCAACTTTTTGAAGTGCCGCTCGAACTGTTTCTGGGGGGCATGGTGGAACAGGCCATGACCATGGACCTGTCCCCCGACGAACGTGACCTTATCGACCTGTATCGACGCCTGCCCACGGAACGCAAGATGGAGGTCCAGAAATATGCCGAACGGCGCGCAAGGCGTTGAAAAGGAACAGACCCGGCCGGGTCAGGCCGGACGGGGCCTAACAGCCATCCAGCGCATGGATGCCCTGTATGAAATTCCGGCCATCACGCATGGTGGTGGTCACCGTTGCCCGGCCATTGCAGACATGTGATTTTGTTGCGTAGTGGTAATTTACAATGAAAGTACTGTCATTTTCCCGTGCAATGCCCACCACGCGTATGGGGTCCGCCAGCCCCCCGTAAAACCGGGTAAGATTCGCCGGAGAAAATGCCGGTGCGGCGCGTTTTTCCGGGATAACCATGGCTGATGCCTCCGCACCCTGCCCATCCCCCAGTGCCGCATAGAACGCCTGTACCGTCGTTGCCGCAGTGCCGTATTCGTCAGTAAACTCCATGGGCTTTGCCTGCACGGGACTGACAGAGGTGACGGTTGCGACAAGTGGTTCATGGTGATGCCCGGTTACAGCCGCCATTGCATCCGTCAGATGGACCGTGACGTCCTTATGCAGCAGATGGCGGAACTGTTCATCAATTCCCTGCCCCGAGACCAGCTGGACATATTGGAAAGACTTGCTCGGGTCTGCGGCCTCATCGCCAGAAAGGCAGATGGGATCATGAAGTTTCAGCACATATGAAGGTTCCGGCGTGTCGCCTGTCTGCACATCTTCATAATTTGGCGGGCCGGGAAACATGACATATTCAAGCGTCCCGGTCAGTTCCGAGGGTTGCCCGTTGCCCAGGTTATAACACTCCCCCGCCCAGGCAGGCGCCAACCCGGCGCAGCATATCATGGCAGCCAGAACAATCGGGACATGTCTTGTCATCTAAAAAACACCTGAAAAACAATTTCCAGAAATATATTTCCTGTTACTGCCCCTGTCCATAAGAAGACCATAAAAGACACCATGCGGTCTCAAGGAACCTGGTGTTTTATTCAGGTATAGACGTGATACTTTCCGCAGATCACCCGATGCTGCGCCATGCCGGAGGCGGAGGCGGAGGCGGAACCGAGCAGTTTTCATGTATCCAGAAGGACTAAACTAAAACCATATCCGGATGGCTGACTATCTGAACGGACGCCATATCCCCCGCCCGCCCGTGCCTTCGGACAGGCATGCCGGAACCCGACACACGAAACCGTAACCAGAGTGATGCTGAAGCAGTAATCCCGGCTCCTTGCGGGTCACGCCCCCATGCCGCAGCACCCGGCACAGCAGGCACCTGCTGCAGAAATCCGGAAAAACAGGTCAGATCGAGAATTCCATATGGTGCGAGCTGCGGGACTCGAACCCGCACGCCCTGTTGCGGGCGCAAGATTTTAAGTCTCGTGCGTCTACCATTCCGCCAAGCTCGCACTCATGCATGCATGCATGCATCGCAGGCATCTTCTAGCACACACAGCATGCACGACAACTCAGGCTGGCATGGTTTGAAGATATTTCGGCACAAAAACCCCATATGGGGGGCTCATTCCTGCATATCGCGCAGCAGGGCGCCTCCCTCGCGGCGCAGCCAGGTTTCAGCCGCGCGCCGGTGCGGCGTCAGGCGATCCACCAGCATCCAGAAATCAGGCCCGTGGTTCATGTGCCGCAGATGCGCCAGTTCGTGGGCCATCACGTAATGCTGCACCGGTGGCGGGGCCATGACCAGGCGCCAGCACAGCATGATCGCCCCATCGGCGGTGCAGCTGCCCCACCTGCTGCGGGTGTCACGGATCGACAGGCGCGTGGGGCGCAGTCCCGCCTGCCGCGCCAGCGCCGCCAGTGCCGCACCCAGCCTTACGCGCGCTTCCTCGCGCAGGAAGGCGCTCAGGCGCCGGACCAGAAAGGCGGCGTCCCCGCTGACATGCACCACATCATCTTCGATCCATACGCCACGCCGGGCATCGGGACAGTGGCGGATGAGGTGCGGCCGACCGTCGATCAGCACTTCTCCACCGTCATGCCATCGCGGGGCCTGTGGCATGCGGGCAAGGCTGGCCGCGACCCATGCCGAATGGGACCGCAGCAGGGCCAGCGCGTCCTCGCGCCGGGCGCGTGGCGGAAGGGTCAGGATGACATGGCCGCTGCGGGCGTCGATCCGCATGGAAATGCGCCGTGCCCGCGCCGAACGACGCCAGCATACCGGGACCTGCCCGCTGGCGATGGCCACGGTTTCGGGACCATCCGCCGCCATCATCCGCGCGACGATGGATCCGGTGGCCGTGTGCTGTCGGCGCCGGGGGGACATTCGCCCGGCCATTCAACGACATGGTCCTCCAGCGCGCCGGCACGACGCTCGCTGATGACGCGGCCACTGACCGATACCCCGGCCTCATGCACGGTTTCGGGCCGTCCCGAAACCAGCGGGTGCCACCATGGCAGGGGCCTGCCTTCATGGATCAGGCGATAGCCGCAGGTGGGCGGCAGCCAGTCGATCTCCTCCAGCATCTCTGGCGTCAGGCTGATACAGTCCTGCACCTTGCGCTGGCGGCGGGGATAATCCGTGCACAGGCACGTCATCGTATCCAGCAGGCGGCAGGCCACGTTGGTGAAGACGATCTCCTCCGTCTCGTCATCGCGCAGCTTGTGCAGGCAGCACCGCCCGCATCCGTCACACAGGGACTCCCACTGCGCGCGCGTCATGCGCGACAGCGGCACGGTCATCCAGAACGGACGCTCCCCCCCGTCATTACGGCTTTCCATGCCCATTTCCCCCATATCCCGTTCCGTCATGTCCCGACGCCCGGCCCCACGTCCGCCATGGCGGCCAGCACGCCCATCCCCAGCCCCGCACAGGCCGACAGCACAAGAGATGGTCCCAGGAGGGGCAGCCACAACAGGCGCGCGCGCATCCATGTCCCCGCCCCCAGTCCCCATGCCGTGCGCGAGATGCTGGCAGGTACGCGCAGCAGGCTCCGCAGCGGCAGCACCGTCACCAGCGGACACAGCAGCATTCCCTGCAGCACCGGCCATGCCCCCGCCCCGATGGCCGACCCGGACAGGCGCGGCAGGCACAGCGCGCCACCCACCCCCGGCAGCAGCAGGAGAAGGAGCATGGCCTGCACTGCCGCAGGCCCCCACGGCATGCGCCGCCGCGCGAGCATGCACACCACGACAATCAGCGCGGCCATGGCAAACGCCGTCAGGGCGCATTCCCCCGCCATGAGGAACAGCATGCCGCGGCCATCGGGAACAGGTGGGCGTGGCATCATGCCGGCCCGTGCAGCCAGTCGGCGAAACGCTGTGACAGGTCCGGCAGGTGCGCGCCCCAGAAGTCCGGGTTCATGGGCAGGTCGACCGTGGGTTCCCCCACCGGCGACCCGGCAGCCGTCTGCCCCATGGGATACAGGGCGGCAAAGCGGACCTTCTGTTCGGGCTGCACTATATAATGCAGCAGGTCGCGCGCCTGCCCCGCCATGGCCGGGGCCACGCCCTGCACCATGGCCCATGACAGGCATTCGCCAAGGCTCTGCGCCCACTGCACGCCGATATCATGGCGGCGCGCGGGCAGGGCCGCGATTTCATTGCTGAAGACGCTGCCCATCAGCACGCTGCCATTTTCAACCAGACGGGCGGATTCCTCCGGCGTGGACCACCATGTGATGTACGGGCGCAACTGCGTCAGCTTGCGGAACGCCCGGTCGATGCCCGGCCCGGTGGACAGCATGCCATAGACGTCCTGCGGCGCCACGCCATCGGCCATCAGCGCGATTTCCAACGTGGAGCGCGGGTCACGCCGCAATCCCCGCTTGCCGGGATAGCGCACGACATCCCAGAAATCCGCCCAGCGCGGCGACGACGGACGCCAGCCGCGATCCCATGCCAGCACGATGGCCGGATGCAGGGCCGCCACGCCACACCCGTCGGGGTTGTCCACGCTGCCTGCCAGGCGGGCCAGGCTGCCCTGCATGCACGCCGTGCGAATCGCGCTGTCCTCGCCAAACACCACCGCCCATGTGGCGGGGGCGGACTCCGTCGCGGCATGCGCGGCCAGCGTTGCCGCCTGCCCGTCCCATGTCCGGCGGACGACACGGATGCCCGCCTTTCTGGCAAAGGGCTGGAAATAGGCGCGGTCCTGCACCCGGCCCAAGGCATCATCCTGCGTCGCGACGGTCAGGACGGCAAGGCGCCGGTGATGGGTGGACGACACCACACGGGCATGCGCTGCCGATGCTGCGCCGGACATCCCTCCCGCCAGCGCCGCCATGGTGAAAAGGCACGCCATGCGGCGCAGTAACGGACGGGTGGGAAGACGCGTACGGGTCATCGGGAAAGACAGCAGGAAAGACAGCGGAAAGAACCTTCACAAGACGGCATGACCACCGGTACGGTCACAGGGATACGGCACACCGGACGCTAGCGCATTTCATGGCGGAACGGAAAGGCAATAGCCTGCCCCGCCTGCCACGCCAGCAGCGCCGGGCGGCCGGGTTCCACCCCGCACACGATCTGCAGCGGGGGACGGCGCACCAGCATCTCGTCACCGTTCGACAGTCGCAGCCGCATGCGGATGTAGGTGCCCATGTGCCGCATATCCACCAGCACCGCCGGCAGCATCGCCGGTTCGCCATCCTCGCCCGCGATGCCGCCCATCGCCCCCGGCCGCGCGGGGAACAGGGTCGCGATCCGGTCGGGACGCACGCACACGGTGCACAGGCTGTCCTCCACCAGGCCGGGGGCGGCCATGGCCTGCACCGTCAGCCCCCCCGGAAGGTGGATGACGGCCACGTCCTCCTCGATCTGCTCCACCCGCCCGGTCAGGGCGTTGGCATCGGCAAAGCCGGTGGCGACGCGATCACATGACGGACGGTCGAACAGGTCCGCAGCCGTGCCCGTCTGCAGCAGGTCGGGACCATGGACGAATCCGATACGCTCCGCCATCACCAGCGCATCGTCGCGGTCGCAGGTGGTCATCACCACGCACAGGTCGCGCGCGCGCACCAGTCGGCCAAGGAAGCCGCGCATGCTCCGGCGGCGGTCCGGCGGCAACGCGGCAAAGGGATCGTCCAGCACGATGACGGGCGGCGCCGTCACCATCACGCGCGCAAGCCCCACGCGCAGGGCCTGCTCCTCATCCAGCATGGCCGGGCGCAGTTCCTCCAGCCCCTCCAGACCGAGGAGCGCGACGGCCTGCCGCGCGCGGTCCGTGGCCTCCGCCCGGGCGATCCCCCGCACGCGCAGCGGGAACAGCAGGTTCGCAAACACCGTCATGTGCGCGAACAGGGGGTCGCGCGCGCTCCATAACCCGCACATCCGCGTGAGGGGCGGACGATCCGTGACATCGATCCCCCCCACAACCACGTTGCCGTCCAGCGCGGGCCGGTGACCGGCCAGCGCATCGGCCATGATCGACAGGTATTCCCCCCGGGTTCCCAGCAGGGCATGGCATTCGCCGGCCCCGACCCCGAAGGAGAAAGGCCGGGTCCCCGCCAGTGCGGTGAAATTGCGAACAACCAGTCGTGAGGAGAAAGGAGGCATGCGATAACAGAAACCTGACTATTCAGGGAAAAGGTTATAAGTGTTTCCTTCCTCCATACCAGAGGATCATCGGGCCCGCCCCTTTGCAAGGACAAGAAAATGACCAAGACAGACATCAAGCACGTCACGCATGAAGACCTCCAGGCGCTGAAGTCCCACGTCGAAAACCTGCTGCAGACGCATGGCAAGCAGGCCCTGCACACCGCCGTGGAAAAGGCGGAACACCTTGCCTCCAACGCCCGCGAAATCGCCGAGGCGCCCACCAAGTCGCGCTCGCGCGGACGTTCCTTTCTGGCTATCGCCATTTTCTCGGCAATCGGCTACTTTCTGGGCCGCGCCACGAAATAAGGCTTGGTAGCCTGACGAAACCAGAGGACACGCGACAGCAATGAGAATAGGCGAAATCGGCAAGACCATCATCGATGGGGAGCTTACCCTACGCAAATTGATGGCCATCCGCCTTGGCCGCCAGGCTGCCTTTCTGGTTGTCGCGGCCGTTTTCGGCGGTTTCGCGACCATAACCGGCCATGCCCTGCTGTGGGCCTTCTTCTACCAGACCTTCGGCTTCAGCGTGCTCGGTGCGTCAGGCGCCGTCTTTGCGGTGGATATCATCGCCGCCTGCATGTTCGCCTTCATGGGACGGCGGTCCTACATGACGCCAGAGGAAATCCGTGTCCGCTTCGCCCGCGAACACGCCCTTAACGAACTGCGCCAGACGGTGGCCCTGTCCGCCGTGGTCGGCACCGTCGCGGGCCCGGTCACGCGCCATACCGGCCGCGCGATCTGGAACCTGTTCCGCACCATGACGGGACGTCGCCCCCGCGCCTGACGCGACATCGGGGGCCGCCGCCCCCGCCATCGTGACCGTCACATCCCGGCCATCATCATTGATGCACATCATTGTCAGATGGTATCCATGACGAAATTGCATTGGCTCCCGGACTGTTTTTCTGGAAACGTGCGACTGCACGCAATCGTAAGCAGGCAAATAGTTTGCATGCTCATGATTTTTTCCAACCCGGCTGGCAGGATGCAATGGCCGATACCGAGCGCCTTGAACGAGAACGGTCCTTCAGACGCAGGCTGGCGCGCCTTGGCACGGCATGGCGGCGGCAGGTGGACCATGACCTGCGCGATTACGGCCTGACCGAAGCCACCTGGCGCCCCGTCCTGTACCTGGGCCTCCTGCTGCCGCCGGTGCGCCAGACCGACCTTGCCCGCGCGCTGGAGATCGAGGCCCCGTCCGTCGCCCGCCTGCTCGACGTGCTTGAACGCCGCGGCCTCGTCTTCCGCTCCCGCGATCAGGAGGACCGCCGCTCCAAGCTGGTGCGCCTGACGACGGAAGGCGAGCGCATCGAACGCCAGGTGCGTGACGCGGTGGACGCCGTCTCGCACCGGCTGCTGTCGGGGATTTCGGATTCCGAACTGACGGCGTGCTATTCCGTATTCGACCGGATCGAAGCCAACCTGTGCGGCCGCATGGCGACGGAGGCCTCCGTCCGTTCATGAGGCTGATCCCACCCCACGGCGCGCTGTCACAGCCCCTGCTCAGGCTGGGAACATTCGTTTTCCCCGACTGGAAAACGGTGCGCCCCACGATCGCCTACAGCATCCGCACGCTGCTTGCGGTGGGGCTTGCGCTGTTCCTTGCCTTCGACCTGCAACTCCAGACACCGATGTCCTCCGTCACGACGGTGCTGATCGTCGCCAACCCGGTCGTCGGCGCGATGGTGTCCAAGAGTGTGTGGCGCATTTTCGGCACGATCATCGGCGCCACATCCGCCATCACGCTGATGGCGCTGTTCCCGCAATCGCCCGTGCTGTATTTCATGGGGCTGTCGTTCATCATCGGGCTGGCATGCTGCGTGTCCACCCTGCTGCGGTTCTACAAGGCCTATGCCGCGGTGCTGACGGGCTACACCATCATCCTGATCTCCGTCTCCGCCTTCAGCGAACCCGACCATATCTTCATGGCCGCGATGTCGCGCCTGTCTGCGGTGACGGTGGGAATCCTGAGCACGGCGTTCGTCTTCCTGCTGACGAACATCAGCCACCCGGAAAAGGTCATACGCCAGATCGACCAGGTGCTGCGCAACATCACCTCGCACTTTGCGCAGCCGACCGATGCGTCATGGAACGACGCGACCACCATGCCCGATGACGCGGGACAGCCACTGTCCTTCCGCGCCATGTCCATCACGTCATACGACCAGCGCGCGCGCCTGCTGTCGCAGGCCAATGCGCTGGTGGAGGCGATCGAATACGCCGCCGCCGACAATTACAGCGTCAGCCTGCGCGCGCGCGGGCTGCGCGGGGGGGTGGCGCGCCTGCTCGGGCTGCTGAGCGCGCATCACCCCATCTGGCAGGATGAGCCGCCGCTGACATCGCAGGCACGCACGGCGCGTCACATCCGCCAGGACATCATGCGTTATTTCGCGACCCTCCCGCCAGAGGACCTGCACCTGGAGGCACGCGACAACATGCGCCCCATCCGCCGGCGCATCCGCGCGGCGATGGCCGAACTCGACGAGCTTGGCGAACAGACGCAGGACCTGCCGACCATCGCTTTCATCGACAATGAACGCGACGTCCTGGCGCAGCTGTGCGCGGCGCTTGATGATTTCATGGGGCCGCAGGAACATGTCCGTCCCATCGGGCTGAAACTGTATTTCGACTGGCCCGCCGCCCTGCGCAACGGCACGCGCGGCGCGTGCGTGACACTGCTGGGCTGCCTGTTCTGGTATGTCTGCCGCTGGACGCACGGGGCGAACATGCTGACCTACCTGATCCCGGCATCATGCCTGCTGGCGACAAGCCCGCTGGCGTCGCGCGCCAGCGTGATGTTCGCAAGCGGTACGCTGGCGGCCATTCCCGCCGCCTTCATCTGCCAGACCTTCCTGCTGCCGCGCATCGACGGCTATCCGCTGCTGTGGCTGTCGCTGTCGGTGTGCCTGCTGCCGGGGATCTGGATCCAGTTCCATCCGCGCCACGCGATGCGCGGATTCGGCTATGCGGTGTTCTTCAACGCCATGGTGCAGATCCGCAATCCCATCACCTACAGCGACCTGTCGCTGATGAATACGTGGCTGGCCTTCGCGCTTGGCGTGGTGTCCATCGCGCTGGTGTTCCGGGTCATCCTGCCGGCCGATCACCGCCTCGACTCGGGGCGGCTTGTGGCGTCGATCGCGCGCGCGACCGAACATCTGGCGCGCCAGCCACTGGGCCAGCATGTCGAATGGCCGGTGTGGGAAAACCTGCAGATGCAGAAAATACTGCGCATCATCCAGCGTTTCTCCCTCGTTTCCCCGCCGGGACGGGTTTACGAACTGACGGATGCGGCGTTCATGGCGGTTTCGCTGGGGCGCGTGCTGGTGCGGCTGCGCACGCTCGTCACCTCCCCCGCGATCCATGAGGACGACCGCGTGCGCGTGATGGAGGCGCTGGGCGCGTTCCGTTACCTGCGTTCCGACCCGGCCCAGACGGTCCAGACCCTGCGCGCGACCGCACTTACGCTGATGTCGCACCTTGACCGCCGCGGGCTTCCCGCCCATACGCCCACACGCCGCATTGCCGCCTGCCTGGAGCAGGCCTCCCTGCTGATCGGGGCAATCCCCGGTTTCTTCCATCGCCATGGTCCGCTACAGATGGCGGCGGACATGCCCGGCGCCGACAACCGCCTGACCCTGCCCGTATCGTCCACGACTGGCCCGTTCGGAATGAGAACCGCCTGATGCTGACCGAATTCAACCTCTTCGGTGTCTTCATGGCACCGATTGTCGTCTATGCCATCGCGGCACTGCCTGTGACCATGCTGCTGCGCTCCCTCCTGTGGTGGAGCGGTATCATGAAATGGTTCTGGCATCTCGCCCTGTTCGAGGTCGCGCTCTACACTTGCGTCCTCTGCCTGATGATCCTGTACATCTGACTGTCGCCGAAAAGGTTCGAGAATCCACCATGCCTCTCTTGCGCACCCTGATCCGTGTGGTACTGACCCTGGCGGTCGTGGCGATGGCCATCGTCATGGGCGTCACCTTATGGGACACCTACATGATTGCCCCGTGGACACGTGACGGACGTGTGCGCGTCTATGTGGTCGATGTCGCCCCCGAAGTTTCCGGCACGGTGGTCCAGCTACCGGTGGTGGACAACCAGTACGTCCACAAGGGCGATCCCCTGTTCGTGCTTGACCCGGTCCGCTTCCACCTGGCCATCCGCGAGGCGCAGGCCCGCCTTGACGGTGCGCTCGAGGACCTGAAGCTCAAGCAGAACGATGCCCGCCGCCGCATGGGACTGGGCGGTATCGTCTCGGCGGAAGAGCAGGAAGTCTTCAACTCCAACGTGGCGACGCAGATCGCGGCCGTTGACGCGGCGCGCGCGGCCCTCGACCTGGCAAAGCTGAACCTGCAGCGCTCCATCCTGTATTCGCCGGTCAACGGCAACATCACCAACCTGAACCTGCGGGTGGGTGATTACGTCACGGCGGGGCATGCGCGCCTTGCGGTGATCGACGCCGACTCCTACTGGGTCAACGGGTATTTCGAGGAAACGAAGATGTGGGGCGTGCATGTCGGTGACGAGGCGCGCGTCAAGCTGATGGGATACAAGGACATCCTGCCCGGCCATGTCGTCAGTATCGCACGCGGTATCAATGACCAGAACGGCAAGCCCGACGGCCTTGGCCTGCAGGACGTCAGCCCGATCTTCACCTGGGTGCGTCTGGCGCAGCGCATTCCGGTGCGCATCCATCTGGATCATGTTCCCGACAGCATCACCCTTGCCGCGGGCATGACGGCGACCATCAGCGTCGGCCCACAGTCCCGCACGCAACGCGGCCATCTGACGACGTGGTTGCAAGACCACCTGTAAGGCGCCAGGCACAACAATGAATATTACCACGATCACCCGCAAGACCGGCCTGTTCCTGAGCGCTGCCCTGCTGCTGGCCGGTTGCACGGTCGGGCCGCGTTACCAGCCCGACCGCATGAAGCTGCCCGCCCGCTTCACCGAGGACGACCATCCCGCGACCAAGGAAGAGATCGAGGAAACCGACAAGGAACTGAAACAGTGGTGGCACCTGTTCAAGGATCCTGAACTCGACAAGCTGATCGACAAGGCGATCGCGGGCAATTACGACCTGCAGGCCGCCGGGCAGCACATCCTTGCGGAACGCGCGATCCGCGACGTGCAGGCGTCGCAGTGGTATCCGCAGCTTGACGCCGATGCGGGCGGCGGTAACGTCCGGTATTCGATCAACATCGAAAACTGGCCGATCCGCCCGGGCAACCCGGCCAACCACCCGGATGCGAACTACCTGACCTATGGCATGGCCGGCAGCTGGCAGCTTGACGTCTTCGGCCGCATCCGCCGCAGCGTGGAGGCGCAGAAATACGCCGTCGAGGCCACGATCGAGGAACGCCGCGCCCTGATGGTCATGATCCTGTCGGAAGTGGCCAGCGATTACATGATGCTGCGTGATCAGCAGTTGCGGCTGGAAATCGCGAACAACAACATCCATGTGGCGCAGGATGCCTATGACCTGACCAACCGCCTGTACCTCGAAGGCGTTGGCAACACCATGCAGATCGCGCAGGCCAAGGCGGAACTGGATTCCCAGACCGCCGCGCGTGAACCGCTCAAGACCCATATCTCCCAGATCACGCATGCGCTTGACGTGCTGATGGGGCAGATGCCCGGCACTTCCGAAATCGAGCTGAAGGTGCCCAAGCCCCTGCCCAAGGTGCCGGAATTCCCCGCCACCCTGCCGTCGATCGTCATTGCCAACCGCCCCGACATCCGCACAGCCGAACGCCAGTATGCCGAGGCCACGGCGCGCATCGGCATGGCGGTGTCGCAGCTTTACCCCAATTTCAGCATCCCCATCAGCTTCAACCCGAATGCCTCGGTCATGTCGCAGATGACGGAAGCCGCCACCATGAGCTGGCAGTTCCTGATGATGGCGTCGCTGCCGCTGATGCACGGCGGCAAGATGACGTCGCAGGTGCGCGCGACGCAGGCCGCCGCCGAAGCCAGCCGCCTGAACTACCGCCAGACCGTCCTCAAGGGCTTCAAGGAAGTCGAGGACGCGATGGCCGCGTGGCATGATGATGAGGAACATACCGAACTGCTGGCCAAGGCCGCCGAGGACAGCAGCCTGGCGAGCGAGCGCGCCCGCAAGCTCTACAGCGCCGGCCTGGTCGGGTTCCTTGAAGTCCTGACCACGGAACGCACCACCCTGAACGCGCAGAATGCCGAAGCCATGGCGCGGCTGGAGCGGCTGCAGGATGCGATCGATCTGTACACCGCCATCGGTGCGGGCTGGCAGGGTGTGGCGCTGACCAACACCACGCTGCCGATCTCGCTGGAGAAGCAGAACTTCCTCGCGCATCTGTTCCAGCAGTAATACGCACGACGACATATACGTAACGAACTGGTCGAAGTACCCGTTCCCGGTTATGCGAAAAACAACTGGGGGCGGGTATTTTTTGCCTACCCCCCCCAAAAAAAACAGAAATATTTTCAGAAGTTTTTGGTGAAGCTTTTTTCAAAAAGCTTCAAAGACGCCGCCTTTTTAAAAAAAGGCGGCACCCAAAAACTTCTGAACGATTTCCTTTCCGTTTCCCACGCAGCCTTTCCACAAAAAAATACCGGCAACAGGCCATGCCCATTGCCGGTATTCCGGTCACCAGACCCGGATCGGATGATCCGGGCCAGATCGCTGGTGCCTTACGACCAGCGCCAGTTGCGCACTTCCGGCAGGTCCTGCCCGTACTGCGCGACGTAACGCTTGTGCTCGTTCAGCTTGTCATTGATCAGCTGGTTGGCATAGGCCGCCTTGACCGCCAGTGCCGGCACGCGACGGATCACATTCTGCACCAGATGGAAGCGGTCCAGGTTATTGCGCACCGTCATGTCGAACGGCGTCGTGGTCGACCCTTCCTCGCGATAGCCATGGACATGGAAGTTACGGCAGTTGGTCCGCTTGTAGATCAGCTTGTGGATCAACGCGGGATAGCCGTGGAAGGCGAAGATCACCGGCTTGTCCACCGTGAACAGGCTGTCGAACGACGCATCATCCAGCCCGTCGGGATGTTCCTGCGGGGTCTGCAGCGTCAGCAGGTTCACGACGTTGATGACGCGCACCTTCAGGTCCGGCAGGTGTTCGTTGAGGATCTGCGTCGCGGCCAGCGCCTCGATGGTGGGCACGTCACCGGCACAGGCGATCACGACATCGGGCTCGCCACCCTTGTCGTTGCTTGCCCATTCCCAGATGCCGATACCCTGCGCGCAATGCTCGATGGCGGAGTTCATGTCCAGCCACTGCGGCTCCGGCTGCTTGCCCGCCACGATGACGTTCACGCGGTCGCGGCTTTCAAGGCAGGTCTTCGCCGTGCACAGCAGCGTGTTCGCATCGGGCGGCAGGTACACGCGGACGGTCTTGGCCTTCTTGTTCAGGACATGGTCAATGAAGCCGGGGTCCTGATGGCTGAACCCGTTATGGTCCTGCCGCCAGACATGCGATGTCAGCAGGTAGTTGAGCGAGGCGATCGGGGCACGCCACGGCACCTCATCGGCCTGCTTGATCCACTTGGCATGCTGGTTGACCATCGAGTCGACGATGTGGATGAACGCCTCGTAGCACGACATGAAGCCATGGCGGCCCGTCAGCAGGTAGCCTTCCAGCCAGCCCTGACAGGTATGCTCGCTGAGGATTTCCATCACATGGCCATCGACGGACAGATGGTCATCGTAATCGAACGTCTCGGCGTTCCATGCGCGGTTGGTGACGTCGAGCACGGCATTGAGGCGGTTGGAATTGTTTTCATCCGGCGCCAGCACGCGGAAGTTACGCGACGACAGGTTTTCCTTCATCACGTCACGCAGCCACGTGCCCAGCACGCGCGTGCCCTCACCCAGCGCATGGCCCGGCGATTCCACCGTCACGGCATAGGGTTCGACATCCGGCAGGCGCAGGTCCCGGCGCAGCAGGCCGCCATTGGCATGGGGATTGGCGCTCATGCGGCGGTTGCCCTTGGGCGCCAGTGCCGCGACCTCGGGCACCAAGGTGCCGTTTTCGTCAAACAGCTCTTCAGGCTTGTAGCTGTGCAGCCATTCGTCGAGCAGCTTGAGGTGCGCGGGATTGCCCATGTCGGTAAAGGGCACCTGATGGGCGCGCCAGTAGCCTTCGACCCGCAGGCCATCCACCGTCTTGGGGCAGGTCCAGCCCTTGGGCGTGCGCATGATGATCATGGGCCATGCGGGCCGTTCGGTCTTGCCCTCGGTGCGGGCGGCCTTCTGGATGGCGTCGATGCGGGCGAACGCGGTGTTCATCGCACTTGCCATGGCCTGGTGCACCACGTCGGGCACGTCGCCTTCCACCACGATCGGGTCGTAGCCATAGCCCTTGAACAGGGAGACCAGTTCCTCGGGCGAGATACGCGCCAGAACGGTGGGGTTCGCGATCTTGTAGCCGTTGAGGTGCAGGATCGGCAGGACCGCGCCATCGGTCTTGGGGTCAAGGAACTTGTTGCTGTGCCACGATGTCGCCAGCGGCCCGGTCTCGGCCTCGCCATCGCCGACGACGCACGCGGCGATCAGGTCGGGATTGTCGAACACCGCGCCATAGGCATGCGACAGGGAATAGCCAAGCTCGCCGCCTTCGTTGATCGAACCCGGCGTCGTCGGCGCCGCGTGGCTCGGGATCCCGCCGGGGAAGGAGAACTGCTTGACCAGCCGCGCCAGCCCGTCCGCGTCCTGCGACACTTCGGGGAAATACTCGCTGTAGGTGCCTTCAAGGTAGGTGTTGGCGATGACGCCCGGCGCCCCGTGTCCCGGCCCCGCGACGAACAGGATGCTGCGGTCCTGTTCGCGGATGATGCGGTTGAGGTGCACATACAGGAAATTCAGCCCCGGCGTCGTGCCCCAGTGCCCCAGCAGGCGCGGCTTGGTGTCCTCAAGCTTCAGCGGCTCACGCAGGAGCGGGTTGGCCAGCAGGTAGATCTGCGCAATCGACAGGTAGTTGGCGGCATGCCACCACTTGTTCATTAACGCCAGTTCCTGCGCCGATAACGGCGTGGCGGATGCTGTCTCACTCATCTGCGTCCCTTTCGAAACAAATTGTCCGTGTCCGTTACGCCAGACACATCATCACATGGCGGCGGATCGTCGTTTCCTCATCCGTGGGAATGACCCGCACCTCGACCGTGCTGTCGGATGTGCTGATGATTTCGCTGTTCGCGGTATTCGCGGCTTCGTCCAGCCGCACCCCGAGCCATTGCAGCCGCGCACAGATCGCGGCCCGCACGATGGCGTCATTTTCGCCAATGCCAGCCGTGAACACCAGCCCATCCAGCCCCTGCAGCGACGCGGCCATCATCCCCGCCTCCTGCACGAAGCGGTAGACGAACAGGTCCAGCGCCGCGCTGACGGCGGGATCGTGGGCGGCGCGGGCATGCAGGTCGCGCATGTCGTTCGACACGCCCGACATGCCCAGCAGGCCGGAATGGTGATACAGCACCGTCTCGACCTCGGCCGCGCCCAGCCCCTCTTCCTTGAGCATGTACAGGATCACGCCCGGATCAAGGTGACCGCAGCGCGTGCCCATCATCAGCCCGTCGAGCACCGAAAACCCCATCGTCGTGTCGATGCTGTGCCCCTCGCGCAGGGCGCACAGGCTGGCCCCGCTGCCGACATGCGCCACGATGCAGCGCCCCGCCGCAAGGCGCGGCGCGCGTTCGCGCAGGCAGTTGGCAATATATTCGTATGACAGCCCATGGAACCCGTACCGCCGCACGCCCTTCTCCGCATAGGAACGCGGCAGGGCCTGCGCCTGCGCAACGGCGGGCATGGTGTGGTGGAAGGCGGTATCGAAACACGCGACCTGCGGCAGGTCCGGCCGCTGCGCCATCAGCGCGCGCGCGGGCGCGAGGCTGCCGGGCTGATGCAGCGGGGCGAACGGCGTCAGCGCCGAAAGGGCGGCCAGCACGTCGGGCGTGATGCGCACCGGGCGGATGAAGTCCGGCCCGCCATGCACGACACGGTGCCCCACCCCCATCAGTTCGACCCCGCCAAGATGCTCCCCCACCCACTCCATCAGGGTGGCCATGGGTCCATGGTGGGCATCAGGGCCGCCCGCATGGGCGTCCCAGCTTTCATCAATCAGGACCTTGCCACTGGCATCCTTGGCGCGGAAATGCGGGTGGGTGCCGATGCCCTCCACCTCGCCAGAGGCGATGCGGTGGCTGGGACTGGCTGGGGTGTCGGTCGGGTCGATGCGGAACAGGGCGAATTTCAGGCTGGACGACCCTGCATTCAATGCCAGAACAGCCTTTGTCATGCCCGTCTTTCCTTTCCCGACAACCGGCGCCATCCTATCGACTATCGAACCCGCGACACATTGACGCGAATCAATTCCGCATCGCCGCGCCCTATCGCGAACGTGCGGCGCCTGCGCCGGATTGCTGTCATTTTTTGAAACATACCGCGAAAACAACGCGATATTCCACAAATGGCTGATACCCGGTGCCTGCATGGGAGGTCACATCTCGCCTATGCGTGATGACACGTCATCTTCAAGGGCGCTGCCCCCGAACCGCCAAAGGGCTTTGCCCCCTGGAAGCCGGCCAGTCAAGGAACACCTGAAAAGGTAGTCCCCATAACTGCCTGAAATAATAAAAGTTTTTGGTGAAGCTTTTTTCAAAAAGCTTCAAAAAGAACGCCACCTTCCCCAGACAAAGGCAGCCCCCATCAGTCCGGATCAAACCGCCGCCGCAGCATGGCACGCGCGGCCTTGCGGGCCATGCCGGCGTCCCGGCCCACCGCGATCAGGGCCGGTATCTGCCCCGGATGGGCCAGCACATTACGCAGGATCGCCCCAAGCGCGATCCCCCCGCCCGGCTGCAACGCCACCACGGCGGCAGGCGGCAGCGTGCGGTCCGCCGGGTCGCACACGATACGCAGGACCGCGAACGGCACCTTGCGTTCCGAACACAGCGTCGCCACCACGCCGCTTTCCATATCCAGACCTTCGCACCCGCTCTGCGCGAACAGTTCGGCCTTCTCCTTGCGGTCGGAGACGATCACGTCACTGTGCAGCAGGTCGCCGCGCCGCACCGTCCGCATCCCCTGACCAAGCCAGTCGGAAAGGGCCGGGTCGGTGGGGATGCGCGTCCCATCGACCACCACATGACGCGGCAGCAGGACGATCCCAGGATACAGCGCCGGGTCCAGTCCGGCCGCCAGCCCGAACGACAGCACCGCATCCACCCCGGATGTCAGCAGGATGGAGGTCGCCCTCCGCGCACCATCCAGCGTCGCGCCACTGATGCCAAAGCGCGCGGTGGGGAAAAACGGGCGGATCAGGGCGGCCTCGGCCTCCATCCCGACCACGATCCCAAGACGGGTAAAGGGGGCTGCCGCCGTGGCCTGCCTGCTGTTGTCCATGATCAGAATCCGTACCCTACGTCGCCACTGTTACTGTTTTGCAGGTTGCGATAGCGCGACAGCGCCATCAGCGGGAAGAACTGCCGGTAGCCGTGATACCGCAGGTAAAACACCTTGGGGAAACCCACGGCGTTGTACGGTTCTTCCGCCCATTCACCGTCCTTGCCCTGCGTGCGCGCCAGATACGCCACCCCGCGCGCCACTGCCTTATCATCCTTCAGGCCGGCCGCCATCATGCCCAGCACGGCCCATGCGGTCTGCGACGGCAGGCTCTGGCCGTATTCGCCATGGGGGCCGCCTTCGTAGGACTCGCAGCCCTCGCCCCAGCCGCCATCGGCGCGCTGCATGCGTCGCAGCCAGTCGGTGGCGCGGATGACCATCGGGTCGTCCTTGGGCACATGCGCCGCGTTCAGCGCGCACAGCACCGACCATGTGCCATAGATGTAGTTGGTGCCCCACCGGCCGAACCATGACCCGTCCGCCTCCTGCTCCCTGCGCAGGTATTCAAGGCCGCGTTCGATGCACGGGCGGTCTTCCCAGTTATCAAGCTGTGCGAGGAAGGAAATGCAGCGCGCCGTCACATCGGCGGTCGGCGGGTCGAGCAGCGCGCCATGATCGGCAAACGGAATGTGGTTGAGCACGTCGAGGTCATTATCGATGTCGAACGCGCCCCAGCCGCCATTGCTGCTCTGCATGCCGACGATCCAGTGCCGCGCGCGTTCCAGCGCCTCGGCACTGGCGGGATCGCCCTCGCGGTGCAGCAGCATGCCGACCACCGCCGTGTCATCCACGTCGGGGTAGTAGTCATTGCTGTACTGGAACGCCCAGCCCCCCGGCTTCACATCCGGGCAGTTCATCGCCCAGTCGCCCTTCACATCGAGGATCTGGCGACCACGCAGCCATTCGGCGGCCTTCGCCAGCTTCTTCTTCGTCTCCTCCGGCGCGATGCCATCGGGGCCTGCAGCGGATTCCATCATGGCATGCCCCGCAAGGCCGGTATCCCAGACGGGCGACACGCAGGGCTGGCAGTAGGTTTCCCTGCCCTGGTTGACCAGCAGGCGCTGCACCGCCTCCCACGCTGTTGCGGCACGCGGGTCGCTGTCGGGCACGCCGAGCGCGCGGAACATCATGACCGTATTGGCCATGGCGGGATAGATCGCGCCCAACCCGTCCACGCCGTTGAGGCGCTTTTCAATGAAATCCACGGCGGCGCGGATGGCGCGGCGGCGGGTTTTGCGCGGGAAAAACCGTTCCGCCGGATGCAGCACCCTGTCGAGGTACTGGAACACATATCCCCAGCGGGAACGGTACGGCCCACGGACCCAGTCGCGCACCTTCTCGGGCGGGGTGACGAACAGTTCGGGAATATGGATGCCGCGCGGGTTGAGCGCACGCGGCCGCACCGCGCCCAGCACCAGCAGCGGGGCGATGACCGTGCGCGACCAGTACGACATGTTCCACACCGAAAACAGCGCCTTGCGCGGCATCAGCATCAGTTCGACCGGCATGGCCGGCGCGGCATGCCACGGCACTTCGCCAAACAGGGCAAGCTGCAGGCGGGTGAAGACGTTGGTCCGTTCCGCGCCGCCATGACTCAGGATCGCCTCACGCGCGCGGACCATGTGCGGGGCGTTGAGGTCGTCACCGACAGCCTTGAGCGCGAAATACGCCTTCACCGATGCGGACAGGTCGAATGCGCCATTCTCATACAGGGGCCAGCCACCATGCGCGCCCTGGATGCGGCGCAGGTAGATGCCGATCCGCTTTTCCAGCGCCGGGTCGATCCGGTCGAGGAAATGTTCCAGCAGGACGTATTCCGCCGGGATGGTGGCGTCGGCCTCCAGATCGAAGACCCAGTGCCCATCCGCGTCCTGCCGCTGCCCCAGCGCGGCCTGCGCACGGGTGACGGCGGCATCGAGGTCCGCCGCAGGCAGGGGCGCATCCAGCTTCACCGCACGTGTCGCGGCGGTCCTGCGCGTCGTGGTGGTCTTGCGGGCCGGGGCCTTGCGGGTCGTCGTTTCGGGTTTCTGCGCCATTGTTCCATGTCTCCCCCATCCTGCGACAGGGGCCTGTTCCAGATTTCAAAAGTTTTTGGTGAAGCTTTTTTCAAAAAGCTTCAAAGACGCCGCCTTTTTAAAAAAAGCCGGCACCCAAAAACTTTTATCAGTTTATCAGGGGACCTTACCCGCCGTGACGCTGGCGGGTGGCCCGTGCGGCCGCAACGCCGGAGCGCAGCGCCCCCTCGATTGTGGCGGGCAGGCCGGTTTCCGTCCAGTCCCCGGCCAGCATCAGGTTGGGCAGCATCGTGCGCGTGCCCGGCCGCAGGCGGTCCTGCGCAGGGGTCGCGGCAAAGGTCGCGCGCTTTTCACGCACGATGCGCATGGGGGGCATGTCCACAGGCAGCGCAACGGTCAGCGCGGGGTCAAGGGCCGCGCGCACCTCATTCCAGATGGTGCGGGCCAGCGCGTCGGTGTCGCATGCGGCATAGCGGTTGGCGGCGCTGACGGTCACCGACAGGATGTGCCCCTTGATGAACACCCATTCGCTGATGCCGCCCACAAGGCCGATGAAACGCGCCTGCGCCAGCGCGCCGGTCGCCACGGGGGCATAAGGCAGGGCGAAATGCGCGTTGACGATGGCCTCGAACTCATCCGGGGCGCTGAAACCGGGCACGCGCCCGTCAAGCAGGGAGGACGCAACCGGCGCGGGCGTCGCCATGATGACGGCGTCCCCCGGCCCGACCTCGATATCCTTCCCCGTCGCACGCAGCATCGTGACGCGCCCGTCCGCCACCTCCACCGCGCTGATGCGCACGCCGGTGTGGACCTGCGCCTTCATGAGCGCGAGATGCGACAGCGCGGGATCGACGAAACTTTCGGACAGCCCTTCGCGCGGGAAGCGCGGCAGGCAGTGCCGTCCCCCCTGCGCCAGGCTTTCACGCACCACGGCGCCAAGCAGGGCCGCACTGCCGACATCAGGCATGGTGTTGAGGACGGAAATCGCGAACGGCTCCAGCAGGCGTGATGTCAGCGCGCCGGGCTGCAGGCATTCCGACACCACGACGTCGGGGTCCGCCTCCATCAGTCGCATCAGGCTGCGCAGTTCGCCCAGCCGCATGCCCGGCACGCGCCGACGGCGCGAAAACACCCACAGCGGGATCTTCCCGCGCGACAGGTCCAGCGTCCAGCGCGCCCTGTCCCCAAGGTCCATGAAGGGGAAGACCGGGCGCGCCGGCCCCGTCAGCGTGTCCTGCGAACCGATCAGGCCAAGGTAGCGGTTGACCGCCCGGTTGCCCGACAGCAGCAGGTGATTGCCATTGTCGATGCGACAGCCGAGATGCCTGTCCTCATACGACCGCGCCCGCCCGCCACAGGCCGGCCCGGCCTCGTACAGCGTGACACGTTCCCCCGCCCCGGCCAGTTCGACGGCCGCCGACAGGCCCGCAAGGCCACCGCCGACAATATGGATATGCCCGCTCATGCTCAGGCCACCAGCGCGCGCAGGGCGATCAGCAGCTTGTGCGGGCGTGACAGGGACACCCGGTAGGCCGGGTCATGCCAGCCCTGGCGTTCCTGCGCCGCAAGGATCGCGGCATAGGTCGCGCCCATCACGCGGGCGGGGCGCATGGCCCGGCGGTTGCACAGGCGCATCGCCGCATCGGCCGCACGGAAATGGTCATGCGCCCGCCCCGCGAGGATCCGGCCCACCGAATCCAGCCCCGCCGCGTAACACGCGCTCTGCGGGACGGGCGGGACGTTGAAACGCGCCAGCAGTTCGGCAGGCAGGTACAGCCGCCCGATCTGCCCGTCCTCCACCACGTCACGCAGGATGTTGGTGATCTGCAGCGCACGGCCAAGGTGGTAGGCAACCCTGTCGGCCTCGGGCGAGGCATCGCCGAACACGCGCACCGACAGGCGCCCCACGGCAGAGGCGACACGGTCGCAATACAGGTCGAACGTCGCCTCGTCCGGGGCGACGATGGGGCCGCGCGCATCCATTTCCATGCCGTCGATCACGGCATTGAAATCCTCCTGCCGCAGGCCGAACATGCGGATGGTCGCCAGCAGCACGCGATCAAGCGCATCGTGCGCCTCCCCCGCGTACAGCCGCGCGATCCGCGCGCGCCATGCCTCCAGCCGGTCGCTCTTGTCCTGCGCCTCGCCCTCGTCATCGGCGATGTCATCCACCAACCGGCAGAAGGCATAGACGGCATACATCCCGTACCGCCGGTCCGGCGGCAGGATCTGCATGCCCTTGCCAAAGGACGTGCCCGACGCCTTCACCACCGCCTCGACCTGCGCCAGGTCCGTGGGGTCACATCCCAGGGGCGTCGTGCCATCATGCCGCGCGCGCAAAAAAACCATCCCCGCGTTTTCCGTTCAATCCAAGGTTCACAATGTCTGCCGGACGTTCTTTAACGGCAATTACCCCAACGGCAAAATCCGCCCGCACCCCTGCGGGGCTTCAGCGGCGGATGACGCGCAACGCATCGCCCAGCGCGGCCAGCACATCCCCCCGCGACAGCTTGACCCGGCCCGCCAGCGGGTCCTCGCGCCGCAGGCGCGCAGCAAGGCGCTTCGACAGGCCGACGATCACCGCGCATTCCATGCGCATGCGCCGGTCATGCACCAGCGCGGGCAGGCGGGCGGCCTCGTCATTGAGAACATCCACCCCGTCCAGCATGGCATCGAACACCCGGCGCAGCGCCGGCAGGGCAAAGGGGCCGTACAGGTCCTCCACCTTCGCACCCTCGCGCTCCATCCATTCCCGCGGGAGGTAGCACCGGTCGAGCGCACGCAGGTCATCGGCGCAGTCCTGCAGGTGGTTGATGACCTGCAACGCCGTGCACAGCGCATCGGACGGGCCTGCCGTCTCCGGCCCCTCCCCGTGCAGCGCCAGCAGGAAGCGTCCCACGGGATTGGCGGAATAGCGGCAGTATTCCAGCAGTTCGTCCCAGGTCTCATACCGGTTCTTGACCGCATCCTGGCGGAAGGCGACGATCAGGTCGGTCGCGGTTTCCACCGGGACGCCGGTGCGCGCGAACATCTCGCGCACCTTCACCGCCGTCTGCGCATCAGCGCGGGCGGGGGCGGCAACTGTGCCGCGCACCACGCCCTCCATGGCGTTGAGGCGGTCGATCTTCGCCTGCGGGTCCAGCTTCGTGCTGTCCACGATATCGTCGATGACGCGGGCGAAATCGTAATAGGCGTGGACATTCGGACGCTGGTCGCGGCTGATCAGCAGGGAACCCACGGGAAAGTTCTCATCCCCCGCGCCCTTGCCTGACGATACGTCCTCGCTGCCCCATGCGTCGTGTTCGGCTGTACTCACCCTATGTCATCCCCCGTCATCGTCCTGTTCATGACCGCACCGTTCCCTTCGGAGCGGATATAGGTCGAGATTGCCCCATCCGTATCGGTATAGGCGCGGCTTTTCCACACCACGCCCCGGCCCCGATGGTGATTGATGGCCGACCCGATGGTCGCCAGCGTATAGAAACCGGCCACGACCGGCAGCAGCAGCGCCCATGCGGGCATCAGGTTGAAGCGGCGCAGCGTGGGGGTGTACGACGCCATCGACATCACCCATGCGGCAGCGCCAAGCAGGCAGGCCGCGCCATGGGTGAACAGGGCCAGTTCCATCGGCACGATCCACACCACGATCATGCCCAGCACCGTGCCCGCCAGCATCCACGGCGAATATCCCAGCTGCACATAGGCCGTGCGCGCCACCATGCGCCAGATGTCATGCGGATGGGGATAGGGGCGGATGGAACGCGCAAGGCAGCTGTGCCCCAGGAAGATCTTCCCGCCCCCATGCTTGATGCGCGCGGCCAGCGTGCAGTCGTCGATCAGCGCGCCGCGCAGGCTGTCGATCCCGCCGATGCGCGCCAGCGCCGTGCGACGCACAAGGATCGTCCCGCCCGCGGCACCCGCCGTCCTGCTGCGCGGGTTGTTCACGCTGGCGAAGGGATAGAGCAGGGCGAAAAAGAAGACGAAGGCCGGGACCAGCATCCGTTCAGCGGGGCTTTTGCAGTTCAGCTCCACCATTTCCGACACTTCATCAAGGCCGGACCCCACCGCCTTGGCCACAAGGGTGGAGACGTGGCGCGCATCATGCGTGATGTCCGCATCCGTCAGCAGGATGAAGCCGTCATTGCCGGGGCACAGGCGCGCGGCCTCGGCCACGCCCTGGCTTACGGCCCACAGCTTGCCGCTCCATCCCGCCGGGCGGGGCTTGCCCGTCACCACCGTCAGGCGCTTCTTCGGGTCGGCCACCCTGCGGGCCAGCTTCCCCGTCCCGTCGGTGCTGCCGTCATCGACGACGATGACATGCAGACGCCCCGGATAATCCTGCGCCAGCAGCGAGGAGACGCACTGTTGTATCGACGGGGCCTCATCACGCGCGGGCACCACGACACAGACATCGGGGCACTGGCCACGCCCCAGCGCCTTGCCCGGCACCGGGGCGAGGATCGGCCCGGCCTGCCAGAAACGCCCGTGGAAGAAGATCAGCCACCCCCAGATGGCCAGCGCCAGCCCCGCAATGGCGATGAGCAACATGCCGCGAACCTCAATCGAGCATGCCATGCTGGCGGAACCAGTCGATGGCGTCCTTGACGGCCTCACGCGCGGGACGGGGGGAGTAGCCCAGTTCCCGGATCGCCTTGTCGGAGGAGAAGAACATCTTCTTGTGCGACATCGCCAGCATCTCGCGCGTGACGCGCGGGGCGATGCCAAACAGGCGCGACAGCCATTCGCTGACGATCGCAACGGGCCAGATCACCGCCTGCGGCAGACGGATGCGCGGCGGCGCCACGCCGGCGATCTCCGCCGTCATGGCGAACAGGTCGCGCAGGAGGTAGTTCTGGCCGCCAAGGATGTATTTCTCGCCCAGTCGCCCGCGCTCCAGCGCCAGCGCATGGCCTTCGGCCACGTCATCGACATGGACGATGTTCACGCCCGTATCGACATAGGCGGGCATCCGCCCCGCCGCGCAGTCGAGGATCATCTGCCCCGTGGGCGTGGGCTTGATGTCGCGCGGGCCGACGGGGGTGGAGGGATTCACGATCACGGCCGGCAGCGCGCATTCGTGGACCAGGCGCAGGACTTCCTGCTCCGCACGGTATTTGGAGCGCTTGTAGATCCCGATCACGCCATGTTCATGGACCGGCGTCTCCTCGTCACACACCGTCCCGTCGCCGATCAGGCCAAGCGCCGCGACGGAGGAGCAGTAGACGATCTTCTCCACGCCCGCGCGCTGCGCCGCGAGCATGAGTTGGCGCGTGCCCTCCACGTTGGCGATCATCATCGGCACGGGATCGGGCACCCACAGCCGGTAATCCGCGGCGACGTGGAACACGTAGCGGCATCCACGCACCGCCGCGTCGAAGGAGGACGGGGTGGACAGGTCCCCCTCCACCAGTTCGCACGGCAGGTCGCGCAGGTTGGTGAGATCACTGCCCTTGCGCACCATCAGGCGCAGCGAATGGCCACGCTCCAGCAGGTTGCGGGCGACAGCAGAGCCGACAAAACCGGTTGCACCGGTGACGAGCGTTGGGGCAGTCATGACCTGAACGAGCACTCCGTGACAGAATTCAAGATTGCGATACGGACTCGCAACCAGCAGGAATTACCATTTATCCCGACACCTCGCGGTGGCGCCAGACCCTGTCGTGGTGTAAGTCAGGCCCGCACTGTCACTTCGGGCGGACATTGCGACCGCTTTTCGGCTTAACAGACGCATTACGGATCTTTCTTGAGAAAGCTTACCATCCTGCTGGCCTTCCTTGGCCTGGCCCTACTTACCGGTTGCACGGCGTGGCTTGGCGCGGGCTCCGTCATGAAGGCGATCGTGTCGATCGGCTTCGTCGGATTCATGGCGACCGTGCTGGCGCAGCTTGCAGTCGATGCAATACTGGGTCTTGCATGGCACGCGGCTTGTCGCGACATTTCCGTCCGCCAACTGCTGGTCTCGCGCATGATTCGTGATGCGGCGGCGTCATGCCTGCCCTTCTCCCAGCTCGGGGGGATGGTGATCGGCATCCGCGCGACATGCTCCAGCCACCTGTTCGCGGGGCGGCGCGGGCGCACCATCAGCGGGCCGGAAGCGGCATGCGCGAACCTTGTCGACATCACGACGGAGGTGATGGGCCAGATCCTGTTCATCCTGACGGCCGTGCTGTGCCTTGTCGCCCACCAGCAGTCCAGCCCCTTCGCCAAGCCGGTGATCATCGGGCTCGTGCTGCTGACGATGGGAATCGGCGGGTTCATCTGGACGCAGCAGCACGGGGGATCGCTGCTCAAGCGCGCGGGCCGCATGCTGGGCCACAACATGGCGACGCAGTGGCAGGACGCGATGATGAGCAGCGCCGACAGCCTGCAGGAACGCTTTGACGAGATCTGGTCCCACCCCCGCCGCATCGCGGAGGCCGCGTTCCTGCACTATCTCGGCTGGCTGGGCAGTGCGGGCACGATCTGGGTTGCGTATTATTTTCTTGGCGCGAAGCTCAGCTTCAGCGGCGCCATCGCCATCGAGGGCGTGGCCTGCGGCATCATGTCCGTCTCCTTCCTCGTCCCCGCCGGGCTTGGCGTGCAGGAAGCGGCCTATATCGCGCTGGGCTCGGCCTTTGGCATCGCGCCGTCCATCTCGCTCGGCCTGTCGCTGCTGCGGCGCGGGCGCGAACTTGTGATCGGCATCCCGATGCTGCTGGGCTGGCAGGCCATGGAAATGCGCAGCCTGCGCAACGCCCCGCAGGCCGATGGCGACGATGCGAAGGAGGCCACCGCCCCCGTCGCGGCCACAACCACGAACCCGCCGGGCAAGTAGCCCTTCCCCGCCCCAGCACAGACCTCATCCGGTGCCGCCATGACCGCAACACCTTCCGCCCCCCTGTTCGACAGGCTGGTCATCATCGGACCGGGCCTGATCGGCTCTTCCATCCTGCGTCGCGCGATGCTGGATCGCGGCATCGCGCGCGAACTCGTCGCCAGTGACATCGACCCGAAGGTCTGCGAACGGGTGCGTGAACTCGGCATCGCCGACCGGGTGGTGCAGGATGCGAAAGAGGCCGTGCGCGACGCGGACTGCGTGATTTTGTGCGTGCCGGTGGGGGTGATCGGCACGGTCGCGGCACAGGTCGCACCCGCCATGAAGCCCGGCGCGATCCTGAGCGAGGTGGGATCGACCAAGGTTTCGGTCATCAACGCCGTGCTGCCCGCGCTGGCGTCACGCCCCGACATCGCCTTCGTGCCCGCGCACCCGATGGCGGGCACGGAATATTCCGGCCCCGACGCGGGGTTCCCCAGCCTGTTTGAAAACCGCTGGTGCCTGCTGCTGCCGCTGGAAAACACGCCGCCAGACGCGGTGGCGCGCATTTCCGCCATGTGGGAGGCGATGGGCGCGCGCCTGCGCACCATGACGCCCGAACATCATGACCGGGTCTGCGCCATCGTCAGCCACCTGCCGCACCTGCTGGCCTTCACCATCTGCGGCACGGCGGACGACCTTGCGGATGAAACACGTTCCGAAGTGCTGGATTTCGCGGCATCGGGCTTTCGCGACTTCACCCGCATCGCGGCGTCGGACCCGACGATGTGGCGCGACATCTTCCTCAACAACCGCGAGGCGCTGCTGGAAATGCTCGACCGGTTCATGGCCGATGCGCAGGCCATGGCCGACGCCATCCGCAAGGGGGACGACACGATCATCGTCGATCGCATCGCCCGCGGGCGTGCCATCCGCCGCACCCTGATCGAAAACCATCAGGCCTGAAATTCATAAAAGTTTTTGGTGAAGCTTTTTTCAAAAAGCTTCAAAGAACGTTGCCTTTTTGAAAAAAGGCAACACCCAAAAACTTTTATTACTTATCAGTTGGTTAAACCCCTACTTCACCCGTGCGACGCGCAGAGTGTTGGTGCTGCCCGTCACGCCAAAGGGCAGGCCGGCGGCAATGACCACCGCATCCCCCGGCCCGGCGCAGCGCGACAGCGTCGCGGCCTCCAGCGCCTGGTCCACCACGGTTTCAATGCCATAGACCGGCACCTCCTGCCCCGCCGACAGCGCGACAACCCCCCAGGCAATGCACAGCCTGCGTGCGATGTCATCCGTGGGGGTCAGGCCGATGATGGCGCAATCAGGCCGTTCGCGCGAAATGCGCAGCGCCGTGCGCCCCGCCAGCGTAAAGGCTACGATGACCGGCGCATCCACCGAAACCGCCACCTGCCGGGATGCCGCGGCAATGGCGTCGGCCACGGTGCTTTCGGCGGGCGGCGGGGTGGCGGCCTGCATCGTCAGGTTCCACCCGGAATCCCCCTCCACGCTGCGCACGATGCGGTCCATGATCGCCACCGCCTCACGCGGGTAATCACCCACGGCGGTTTCCGCCGACAGCATGACCGCGTCCGCCCCGTCGAACACTGCCGTCGCCACGTCCGATGCCTCCGCCCGGGTGGGGGTCGGGGCATGGACCATGCTTTCAAGCATCTGCGTCGCGATGATGACCGGGCGGCCCATGCGCCGCGCAATGCGGATGATCTGCTTCTGCGCCACCGGCACCTGTTCGGGCGGCAGTTCGACGCCAAGGTCGCCACGCGCCACCATCACCACGTCCGACAGGGCGACGATCTCCTCCACGCACGCCATCGCCTGCGGCTTTTCCAGCTTGGTCAGGATCCAGGCCTGCCCGGCCACGAGTTCACGCGCATCGCGCACGTCCTGCGGACGCTGGACAAAGGACAGGCCGACATATTCGACCCCCAACTCAAGGGCGAAGGCGAGGTCCTCGCGGTCCTTTTCGGTAATGGCGGGAATCGGCAGGACCACATCGGGCACATTGACACCCTTGCGGTCCGAAAGCGGCCCGCCAACCACCACCTGCGTCAGGAGGTGATCGTCCCCCTTCTCACGCACCTCCAGCCTCAGCCTGCCGTCATCTAGCAGCAGGCTGCTGCCGATCGCGGCGGCCCTGATGATTTCGGGATGCGGCAGGTGGACCCGCGTCTCGTCGCCGGGACGGGCATCCAGGTCGAGGCGGAACATCGCGCCCGCGCGCAGGGTGACGCTGCCCCCGGCAAAGGTGCCGACCCGCAGCTTCGGCCCCTGCAGGTCGGCCAGAACGCCAAGCGGGCGCTGGATCTCGGCCTCCACCGCGCGGATGGTGGCATGGCGCTGCGCATGTTCGGCGCGCAACCCGTGGGAGAAGTTGAGGCGGAACACATTGACGCCCGCATCCGCAAGCGCGCGGATGGTGGCGTAACCGGACGTGGCAGGCCCCAGCGTCGCCACGATCTTGGTGCGTCGCTGGTCATGCGCAAAGAAAGGCGCGAATAAAGGGTCCATCGGGAATCCTCGTTTGCCGGACGGGTGCTGCGCGCCCTGCCTCGGCCCTTGCCTGAACCGGCATCCCCGATGCGTGCCCGAGACGGGCGCAGGCAACAGGGGATGCCCCGTCACCGCGCACGCCAGACCGCCATCAGGACGGCGCGATGACTTCCTGCGGCAGCAGCCCCCACAGCGCCTGGCGTTCCAGCCAGCCGGAGTACTGCTTGACCGTGACCTCGCACCAGCCCGAACCGGCCGGGCACTGGCGCAGCGTCCCCACCACACCGGGCTTGAGCACCGCGACGATGGAGGACGCGGGATCGGCCTTCGCCCGCAGCATGATGCCACCGGGCACGGCCGCCGCCTGCGCGGCGTCAGCCACATGCCCGACGATGCGGCTGTCGGCGCGGCCAATGACATCCGTTTCCTTTTCGGATGGCTGGCCCGCCTGCTGCGCGTCACCCTGGACTGGCTGTCCCGGTATGACAAACGTGCGCGTCCCCACCAGGGTTGCCTGATGCACCCATCCTTTCTGCCCGTCCGCGTCCTCCACCAGGCGCCAGACATCGAATTCCCGCTCGATCTTCACCGGCAGGCCACGACGGTGATAGACCCAGTCGATGGGATAACGCTGCCCCGGCCCCGCGCGCAGGTTGACCTCGTCCGCGCGGAACGCGGCAAAGCGCGGCAGCGGCAGGCCGGTCACACTGCCCTTGTCCGGGGCCGCGCCCGCCGCACCGGCAGGCAGGGCGGCACCGGGACCTGCTGCTGCTGCGGCGGCGGTGGCACCCGCCGCGGCCGCGCCCGCCGCAACCGGGGCGGCCACCGCCGCCGGGTGGGGATGGTGATGCGCGGGGGCCGCAGGGGCGGATGCCGCGCCCGCATGTTCATGCCTGTGGGCGGACGACGCAGCGCCCCTGTGCCCGGCATGGGCCTCCTTCTTTTCCTTTTCCGCCGCCGTCCCCTTGTGGTGGTGCGCACCGTTATGGTGGGCATGGTGGGCGGCCGCCTGCGTCGTGGTGGCCGCCAGCGCCACGCCCCCACCCGACATCATGCCGCCCCCCAGAAGGGGCACCAGCACGGCCGCGACATGCGCCGCACCCCACAGGTGACGCGGTCGCATCCCGAAACGGGGGACCACCAGATTTCCCACCATCCGCGCGGTGGAAACATGCGGTGCACAAACATGCCGCGTGCCTTGCGCCATCGCGTTCCTCGATCCTTTTATAATGTTATGACCTGCCGTCCCCGGGCAGCATCCAGGAAGGTCGGCACCCCCGCGACACGCACCGATGCCAGCAGCGCCCCGTGCCGCAGACCACATAGCCTCAGTCCCGCCTCGCACGCCAGCAGTTCGCCATCCAGTTCCACCACTGCGTCACGCAGGTCCGCGAACGTGGCGACCCCGCGCGCGGCCATTTCCGCATCCTGCCCCGCATCGCGCAAGCCCCGCCAGTCCCGCGCCAGCGCATGCACGCCGCCGCCCGCCGCGAACAGCACGACCGGGCGCCCCAGCGCAAGCCCCGACGCCGCGAGGACCAGCGCATAATGTGCCCGTTCATACCCCCCGTCGAGCAGCAGGATCGCAAGGCCGTCCGGCGCGGGGGCGCCGGCGGCGGGCATCGTCCCCGTCACGACGCCGCCACCGGGTCATGCGCGCAGGCCGCACCGGCGGGCATGTCCTGATGGGCCGAGAGGTCATGGATGGTGGCATGGTCCCCGCACAGGCGGCAGTCCGGGTCCCGCGACAGGCGGATGGTATGGAAGCGCATCGCCAGCGCATCCCACACCAGCAGGCGCCCCGACAGCCCCTCGCCAATGCCGAGCAGTTCCTTGAGCACCTCCGTCGCCTGCAGGGTGCCCATCACGCCGGTCACCGCGCCGAACACCCCCGCCTGCGCGCAGGACGGCACCATTCCCGCAGGGGGCGCGGACGGATACAGGCAGCGGTAGCACGGTCCCCCGTCATGCGGGCGGAAGGTCGAAAGCTGCCCCTCGAACCGCAGCACCGCAGCCGAAACCAGCGTGCGGCGTTCCAGCGCGCACGCATCGGCCAGCAGGTAGCGGGTGGCGAAATTGTCGGATCCGTCGCACACGATGTCATACCCACGCACCAGCGCGCGCACATTGCCCGGTCCCAGCCGAATGTTATGACAATCGACGGACACGCCGGGATTGAGCGCGCGCATCGCCTCCGCCGCCGAGTCGACTTTTGCATGGCCGACCCGCGCCGTGACATGGGCGATCTGGCGCTGCAGGTTCGACAGGTCGACCACGTCATCATCCACCAGCCCGATGCGCCCGACCCCCGCGGCGGCAAGGTAGAGCGCGAGCGGAGAGCCCAGTCCCCCGGCCCCGATGATCAGGACACGGGATTTCAGGAGGGTTTCCTGCCCCGTGCCCCCGACCTCCGGCAGGAGGATGTGGCGTGCGTAGCGCTGTATCTCGTCTTCGGAAAAATCCATCCGTCATCCCCGGCCCGATGTTGTTTCAAGGCCTGTCGATCGCCTGATAAAATCACAATTTCGTGATGTCATGGGTGTCATTTCATGAAACCAATGCATGCCCGATATGTTTCCAGTATAGTGCGGGACAACCGCGAAACCACCATGGGGGAATATAAATCAATGTCTTCTCTTTCCCGCATGAAAATCCCGTCGGCCCTGTCGGAACTCCGCCGGCAGCAGGCGCGCTGGATCTGTGCCGGGACGTTCGCCGCGGCGACATCGCTGTATGCCGCCTCGCCCTTCGTCACGCTGTGGTCGATTTCCTCCGCCATCCAGAACCACGACATGCAGGGCCTGGGGCAGACGCTGCGCTGGGGTTCCGTGCGCGACAGCCTCAAGACGCAGGCGGTCAGCGAACTGCTGGGTGAAAAGCCGGCCGATGACGACCTGCCGGAATTCGGGGCCTCGTTCGCCTCCACCGCCGTGTCGAACGCCATCGACACGAACGTGACCGAAAACAACCTTGGCGAGATCGTCGATCACCTCGTCCCGCAGGGACAGGCGACGGCGGCCTTTACCCCGCTGGCCTTCGTGCAGCGGGTGCACGCGCGATTCGTCAAGCCTGGACTGTTCGAGACGAGCATCGTCATGCCGGGCCATGAAAAGGAAACGCCGCTGCGCCTGCAGATGCGCATCCACGCGTTCCAGTGGAAGATCCATCGCATCGACCTGCCGACCGCGCGCCAGCCATTGATGGAAGCCTCCGCCACGCAGGCCGCGCCCCCCGCCATCACCCGGCACTGACCCGTCCGGGCCAGGCTGGGGAAAGGCGGGCGATGGCCGCCCGCATGGAAATGCGCGGCGGGTTTCAGCGCGCGGGCGGCAGGTCTTCTTCCAGAACCGTCATGTGCACGGCATAGGACACTTCGCCCTCGTCCTCGTCACGGTGGATGGTGCCCACGACTTCCCCGTTGACGGCGAGTTCGACCGACAGGCCCGCGCGCGGCGGGGCGTTGACGGTCAGGCCGGGCGAGCCGAGCAGGCGGCGCAGGCAGGTCTGCAGGCGGCTGATTTCAGATGTGGAAATGGCGGTCATGGGTCTTGTCTCTCCCTGGTGGGTGGATATGGCGCGATCACGGACATGCCCTCAGGACAGGGCGGATGGAAAGCCGGAACTGTCGCGCGGCCTGCCGGGCCGTGTGCTGCCGGATGGTGACATACGGATATTGCCGCACGCTATAGGCACATGGCGTGCCCCCCGCAACCGCCCCGTGCCCATGATTTTCCCCATCCCTGCCCCGTGATTGCCACGAAGTCCCGGTCTTTTGCCATTTACACGTCCAACAACAGCAACATGGGAAAAAAGTTTGCTGATACGCTCCCTCCCCCGCCTTGTGCTGCTCTGGCTGCTGCTTGCGCTGCCCATCGGACTGACCGCGCTTGCGGCCGGCACCCCCGCGACGCCTGGCGCCCCGGTGGAGGCGTCACGCGTGCTGACGGCACGGGGGCTTGCGATGCAGATCCGCGACAACGGCGCACGCGAAAGCGTGGCGCAACTGGACCGGCAGCAGGCATGGCCACATGTGATCCGCGCCGTCTCCGCCGGGTGGGATGGATGGATCGAACTGGTGCCCGACCTGATCGCCAGTGCCGACAGCGCGCATGTCAGCGCCCTGCAGGCGGCGCTGCGGCGGGGGCTTGCGCATAACCCGCATGCGGTGCTGCAGATCCTCGACCCTGGCAACGGGCCGGTGCTGGGCGGTGGGCGCATCTGCGCGGATGCCGGCATGACCCGGCGCTGGCGCACCAGCGTGATCGCGGGCGTGCGCAAGGTGCATGACATCCACCTCAACCACCAGGTGGATGACTGCCTGGCCGCGCTGCACGTCCCGCTTACTGAAACGGCAGATAGCGGAAAGTGACGTAGATCGTATTGCCGCCGGTGGTCGGGTCGATCCGCTGCCCCACGTTGTTCGTGCCGGAAAACGCGATCTTGTGGACGTAGGTGTACTGCACGCCGGTCATCACCGCGCCATAGCGTCCCTGCAGCATGTGCCACCATCCGCCCACCGTCATGTCGGCCACGGTGCGGGTCTGCGCGTTGCAGGTGCTGGTGGTGATCTGCTCGATATCGCACGATTCGAGGTCGAGGTCGCTGACGCCATAGCCGTACTGCCGCCCGTCGAGGCCCCGATAGGTATTGCGGCCCGCCGTCTCGATCCCGCCATAGAGATAGAGCAGCACATTGTCCGTCGGATGCCCGATCAGCCCGAGGCTGCCGATCAGTTCGGGAATGGGGGCGGGCGTGCCATCGGCCTTGAACGTGGCGTCGGAGATCATCGACGGCCCGTAGCGCCCGATTCCCCTGCCCGCCAGCACATTGCCCGTCACCTGCAGGTATTTCGGGATGGCATGGACGGTAATGTCCCCGCCCACGCCGCCGGCAAAGGACACGCGCTCGCGGATCGAGTTGGTGCCATAGGCCTTCTCCAGCGCCTTGAACCAGCGTGCCAGGCCGTACACCTCGTAATGCGCCAGCTTGGTGTCCAGCGCGCCCTTGAGCACGATGTCAGGGGCCACGTCCATACTGTATTTCGCATTGGGGTTCAGCATCCCCGAACCTGAATTGTTATACAGCACATCCGTGCCGCCACGCATGCCCACGCCCGGCTGCAGCGTGCCGTCATCCAGCATGCCATCCGATTCCGCAAAGGCGACCTGCGGGGCCTCGAACGACAGGCCGACCCACCATTTGCGGCCGAAATCCTTGATGAAGCGGATCTGCGGCACACGGGTGAAGACGATGCCGGGGATCTGGTTGTTGTCCACCACGGGGGGCAGCTGCTCATGCCGCGACAGGAGGCCCTGCGTGTATCCGGTCGTCAGGCTCCACGCCTGCCCCGCCAGCACATGGAACCCCCATTTCGTATCGCTGTAGGTCATGTAGGCCTGGCGGATACGCGGGGTATAGCTGTTGGTCTGGTAACTGTTGGCGGTGCCGGCGGCGCCACCGAAATCGGTCTCGATATAGGCCGAGAGCACCTGGTGGTCCGTGGGCGTCCCCTGCAACAGCACGCTCAGGCGCGTCAGCTGGGCCGATGGGCGGTATTCCCCCGTATGGGCGTTGGGACTGTTGGCATAGGGGAAGCTGCCCCAGCTTGTTGCAGGCCCGCTGGTCAGGTTCTTGCTGCGATAGATGTTGGAGAAGTCGATGAACCCGCCAAGACGCACCGACACGCCGCCGATGCGGAAGACGGGCGGCAGGCTGTCCACGCCGGTCTGGGTGATCGACAGCGGGCTGGAGGAATCCATGTTCAGCTGTGGCTGCTGCTGCTGCGCATTGGCGTCCTGCAGCGCCTCGTTCGCTTCCTCCGCCGCCGTCTGGCTGTCGGCGGAGACGGCAGGGCCGCCGATCGACAGGTGGCGCAGGTCGGGCACGGCGCTGGGGTCGATGGGATGCGACGGCGCCGGCGCGTTGCCCGACAGGCTGTGCTGCCGCAGGCCGTGGCCTGCGAACATGCGGCCACCGGCATCGCCCCCGGAATGGGCGTGGTGGGCCTCCAGCCGTTCGACCTTTGCCTCCAGCCTGCGCATCTCCTCACGGATGGCCTGGATTTCGCTCAGGTCATCGGCATGGGCGGGCAGGGCGGCAAACGCCGCGACAATTCCAGACAGCGCCACGACAGCGCCACGCACCACTCCCCGGCGGGGCGTTTCCCCATCGCGGTTGCGGACAGGGTCATGCATTTTCTGCCAACAGCACATCGGTCCGGCACGCAGTCCCTAAAGCAGCTAAAAGAACATCATCGCATGTGTGACAACAGCCCTGACGGATACAGCGACAGGCAAGGCGCGGGCAATATGGGCGCGCACAAGTATTTCATGTCACGATCGTGTTTTTTTGTCGCATACACTTTGCGGGATGCAGCCCCATCAATAAAAATAAGAAAAACTGTTATTTAATTATTATTGAATTCAGCATCTTATATTCGCATGATTATATATGTTTCATAACATTTCTTCCTGTAGACAAGGGGCCTGCGCCCGTTTTCCGGCGCATGGGTCTGTCACTGCATGGAAGGAAGCGGCATGAACACCAGTCCTGCTTCGTCATCCCCCGCTCCCCACGGAAAGAACCGTCCCGCGCAGGAGGACCGCCCCCTGTCCGGGGCCGCCCATCCCGACCATCCCCTGCACTGGACACTGTATGGCTGCGAAATGGTGGCGACGGCGGTCATGATGATCTGCGGCATCGTCGCCGTCGCGGTGCTGACGGTCCCGCAGGGCGTGGTGGGGCGTCTGCTTGCCCCCCATCCCGTCATCCAGACCGCGCTGTGCGGCCTGTTCTTCGGCCTGTCGGGCACGGTCGCGGCCATAACCCCGTTCGGCAAGGTCAGTGGCGCGCATCTGAACCCTTCGGTCTCGCTGGCATTCGCGCTGGCGGGGAAACTCGGGTGGATCGACCTGTGCGGCTACATCATCGCGCAGGTGATCGGCGCATGCCTTGGCACATGGCTGCTGGCCTGTGCCGCGACACTGTTCCCCTTCTGGGGCCATCTGGTGACGGCGGCGGGATACGCGGCGACGGTCCCCGCGCAGCAGGTGCCCATCCTGTGGCCGCTGGTGACGGAACTGGTGCTGACGGCGCTGCTGATCCTCATGCTCTACTGGCTGGCGGGGCATCCGCGTTTCAAGGAATGGACGCCATGGGCGGGCGGGCTGTTCTTCCTGCTGCTCAACCCCGTGTCCGCATGGCTGTCGGGCAACAGTTCCAACCTTGCCCGCAGCTTTGCCCCGGCGGTATTCTCGGGACAATGGACGTCATTCTGGATCTACGCCATCGGCCCGTTCGCGGGGGCGTCGCTGTCGGTGTTGGCGATCCGCACGCACCTGTTCGGCCATCTGGAGGTGGAGGAAGCACGCCTGGTCAATTTCGGCCATCACGGGCGGGTGCCCTCCCTGTGGCATCCGACGCGCAAGCAGGTGGAGACGGGGGAATAGGAGTTTTTGGGTGTCCGCCCTGTCTCTGAAAAGGCGGTGTCTTGCGAAGCTTTTTGGGGTCTGTTGGGAATTACCGTGAATTGATGATAGCGGCGGTGAGATAAATCATTGCTGCGAATGATCTGTCTGTCTTGTCGCTTCGCATGGCGATGCGC
>NZ_POTC01000015.1 GCF_002906255.1 Novacetimonas maltaceti | reverse complement strand
GGAAGCCACGACTTCAGATCAGGCGGCAGAAGATACGGCTGAGACCGGTCAAACGGGATGAAGCTGCTCATCTCACCACCTTACAACTTCACCTCTTCACAGGGTACCCCAACCCGACAGGCTGCTAAAAAATTTTCATCATTACTTCTTATACATGAGATTCTTTTTAAGAAACTTCCGGTTGATAACGGAACCGTGAAATGCCGTGCTTTTTCAGCGGAGCAGGGGCCTGCCATGGCGCCACCACGGCGGATGCCACGACCGCGAAAAGGGGGCATGGCTCGACAAGGGGGGCAGGGACATGGCAAGAAACCGCAGAATTCCCTGATCGACCCATCCGGATGCGGTCATGGCCCTGCGTAAGGCCTGTTTTCCCTTGCGCCTTGAATGTTCGCGATGCCCTGCGGCATGATGGCTGCGGACATGAGGAGAGTGTATGAAGCCCGACGCCCCTGAGGACCAGCCCAAGCCCGGCCTGCGCGAGCGCAAGCAGGGACGCATCCGCGCCACCCTGATTGCCGCGGCGATGCACCTGTTTTCCGAACAGGGATATGACCAGACAACGGTGGACGAAATCGCCGATGCGGCCAAGGTTTCGCGACGCACGCTGTTTCGCATGTTCGAGACCAAGGGGGATATCGTCCTTGCCTGGACGCGCGGCATGACCCAAAGCCTGAGCGACGCGCTGGCCTCCTGTCCTGCCGACATGCACCCCGCCGATGCGATGATGCATGCTTTCACCGCGCTGGTCCCCCAGATCGCGGAAAACCGGAAAGACACCTATGCGTTCGTGTTCCTGATTGAAAAGACGCCCTCCCTGCGGACGGTCAGCTTCCAGAAATACGCCAAGTGGGAAGACTGCCTTGCCGACGGGTTGGCAAAACGCATTCCCGACCGGAAGAACCGTCGCAACGCCGCCCGCCTGATGGCGCGTGGCGGCATTGCCATTTTCCGCACGGCCCTTGATGAATGGATACGCCTGAAGGGACGGCCCGCGCTGGTGCCGCTGCTGCAGAAAATGTACGAACTGCAATCCTCGCTATGGCCCGCCCCGGAAGCGGAGGAAATGCCCGACGCAACATGACGCCCCTGCCAGCATCCCGGTCGGTCATGAAATGACCATCCCGGAAGGTCGGGAAAAGCGAGGGGGCTTGGGAAGATTTTTTAAAAAACCTTCGAAACACATAGAATTTCTGAAAATACGGGGCCCGGAAACCTTTATGGGTCCAAAGGCCCGCGCCTATTTTTCCATGACCTTGCGGACACCTTCGCCCAGCAGGTTGAACCCCAGCACGGTAATCGTGATGGCAAGGCCGGGGAACAGGGACGGCAGGATGTCGATGCCCAGGTAATTGCGGCCATCGCTCATCATGGCCCCCCATTCCGGTGTGGCGGGCGCCACGCCCAGACCCAGGAACGACAGGCTTGACGCCGTCAGGATGACCGAACCGGCCGTCAGCGTGGACTGCACCAGGATCGGCCCCAGCGCATTGCGCATGATATGGACATGCAGAATCCGCCACGTGCCGGCACCCAGCGTGCGTGCGGCCTCCACATATTCCGTGCGCTGCAGGCCATGCGTCAGGTTCTGCGCCAGGCGGGCATAGACGGGAATGGAAAAAAGCGAGATCGCCAGAAGCATGTTGATGAATCCCGGCCCCAGCAGGCTGAGGATCAGCAGCGCGAGCACGATGCCGGGAAAGGCGAAGATGATATCGACAACCCACATCACCGCCTGTTCCACATGTCCCCCCACCAGTGCCGCAAGCATGCCCGCCAGCGTGCCCGCAACACAGGAGACAAGGACGCTGATGCACACTTCGGCAAGGGAATAGCGCGTGCCGTAAACGATGCGGCTGAAGACGTCGCGCCCGAACGCGTCCGTGCCGAACGGATGGTGCCATGACATCGGCTGGAACGTGGCGTACAGGTCCTGTGACAGCGGGTCCGCCGGACTGATGAGCGGGGCAAGGAGCGCGCCCAGCACCAGGAACATGGTCAGTCCGAGGCCGACCAGCAGCGAAAGCGGCAGGCGCGCGATCAGGGCGCGGAATGAAGCCGTCATGGCGGGATATCCTTCAGGTGCGCCGTGCCTTGGGGTCAATGCGGGAAATGAGGATGTCGGCGGCCAGATTGGCCAGTATGACCGACAGCACCGCAACCAGCGTTACGCCCTCGATCACCGGATAGTCACGCCAGCGCACGGCCTCGATCATCAGGTGGCCAAGGCCGGGCCAGCCGAAGACCGTTTCGGTCACCACCGCCCCGCCGATCACACTGCCCAGGTTCATGCCGATGACGGTAATGACCGGGGGCAGGGCATTGGGCAGGGCATGGCGCAGGCACAGGCGCACAAGGCCAACACCCTTTGCACGGGCGGTGCGGATGTAATCGCGCGACAGCACGGCGATCATGCTGGCCCGCGTCATCCGCCCGATCAGCGCCATGGGCATCAGCGCAAGGGTCAGTGACGGCATCAGCAGGCTGGACCATGAATGTGCGCCCATCAGCGGCAGGAGGCCAAGGCGCACGGAAAACAGTTCCATCAGCAGCAGCGCGAACCAGAAATTGGGCACCGATGCCAGCACGATCGTCACCCCCATGAAGATCCTGTCCCACGCCCCGTCCTCGAACATCGCGGCGGCAAGGCCGCCGGGAATGCCAAAACACAGCGCAAGGGCATAGGCGCTCAGCCCCAGCAGCAGCGTATAGGGGAAATGGCTGGCGATCTCATGCCCTACCGACTGGCGCGATTCAATGGAAATGCCGAGGTCTCCCCCCAGCGCACCGCGCATGAATCCGCCATATTGCTGCAGGAGCGGACGGTCCAGCCCAAGGCTGTGATGCATGGCATCGACCGCATCCTGCGTCGCGGCGGGACCGGCCAGCATGCGCGCCGGGTCCCCGGGCAGGTGACGGACCGCGACAAAGACCGTAAACGAGACCACCAGCATCACCACCGGCAGCATCAGCAGTTTGTTGATGATGCGCGCGTTCATGAATGGGACTGCCGGTTGCGCGTCACATGCGTGATGTCGAGCGCCCCGTCAGGCCGCACGACCAGCCCGGATATGTCCGCGCGCATGCCAACCAGCGTATCACGGGTATAAAGCAGGACCGCAGGCGCATCGTGCATGATCAACTGCTGCACCCTGGCGTAGATGGCCCTTCGCCTGTCCCCTGACGTTTCCACGGCCCCCGCATTGATCAGCGCATCCACGTCGGGATCATGGAAAAAGCCAAGGTTGGCCCCCGCAGGGGCTGCGGAGCCACTATAGAACAGGGGACGCAACTGCATGTCGGCGATGAACCCCGACGACCACGATGCCAGCACCCCATCAAGCCGCAGCGCCTCCTTCTGCGCGGGACTGGCAAAGGCCTCTGCCGCATAGACGCCTCCTTCCAGTCGTGAAATATGCAGGGTGATACCGGATTTTTTCCACATGTCCTGCAAGGCCTCGGCAATGGGTTCGTCCATTTCCTGCACGGCAAGGCTGAAGCTCAGGCCCGTGGGCAGCCCGGCTTCGGCCAGAAGGGCGCGCGCGCGTTCCGGGTCATATTGCGGATCGGGCGCATAACTGACGAAATAGGGGGAGGACGGCTGCAACGGGGATCGTGCGGGCTGCCCCCTGTCACGCAGCAGGGCATGGACAAGCGCCTGCCGGTCGGTTGCGTAATTCAGCGCCTGGCGTATGCGCAGGTCTGATCCCGCGCGCCGGTCCATGTTGATGGCGATCCAGTATAATGGCCCATTGGCGTCGTCATGGATGATGAAACGGGGGTCGCCCTGCATCTGCTGGGCATAAAGCGCGGGCAGATCACTGACGATGTCACTGTCACCGGTATGCAGCGACATGTCCATGACCGAAGGCTCCGCCGACCAGATCCAGCGCACGCTGGCGATATCCGGCTGCGCGCCCCAGTAATCGGGGTTGCGTGATTGCGTGACATATTCGGAACTTTTCCATTCCCCGAACCGGAATGGCCCGGTCCCGTCCGCATGCCGCGACAGCGACGCGCCCGCATGCGGCGACGTGACAGATGCCTGGCTGAAGGAAAGCAGCAGAAGGAAATCGGGGTAGGGACGATGCAGGTGGAAACGCACCGTCATGTCCTCATCCGTGGTCGTGACCGTATCGACAACCGCCATGAAACGGCTGCTTCCCGCAAGCGGCGCATCCTTATCGAGCAGGCGGCCGAAACTGTGCACCACGTCCTGGGCCGTCATGGTGTGGCCGTCATGGAACCGGACATTGCGGCGCAGGGTGAAATCCCATGTCGTGGCCTGTTCGTCATGCGTCCATGACGTTGCCAGCAGGGGATGGATGGTGCCATCCGCGTCGGCACGCACCAGTCCCTCATACATCGCATTGAGGATGGAGGACGTATCGGTCGCCACCTGATCCGCCGGGTCCATGCTGCGCGGGGGTTCGGGCTGCATCACGCTCAGTCCCTGCGACAGTTCCGCCGCCGGGGCCGGGGACGTTGCCAGCACGCCCATGCAGGCGAGGAGGACGGTGCGGAGCAGGGGCAGGCGGTACCGGCATGTCATATGGTGGTCACGATCACCCATATCGTTTCGATCTGTTGTCACTTATATCACATAAAAAACTTACTTGACGAAAGAAAGATCAATCAATGATATAAATTGATCTTTATCCGCAATGGAGGGGCATGTGTCCTGCCGGTCGCATGTGCAACTGCTACGCCTGATCAACCAGTTCGGTCCCCTGAGCCGCGCGGAACTGATCCGCCTTTCCGGCCTGAGCAAGGGCGCCGTTTCCATGGTGACGGCGGAACTGCTGGCACATGGCCTGATCGAGACGCGCGATACGGTGCACGGGGGCGGGCGGCCATCTGTCCGGCTGGGGATTGCGGCGGACAGCGCATTTTTCGTCGGGATCTCACTTGCGGACCGCCCGGTCATGGTGCTTGGCGACCTGCACGGGACGATCCTTGACCGCCACGATATCGACCTGCCGGACCGGATGGAGGACATTGGCCCGCATGTGCGCCGCCTGATCGCACGGGTCGCACCCGATGGGTCGATCCATGCACGGCGCATGCGTGGCATCGGGCTTGCGGTGTCGGGTCTGGTGGATGAACAGGGCGGCATCTGCGTGCGCTCGACCCTGACGGGATGGGAGAACGCGCCGCTCGGCCCGCTGATCACGCAGGCCTGCGGACTGCCGGCCTATGTCGAGAATGACGCCAATGCCCTGACCGTCGCGCAGTACCGCTTTGGCCCCATGCGGGAGGCGGCATCCTTCAGCCTTGTCTCCGTCGGGCAGGGGATCGGGTGCGGGCACATGTTCGGGGGCGAACTGTTTCGCGGCTTTCGCGGCGGCGCGGGGGAAATCGCCCATGCCACGGCGGAACCGGGGGGCCTGCCGTGCCTGTGCGGAAAAAGGGGGTGCCTCGATACCGTATCGTCGCTTGCGGCCATTTCACACCTTGCGACACGGGCCGGACTGCCGGGGGAACTGGAGCAGCTTGAACAGCTTGCCGCCCAGGGAAATCTTGGCGCCGTCGAACTGCTGCACCGCTCGGGCAGCGCGCTGGGCCTGATGATCGCGCAGATGGTGCAGATCATGGATCCGCAGCGTGTGCTTGTCGTGCGGCAGGGGGGAGAGCTGACGGGCCTGTTCGGGCGCGCGATGCGACAGGCGGCGGAAGGCAACATCCTGCCGCAACTCGCCCCCCGGCCGGAGATCATCACCTGTGATGTCATGGCCGATTCATGGGCATTCGGCGCGGCCAGCGTCGCCGCCGACCGGTCATTGTTCCGCGAATTCTGACAAAAGGGAAAACAGGACATGCGTATTGCCGTGGGCGGCATTCATATTGAATGCAGCACTTATAATCCGGTTCCGACCCGGATGGAGGATTTCCGGGTCCTGCGGGGCGATGCCCTGTCCCAGGCGCCCTATTTCGCGTTCCTGTCCGATTATCCGGCACATTTCATCCCGACCCTGCATGCCCGCGCCATCCCCGGCGGCCCGGTCACGGCACAGACCTATCACGCATTGCGTGACGAGTTCCTTGAGCGCCTGCGTGCGGCGGGACCGCTGGATGGCGTGTACCTGTCGATGCACGGCGCGATGTACGTGCAGGGTATGGAGGATGCTGAAGGTGACTGGATCTGCGCCACCCGCGCCGTCGTGGGCGAGGACGTGCCCATTTCCGTCAGCTACGACCTGCATGGCAATGTGACGCAGCGCATCATTGACGCCATCGACATGTTTTCGACCTATCGCACCGCGCCACACATTGATGTGCAGGAAACGATGCGCCGGGCGGTCACGATGCTGGTGCGCTGCCTGACGGATGGCGTGCGGCCCCATGTCGTGTGGGCGCCGGTGCCGGTCGTGCTGCCCGGCGAGAAGACCAGCACCGAGGACGAACCCGCGCGTGGCCTGTACGCCCGCCTGCCGGAAGTGGACCGGCGCGAGGGGATCTGGGATGCCTCGCTCATGGTGGGGTATGTCTGGGCGGATGAACCGCGCGCGACCGCGGCTTCGGTCATGACGGGCACGGATGCGGCGGCGATGCAGGCTGCGGCGGAGGAAATGGCCACGGCCTACTGGGACGCACGCACGCAGTTCCGGTTTGGCTGCTGGACTGGCAGCATCGCGGAAACCCTCGACCGGGCGCAGCAGTGCGCGACCGCGCCAGTGGTCGTGGCGGATTCAGGTGACAACCCGACAGGCGGCGGCGTCGGTGATCGCATTGACGTGCTGCGTGCGCTGATCGAACGCGATGTGCGCGATGTCATCGTGGCCGGTATTGCCGACCCGCAGGCAACCCGCGCGGCCTGCGCCGCAGGCGTGGGGACATGGGTCACGCTGCCGGTTGGCGGTGCGCTCGACCCCACGGACACGACGCCGGTCGAGGTGACGGGCGAAGTCCGCTTCGTCCTGGACGATCCGCAGCAACGCGAACGCCAGGCCGTCATTGCCGTTGGCGGGATACTTGTAGTCGTGGCGGCGCGGCGCAGGCCCTATCATAACATCGCGGACTTTACGGCGCTGGGGCTTGACCCGCGCCAGGCCAGGATTGTCGTGGTCAAATCCGGCTACCTGTCGCCGGAACTCGCCCCTATTGCCAGTCCCGCGCTGATGGCGCTGTCGCCCGGGGCGGTGGACCAGCATGTCACCCGCCTTGCGCGACTGCACAAGGCGCGGCCGACATTCCCGTTCGACACGTCCTTCACATGGTCGCCCCACGTCTATCCTTCGGCGCGAAAGGGACGCTGACATATGGCGATGTCACGTCCCGTCCTCTCGGTCGAGGGGCTGAATATCCATTTCCACACGCGGCGTGGCGTTGTCCATGCCGTGGATGACGTGACATTCGATATCCACCCCGGCGAGATCGTGGCGCTGGTCGGGGAATCCGGTTCAGGAAAAAGCGTGACCAGCCTGTCGATGATGGGGCTTCTGCCCCGTATCGGCCACATCACGGGTGGCAGGCTGCTGTTCCAGCCTGACGGTCAGGCCCCCGTTGACCTTGCGCGCGCGCCAGAACGGGACCTGCGCAGGGTCCGGGGCGGCGGGATCGGGATGATCTTCCAGGAACCGATGACCTCGCTCAACCCCGCCATGACGGTGGGCGAACAGATTGCCGAGGGCCTTGTCCTGCACGGGCAGGCGGACAGCCACGCCGCCATGGCGCGCGCGGCCGACCTGCTGGCGGCGGTAGGGATCACCGACCCGCATAAACGGGTGGGCAGTTACCCGCACCAGATGTCGGGCGGCATGCGCCAGCGCGTCATGATTGCCATCGCCATTGCCTGCCGTCCCGCGCTGCTGATCGCGGATGAGCCCACCACGGCGCTGGACGTCACGACCCAGGCGCAGATCCTCGATATCCTGAAAAGGCTGCGTCATGATACCGGGATGGCGGTGCTGTTCATCACGCACAACCTGTCACTGGTGGAGGCCTTTGCCGACCGGGTGATGGTGATGTACGCCGGGCAGGTGGTCGAGTGTGGGCGCGCGGCCGATGTGATGGCGGCCCCGCGCCATCCCTATGCCCGTGCGCTGCTAGACTGCCTGCCGGTGCGCCATCTCGGCGCGCTGGGGACGGACGCCTTGCCCGAACTGCCCACGATCCGGGGCCATCCGCCGGACCTTGCCCATCGCCCGGCAGGATGCGCGTTTGCCACGCGGTGTGACATGGCGGGCAGTGCCTGTCGCGTCGGGCATCCCGACCTGCAGGTGGTCGATGCGGCACGGGGGCATGCCACACGCTGCATCGCATGGCGCGACATGGCCACGGTGGCCTGCCCATGAACAGCCCCGCACTGCTGTCGGTCCGTGATCTGAGCGTGGAATTCCGTGCGCCCCGCAGCCTGCTGGGGCAACGCGCCCCGAATGTTCAGGCATTGGACAAAGTGTCGTTCGACATCCATGCGGGGGAAATCGTCGGGATCCTTGGTGAATCCGGATCGGGCAAGACGACGGTCGGGCGGTGCATGGTCCGCCTGCAGCGCCCGACGGCCGGGGACGTGCGTTTCGAAGGGCGCGACATCCATGCCCTGTCGGGGGCTGATCTGGGCTGGTACCGCCGTCAGGTGCAGATGATCTTCCAGGACCCTGCCGCCAGCCTGAACCCGCGCCTGCGGGTGCGCGACATCGTTGCCGAAGGGCTGGAGGTCCACGGCATCGGCACCCGCGAAAGCCGCCGGCAGAAGGTCATCGACCTTCTGGCATCCGTCGGACTGGGCGAGGATGCGCTGATGCGGTTCGCCCATGAATTTTCCGGCGGGCAGCGCCAGCGCATCGGCATTGCCCGGGCAATGGCGGTCGGCCCCCGGCTGATCGTGGCTGACGAACCCGTCTCCGCGCTTGATGTGTCGGTGCAGGCAAAGGTCATCAACCTGCTGCGCGGATTGCGCGAACGGCTTGGGCTTGCCATGGCGTTCATCTCCCATGACCTGCCGACGGTCATGTTCCTGTGCGACCGCGTCGTGATCATGTATCTGGGCCGTGTCATGGAAATTGCCCCGATACTGGCGTTCCGCACACGGCCCTTCCATCCATATTCACGCACATTGCTGGCACTGGCCCCGGGACTGCGCCAGGACGGGGAAGGCGACATGCCTCCCGCGGCCGATCCGGGCGCCGCAGCACAGGACCTGCATCACGGATGTGCGTTCCGCAACCGCTGCGCCCACACCACGGCCGCATGCGCCGCCACGGTTCCCCCACTGAAACAGGTTATGGCAGGCCGATGGGTCGCCTGCCTGCGACCGGAGATTTTTCATGACGCGCGTTGAAATCTGCGTGGAAACACCGCAGGGCGTTGCTGCCGCCAACATGGCCGGGGCGGACCGGATCGAACTGTGCGCCTCCCTTGATGTCGGGGGACTGACGCCAGGGGTCGGGCTGATGCGTTGCGCGGCCCGGGGCGACATCCCGGCGCTGGCCATGATGCGCCCGCGCGCCGGATCGTTTGTGTTTGACGATGATGAGGCCGCCGTCATGATCGACGATATCGGCGCGGCGCGGGAAGCGGGGTTGCGGGGAGTGGTGCTGGGGGCGATCCGGCCGGATGGCACCCTCGATCATGACCTCCTGCTGCGCCTGTCGGATCACTGCGCGGAAATGGAGCGGACACTGCACCGCGTCTTCGACCTGGTGCGCGATCCTGCCGAGGAACTGGAATTTGCGATCAGCGCGGGATTTACGCGCATCCTGACATCGGGACAGCGCCCGACCGCGCCACAGGGGCAGGACTGCCTGGCACGGCTGAACGCGCAGGCGGCGGGCCGTATCATCATCCTTGCCGGCAGTGGCGTGAACGCAGGCAATGCGGGGGAACTGATCCGGGCCACGGGGGTAAGCGAGGTTCACGCATCCTGCAGGCGCCCCGCGCGGCCTTCGACGGATGAAGGTGCTTTCGGCTTTGGCCCGATGCCCGGCCTGACCGATCCCGACGCCATTCGCGCCCTTGTGGCCGCAGTGCGCGAATGCGGGCCGGTCGCGTCATAGAATGTCAGGCGCACCGGGCGTCATGTGCCTGCTTCATGTTCGCGCAGGCGATGCCAGGCGGCGCGCCGCTCCTCGAAGGCCAGATGTTCGTAGCGCAGATGCTGGCGGATCCAGTTCAGCATGCCCGAGAAGGTCACCACGACAATCCCGACAAAGGTCCAGTCATCAAGCGCCTGATGGAACAGGAAATAGCTGAACACCACCGCCCACAGCATCTGGCTGTATTGCGGCAGGGCCACCCGGTTGGCAGGGGCGCGGGCGGTCGCCACCATCATCAGGAGCTGCCCGAGTGCCGCAAGGAAGCCATAGCCGAACAGGAACAGCCACGTCTTCCACCCATGCGGCCAGTGCGCATGCGCCAGCATCAATGCCCCATCCCCCACGAGGGGGCCGAACAGGCTGGACCCGAACAGGGAAAGTCGCGGTGTATTGTTACCCGCAAGGCGGTAGGCGATCACGCCCACGGCATTGGCCACAGCCGCGATCAGGGCGCACAGGTGCCCAAGGTGCAGCGCCCGCATCCCCGGACGCAGGACGATCAGCACGCCAATGAAGCCCACGATGACCGAGACCCAGGCCCAGGCCGAGACCTTTTCATGCAGCAGGGTGACCGACAGGATGGTCACGAACAGCGGCATGAGGAACATCAGCGACAGGGCTTCGGGCATGGGCAGGAGCATGAAGGCCTCGACACTCGCGGCGGTGGCGGCGAAGGTGGCGATGGCGCGCACGATCCACATGCCGGGCCGCTGCGGGGAAAAGATGTCGAGGTAGGATTCATCCTTGCGGCGGATGAAGGGAATGATCAGGAAGCCGAAGACACCGCCGGAAAAGGCGACCTCGAACGGGTCAACCGCCCCGGCAAGGAGCTTGGAAAAAGCGTCACTGACTGAAAATGCAGAAAAGGCGGCAAAGGCCAGCATCATGCCTGAGGAGAGAAAGCCCGTCTTCATCTGCTGCATCCGTGATCCGTATGTCCCGGTCGAGACTTATGGGCCGGACAGCATGAAAACCAGCGCTGTCATGCAACACCAGCCATGCGGAAAGACTGCGTCCTGCCCCATGATTTCAGACATGATACCCTGTCGGGAATATGCAGCGATCCCATCCCCGCCATCACCGCGCATACGGGCCATGGCAGGGACGGTGATCACGGTCTCGAACGCGCTCAGTCGGCGGACTTGCGGCCGAAGATGTAGCTTGCCAGCGAAGCAACCGCGAGGATCAGGACACCATAGACCTTGCACGATGTCGGGATCCTGTTTTCATGGACCCGCACCTCGCCCTTCAGGCTGCTCAGATGCTCGGCAATCTGCTGGTGCAGTTCCGCCTTGTGCTGGTGCAGGGATTTTTCCACATGCTTCGCGATGTCCTGAAGGTCTTCAGGGCTCAGCTTGCGCAGGTTTTCGGTAGCACTCATGATCTGTCTGGTCCTGTCTGTAATCGTCCGTAAATGCCCATGAAATGATACGGGCCTGTCCTTCATATCGGTTTCGCCGCGATACATTTCAACCCTTGCGCCCACATCGCCGCATGCTGGTGCGATGTCATTGCAACGGGTAATCATATTGTAAATAACACACCGACCTTTCTTGACCGGGCATAGCAGGCACTCGATTTTTCAATGAGACATCATCCATCAGGTTACTTCCGCCGTGCCTGCTCCCGCATGGGACCGGCGCGGGCCGCCGCCGTACTTGCGCTGACGATGCTGGCGGCCTGCGCAGGCCCGGTCGAGGTCCGGCAGGTTTCCCTTGTCCGGAGTTATAACGACGCCCGCCACACCACCCTGCAGGGTCATGGGCCGGGGGCCGATACGCGCATCGTGCTGCGCCGGCACGGGCTGGATGGCCTGTGGGACCGCCACCCCGACCGCGCCATCGCGGCCCTGCGACAGCAGGCGGGCGCAGGGCATGGGGACGAACTGCCCGATATCCTGTTTGCACTGGCGGAACTGAGTTACCGGCAGGGGCTGCGCCATCATCGGGCGGAGGATTTCCTGGCCGCCGCGATCTATGCCTATGCGTTCCTGCAACCGGGACAGGCAGGGGGACCAGACCCCTATGACCCGCGTTTCCGGCAGGCGGCGGATTTCTACAACCTTGGCCTGACGGCGGCGTTTCCCGCGCCGGTCGCCATCGTGGCCCAACGCCGCGCCCTGCCGTTCGGTGATATCGAACTTGCCGCCGATCCCGCGCAACTGCACTGGCACAGGCGCATGCTGGAGGGTTTCCGCCCGACCGCAACGCTGGCGGTCAGCGGCATGCCCAATGTCTATCACACCCCCGGCCTGGGCGAGGCGCTGACCGCGCTGGGACGCCCGGAAGACAGCGCACCTGCCACGGCGCAGGCACAGGATACGGCGCACGACGGAAAGCTCTTCGAGGTCACCAGTCGCCTGCGCATCCCTGCGAACATGATGCTCGACCTTGATGACCCGCGCTCACAGGTGCTGGGTGGACATCTGCATGGGCGTCTTGTGGTGCATGTCATGGACGAGAGCCGCGACACGCCCGTCCCGCCAGCCTATGACCAGACAGCCGCCCGCGCCATCAGCCTTCAGGAAACGGCGCTGTGGACAAAGGAATATCGCGGCTTTTTCGATGGCACCACCTATGACGGCACGCAGCCGCGACTGGTCGCCATGACGCCACACCGGCCGGGCAACATGCCGGTGGTGTTCATCCACGGCACGGCATCAAGCCCCTATCGCTGGGCGGGCATGGTCAATGACCTGCTCGAGGATCGCAACATCCGCGACCATTTCGATTTCTGGTTCTTTTCCTACGCCACCAGCAATCCGATCCCGTATTCCGCATGGCAGTTGCGACGCGCCATCACGCAGGCCGTCGACAGCCTTGGCGGGACACAGGCCGATCCCGCCCTTGGGCACATCACGCTGGTGGGACACAGCCAGGGCGGGTTGCTGGCGCGCATGCTGGTCATCAACCCGGGCGACAGGCTGTGGAACGGCACGGCGGGGCGTCCGCTTTCGACCTTTCGCCTCAATCCCCGCACCCGGCAGTTGATCGTTGATACGATGTTCCCGACCCCGATGCCCGAAATCGAGCGGGTGGTCTTCATCGCCACCCCCCAGCATGGCAGCTACCTTGCCGGGATGTCGCTGGCACAGCTTGTCGGGAGGATGACCAGCCTGCCGTGGCGGGTTACCGAAACCGCGCGTGAGATCGTGACCGGGGCAGGGGACAGCACGCATCCGGACAACCGCATGCCACGGCTGGGCAGTGTCTATGCCATGTCACCACGCAGCCCCTTCATGCGCACGCTGCCCACGATCCCGATCATGCCCGACGTGCACACACATTCCATCATCCCGGTCTGTGGCGCGGGGGACCCGCTGTCGCATGCGGATGATGGCGTCGTGTCGTATGAAAGCGCGCATATCCCCGGCGTGGAATCGGAACTGGTGGTCCGCCATTCCGAACATTCCACGCAATCCAACCCGTTCACCATTGCCGAGGTGCAGCGTATCCTGCTGCTGCAACTGGCACGCAACCCGGCGACGGCGGCACGCGCCATGCCGGTTCAGGCCGCAATACGATGAGCAGTCGGCAGATGGTGTTGCGCAGGTGGGGTGGCCATGCGCTCCTGCTGCTGTGCGCTGTTTCTGGGGCGGGGGCCATATATTATTCCACCGTGCAGCCGGATGTGCTGCGGGTGGGGGCAGGCGTGGCATTCCTGCTCCTGCTGGCAGGCTCCATATGGGTGCGTGCCGCGCGCGTGCGACTTGCCGTGCGCGTGGCGCTGATCGGTGGCCTGGGCGTCTGGTATGTCACGGACCCGCCACGCAATGACCGGCAGTGGGCGCAGGAATATGCCGTGCCCGCCGATGCGTGGCGGGAGGGCAACGACATACATGTCCGCCACGTCCGCAATTTCCGGTATCGCACGCCAACTGACTATATCCCCGCATGGTACGACGCCACATACCCTCTGGACGGGTTGAGCAGCGTTGACCTTGTCACCTCCTACTGGGCCGGGGAAGCCATTGCCCATGTCTTCCTCAGCTTCGGCTTTGCGGATGGGCGGCACCTTGCCATCTCCATCGAGACACGGCGGCAGGCACGCTTTGCCTATTCCACGATTGCCGGTTTTTTCCATCATTACGAACTGTTCTATGTCACGGCGGACGAACGTGACCTGATCGGCGTCCGGACCGACATACGGCGGGAGCGGGTCTATCTCTATCACCTGAACCTGTCGCCCGAAGTCCGCCAGCACCTGTTCATGAGTTATGTCGGCGCGATCCATGACCTGCTCAGCCACCCGCAATGGTACAACACCCTGACGGACAACTGCACCACGGGTATTCTGGCGCGCGCGGGGGCACGGTTGCGGTATCGTCTGGACTGGCGCGTGATCCTCAGCGGGCATACGGCGGCGATGGCCTATGACATGAACCTGCTGGGGCCTTATGATCCCGCCCGCTTTGCGGATTTTGCGGCCCTGCATGCCGCAAGCCACATTGTCCGGCCGCCCGGCGCGGTATTGGGGCCGGATTATTCCGACGCCATCCGCGCCCATCTGCCCCCGCCCGAGGGGCCGGGCACACCATAGGGGCATGCCCGATTACAGGTATCCCTGTCCGGTGCGTGCGGCGCTGGCGCGGTCACGGCGGCGCGCCAGAACCTGCCATCCATCATACAGGCCAACGAAGAATACCCCGTTCAGGAGGCTGGCGATTGCGGTCATGCGCTCCGTCGGGTCAAGCAGCATCGCCACGAACACCACGCAGATGCCGCCGATGCTCACATAGGCCTGCCAGCGCCCGCCTGCCGTATCCTGCCGCCGTTTCATGACGAGGAAGCTGACCGCGATCAGCAGGTAGACGAGCAGGATGACGCCGCCGCTGCAGTTGAGCAGGAAAGAAAAGATCACGTTGGGCGATACGATGGAACAGAACGCCACGGCCAGTCCCGCAATCGTGCTGGCGATCAGGGCCGAATGGGGCGCGCCCTGCGCCGAATGCCGTGCCATCAGGGCAGGGGCGTTCCCGGAGCGGGCAAGTTCCGCAAGGATGCGTGATGTGATGTAAAGCCCGGAATTCAGGCATGACAGGATCGCACTGAACACCACGATGCGCATGATGGTCGCGGCACCGGGCACGCCCATGATCGTCATGGCCACGACAAACGGGGATTTGCCCGCCGTGACATCGGTCCATGGCACGATGGCAAGCAGCAGCATGATCGACGTCAGGTAGAAAACGGTGATCCTGACCCCGATGCTGCGTGTCACGCGGGCCACGCCCATGCGCGGGTTGGCGGATTCCGCCGCTGCCACGGTCGCGACCTCGGACCCGATCATGCTGAACATGATGGTCGGGATGACCGCCAGCAGGGCCGTGACCCCATGGGGGGCAAAGCCTCCATGCGCAAGATAGTTGTCCCGGACGGAGATGCCCGGCCCGAACATGTGGCCCACGAACAGGACACCCATCACCACGAACAGGATAATGCTTGCGACCTTCAGCAGGGAGAGCCAGAATTCGCACTCCCCGAACACATCCACCGACCTCAGGTTGATCGCCATCAGCACCAGGATGATGCCCACCGCCAGCAGCCAGGCGGGCAGGCTGATCCAGTCCTGCAGCAGCAGGCCACCGGCAATGGCCTCGCTTCCTATGGCCACCACCCAGAAAAACCAGTACATCCAGCCTGCGACAAAGCCCGCCCGGCTGCCGTATCCCTGCCGGATATATTCAACGAATGAACCAAGGCCGGGCTGCTGCATCACCATTTCGCCCAGCATGCGCATGACGACCACAACCAGCCCGCCACACAGGGCGTATGCCAGCAGGACCGCCGGCCCTGCCACGGCAATGGCGGAGCTGCTCCCCACGAACAGGCCCGCCCCGATGACACCGCCGAGGGCAATCATGGCGATATGGCGATTTTTCAGCGTGCGGCCGGAAGCGGCATCCTGTGTCATCAAATATCCTTCATGGGTCACGGACTGCCAGCAGTCCGCCAGGACGTCCCCCGGCATCGGGAAGGGGACGGTGTCATGCCAGTTCCCTGTGGGCGGGAACGCTATCATCTTTCATGACATCTGTCCAAAACCGTAACGTAAATTCCCTTGTCAGGATTTGTGTTTCCGCATTTCACCCTGTCATGCGGCGCCCTGTCCCACAGGGGGCATGCCCCGGAAATGCCAGCGAGATTCAGGGTGAATTTTTAAAAAAAGCGTCAGACCGCGCGGGAGCAGGGGATGCCCCGCGCCGCCCCCTCCACCAGCATGGATCCGGTGGAGGAGGGGCAGGGCGGGTGTCCATGCCGCGCGATCAGAAATCGGCCTTGATGGCGCCAAAGGCCATGCGCGGCGTGCCCAGCAGCATCGACTGGTCGGTGTAGGCGGATGCGGCGTTCATCGGGTTGCCGTTTTCCCCCATGGTGGCGATGTAGCGGGTGTTGGTCAGGTTGGTCAGGTTGAACGACAGGGTCAGGCCACGCAGGAACCCACCCAGGCGCGGGCCGGTATCGCTTGTTTTCTTGACGTGCCACTGCAGGCCAAGGTTCGACAGCCAGTAACCGGGGATGCGGTATTCCCCCTCGTAATCGTAATTGCGCTGCCCGACGTAATTGCCATCGATATAGAAGCTGAGCGAACGCCAGTCATAGGACAGCCGCGCCTTGTACATGAACCGCGGATAATTCACGACCTGCTGCCCCTTCGTGGCATGCGTGCCGTTGGAATCCGTGATGTTGTCGTCATAGACGGCGTGGTTGTAGCTGATGCTGTTGGTGATCGCGAGGTTGCGCAGCGGCGTCACCGTCAGGGCGGCATCCACGCCGTTCATGGTCACGCCGCCGACATTGGCGACGGTGGAAATCGGGTTGACCGAAGGACCGGACGTGATCTGCTGCAGGCGGTTGTTGAAGTTCGTGCGATAGGCATAGACCGACGCCCCGAGCAGGCGGTCATGGTAGCGGTACCCGATGGCGTAGGTCCACGCCGTCTCCGGCCGCAGGGTGTTGCGCGCATCGTTATAGGCCGTCTGCGTCACGGCGAACGGGGAGTTCGACAGCTTGAACCCCGATTCCGCATAGGTATGGACGTTTTCCGAAATGTCGATGAACAGTTCATGACGTTTCAGGAATGTCCAGTCCACGCCGATATGCGGCAGGAAGGGCTTTGCGATCGTCTGGCTGACACCGCTGGTGATGTTGCCGATGTTGCCGTAATAATCCTGGTTCAGGTAGCCATCACCCACGCGCGTGGTGTTCAGCAGTGACTTGAATCCGAAATGCAGGGCCAGGTTGCGGATCGGGCGATAGGTATCCTGCACGAAGGCGGTGAAGGTATTGGTGTTGTAATTCTGGTTGAAGACCTCGGCAAACGGGTCCTTGAAATGCCCCAGCGGATTGACAAGGTTGCCCTGCACGACGCCGTTGACGACATTCGGTTCCGCATACTGGTACATCGGGGACTGGTAATCATTGTTTTCATACCAGACGCCGCCGCTGATGTGGTTGTGGGCCACATCATAGGTCACCTGCGACAGCACGCCAAAGCGGCGGATGGATGGCTGCTTGACCAGTTCGCTCAGGGGGGAGCCATTGGGCGAACCGGCATAGGGCGTCGTCCATGTGGTCTGCTGGGATTCCCCATGGCCATAGGCGGTGGTGGTCCAGCGCACCTTGTCCGTCAGGGCCAGGTCGGCCTTGAGGTACCCGATGATATCACTTTCATTGGTGGCGCCTTCGTAATAGGACGCATCCGAAGCATCGCTCAGGTTGCCATACCCGGCGGGATAGCCGCCCCCCTTGTTCTGCGCCGCAAGGGCCGCGTCATAGGCGCGGATATAGCCACTCGCCCTGCCGTTATAGTAGTTGTCGGCATTGGGGCCGAGATGGTCGAGAATATCAGGCGACATGTCCTGATAGACGAGTTCGTGCAGGTCGCTCCAGTCGAAATAGGCGGAGAGGGAGCTGTTGTTGCCGATCGGCTGCACCAGCTTGGCGTTGACCTGCTGATAGAACTGCTCCCCGTAGCCTTTCCACTTCTGCTGGTCGTTACGCATGTACGATGCGTAAAAACGGGTGCCGGTGCTGTTCAGGTCACCACTATCGACACGCGCAAAGGTGTGGAATGTGTCAAAGCTGCCGAAACCCTGGTTGACCGTGCCGCCCAGCTTGTGTTTCGGGTCGCTGGAGGAATAGGCCAGAGACCCGCCGAGATTGTTGGTCGCCGCCACGTCTTCCGCACCTGCGGACTGCGACACGTCAATGCCCTGCACGTTTTCGGACGAAACCGCCAGCACGGGGTTCATGCCGTTATAGTTACGGTATGTCATTTCACCGAGGGGAATGCCATCAAGCGTCATGCCGATTTCCTGCTGCTGGAAACCGTGCATGAAGATCTGGGTGCTCCAGGTGCTGACGCCCTGCGCATCGGCGGACTGGAAGTCCACGCCGGGCATGGTGTTCAGCGCTGCCATCGGGTTCATGCCGGGCGGTGCGGATTCCAGCAGCTTCTTGCCGACAACCATGTGCGCGCCATGCACCGTGCGATGCGCCGAAACCGACAGCGCCTCTGGGGCGGCATGTGAATGTACCGGGCCGGCGGCATGCGCTGCGGTCGTGCCATGGGTCGCGTGCACGCCCGCGGCTTGCGTCGTGCCACGGGCCGCGACATGGCCGTGCGGGGAAGTGGCCGTACCCGTGGTGGCGGCGTGGACCTGATGAGACGACATGCCCGACAGGACCGTTGTCATCAGAAGCAGGCCTGAAAAGAGATTACGATTGCTCATTCGTCTGTGTTCCTACCGGGCGGTTGGACAGGGGAGGGTCAGGACACGCGCCGAAAGAAGATGTCCCATGGCCAGGGTTCGGGCCGGCGGTCGTGACGCCGTGTCGCGGCAGGTCGCCAGATGGTAGAACGGATTGTCTTCATACAGCATCATTCCTGACCCCTCTGCATATATTATTGAATTTCAAGAACAAAAACGGACATTGCAAATGAACGTGCAAGTATTTCCAAAATGATTCCTGCACAACCTGAAGTGGCTTTTGCGCCACAATCATCCCGCATTTCCCGAAGGGCGATACATTGGGATGATTGGTATGCCAGTCTTGGGTTGGCATGCACGTAACCGCACATGGGATTCCCTTGGAAACTGCACATTTACAAGGCGTTGTGTTATTTTTGTTTCTTTCAATCCTCTTATTGGTATCGAATATATCGTATACCGTGCATGAAATATAATATATGATCAATACGTTTTCGCATTATTCCGCGACAAAAAAGAGGTTTCGTCCCCATGGCGTTGCATATTCAACACATGTTCCATGGCAAAGTGTACATTGCGCAGTCTTAGTTTGATTTATGAAAAAAACAGGGAAACTCTTGCGGATACCCAAATACTCCCATGGAAAGGGCACTGTCTTTCCTGAGGTCGTTTCTGGATATGTCTGTTTCTCTGGATTTCACATGATTCTCACCGCATGAAAATACAGATCGAAACGTGTTCTTGATTATACTCTGAATTTATTATGAGTCTGCTTTTGCGTCCTGTTCGACGACAGGGGCAGCATGGCACCATCGGTACGCATATGCAACATCATATATTATATGATGGGGTAATTTATATACAAACCGTGGTTTATGTCGTGAAAACGGGCAGTATTGGCGCATAATTAAGGCATATGCCCTGATTTTATTCACTCAGTGCCATCCGGCATGCCGACATCCCGGCGATGCCGCGGCAAAAGCCTACTGCCGCGGCCCGTTGCGCGGCAGCTCCTTGCGCAGGTCGTCATGCGTGTTGCGGATATGGTTGCGTGACAGCCTCAGCAGGGTCTTTTCATCCCCGCTGACCCACGCCTCCAGTATCTTGCCATGCTGGATGTTCGCCTGCTCCGGCCGTCCCATTGGCCCCAGATGGAAGCGTACATACCGGTCCGCGATGACATTCAGGCGTTCGATCATGGTGTAGGTCAGCGTACCCGCACCGGGGGCGATGAGGGACATGTGAAAGGCGCGGTTGCATTCGCCCCAGTCAACGTCATCCTGCACCACGGCATTTCCGACCGCCGCCAGGGTTGCGCGTGCCCTTGCATGGTCGGCGGCGGTGGCGTGCCGGCTTCCCGCAACGGTGGCCGTGGGTTCAAGCTGCAGCCTGAGCGCAAAGACCTCGTCGGCTTCCTCCGCGCTCAGCATATTGACGGTAAACCCGCGATTGGCGTGCGACCTGACCAGCCCGTCCTGCTCCAGCCGGGCCAGCGCCTCACGCAGCGGGATCTTGCTGATGCCCAGTTCGGCTGCGATCGTATCCTGGCGGATGGGTTCGCCTTCTGCCAGTTCACCTTGCAGGATACGTTTGCGGATCAGGTAATAGAGTTGATCCGCGATGGTGCGTACCTGCAGTGATGTGGAGTGGTGTACGATGCCCATGCACGGGGGCCTTTATGCAAGAAGGGTCAGGGTCACTCCGGGTGGTCGCGTTCAGACCACCTGGAAACCGTTGCTGAAAACATCTTCCTTATCAATCCAGATCGTATTGAACCCGGTTGAAATGGCACTTCCCGTAATCAGCGGGACGATCGCACGATGGTCGCCTACTTTTGTCTCGCTGTCGATACGCCCTGTGAAACGGCTGCGGATATAGCTTTCATGGATGAACGGCTGGTCCATGCCAAGGATGCCCTTGTGCCACAGATGCGCCAGCCGGGCCGAGGTGCCGGTGCCGCAGGGGCTGCGGTCGATGGCCTTGTCGCCATAGAACACGGCGTTGCGGCCCTGTTGTGCCGGATGTTCCCCCGGTTCGGCCCACAGAACGTGGCTGACGCCTGAAATGGTGGGATCAAGGGGGTGGACGGGGGTATAGGCGCGACGGACCAGGTCGCGGATCACGGGGCTGAGTTCAAGGATGCGCCGCGCCCCAAGTTCGTCAAGGGTGCGGTAGGGACCCTGCGGTTCGACGATGGCGTAGAAATTCCCGCCATAGGCCACATCGACCGTCAGCGGGCCGAACCCCGGCACATCGATGGAGATCCCGATCCTGGCCACCCATGCGGGGACATTGCGGATGGTCACGGACGTCACCCGGTTGTGGGTGTGGGTATAGGTGATGTCGATGATGCCGGCCGGCACCTCCAGCCGAAGCTGGCCCTGCGTGCGTGGCTGCAGCAGGCCATGTTCCAGCCCGAACGTCACCAGGCCGATCGTCCCATGCCCGCACATCGGCAGGCAGCCACTGGTCTCGATGAACAGGATGCCCCCATCCGTGTCGGGACGGGTGGGGGGATAGAGGAAGCCGCCAGACATCATGTCATGGCCCCGGGGTTCAAAGCACAGCCCGGTGCGGATCCAGTCGAACCGCGTGAGGAAATCCTGACGCCGTTCGCTCATGCTCTCCCCGCGCAGCAGGGGCGCACCGCCCGCGACAAGCCGGACGGGATTTCCCGCCGTATGACCGTCAACACAGAAAAACGTATGTCGCATTGTCATGTCCCTGATCTGAAATACGGCCGTCGCGGGCGCATGCCCTATCGTGCGGAAGGACGCGTGGCGGCGGCTTTTTCCACCATTGCCGTGACTTCGGCGCGACGGGCGCCCGTCAGGGGCATGCGCGGCATGCGCACGCGTTCGTTGCCACGCCCCATGATCTGTTCCGCCAGCTTGATCGACTGCACCAGGTCATGTTCCGCATCCAGATGTAGCAGGGGCATGAACCAGCGATAGATTTCCAGCGCCCGCGCCATGTTGCCCTTCTGCAACGCCTCCACCAGTTCGACCGATTCCTGGGGGAAGGCGCTTGTCAGGCCGGAGATCCAGCCCGCCGCCCCCAGCGTCAGCCCCTCGAACGCCACATCGTCCAGTCCGGCCATCATGATATACCGGTCCCCGAATGCGTTGACCACATCGGTATAGCGGCGGGTATTGGCCGAACTTTCCTTGACCGCAACGATCGTCTTCACGTCCGTCAGTTCACGCAGCACATCCATGCTGATGTTCACGCGATAGGCGGTGGGGTTGTTGTACAGCATGATCGGCAGGTCGGACGCCGCTGCCACGGCCTTCAGGTGGGCGACAAGTTCGGCTTCCTTGGGCACATAGACCATCGCGGGCAGCACCATCAGCGCATCCGCGCCGATCCGTGCGGCGTCGGCCGCGAATTTCACCGCGCGCGGCGTCGTCAGTTCCGACACACCGACGATGACGGGCACGCGCCCCTTTGCCGTTTCGCATGCGGCGGCAAGGACCTTCAGCTTTTCATCCGGTTCGAGCGAATTGTTCTCGCCACAGGTGCCCATGATCGTCAGGCCATGGACGCCATCGCCGATCAGGTTGTCCAGAACCTTCTGCGTCGCGGCAAAATCGATCGACAGATCCGGGGCGAACTGTGTGGTCGCCGCAGGAAAAACACCCGTCCACTGCATGGGAACTCTCCACTTGATTTCGATAACGTTTCGTCTATCGTATACGTATTGATTTGGAAAGGAAGAAAACATCCATGCCCGAAAATACCGGTCGCGTTGCATCCGCTGTCGTGGTCGGGGGCGGGGTTGTGGGACTTTCGTGCGCGCTGCGCCTCAGGGCGCGGGGCCTGCAGGTCACCGTCATGAATGTGGGCGCACCGCAGGACGCGGCATCATGGGGCAACGCGGGGCATGTCGCGGTCGAGCAGGTGATGCCCCTGGCGTCCCCCCGACTCCTCCTCTCCGCGCCGGGACGCCTGTTTGGCCTGACGGGTGGGGCGCTGGATATCGGCTGGCGATATGTCGGCACATGGCTGCCATGGTGCATGCGCTATATCCGTGCATGTGGCGCGGCGACGGCGCGGCAGGGACATGTGGCCCTGCGCGGACTGCTGTCGCACGCGCTGCCGGCATGGCGGCGCATGGCATCCGACCTTGATGCCCCCGGACTGCTGATCGAAAACGGGCACCTGATGCTGTGGAACGGGGCGCATGACCCGCTTCTGGCGATGCGCGCGGTGATGTCATCGGACCATGGGACGGCAACGGTGCGCCCGATGTCGTATCAGGAACGTGCGGAACTGGTGCCGTTGCTGGGCCATGTTCCGCGCGGTGGACTGGTGTTTGACGGAACGGCACAGGTGCGTGCCCCCGCCCTGGTGCTGGCGGCCCTGCGCGACCGTCTGGACGCCGATCCGCGATGCGAACTGCGCCAGCAGCGCGTTGTCCGGGTTACATCAGGCCCGCAGGGGCCGCGCGTATTCCTGGCGGATGGCGCATCGCTGTCGCCGGATATCGTTGTCATGGCCGCCGGCGTGGGGACGCGCGACATCGTGCAGGGCTGGACGCCGCCACTGATTGCGGAGCGTGGCTATCATATCGAATGGGACCATGGGGACGCACCGGTTGCGCCGCCAATGATCTTCGCGGATCACTCGGTCATCGTCTCGCGCTTTGGCCAGAGGATGCGTGCCTCGACATTTGTCGAGTTCACGCGTGCGGACGCCCCGCCGGATCCGCGCAAGTGGGAGCGTCTGGAACGGGTGGTACAAAACAGCGGCCTACCGGTCCGCTCCGGCTTTTCCCGCTGGGTCGGCTGCCGTCCGACCCTGCCGGATTACCTGCCCGCCATCGGGCGTGTCACGGGCCTGCCGGGCGTCATTGCCGCATGCGGGCACCAGCATCTGGGCCTGACGCTTGCCCCGTTCACGGCGGAACTGGTCGCGGCCCTCGCAACCCGTGAAAAAACACCGCTGGATCTGCATCCCTTCCGCCCCGACCGTTTCGGGCGGACACAGGCAGCATGAAGAAACATGAGAGGAAAGAGAGCATGACACTGAGCGGATCCCTGCTGATCGGGCAACGCGATGTCGGGGGCACGACGCATTTCCATGCCGTCAACCCGGCAACGGATGCACGGCTGGAACCTGCCTTTGCCTGCGCCACGCATGCGGATGTAGAGGCCGCATGCCGCCTGGCGGCAGACGCCTTCGATCCCTATCGCGCCCTGTCGTTTGAACGGCGCGCGGCCTTCCTTGAACAGATTGCGGTCTGCCTGGGCGAAAATGCGGACGCCATCATTGCGCGCGCCGGTGCCGAAACCGCATTGCCCGAAGGTCGCCTGCGCGGGGAGATGGGGCGCACGATGGGGCAGTTGCGCCTGTTTGCCACGCTGGTCCGCCAAGGCGAGTGGAGCCTGCCGCGCATTGATCCCGCATTGCCCGACCGCACGCCCATGCCCCGCGCAGACCTGCGCCAGCGCCGGATCGGCGTGGGACCGGTTGCGGTGTTCGGGGCCAGCAATTTCCCGCTGGCCTTCTCGGTCGCGGGCGGGGATACGGTGTCCGCGCTGGCGGCGGGATGCCCGGTGGTCTGCCGTGCCCATCCCGCCCATCCGGGGACCAGCGAACTGGTGGGACGCGCAATCCGTCAGGCCGCCAGCACCTGCGGCATGCCCGAAGGGGTGTTTTCGCTGCTGGGCGGGGCGGGGCATGAGGTCGGGGAATGGCTGGTGAAGCATCCAGCCATCATGTCGGTCGGCTTTACCGGTTCGTACGCCGGGGGGACGGCCATCGCGGCGCTGGCCGCGCAGAGGGAAGTGCCCATTCCCGTATTCGCCGAGATGGGCAGCATCAATCCGGTCTATCTCTGCCCACAGGCCCTTGCGGCCCGGACGGAATCGCTTGCACGCGGGTTTGTCGACTCCCTGACGATGGGGGTGGGGCAGTTCTGTACCAATCCGGGCATTGTCATTGCGCCTGAAGGCGACGCGTTCGAGTCATTCGTCCGCATCGCGGCGGAGACCATCGCCACACGGCAGGCCGCGACGATGCTGACGCCGGGAATCCACGCGGCCTATGACACGGGCGTGGCCCGACTGGCGCAGTGCGCGGGCATCCGGGAAGTCGGGCAGGGATCCGATGATGGCGCGCCCAACCGGGGACGCCCGATGCTGTTCCGTACGACCGCAGAGGATTTCATGCGCGAACGGACCATGCGCCATGAGGTCTTCGGTCCGGTTTCAATCCTTGTCTCCTGTCCCGATACCGCCACCCTGCGTGTCCTGACCGAAAGTCTGGAGGGGCAGTTGACCATCACCCTGCAGATGGATGACGCGGATATGGACCTTGCGCGCACGCTGCTGCCGGTTTTCGAGCGCAAGGCGGGGCGTATCCTGGTCAATGCGTGGCCGACGGGGGTGGAGGTCTGCCACGCCATGGTGCATGGCGGCCCGTTCCCCGCAACGACGGACACCCGCACCACATCGGTGGGAACGGCGGCGATCGAACGGTTCCTGCGCCCGGTCTGCTACCAGGACCTGCCTGATATCCTCCTGCCCCCCGAACTGGCGCGCGCCAACCCGCTGGGACTGACGCGGCAGGTCAACGGGACGATGCAACCGCCCGCCTGACCCTATCCCGCACCGGCGCGCGGTTCCCACCGCCGGGGCCGTGCGCCGCCATGCATCTGCCAAGCAAGGAGGCGCACCATGGCCCCGCCATCACCGGCATTCAATCGTTCGCTGTCCCTTCTGGACCTGACCCTGCTGGGATTCGGGGCCGTCTTCGGGTCGGGCTGGCTATTTTCCGCGTCGCATGTCGCAGCCATCGTCGGTCCCGCCAGCATCCTTTCATGGATTGCCGGGGGGATCGCGGTCCTGTTCCTGGGGCTGATCTATTGCGAACTCGCCGCCGCCCTGCCAGAGGCCGGGGGCATGATCCGCTATCCCGCCTATGCGCATGGGCCGCTGCTGGGGGCCTTGCTGGGCTTCATTACCGTCATTGCCTATTCCAGCCTGATTTCGATCGAGATCATTGCGGCCCGCCAGTATGCCGGGTCATGGATCCCGGGGCTTACGGCCAACAGCGGCGGCGACCCGACCCTGCTGGGGTGGGGGGTGCAGGTGGCGGTCCTGTCGGGGATGCTGCGGATCAACATCTCCGGGGTCAAGACCTTCGCACTGTTCAACAACGTCATCACCATTTTCAAGTTCATCGTGCCCATGCTGGTCATCGGCATGCTGCTGCTGTTCCTGCATGCCGGCAATTTCACGAAATACGGCTTCATGCCCTTTGGCTGGCAGAGCATCGAAGGTGCGGTATCCGTCGGCGGGATCATCTTTGCCTATCTGGGGCTGACCCCCATCATCGCGGTGGCGAGCGAGGTGCGTAACCCGCAGCGCACCATTCCCATCGCCCTGACGCTTTCCATTTTCCTGGCCGCGTTCGTCTATGTCCTGCTGCAGGTCGCCTTCATCGGCAGCGTGCCGGCCGGCATGCTTGGCGCGCACGGATGGGCGGGCATCGACCGACTGCTGCCCCTGCCATTCCATGACATCGCCATGACGCTGGGGCTGGGCTGGCTCGGCTTTGCCGTCGTGGTCGATGCGGTGGTGTCCCCCACGGGGACGGGCAACATCTACATGGGATCGACCGCCCGCATCATTTACGCCTGGTCACGGTCGGGGACGTTCCTGCCATGGTTCGGCCATCTGGACCCACGCCATGGCGTGCCCCGGCGCGCGGCGTTCCTGACATTCGGGCTTGGCGTGTTCTGGATGCTGCCTTTCCCGTCGTGGGAGGCGCTGATCGGCGTGGTGTCTTCCGCCCTGATCATGAGCTACGCCTTCGCCCCGGTTGCGGCGGCGGCGCTGCGCCGTGCGGCGCCGGGGCTTGAACGCCCGTTCCGCGTGCGGTGCATCCGGGTCATGGGGCCGGTTTCCTTCATGATCGCAAGCCTGATCGTCTTCTGGTCGGGCTGGCACACGCTGTCATGGCTCCTGTCTGTGCAACTGCTGTTCGGGGTCCTCTTCCTGGCCATCCGCGCGCTGCGCGGGACGGGCAACGCGGGCGAGGACATCCGCAGCAGCGCATGGGTGCTGGTCTATTTTATCGGCATGCTGGCCCTTTCGGCCTGCGGGACGTTCGAGGGGTACGGGATCATGGCCCATCCCCTGGACGACATGGCTGTGGTGGTCTTCGCCGGGCTGATCTTCGTCTGGGGGGAACATGTTGCCCATCGCGACATGCAACTGCCCGATGCAGCACCTGTCGACCCGCAGGCAATGACGCCGGATACGGTCATCGCCAATGAGCCTGTGGTTTCACTCTGAAGGGCCGCATTGCGATCATCCGCCCGCGCATCGCCCGCATCGCACCTGCCTGAAAACCTGCGGCGCTTTTCGGGATGTCGCGCGGGCAGGGGATGGCAAACCCTTTGACGCCGTGCGGGGCATATCATATAATCTGGCGCATAATGTATACCAACCTTCCTGTCGTATAACGTGCCCGCAGGTACCACGGCAGGAGCGGGGCCCCGGGATCATGAGACAGGGACGCCCCTGTTTTCCAGTCTGGACCATGTGGGGACAGGGCCTCCTTGCCAGGGAAAATACCTATGCTGCCATCTTCCATCTTTGACGTGGAAACCGGCCAGAAACGCGGGGCGGCATCCATCGTGGTGGGGACGGCGCTGCGCAATGCCATCCTGACGGGCAAGCTGCCGGCGGGACAGGCACTGCCGCAATCCGAACTGGCCGGTGGTTTTGGCACCAGCATCATTCCCGTGCGCGAAGCACTGAAACAGCTGGAGGCCGAAGGGCTGGTGACCTTCATGCCCAATCGCGGCGCGATGGTCACCGGCATGACCGAACAGGATATCATCGAATATTCCGAAATACGCGCCTCGCTGGAGGAAATGGCCGCCCACCATGCCGTCAGCCATATGTCGCGCATGGATCTGGCCCGGGTCGAGGATGCGTATGAAGCCTTTGTCGATGGGGCGGCCAATGCGACAAGCCGGCATGATTCGGGTGACCTGAACCGCGCCTTTCACAATGCGATCTATGTCGCGGCGCAACGTCCGCGCCTGCTGGAGATGATCGACGACCTGCATATCCGGCTCAACCGCTATATCCGCAGCCATCTCGAGATCGAGGGGCGCAAGCTGGTCACCGACCGCGAACATGCCGAGATCATGCAGGCCTGCCGCAGGCGCGATGCCGATGCGGTCGCGCGCCTGACACGGCAGCATATCCTTGAGGCCGCCAACATTTCCATCAAGGTGATCCGCGAACGCGCGCAGCGCTGAGCGCGCGTTACATCCCGGCAATCCCGATATCCATCCACGCATCGGTGGGGCAGGGCGCAGTGTGCCCGTTGTCCGCACCGCGGCGTCGGCACGCGCAGGCGGCATGTCATAACGTTGTAAAAACATGCTATGAATTTTTAGATCATATATTATAATATCGTCATTATATCATTCTGGGGGCGCTCCCCGGACATGCTGTCCTGCCTTGGGATCTTCATCATGGTGTTTTTCAAAGATTTTGCTGGCCCGGTGGATGCGCCTTCATCCCTGCGGCAACGGATAACCGACGCCCTGCGGCGTCCCGAACCTGACTGCATGGCCGAACTGGCCCCCGCCGCGACACTGACACCGGCGCAGGGCGCGCATACGACCGCGCTTGCAACACAACTGACCGAACGACTGCGCCACAACCGTGCGCCGGGTGGGGTGGAAGCGCTGGTGCAGGAATTCTCCCTGTCCTCGGCCGAGGGCGTGGCCCTCATGTGCCTGGCCGAGGCCCTGCTGCGCATTCCCGACGATGCGACCCGTGATGCGCTGATCCGTGACAAGATCGGGTCCGGCGACTGGATGGCACATATTTCGCGTGACCGGCCCCTGTTCACCAATGCCGCGGCATGGGGACTGCTGGTGACGGGCCGGCTGGGTGCGGGCACCGAAGACGGGCCGGCCGGGCTGGCGCGGGCGCTGAAGGGACTGGTGGGCCGGTGCGCCGCCCCCGTGATCCGCAAGGCGGTCGACATGGCCATGCGCATGATGGGGGAGCAGTTCGTCGTTGGCGAAACCATCGAGGCGGCGCTGAAGAACAGCGAGAAGCTGGAGGCGACGGGCTTTCGCTACTCCTACGACATGCTGGGCGAAGCCGCGCTGACGGCGCATGACGCCGAACGGTACCGGCAGGACTACATCACCGCCATCCATGCGATCGGCAGGCGGGCGCGGGGGGCGGATGTGTATGAACGTCCCGGCATCTCGATCAAGCTCTCGGCCTTGCACCCGCGCTACAGCAGGGCGCAGCGCGCACGCGTGATGGCCGAACTGCTGCCGGTCGTCATCGAACTGACGGTACTGGCACGCCAGTATGACATCGGGCTCAATATCGACGCGGAAGAAAGCGAACGGCTGGAACTCTCCCTCGACCTGCTGGAAGGGCTGTGCCACGAACCGGCGCTGCAGGGATGGAATGGCATCGGCTTTGTCGTGCAGGCCTATGGCCGCCGTGCGCCTTTCGTGCTGGACTTCATCATCGATCTTGCACGGCGCACCGGCCATCGCCTGATGGTGCGTCTGGTGAAAGGAGCTTACTGGGACAGCGAAATCAAGAAGGCGCAGATCGAGGGGGTCAAGGATTTCCCCGTATATACGCGCAAGGTCCATACCGACATCAGCTACATCGCCTGCGCGCGCAAGCTGCTGGATGCGCGTGATGTCATCTTCCCGCAGTTCGCAACCCACAATGCCCGCACGCTTGCCACGATCTATACGCTGGCAGGCAAGGAATTCCAGGTTGGTTCCTACGAATTCCAGTGCCTGCACGGCATGGGCGAACCACTGTACAAGGAAGTCGTCGGCCCGAAAAATCTGGGACGGCCCGCACGCATCTACGCCCCCGTGGGCACGCATGAAACGCTGCTGGCCTATCTCGTGCGGCGCCTGCTGGAAAATGGGGCGAATTCTTCCTTCGTGAACCAGATCGGCGATGAACGGGTGCCGGTTTCCGCACTGGTGGCGGACCCGATGACCATCGCACGTGGCATCGTGCCGTTCGGGTCCCCCAATCCCGCCATTGCGGCGCCACCCGACCTGTTCGCGCCCGAACGCCGCAATTCGGCGGGGCTGGACCTGAATGATGAAAATACCCTTGCCGCACTGGGCAGGGGACTGGCCGCGGACATGCCCGCGTGGACCTGCGCGCCGATGGTCACCGTGCCGGTTGCCGCAGGTCCGGCGCTGGATGTCGAAAACCCGGCGGACCGGCGTGACAGGGTCGGGACATGGACGCCCGCCGATGTGGCGATCATCCCGGCCGTTGTGCAGGAGGCCGCCAGGGGCGGCGCGGCATGGGCGGCCATGCCAGCGGGCAGTCGCGCGGACATCCTTGAACGTGCGGCGGATATCATGGAAACCCGCACGGATGCGCTGCTGGGCCTGATCGTGCGTGAGGCAGGCAAGTCGTTCCCGAACGCCATTGCCGAAATACGCGAGGCCGTCGATTTCCTGCGGTACTACGCCGCGCGGATCCGTGCTGAATTCGACAACGCCACCCATATACCGCTGGGGCCGGTGGCCTGTATCAGCCCGTGGAACTTCCCGCTGGCGATCTTCACGGGGCAGGTGGCGGCGGCCCTTGCCGCAGGCAACAGCGTCATTGCCAAGCCGGCCGAGGAAACGCCACTGATTGCGGCACAGGCCGTGGGCATCCTGCACCAGGCCGGCGTGCCCGCCGACGTGCTGCAACTGCTGCCCGGTGCGGGGGACGTGGGGGCGGCACTGGTTGCGGCCCCGCAGGTCGCGGGCGTGATGTTCACCGGATCGACCACGGTGGCGCAGTCGATCAACCGGCAGCTTCTCACCCGCCGGGGCCGCACGGGACAGCCCGTGCCGCTGGTGGCCGAAACCGGTGGCCAGAACGCGATGATCGTGGATTCCTCCGCCCTGGCCGAACAGGTCGTGACGGATGTTGTCGCCTCTGCCTTCGACAGCGCGGGACAGAGATGTTCGGCATTGCGCATCCTGTGCGTGCAGGAAGACTGCGCCGATCATGTTCTGACGATGCTGCGCGGGGCGATGCGTGAACTGCAACTGGGCAATCCCGCCCTGCTGTCCACCGATATCGGCCCGGTCATCACGCCAGATGCGGCAGAAGGGATCGAGGCGCATGTCGCCGCCCTGCGCGCGAAGGGTGCGCCCGTATTCCGCGTGGGCGTCCCGTCACAGTGCGCGCATGGCAGCTTTGTGCCGCCAACCCTGATCGAGATCGATTCCATTTCCGACCTGGGCGCAGAGGTGTTCGGCCCCGTGCTGCATGTCCTGCGTTATCGCAGGCAGGCGCTCGATACGGTCATCGATGCCATCAATGCGTTGGGCTATGGTCTGACGGGGGGACTGCATACCCGTATCGAAACCACGGTCGAGCATGTGATGCGACGCCTGAATGTGGGCAACCTTTATATCAACCGCAACACGATCGGCGCGGTTGTCGGGGTGCAGCCCTTTGGTGGGCGTGGCCTGTCCGGGACGGGGCCAAAGGCGGGGGGGCCGCTGATCCTGCGCCGCCTTGTCGCGCAATGCCCTGCGATGGAGGGCCTGTTGCCCGGCATGAAGGGCGGCATGACGCCACGCATGATGCAGACATGGCATGACTGGCTGATGGGCAAGGGTCATTCGCAGGTGGCGCGCCAGGTGGCCGAAATGATGAAGACCCCAGCCTGTGGCGCGGAAATGGTGCTGCCCGGACCGGTGGGGGAGGAAAATACCTATCGCCTGATGCCACGCGGCAATGTGCTGTGTGTCGGTGGCGGCCCGCTCGAAGACCTGTTGACGCTGGTTTCCATGGCGCTGTCATGTGGCAATACGGTCTTCGTGACCGGCGCGGCAGGGGACCTGGCATGGCTGTCTGGCCTGCCGGCGGATGTCGCACGCCATGTCCGCGCCGTCACCGACATCGGGCAGCAGGACTATGCCGTTGTGCTGGGCACCTGCGATGATGACGGTTTCCGGATGGCCACGCGCGCCCTTGCCGAAGGGAAGGGGGCCATTGCATCCACCTTCGTGCTGAAGGACGGGGGCCTGCGACGCGAATTCCTCCTTGAGGAGCAGTGCCGCAGCACGAACACGGCCGCCGCCGGGGGCAATGCCAGCCTGATGGCGATCGGGTAGGGCTGCTGCCCGGATGTCAGGGGTTTCCGGGTGCCGCATTTCCCCATCGGGGCGGCACCCTTCGAGGATTCCTGACAGGGGCAGGGCCCCGGCCTGCCTTACTCCCCGGCCTGCGTGGCGCTGGCTTTCGCTTTTGCCAGTTCTTCCAGATGGGCACGATACGCCTCGTAATGTTCCGGGGCGGCGTGCTTGAAATGGGGATCATCCAGATGCGGCACGCGGCCATGATGCCCGAAATTGACCAGCCGCGCCTCAAGGAGATGAATCTTGCCAAACAGGTCAAAGCGGATGGCCAGAACCGCCAGTGACGAGCCGGCAAACGGCCCGACCAGATAAATCCACAGGCTGGTCCATGTGCCGTCAAACAGCGCGGGGCCAAGGCTGCGGGCAAAATTGACGCTGTTTCCCGACAGCCACGCGGTCAGCGGGTTCATGACCAGGAAAAAGATCCCCCCGATCCATGGCGTGACGGCCTTGTAGCGCGGATGCGCCGCAAGCCAGTAGAGCGTGATGATCAGCAGGCCGGTCACCAGCGCCTCGGACCCCAGCGCATACCAGACCGAGATGCTGGTATAGGGAATGGTCGCGCCATAATGCACCTCACGCGACAGCATGTGCCACGGGGCGAAGACCAGCCCCATGGCATAGACCGCCGCCGTGCCAGCCAGCGCGCCAAGGATCTGGGCAATGGCATAGCCGAGGGCGTCGATCCAGACGATCTTTTTGGAGAGCATGAAGGCAAGCGTCACGGATGGATTGAGGTGCGCGCCACTGATCTTGCCAAACGGTGTCATTGCCGCCGCCGTTCCCGCCATGCCAAAGCACAGTCCGCACAGGGCCGTCTGGATGTTGGGATAGGGGGCGAGCAGGCGGGCAGGGAAAGTTCCCGGCGCGGTCAGCATGATGACACAGACCAGTCCCACGACCATCAGGACCGCCGTTGCCAGCGCCTCGCACCAGTACAGGCGCCAGTGGAACGGCCGTTCCGGATGAGGTTCCCCCGACAGGGGACGGTCATGGAAATGGATGTGGAAATGCGGCCAGTGGATATGTGGCAATCGCACATGGGGCAAGTGAAAGTGCGGCAGGTGCATGTGCGGCATATGGAAATGCCGATGGTGCCTGTCGCTGTTTTCCGTACCGTCCTGATGTTCCGCCATTGCCCTGCCCATGTATTCGTCGTGCCATAAAAACGGAAACACATCATATACTGATATTGACCGTTGTCATGGCGTCGGGATACATAGGTGGTATCCAGATATGACAGCGTAAATACATTGTGATATCACTGTCATATTCATTTATCTTATCACAGATATTTCAAATACCGTGACATCTTTTGTCATTATATTTCTGCGCCGTGCATGGCCGATGATCATCCAAGCGTCACCGATACCGTATGCACGCCTGCGTCATCCGACATGGTGACATGATGGGGCGCGGCCATCGACTGTCCATCCAGAACCAGTCGCGTGACCCCACGGCAGACGTGGTTCGGGTTTTCGACCCTGATGACATAGCGCGCCGTGCGCCATGCAAGCTCCACCTCGAACGCGGGCCAGTCGGCAGGAATGCATGGATCGATCCGCAACTCCGTCCCCTCGACATGGATGCCGAGGACGGTTTCACATCCGACCCGCTGCATCCATCCGGCCGATCCCGTGTACCATGACCATCCACCGCGTCCCTGATGGGGGGGACGGGAATAGATGTCGGCCGCAACCACATAAGGTTCCAGCAGGTAGGTCCGGGCATCGCGCATCGTCAGGGCATGCGTGATGGGCAGCAGGTCATGGAACAGGCCGTGGGCGCGCGTCCCATCATGCAGGGCCGCCACCGCCATGACGGTCCACAGGGCCGCATGGGTGTACTGTCCGCCATTTTCGCGGATGCCCGGCGGGTATCCGCTGATATAGCCCGGATCGGGACCTGCCCCCTCGAACGGCGGCGCAAGCACAAGCACAAGGCCCTGCGGGTGTCCCGTCAGGTGCTGCAGCGCGGACTGCATGGCATGTGCCGCCCGCTCCGGCGTGGCAACCCCGGACAGCACGGCCCATGATTGTGAAATGGCGTCGATCCGGCATTCCGTATCAAGATGCGATCCCAGCGGCGTGCCGTCGTCGAAATAGGCACGCAGGTACCAGTCCCCGTCCCATGCCTGCTCCAGCGCACGCGCAAGCATATCCGCATGTGCCTGCCATGCCTGCGCGCGCGCGCCTGCCCCATGGTCGCGCGCCAGCGGGATGAAGGCCGTCAGCGCGGCGTGCAGGAACCATCCCAGCCATACACTTTCCCCGCGTCCCTTTTCCCCCACCCGGTTCATGCCGTCGTTCCAGTCGCCTGTCCCCATCAGGGGCAGTCCGTGCGCGCCCACACGCATGCTGTGCTCGAGCGCACGGGCGCAATGCTCGAACAGTGACGCGACCTCGGCGGAGTGGTCCGGTATCATGAAACGGTCATGCTCGGTTATCGGCAGTGGCGGGGCCTCCAGAAACGGGACCTGCGCATCAAGGACCGCGCGATCCCCGCTGGTGCGGACATAATGGGCGACGGTGTACGCCAGCCATGCGCAGTCATCGGAAATATGGGTGCGCACGCCTGCCCCCGTCTGCGGCAGCCACCAGTGCTGGACATCCCCTTCGACGAACTGGCGCGATGCCGCGCGCAGCAGGTGTTCGCGCACCCGCGCCGGGGCAGCCTGCGCCAGCGCCATACCATCTTGCAACTGGTCACGGAAACCGAATGCCCCGCTGGCCTGGTAGAAACCGGCCCGTGCCTGGATACGGCTGCTCAATGTCTGGTAGAGCAGCCAGCCGTTGAGCATGATGTCCATCGCACGATCCGGCGTGCGGACCTGTATCGAACGGACCAGCCTTTCCCACCGGGCCGTGACTTCCTGCCCGATGATGCCGGGGTCCGCTGCGCGATATTTCATCACCAGCGCGCGCGGCCTGTTCATCCTGCGCTTCGCCCAGCAGGCAGACGGTTTCCACCCGGCCATCCGGGGGCAGGGTGACGAGCGTCTGCAACACCCCGCACGGGTCCAGCCCTGCGCCCAGCGCCCCGGCGACACCATCGGCACGCGCGAATGCCGCTGGCGCGTCCAGCGTGCCATTGCGCCCGACAAAGGCGCGCCGGTCACCACATGCGGCAGTGCTGTAGCCACCGATATCAAGGAAGGCGACGCGCCGGCCATAGGTCGCATCCCACCGGTTGCACGCAAACAGCGCGCCGGTCTGCGGGTCAAGCCATGTGATGACGAATGGCGCGGCATTCCCGCGCGCGGCCCCCAGCACCCATTCCACATAGGCGGTGATGGACAGGCTGCGCGGCCGGGTCGAAAGGTTGTGCAACTGGATACGGGAAATCTTGACCGGGTCGCCCTGCGGCACGCACTGCACCAGCGTGCTGGCGATGCCATGCGCCACGCGTTCCTGACGGGTATGGCCCCACCCGTGCCGGGTGACGTAGGTCGCGCCGGCATCCCGCCGGATCGCGGCGTTCGGGCACCACAGGTCATGCGTATCCTGATCGTGGAAATAGAAGATTTCCCCGGTCCGATCCACAAGCGGGTCGTTCGACCATGGCGTCAACTGGTGTTCGCGGCTGTTGAGTGCCCATGTATATCCCGTCCCCTCGGCGGAGACCTGGAATCCGAAATCGTCATTGGCGATGATATTGACCCATGGCGCGGGCGTCGTCCGGCCGGGGGCAAGGAGGACCACATATTCCCGCCCGTGACTGGCGAACCCCCCGAAGCCGTTGAAGAATTCAAGTTCCGGCAAGGCAGGCCCGCCACGCGCGGTCATGTCCGGTCCGGATGCCGCGGCCCTGCGCGCGCCCTGTCCGGCGGCACCGGGGGACAGGGATGGGAGGGGCTGTGCGCGCTCAAGCTGTTCGGCAAGGGTCTGGCGCGCCGACAGCACGACCCGCGCCACCGATGCCAGCAGGCCACACAGGGCAGGGGAAATCAGGTCGGCACGCAATATGCGTACCGAACCCGCCCCCGCCGCCAGCCTGCCCGTCGCGCGCACCATGTCTTCGAGCGATGTCTGGAGATCCTGAAGGTAGGAAGACGGGTGCTCGTTCAGGATCACGATATCCACCGCCAGTTGCTTGAGCCGGAAATATTCCTGCGCCAGCAGCAGGTGGCGCACCACGTCGGTATTGGCGTTATCGCATATCCGCAGCAGCACGATCGGCAGGTCCCCCGAAATGCCCTGTTCCCACAGTACCTGCTGCGCGCCCGCGCCGGTGGCGATCTCATGCGCATCCGCGCGCAGGGCGGGACCTGCGAATATGATGTGCCCCGCAAGGCGCTGGAACAGGTCGGCGTCCGCCGGGGTGATGTCCAGATGGCGCAACTGCACCTGTGCCTGCGTCCATGCCAGCATGCGCACCCGTTCAAACGCGACGGCATCGCGGTGCGTGTCGATCAGGCCCAGAAGTTCCGCGCGTGAGGGGGCGAGCAGTGTCCAGAAGGTGATCCGCGCCATCGCGCCGGGGCGGATCACCAGCGTGCTGCGGATTGCGAATATGGCGTCCAGCACGGTCCCGGTCTGTCCCGACATCGTGCCCCCGGGCAGAAGCGCGCGCGGCATGCGCAGGTCATGCCCGCGCCCGACAAAGTGCCCCCGGTCCGTTTCCACCTGCACCGGCGTGGTGCAGACCGCCAGGTGCGCGGCCCAGATTTCGGGTTCATCCGGCGTGCGGCGGCGGCGGGTGGCCAGCAGGGCGCGGGCGTCGGGCAGGTATTCGGTCTGCACGAACAGCTTGGTGAATGCCGGGTGGGCAATATCCGCCGCCTGCGCAATGAGGGCGAGTTCGGCATAGGACGTGACTTCGATCTCCAACGTCTCACTGCCGCCATTGAACAGGGAAACCTGCCTGACTTCCGCATCATCCTCGGCCGAGACCATGACCTCCATCATGGTGGTCACGCTGCCATCACGGCGGGCGAATTCCGCCCGGTCCTCATGGAACACGACGCCATGTTCATCCGCCCGCACGCCGCAGGGTTGCAGGCCCGCCGACCAGACCTGCCCGGTCCGGACATTCCTGAGATAGACATACGATCCCGTATCATCGAGGGTCGGGTCCTCGCGCCAGCGCGTAATGGCCTGCCCGTGCCACCTGCTGTATCCCGATCCCGCCGCACTCAGCATGACCGTGTAACGTCCGTTTGACAGCAGGTGCGTCACAGGCTGTGGCGTATCGGCGGTGGCGTAATAGCGTCCTGTGGCCGTGGCCTGCGCATGGGCGGGCGCAGATGCGGCCTCCTCCGACGGGAGGGCGCGTGCAACCGCGCCGGTGCGTGGCGCGCGTTCCTGCAGCAATAACTCGGCCGAGGCAATGGCCGGGTCGTCATGGAAACGCGCGCGCATGATGCCATTGAGGACCGTATCCGCGGCCGCCAGGATCGACATGCCCTGATGATGGGCCATGTAGGCGCGCACGATCGCCATGCGTTCACGGTCGGGCACGCGCTGTGGCGTGTAATCAAGGGATTCATAGAACCCGTAACGTCCCTGCGCCCCCAGCCTGTCGAGGGCCAGGAGGTTGGCGACCGCCTTTCGCGGGTCAACCATGGCGGCGAGTATCGTGGCATAGGGGGCAACAACCGTGTCATTCCCCAGCCCGCGTTTCAGCCCCAGGCCGGGGACGCCGAAATTCGAATACTGGTAGGTATATTCAAGGTCGCGCACGTTATAGGCGGATTCGGAAATCCCCCACGGGATGCCGCGCCCCTGTCCATAGGCAATCTGGCACTGCACCACCAGCGTGTTGGTCTGCTCCAGCAGGCTTCCGATCGGCGCGCGCATGACCAGCGACGGCATGAGGTATTCGAACATCGAGCCCGACCATGACACCAGTGCCGCGCCATTGCCGACAGGCGTGATGGCGCGGCCAAGGCGGAACCAGTTGCGTGCCGGCATGTCCCCCTTGGCGATGGCAAAGAACACCGCCAGCCGTGCCTCCGACGCCAGCAGGTCGTAACAGTTGCTGTCCTGCGCCTCCTCCGCCACCACGAAACCGATCGAAAGCAGCTTGCGCGACTCATTGCACAGGAAGCCGAACTCCATGGCCTGCGCCATGGCGCGCGCCTTGTGTTCAAGGGCCTCGAGGCGGTCCCTGATGGCATCCTGCGCGCCCGGCGCCACGTCACGGATGTGGCTTGCAAGGGCACGCAGCGCCGCATCGGCCCAGAACCGGGGATCGGAATGGCCGGCATGCGCCGTATCGGCAGGACCGCGCCCGATGGCCGCCGCCTGTTCGCTGACGGCGCGCGCGCGCGCCTGCAGCACCGAAAGCTGCGATGGGGAGGGGACTGGCGGGGCGGACAGGACCGCGCCCTTCAGGACCGCGAGCGCGCGCAGCAGGCGCCTCTGCCCGGTGGAAAGGGACAGCCGCACGCCATCGCGGAAGGTCAGGTCCGCAATCGCGATGTTGAGCGCATCGACCGCACCTTCGCGCCACGCTGCGTGGGGCCTGCCGTCCCCATGCCGCCACAGGCGGCACGCGCTGGCCAATGCCACCAGATGGCCCGCCATGTTGCCGCTGTCCACGGTGGAGACATAGGCCGGTTCCAGCACCGTCAGGTCTGAAGTGTCATACCAGTTGTAGAAATGCCCGCGATAGCGCGGCAGGGCATCAAGCGTGGCGAACGTGGCCTCCAGCCGTTCCAGCGTCTCCGCAAGGCCCATCCAGCCGAAATCGCGCGCACTGATGCAGCACAGCAGGTACAGCCCGATATTGGTGGGCGACGTACGGTGCGCCAGTACGGCATCGGGGTCTTCCTGGAAATTGTCCGGCGGCAGCATATGGTCCGCCGGGGTCACGAAGGTTTCGAAAAACCGCCATGTCCGCCGCGCGGTCATCCGCAGGGAACGGATATCCGTGCGCGACGGGCGGGAGCGCGCTGCCGTGACAGGAAACCTGCTGACCCACATTGCAACGATGGGTGACGCCCCCCATACGAGCGCAAGCGGCATGGCCACGAACAGGCTCCATGCCGCATGGTGCGCCACCATGTCCACCATGAACAGGCTGAGCAGCGGCGCAGGGACCATGCGGCGGTAATATGCCGCAACGCCCGGCCGCGTGGCCGGCAGGGTCTGCGCGGCGGGAACCCATTGCAGCAGGTTGCGGCGGGTCACGCAGACCCGGACCAGCGTCCGCGCGATCGCATCGCCCATCAGGAAGGCAAGATGCGCGGCAAAGGTGATGTTGAGCACGAAGACAACCAGCGCATCACGACTGTCGGCCAGCAGGACGCTGCCATAACTGCGCAGCGTGATCCATTCGCGACGGGGTATGAAATCGGCAAGCACAGGCAGGAAAACCGGCAGCGCCATCATCGCCAGGATGAACACGCTCCAGATTGCGGCGGCAGGAAGCGGCAGGAACCAGCAGGTGAAAAATGCCAGCAGGACAAGTGGCGCGCCCAAAGTGCGCCGCAGGTTGTCCGCCATCTTCCACCGCGCGATCCCCGACAGCCCGCGGCGTGGGTCCGTGCTGCGCCCAAGTCCGGAGAAAATCCACGGCAGCAACTGCCAGTCCCCCCGCGTCCAGCGATGCAACCGCTGCACCGCGACGAGGTAGTCGGTCGGGGATTCCTCCACCACCTCGATATCGGAGGCAAGGCCCGCGCGCGCGAAAATCCCCTCGAACAGGTCATGGCTCAGCAGGGTGGAATCCGGGACACGATGGGCCAGCGCGGCCTCGAACGCATCGATATCGTAAATCCCCTTGCCCGCGTAGGAACCTTCGCCAAACATATCCTGATACAGGTCGGAGACAGCGGCGGAATAGGCGTCGATGCCACTGGCGCTGGAAAAGGCACGCTGGAAAATCGTGCTTTTGTGGCCCACCGGCAGCGCGGGCGTGACCCGTGGCTGCAGGATGGCATATCCCGCGCTGACACGGGCGGTCACGGGGTCGAAACGCGGCAGGTTCAGCGGATGCGCCATTTTCCCCACGAGCCTGCGCACCGTCTCGAGCGGCAGGCGGGTATCGGCGTCAAGGGTGATGACATAACGCACGCCATCAGGCACGACCCGCGCGGGATCGGGCAGGAAGGTGGTATTGCGTCCGCCCCGCAGCAGCACGTTGAGTTCATGCAGCTTGCCGCGCTTGCGCTCCCACCCCATCCAGATGCGCTCGCTGTCGCACCATACGCGCCTGCGATGGAGCAGCAGGAAGCGCGGGCCGCCGGGCGCGGGGCCATGGCGCCGGTTGAGGCGGTCGATCCCCTGCGCCGCAAGCGCAAGCAGCACCTCATCATCCGGCGCCTGCGCACTGTCATGGTCGCGCCAGTCGCTCAGCAGGGCGAAATGGACTGCATCGTCGCGGGTGGCAAGGTAGTGCACCTCCAGCCGGGCAAGCAGTTCCGCGATGCTGTCCTCCGTCACCAGCATGACCGGCATGACGACCATCGTGCGCAGGTGCTGCGGAATGCCATCGCGCAGTTCCAGTCCCGGCAGTGCCATCACCCGGATTGCCTGCAGCGCAAGGCGGTTGATGCAGGCCACGGCGGCATCGGTCGTCGGCACGAACGCGATACACGCCACCATCATGACCCACGGCGCCATGGCGCCCATGGACGATGAAAGCCACACCGGAATGGCAAGGAAAAGCAGTGCGAGGCACGTGACCGCGATGCTGTATCCCGCGATCCCCCACCGGCATCCCGCGCGCACCATCCGCTCGAACGGCATGGGCCGGAACCCCAGTCCCTGCTCAAGCATCCGACGACCATCCATCAGCAGGTAATATCCCGGGTCTTCGTGCCGCGGGTCCTGCGGATGGTCCTGCCGCGCGGTCCGGGCCAGCGATACCGCAGCCTGCGCCACGCCGGTTTCCGTATGGGCGCATCCACGGGCCAGCCCCTCTATCGCCTTGCGGTACAGGTCACGCGTTGCGAAATCGGCCTGCGTGAAGCTGTCATATTCCGCAAATACCCGATCCACCGGGCAGACCTGCTCGAACACCTCGGTCCAGTCGAAACCCGCGATCAGGCGCAGGCTGGTGATGATGTTGCGGATCGTGGCGTTGAAGGCCCCCTGTTCATGCTGGTCGTCACGCACGGAGGCGTCGATCGTGCCGCCCCCGTCGGACAGGCGCTGCTGCAGCCAGACAAGGGCGGGGTCCTTCTCCGGGTCCAGGCCGCGCAGGCGATGGACCATCTGCGCGCTGAAGGCGGGCGTCACCATGGCGGGATCGATCGAGGCCAGCAGCGCGGACAGGGCCTGAGGGCCGCCCTTGCGCGCCTGCGCCAGACGTTCGGCCATCAGGTCGGCGGCACGGCGGTCTGCATTGTTGTGCATGATCGCCTCAACCACGCGGCGCAGGTTTTCGATCAGCACGATGCGCAGCGTGATGGGAACGGCCCATAATTCGCCGATCGTCAGCGCCTCCACCTCCTGATAGGCGAGCAGGTACCCACGCAGCAGGTCTGGCTGCAGGTTGCTGTCGGTATGGGCGACATAGGCCCATGCCACGGCGAATATCCGGGGCAGGCCCGCAAACGGCCCATTGGCCAGCTTGGGCAGGCGCGCATAATAACCCGGCGGCAGATCCAGCGTGATTTCACGGATCTGCATGTCCACAAGGGCATAGTTGTCCGCCAGCCACTGTGCCGCGGGCGTCAGTTGCTGCGCCTGTGTGATGGCCCTTGCGATCCTGCGCTCGGCATCACGCAGGAAGGCGCTGTTGCGTGCAAGCCGGTGGGACAGGGGTTGCGGTCCCCATCGGCGTACCCGCGCGGACAGGGGGGCGATGGCCTGTGCCCTCGCCAGGCTTCGCGCATGTTCCTCCAGCCGTTCGGCGCCGAAGATCTCGCTGCGCACCGGAAAGGAATCCGCCTGCCATGCCTGCCATGGATCGCGGCGGGACATGCGCCGCAGGAAACCTGCCCACGCGGATGGCGCCGCAGGGGAGGGAGCTGACGTTGATGCCGGATGCGCGTCCATGGCCTGCTCCCCCTGCAAGGGTAAGGTTGGAAAACCCTTTTCCTGCCGGTGCTATTTCCTGAAAAGACTCTTTCTTGGCGCCTGTTTTTCCCGCCCGGATACTTTCTGCAGGAGCACGGGGGCATCCCGTGGCGCGGCGGGGTTCAGGGGCGCGGGCGCAGCACTGCGCTCCCGTTTCGGTTTTTGTGAAATCCGGTCGGGATTTTTCAAAGATTCCATGTCAGGACTCCGGACTGTGCGCGAAAGGCGATGCACGGCATGTATTTGCATTCTTCATGAACATGCCATGATCGTTCGCAACGTGGGCAGACAACGCGCCATTCCGCCATATGTTGCACGGGCATCTTCCGGCTGTATCGTGCGCCAGACATCCTGCCCTATGCGCCCGCTCCCGGCGGGACCAGCCGCCCCGGACTGGCCTTCCAGTCGCGCAGGGCTTCCTCGCAATAGGGAAGGACCTCGAACACGGCCATCGCCGCCAGCGCACCAAGCGCATAGGGCAGGCCAAGCGGATCGCGCTTCAGGCGTGGCGGCGACGGCCGCACGACCCTGCGCCCCAGAAGCGCCTGAAGCTGCGGCCAGTGCAGGACGGAAATCATCGCCACGGCCAGCAGCGGGATCATTTCAAGGAAACTGTGTACATGCTGCTCGACGGGTTGCACCTCACGGCGCGTCACGGCGTAGCTGACATCCCACATCGCGGTTGCCTCATGCACGAAAAAGGAGGCGATCATCAGCGCCAGCACCGGCACGTCGATTTCCATGAACAGCCCCGCCAGGACCGGGACCGCCGCTTCGCCCAGCATCAGCAGGTGGATGCCCGTCTCCTTCAGGCCGGTCGTGTGCTCAATATCCGTCCTGCGATGGCACCACCAGTCCGTAAGGCCCGACACCAGCCATAGCGGGATGACGAAATACTGCAGCACCCTGCGCATGACATGGCGGGTGCCATCCGTGTCGGGGGGAATTTCCTGCGCGACGGGGGCAGGGGCCATGCCCGTTTCATCGGCCTGCGCCCGGCGTCCACGCCACCATGCCACGACACCCGCGCCAAGCGTGATCCCCGCCGCCGCCAGCGTGCCAAGCGCGTAATAGCCCAGAAAAGTCCGATTGTCCCTCATGCGACATGTCCGTGCCGCGCCGGGGCAGGGGCGGCGGCAAACAGCGCCACGATGGCAGGGCAGAAAACCCCGAGGTCGCCCGGATTGCGTGAGGTGACCAGCATGCCATCGGTGACGACAGGGCGATCCACCCAGTGCCCGCCCGCATTTGTCAGGTCCGCGCGCAGGGAGGGCCATGACGTCAGGGTATGGCCACTGACGCCCTGCGCATCAATCAGGGTCCATGGCCCGTGGCATATGGCGGCGATCGGTTTTCCCGCCTGCACGAATTCCCGCACGAACCGCACGGCGTCATGATCCATGCGCAGGTGGTCGGGACTGGTCGTGCCGCCGGGCAGGAGCAGTCCGTCGAATTCCGCGGCATGTGCGGCGCTGGCCTGCATGTCGACGTGATAGCGGTTGGTGGGATGGACATCTGCTTCCATCGCCTGGATTTCCCCCTTCGCCGGGGAGACAAGGAGCGTCCGCGCGCCCGCCTGACGCAGGGCGGCCATGGGATCGGTCAGTTCCACTTCCTCCACCCCGTCAGTCGCGAGGATGGCAATCGTCCGTCCGGCAAGGCTGCCGCCATTGCGTCGCGTGGCCTGATCGTGTGCGGAAGGGGGAGCCTGTGTGGAACCGGCCTGAGAAGGAGGATTGCGGGTCATCATGGTCGTTCTCCATCTGCGAAGGGCAGGGGATGCCGACACGGAGCGTGCCCGATGGGTCGGCATCCCTGTCAGGAGCCAACGGTTCCCGGCAGGTCAGGTTCCAAAATCATGTTGCCGCAGGGCGCGTTTGACGAAATCGAGGAAAAGGCGCATGCGCGGCGGCAGGTGCGTGCGCGAGGGATAGACCGCGCACAGCACGACCTCTTCCCACGCATAGGCGCTGAGGCATTCGATCAGCCGCCCGCATTTCAGGTCGTCGGCAATGTCCCACAACACCTTCAGCGCAATGCCCTGCCCGCTGACGGCCCAGTCATGGACGACCTCGCTGCTGGAGGTTGCAAGGTGGGGGGTGACGTGGATTTCCTTGCGCGTCTTGCCGTCGTAATAGGCCCATTCATTGAAGATCCTCTGCCGGCGCAGCAGGCAGATGCAGTCATGCCGGAGCAGGTCGTGCGGCGTGGCGGGCAGGCCCTTGCGCGCGGAATAGGACGGCGCGGCGCAGACCACGCGGCGGCTGCTGATCAGGGTGGTGGTCATGACATCCTGGTCCGGCGGCATGCCTGCGCGTATCGCGATGTCCAGACCGTCGTCAATCACGTCAAGTCCCGCGTCCGACAGCGTCAGGTGGACGGTAACGTCAGGATATTTCTCCACGAATGCCGCAACGATGCCCGCCAGCATCTTGCGCCCGAGTTCGGATGGAACCCCCACACGCAGCAGGCCATGGGGAATCCCGGCCTTGGCCGTGACCTCGGCCTCGGCTTCCTCGACTTCATGCATGATGCGCGTGGCGCGTTCATGCAGCCTCTGCCCTTCGGCCGTCAGTGCGAAGTGGCGCGACGTGCGGGTGACCAGTCGCGTGCCAAGGCGTGCCTCGAACCCGCTCAGCCTGCGGCTCATCGCGGCGGGGGACATGCCCATGACGCGCGCGCAGCCTGCAATGCTGCCGGCGGCGGCGAGGATGCAGAAGAATTTCAGGTCACTGATTTCGTCGGGCACGCGCCCTCCATGATTGCGTGTGGCGTACGGTTACCGTGCATGCACGTGCTCTACACGGGATTGTGCAGATGGGTATTGTGCGCACTGTTTCACCGCGATCACAATACCGAGTTCCCATGCCCGCTTCCGCGCAACCGTCACCCATCCCCTCCCGCAAGGTCGGCCTGAATGGACGTGACCTTCTGGAATGTCCTGTGCTGAACAAGGACAATGCCTTCGATGCGCGGGAACGAGACCTGTTCGGACTGCATGGCTTGCTGCCGCAACATGTCACGACACTGCCGCAGCAGGTCGCCCGCGCCACGCGCCGGCTTGAGGCCCTGCCGGACAATTTTTCGCGCCATGTTGCGCTGCGTGAAATCCAGGACCGCAACGAAACCCTTTTCCATGCCATCGTTGCGCAGTCGCTCGAAGATTACCTGCCCATCATCTACACCCCGTGCATCGGGCGGGCGTGCCAGCAGTTCAGCCAGATATGGACCCGCCCGCGCGGCCTGTTCCTGAATTACGGGGACCGGGGCCGGATCGCGGACATCCTGTCCGACCCACGCTGGGACGATGTGCGCGTCATCGTGGCCAGCGACGGTGGCAGCATCCTGGGAATTGGCGACCAGGGCGCGAACGGGATGGGCATCCCGATTGGCAAGCTTGCGCTCTATACCGCCTGTGGCGGGCTGGACCCGGCCTGCGCGCTGCCGATCCTGCTTGATGTCGGCACCGATAACGAAGCGCTGCTGCATGACCCGGATTACATCGGATGGCGCCATCGTCGCGTGCGCGGGGCGGAATATGATGCGTTCATCGCGGAATTCGTCGCGGCGGTGCAGGCCCGCTGGCCCCGGATCGCGCTGCATTGGGAAGATCTGGCAGGGGAGGACGCGCTGCGTATCCTCGACCAGTATCGCGGGCGGATGTGCACCTACAACGACGACATACAGGGAACGGCCGGGGTGACCGCAGGCGCGCTTCTTGCCGCGATCCGTGCGGGCGCCGCGCCACTGCGGCAGCAGCGGATCGTCATTTTCGGCGCGGGTGGCGCGGGCTGCGGCATTGCCGACCTGCTGTCACGCATGATGGTCGCCGAAGGGATGGACCCGCAGGAGGCGCGCGGCCGGTTCTTCATGATCGACGTGCACGGACTGGTCCGCCATGGGATGGAGGAGATCACGCGCGGTCAGGAACCCTTTGCCCAGCCACGCGACATTGCCGCGACATGGGATGTCCACGACCCTGCGCATGTTTCCCTGGCCGAGGTGATGGCGCATGTCCGTCCGACGATGCTGATCGGCACATCGGGACAGGGCGGGGCCTTCACGCGTGAGATCATTGCCCCAATGGCGCGGATGCCGCAGCGCCCCGTGATTTTTGCCCTGTCGAACCCGACCGCCAATATCGAAGCGATGCCGGAAGACCTGCTGTCATGGACTGACGGACGCGCCATCATCGGCACGGGCGGCCCGTTCGCGCCAGTCGTCCTTGACGGACGCGAACGCCCGGTGGACCAGATCAACAATTCCTATGTCTTTCCCGGCGTTGGGCTTGCCGTGGTGGCCGGCGGCATCACACGCATGACCGACGGCATGTTCCTTGCCGCGGCACGGGCGCTGGCGGACCTGTCCCCGGCGGCGGGGACGGAGGATATGGCATCCGCGGCCCTGCTGCCGCCGGTTTCCGAACTTCCCCGCGCCGCAATCGCCGTGGCGCGGGCCGTCATCGGGCAGGGGCAGGCGGAAGGGGTCGCCCCCCCGGCCACAGCGGAAGACATCGAGGCCGCGCTGGAGCGGGCGATATGGACCGCGCGCTACCTCCCTTATGAAAAGGCGGACTGCTGACGGCGGTCCGCCCGACATGGTGGTGCAGCAGCATTGGTGCCCATAGCCACTGATGCCCCCTCCTGATTCCGTAACTGCTATCCGGCCGGGTTCTGGCTGGCGGAAATGCCGCGACATGCTGCGATGGCTGTACTGTCCCTCGTCGCAGGCGGTCGGTTTTGCCGCGCGCAATACACTGGCATCGCTGATCGCGCTGGCCGCCGCGCTGTGGATGGAACTCGACAGTCCCCAGTGGGCGGTCGCCACCGTATGGTCCGTGGCACAGGTCCGTCGCGGCGAAAGCATGTCGAAGGCACGGTGGCGGATCGTCGGCACCATGGTCGGTGCGATTGCCGCCGTGATGTTCATCGCCGCCTTCCCGCAGCAGGCATGGCTGTTTTTCCCGGCTGTCGCGGCCTGGATCGGGCTGTGCAGTTTCCTTGCGACATTCAGCGTGAACTTCCGTTCCTACGCCTTTGTCCTGGCGGGATACACCTGCTCCATCATCGCGGTGGCCGCTGCGTCACAGCCGGACAACGTGTTCTTCATCGCGGTTTCGCGGGCGACCTATATCGTGCTGGGCGTCGTATGCGAAGCGGCCATGGCATTGCTGTTCGCGCACAACCTGGCATCGCGCGCACGGGCCACGATGCTTACCCGTGTTGAAGATGTCCTGCACCGGCTTGCCTCCCTGCTGCGGGAAATCATCCTGCATGACCGCGATACGCTGGCCCATGCGGGCGAGTTTTCAGACATGATGGTCTCCGTCCATCATGGGATTGAATTCCCGGCCATCGAGATGGGACACCATTCGCATGCGGGGGACCATGCGCGTGCGGTGTTTGCCGATATCTCGATCATGGTCACACGTCTGGTCGGCCTGTCGGGAAGCACGGAACGCGCGGAACTGAGCCGCGATCCGCTGCTGATCGAGACGCGGGGCAGGCTTCTGGAGTTATGCGACCGACTGGTTTCGTGCCGTCTCCAGCAGGACATGCTTGAAACCCTGCTGGGACATGTACTGCACCTGCGCGCGGTGTTTGAGGACCGTGCCCGGCATGAAACCGACGAGGCACGCCGCATCACGCATGGTGTGCTTGACGCCGCGATGACTGACCTTGCAACGGCGATCGGGCATTGCCAGGCCATCTTCGCACCACCGCCACATGACCGTTTCCGCTTTCGCCTGCCCGGACATCGGGACCTGCGGCTTGCCTTCCATAACGGGTTGCGTGGCGCCATCGCCATTCTGGCCGCCGGCCTGATCTACGAAATGACGGCATGGCCAGGGGGCATGGGTTTCATTGCGATCACGACGCTGGTCTGCGGACTGTTCGCCACCCGCGAAAAACCGGTTGTCGGGACCGTGCGCTTCCTGTCGGGGGCAATCTGGTCCGCCGTTGCCGCAGGATGTCTCGACCTGTGGATCGTGCCTTATCTCAGCGATTACGAGGAACTGGCCTTTGTCCTTGGCATCTTCCTGTTTGTCGGCGGACTGGCCAAATACAATCCCGGCACGGCAGGGGCGGCGGCGGCCTATGGACTGCTGATGCCGAACCTCTTGATGCCCGGAAACCAGTTGCGCGTCGATGAGGTGACCTTTCTGAATACGGCCTTGCATACCGTGCTGGCCGTCGGGTTGAGCGTGCTGGTTTTCCGTCTTGTGCTTCCCTTTGATGCCCGCAATGAACGCGGGCGTTACATGGCCCATATCCGCACCGAATTGCGTGGATTGTGCATCATGCCCCTGCCACCTTCCCCCGGACGGTGGATCGGGACCAGCGTGGACCGGATCGGACGTCTGGTACGGCATGCGGCACAGGCAGGCGATCCTGCTGCTACCGGCGATATTCGCCAGACATTGCTGTTGTCTGCGGTCGGGCTCAATATCCTGTTGCTGCGGCAACTCAAGCGCGAGCGGCATCACGAGGCATCCCGGACCCTGACCCTGCTGATGCGGGCGCTGGCGCGATATCGACCGGTCAGTCGGCGCGGGATCGCACTGGTTGCCGTGGCGCGGCGGCGGGTGGTGGGGATGCTGCGGCAGGAGCCGGATGACATGTGGCTGCTGCGGATCCTTGGCTGTCTTGACGGCATCGGGCGCACGGCGGCGACCTGCCTCGCACAGGGCGGTGCCGTGCGGAAATGACCGGGGATAGCCTGTTCCCACCAGAAACTTTGGGCATATATCCCGCGTTGGCGTAGCTTGCGCCATCAGTAATGGCGGCCACGATGCATCACACAATAAATGGAATTATAAATATATCTTCCGACATGGGACGTATATCGGAAACGAAGTGTAAAAATACACATCCTGTCGATGAAACGTGTTCATAACCAGAGATTGTTTTTCCAGCCAGTCCATGCACCGGCAAATGAAAAGCGACGCGCTGATCTGTTGCGACAGGCTCCTGCCAAAGACATGAATCATGTTTCATTTGCATATCTGATATATCAATATATAATAACGCTCGTCAAAATCAAAAACAAGAGAACGGTATGGATCAACTTCTTCATCTTTTTGCGGACGTATTCCTGTTCGTTCTTATTCCTTCCGTATTATGGCGCCTGTCGTACAGGACCCTGCCGATTGTCGTCATTCCCATCCTGCTGGGGATCGCCATCGCGGTCACGAAATATCCTGTGGGCGCATGGGGCATTCCCTCGCGTTATGGGGAGGATATTGGCTGGCTTGCCGTCCTGGTCCTGGCTTTTACCGCCGGGCTGGATATGTGGCAGTTTTCCGACGGGGCGGACCCGAACCGGAATTTCACCTCGCCTTCCATGGGGCGGCTGCTGGGCAGTGCGCTGGTTGCGCTGGGCGTGCCATTCTGCATCGGTTCCTTGCTGATCTATTTCTATTTCCTGCCACTGCATGGCTGGGAAACCCCGCACGGCAGCCCGGTGATCGGGGCGATGTCGATCGGGCTCTGCCTTGCCGTCAGCGCGCTGCCGGTGCTGATCGGGGTCGTGCGCGAACTGGCGCCTGCAGACCGCCCGATGGGACAACTGGCATTACGGCTGGCGGTCGTTGATGATGCCGCATTGTGGATCGGGCTGGCCTGTCTGGAATTCGCCGCCGAAGGGCCAGCCGCCTTCCACGGGTGGCACATCACGCAGTTCATCGCCATCGCACTGCTGGCCGCGCTTGCGCTGCTGAGCAGCGCTGCGACATACCGCCTGCCGCATCCCCCGCTGTGGGTCATATGGGGGGCCGTGCCCCTATGGCTGGCAGGCGGGGCGTGGGCCAGCATGCAGATCGGCCTGCATGAACTGATCGGGGCCTATTTCGCCGGTGCCGTGATGCCGCCCGGATGGGTCCGGCGCCTGCCGGTGGAACAGGTGGGGACATTCGCCCTGATCTGGCTGGCGCCACTGTTCTTTGGCCATAGTGGCATGCACATCAATGGCGAGGCTCTGACATGGCCATCGGTTATCGCCTCGTTCCTGCTGGTCGTCATTTCCATCACGACCAAGATGGGTGCCGTGGTCCTTTACCCGCCATCACCCGACATGTCGCGTCGCCAGGCCCTGGGAATGGGGACTTTGCTGCAATGCAAGGGACTGATGGAAATCGTTGCCGCCACGATCCTGCACAGCAAGGGAATGATCTCCGAATTCGCCTATGCGTCGCTGATGGTCCTGGCGGTGACATCCACGACCCTGACCGGACCGATGTTCCGGCTGGTAAGGGCAAAAAAGGGAGATGCTCCCTGACATCAGGCAGGCCGGGCGAGCAGGTCCACCCGCATCAGGGCCTCTGCCGCCGCCGCCACGGCAGGGAAGGGCTTGCCCGCGCGCTGCGCGATATCAAGCAGTGAATGTTTGCCATCCGCAAGGTTCAGGACCCAGAGCAGCGTCATCTGGTCAAAGGCGGACTCTGGATCGTCTCCATCATGGCCGCCGATGGCCCTGTAAAGGCCCCGGCGGCCCAACTGCGGCTCCCCATAGGGACAGAGGCTGATGGGATGGAAGTCCTTTTCCATCATGGCCACAAGGTCCATGATGAAGCCAAATGACGCATGCAGTCCCGCTGGGGTGACAAAATCGAGGTTATCGGCAGAGGTATGGTACTGTGCAAACTGCCCGTTGGGCGAACGCATCAGGCAACCGACAGCCAGGTTGAACCCCGGGGAGCAGTATTGCCGCTCATCATACCCATAGGGTTCGAACGGCACGACCTTTCCGCCCCAGCGTGCCTGCACGAGATATGCGGCATAGCGGTCTATCGCGGCATTTCCCTGACGGGACTGCTTGTAGGTCGGAGCACCTGCATCGCCAAGGCAACTCAGGACCAGTCCATGACGGATATACCTTACCGTGTCACGGTTGCGCGCCAGCCATGTTATCGAACCGATGGTCCCGGGAATGAATATGAAACGGTACGACAGGCGAAGGTCGGTGCGCGCCTGCAATTCCCGGATGACCTCGATCGCAATCGCGACGGAAGACGCATTGTCATTGGCCAGCGCAGGATGGCAGCAATGTATGGAAAACAGGACTTCGCCCGTATCCTGCCCCGGTGCCGTCGCCGGGATCAGTATTTCACCGTAACTGAGGCGGCCAGGGCCAAGTTCCGTCCTGATGTCCACGTCATATTCGTCATCCGTCAATAACGAGCGTTGATGGGCGGACAGGCAGAACCCCCAATCCTTCCTGTAGTAGGACGTCCGGTAGGGGATGAGGTCTGGCTGCTCCTCGATCCAGTACAGATGTTTTTCAAGTTCGCTGCGTGATACGCGGGCATGTACGGGAATACTGTACTGCAGCAGGTGGAGGTTGCACCACGCCCAGTCGATCATCACCTCGCCTGTCGTGCGTCGGATCGTCGCGCCATAGGCATTCCATTCCTCAGGCACGGTCCAGTCCAGCACTTCGGTGCCGGACGCCACGTGGGAAATGGAGAGGTCCTTGACCTTCCCCGATATATATTCAAGTGTCTGCCGTATCCCTTTTCCCGTTATGCTTCGGAAAACCGGATAGATATTCTTGACATGCCCATAAAGGATATCAGGACTGGTTGCCATATCGGTCATCTACCTTTTCCGGTGCCCCATGTTGCCGGATCGCACTGTCAATGCGGCGTGAAAGCCCCACTGGCGGGACCGATCACCTTGCCCGGTCCCTGCATGACACCGGTTTTTCCCGTCACGCCCCAGGTATTGAATGGAAACTGCACGACGTTGTACGCACTGTTGGACGAAATCCACGCATCGGATGTCGGTTTTCCATTGTATCCATTGACCATGACAAAGGAACCCGGTGTCATGAAGAGTTGGGCCGCCACCATGTTGGGCAGGGCACGCAATTCGATGATCGGCTGGTCAGAGGGGCCTGTTTCAATATGCCCATCGAATTCAACCAGTGCGGACAGGATGGCCGTCTTGCCATTATAATCCCAATGGCCACCCAGCCAGTCCATTTCGAACCCGGCTTCATCATCAATGCCCAGCTGGTTGTTGAATACGCCAACATCGACAAACGTCATGCGTTCGCCAGCATCTTCCGCGCCGCTTGTGGTATAGATCCCCACCTTGTTGTTGAAAATCTGTATGTGGGAAAGGCCAAAGCCATAGGAATGGTTTGAAAACGTAATGCCCCGCCGGAAACCTGATATCGACATGTTTTCCAATGTCACTGCCGCGGCCAGAACATTATTATGATGCGTACTGTTGAATACGATACCATCCGCGTTCTCATTCCCGATCAGGTTTATCCCTTTGATATAATGTACAAATGTTGCATAATCGGGTGCCGTCTCGCTATCCGTGCTGACCGTGATCGCGGCTTCTCCGGCCGGAAGGGCAGAGGCATCTATCCGCCCGTCCTGCAGCGTTACGCGCAGGGGGTTGATGATGATCCCGTGGGTAAGGTGCACGGTCCGCCCGCCAAGATTCAGAACACATGTCCCCTGTCCGGCGTAACAGGATTTCAGTGCAGCGGGCAGGTCCCTGGAAACATCCGTCGTGGCGGGAGAGGCTGCCCTTCCTTCCGCAATGGCGGACGTTCCGAGCACGAACAGCATCATGATATTTCCCAAGGCATGGCGCATTCCAAAATCCTTCACATATATTCAGAATTCTTCTCTGGTTTTTGTCAGGCTGAAAAAGGATGCCTTGCCCAGAAGCCCCGTCACCAGCGTCTGGGAACGGCGCCACAGGGCCTTGAGGAGAGGGAGAATATAGGTCCTGGCCGGTAACCGCCGCAGCCGTTTTCCAAAGGTGCTGCCAGGGAGGAAGAATTTCTCCGGTCGTCCCTCATAACGGATTGCGCTCAGGATATAGCGTTTCCTGTCGAGAACCGGATGAACGACTTCATTTTTCTCCAGAATTTCCATATCTTCTTCAAGATAGGCCGGTTCATGACGGTATCGCCGGACATTCAGGTAATTCGACAGTTCGGTAAAGCGATGCCCCGCCAGCTTCGTTTCTATGGGAATGAATGCCTCGCAATGCGGCCAGTTTTTCAGTGTTCCTGACCTGAACTGCTCTGACAGGGCAAGCCTGCGCCGGTGCAGGAGAGAGACATTCCGTCTGGAAAAAATACCTATCTGCAGGAATGTCTTTGTCAGGTCGGGTTCTTTGTAAAGATCCACGCATGAACGGTAGAAATGCCATTTCTCAAACATGCCGCCTGATGTCAGGCCGACCAGGTCACTCCCATCGCGGTGGATATCATCCATCAGTCGATCGAAATCAATATTTCCACATACATCATATTCGAACAGTACGTAGTAATCATATTTATCGTATTTATCAGCAAAGAAATACAATGCGTAATCCACGTTATACCACATGGGATTCCCGCTGATCCCGAATTCAAGCCCCTGCCTGCGGAAATCCGACTCATGGAACACGAGGCCGGGCAGGCCAGCAGGAATCTGGCATTCCCCGGACGTGTTATTTGCAACAATAAACAGGTCACCACTTCCGATCATCGATCGAAGACTCAAAAACTGGCGTTCAACAAAACTGTCCCATACATGGGTGCGGAACAGGACAGCATATCGAGGTTTACAAACCACCGTCAGATTTCCTGATAGGGCCTGAATATGTAATATGATATTCAGACGGTTAGAATATTTCAATATCGGGTATCGGGACTACAAACTGTCCCCCCCATTCGCGAATGCCCGCCATGGTGCCAACGATCTCATTTTTCAGGTTCCATGGAAGTATCAGTACAAAATCCGGCTTTCTTTCAAAGATCGCTTCCGGGGAAAGAACCGGTATCCGCGTCCCGGGCAGCAGCATGTTCTGCTTGTACGGACTTGCATCCACCGTGAAGGGGATGAGCTCCGGCCCTACACCACAGTAATTCAGGAGTGTATTTCCCTTGGCGGGGGCGCCGTACCCTGCAACGACTTTTCCATTGCGACGCGCATCGATCAGGAATTGCAGAAGATTGCATTTGATATTGACGACAGACCTTGAAAATTTCTCGTAAGTTTCGAGCCTTTCAAGGCCGAAGTCGCTTTCTTCCCTGCAGATTTCATCGACAGCGGCGGCTTCCTTCAGCCGGCCATTTTCCGTGTGTGTGGCATAGACCCGCAGGGAACCGCCATGTGTGGGAAGCTGCTCGACATCGAAGACACGTAACCCATGGTCTGACAGGGCACGACGGATCACCAGCAAAGAGATATAGGAAAAATGTTCATGATAGATGGTGTCGAACTGATATTCCTTTATCAGCCGCAGGAGATGTGGAAATTCGAACGTCACGACCCCTTCGGGGGCAAGGAGGATCTTAAACCCTTCAAGGAAATCATGCAGATCCGGAACATGTGCAACCACATTGTTGGCGGCCATCAGGTCTGCTGCATATCCGGCCGCTTTCAGGCGTGTTGCTGTCTGCGCGCCGAAGAAGGCGATTTCCGTTGGAATCCCCTTTGCGATTGCGATTTCCGCCACATTCGCGGCCGGCTCTATCCCCAGGCTCCGGATCCCGGCCTCCTGCACATATTGCAGCAGGTATCCGTCATTGCTTGCGACCTCCACGACAAGGGAGTTTTCATCCAGCGCAAAACGCTCGACCTGTCTGGAAACATATGTTTTCGCATGCTGGAGCCAACTGGCGGAATAGGATGAAAAATATATGTAATCGCCAAAAATGGACTGGGGGGACTCAAACTCCGACAACTGCACCAGGAAGCACTTCTCGCAGATGAATGCGTGAAGCGGATAGAATGCCTCCATCGCATTTTGCAGTTCAGGTTTGATAAATGAATTCGCCAGTGGGGAAAGCCCCAGGTCAACGACGCTTCGTCGAAGGGGCGTATTGCACAGGCGGCATGATCCCGTGGAGGAATAGGGTATTGCCGAATGTAGCTGCATATGCGCATGCGGCGAAGACTGTGTCAGACTTTCCATGGCGGCGATCCATTGTATCGAAGGGGTTGATTTATTTTATCCGGTCATGATGTTTACTGTCTTTGTATTTCGGCCATTCCAGATCCCTCGTGGAAATGTGGGCGACAGGACGGGGCCACGAAATCCCAAGGACCGGATCGTCAAACCGCAGGCCCATGGCATGGTCTGGCGCATATATGTCAGACATCGCATACAATACTTCGACATCATCACTGAGCGTCATGAAACCGTGGGCACAGCCGGGTGGAATGAAAATCATCTCGTTGTCAGAACAGTTTAGATAAAAAGACTGATGTTTCAGATATGTAGGGGAGTCAGGACGCAGGTCGCAGATGACATCGTACATCTCCCCGCGCAGGCAGTGGACAAGCTTGGCTTCAGCGTGGGGAAAGCGCTGGAAGTGCAGTCCCCTCAACGTACCCGCATATGATGTGCGCGAAATACTTGCCTGCACGAAATTGCATGAAATTCCATTATCCGCAAAACGCTCACGATCAAATATACGGCCAAACGAACCCCGCTCATCATGGTGACGGGGGAGGGTAATTGTCCGGGCACCGGATATTTCTGCCTGTCTGAACAGCATTGGCTCCGATCACACCTCCGGCATCAACCGGAGGCCTTGATAACACTCCGGGGTGCCTGCTTAAGCGTGCCCCATGGCGAAGGTTTCATGTCCGGGGAAAAATTGTTCATGAACCTGCGTCCGGCCTCCATTCATGCCGGTCCTTCACTTCCCTGGAATCATCGGCATGTTCGGCCGGCCGGATGACAATATCTGTCACTTCCGCACGCCGTGGCATGGCGATGCTGTCCAGGATGACGGTGGCGATATCTTCCGGCTGCAGCAATGAAATATCCGCATCGGGACGTCCTTCCTGCCGCAGGACCTCGGATTGCATGGGGGTTGCTGTCCGGCCGGGATAGACATTCAGCACACGGATGCCACTTCCGCGGTTTCGTTCCCTGAAATGTGCAACTTCCTGCCGGAGTGCATGCTTGCTTGCCGCATAAGCGTCCTGCGTGACACGTGCGCCCAGAGAGGCTGTCGAATTGATGAATACGATCTGCCCGCGTGCTTTACGCAGAGCAGGCAACAGCAGGCCCGAAAGATGAAGCGGCGCGCTGACATTGACGCGATAAAGCAACTCCTTGCTATCTGGCGGGATGTCCGCAAGTTTTCCGCTGTCAAACATGCCTGCGGAATGAACGAGGATGTCGAGGGAGCAGAGACCGTCCGTAAAGGACGGCAGTGCAGCAGGCTGCGTAATATCCACGGGCCAGACTGTCGTGCGGTCCTCTCCCAACTGCGATGCCAGAGCAGACAGGGGAACACGCCGTCGCCCCGCCAGAATGACGTGATAACCGGCATTGCAAAGCGCTATGGCAATCGCACGGCCAATCCCGCTTCCCGCCCCGGTTACCAGCGCCGTTCCATGCCGGTGGGGGGCAGGGGGCACGGACTTCATTTCCTGGATCATGAGCTGTGGTTTCTCTTCGCGATATCATGACTGCATGGACAACCGTCTTCTGAAACGTGTCCGAAATGACAGGGTTTCGTTAATCCTGCAGGCATCATCCGGATTTCATGAAATTCCGGAAGTATGAAACATTGTCGTAAATTATTTGTATTTTCTTTTCTTCGATACAAAACCCGACAGGAAAAATGACGTTCCTGATCCCAGCAAAGCAAAGCGGGAAAAGGAAAGCCGCGTCAGGCCGTCATCGGATGATGGCGCAGCACCAAACCGGACATTTCCTTCCGATCATGAAATATTCATGGTTACACGACTGATATGATGAATTTTTATTAGAACTTCACCCCTGATATCCAAGAAGAGAAATATGCGCATCCTCGTCGTTGGAAATATGGGCTATCTTGGCCCCGTGGTCGTGCGCCACCTGCGGAAGCGTTTTCCCACGGCGGTGCTGGTGGGATATGACAGCGGCCTGTTCGGGCAATGCCTGACCACCGCCGGACCTCTGCCAGAGATTGCGCTGGACGCACAGTATTTCGGGGACGTGCGTGATATTGCGCCCCATGTCATGAACGATACCGATGCAATCGTTCAGCTGGCTGCCATTTCCAATGATCCCATGGGATCGCGCTTTGAGGAAGTAACCGACCAGATCAACCGTGGCGGCAGCCTGCGCCTGGCGCGGATGGCGGCCGATGCCGGTGTCAGGCATTTCGCATTCGCATCCAGTTGCAGCGTATATGGTGCCTCCGACGGCCTGCCGCGCAGGGAAGGCGATCCGGTCGAGCCGCTGACCGCCTATGCACGGTCCAAGATCGACACCGAACGTGCCCTGATGCAGATGGACCTTGGTGAAATGACCGTCACATGCCTGCGTTTCGCAACGGCATGTGGATTTTCGGACCGCCTGAGGCTGGATCTGGTCATCAACGATTTTGTCGCAGGCGCCCTGACGTCCGGGAAAATAACAGTCCTGAGCGATGGAACGCCATGGCGGCCCCTGATTCATGTCCGCGACATGGCGCGTGCCATCGAATGGGCCATCACCCGCGCGGGCGAACGCCGCCTGGTGGTCAATGCGGGCAGTGACGCATGGAACTACACCGTCCGCGACCTTGCCGAGGCGGTGGCCCAACATCTTCCCGGCACCACCGTCAGCATCAATACGGACGCCCCGCCGGACCGCAGGTCCTACAGGGTCGATTTCTCGCTGTTCCGGTCACTTGCGCCAGATTTCGTGCCCCGGGTCAGCCTGTCCGAAACCATTGCCGAACTGATTGCGGGCCTGCGTGATCTCGGCTTTTCGGATACGGATTTTCGCCATTCCTCCCTGATCCGCCTGCATGCACTCAGACACATGCTTGATGCCGGATATCTGGGGCAGGACCTGCGATGGGTCAGAAATCCCTGACCTTCTTCATTCCCACAGAGCAGCAGGATGGAATTCATGACGCCTTTTCAACCGACATTCGCCACTTTCTGGGGGGGAACCGCACTTTCGGCATACGAAGCCGCCTGCATCAATTCGTATGTGGCGCAGGGATACATCTTTACCGTCTACAGTTACGACGCCATCGAAAACCTTCCGGCGGGTGTCGTGAACGGTGATGCGCGCGAAATTACCGATCCCACCAACATGGCACGTTTCCTGATCCGGGGGAAACCGAACCTCAGCCATTTTTCGGACCTGTTCCGTTACGAACTTTCCCGCCGGACGGACCACATATGGGTTGACGCGGACATGCTTCTGCTACGGCCGCTGAACCTGCCACGGTGGGATCTGCTGCTGGCCAAGGAAGATCCCGTTTCGGTCTGTGGTGCGATCATGCGGCTGGAACGCGACAATCCGAAACTCGACACCCTTGTCCAGGAAACGCTGGCCATGCGGGACCGCGACCTGGTGTGGGGGGCGACCGGCCCACGCCTGCTGACGTCCCTGTTCGGAAAGCAGGTGGTCATGCAGGAATCCTACGCACCGCAGTATTTCTTCCCGATCCACCTGCGCGAGGCGTGGAAGTTCCTGCTGCCGCAATACCGGCAGGAATGTGAACGGCTCTGCGCCTCTGCCTATACGCTGCATCTGTGGAACGACCAGATGGTGCGTATCGGCATATGGAAACGCTTTGCCCCGCCGCGCGGGTCCTTCCTTGCCGAATGTTTCGCCGCAACGGATGGATTGCGGTTCTTTGAGGATTACTACCCCCTGCAGGTCATGGAAAACATGGTCTCCAACTGGAGATTCCGCTGCGAGGGAGGGGAGATCGGCATGGGGCAGTGGCTGCGCCGGGCCTTGCCGAGTGTCGGGGTCACCATGCGCCGCAGGCTGAACCTGCCGACATGACCGCGCCCGCCATGAAGGGTGCGCGACGTCACGGATCATCCAGCCCTGCCACAATCCTGAATGGAGAACAGAGGTCATGAAAGCCGTTATCCTGTCCGGTGGTTACGGAACACGCCTGATGGAGGAAACCGACAGCAGGCCAAAGCCGATGGTCGAAATCGGGGGACGACCGATCCTGTGGCACATCATGAAGATCTATTCCCACGCGGGGATCAACGATTTCGTGATCCCGCTTGGCTACAAGGCGGAGATGATCAAGCAGTATTTTGCCAACTACCATCTCCTGTCCTCGGACATTACGGTGGACATGTGCAGTGACAGTATCGTCACCCTGAAGCGTAGCGCCGAACCGTGGCGCGTGACGCTGGTGGATACCGGGCTGGACACCATGACGGGCGGACGCCTGCGCCGCCTGCAGCCCTACCTGCAGGACGAGGCGTTCTGCATGACATATGGCGATGGGGTCGCGGAAATAGATGTCCGCACGACCATCGATTACCACCACAGCCACGGGCGTATCGCCACGGTTACGGCGGTCAAGCCCCCGGCGCGTTTCGGGACGCTGGAAATCGTCAATGGGTGCGTGGACGCCTTCCGCGAAAAACCGGTCGAGCCGGGTTACGTCAATGGTGGGTTCTTCGTGCTGTCGCCTTCCGTCTTCGGGTATCTGGAGGATGATGAAACCGTCTTCGAACGAGGCCCACTGGAACGACTGGCCAATGACGGGCAACTGATGGCCCTGAAGCATGACGGGTTCTGGCATTCCATGGATACCCTGCGTGACAAGCGCCATCTTGAACATCTGTGGGAAACGCGCAATGCGCCATGGCGCATGTGGTGAGGTCGCATGCATCAGCGCTATGGCAATGGAAGGGGCAGGCATGCTATGAGGCTGTGCCCCTGAGGGAGCATGGCGAAGCATTCCTGTGGATGACAGGGAACGGGTGTGAACAGGATCGGCATAAGGAAGTGGCGACATGTGCTGGCCTGCCTGGTGTTCCAGGTGGGGCTGCTGCTGTCTGTCATGCCCATACAGGCCCTTGCCGCACCGCCTGCTGTTTCGCATGGGATGGCGGTCATGGCGTCCATGGCGGATGTGCATGGTCACGCCCACCAGTGCCATCACAGGCAACCTTGCGACCCCCATCAGGACTGCGAACATGGCAGTGAAAGCTGCTGCCTGTCGGGCGCGGCCTGCATGACTGGCTGGGCCATGGCATCAGGGGCGTCATCCCTGATCCATGTGCGTTTCGTCACGGTTGCATTCGGCACGCGCTATGCCCTTGCCAATGGTGGCGTGGCGTCTGCCCCGGCACTTCCACCGCCCAGAACAACGGCCTGATCCTCTCCTGACCGTTGCGGGACCGGCTGCCCTGCGGGCTGCCGTGCCTGTCCCTGTTTTCTGGCGGATATCCTTCCATGACATCCTTGTACCCTGCGAAAGGCGGCGTGCTGACGCGCCGGCGTTTCGTAACCGGCATCGGCGCGTGGGGCGCGCTGCTGACCGCACCCGGCCGCAGTTCGCGTGCGCAGTCCCCCATGACGGGGCCAACGGGCCAGCCCGCGGCCACGCCATCCACCCGCTTTGACCTTGGCATTGAGCGCCTGCATGCGAACATCACCGGACATCGCGTCCGCGCGGTGGGCATCAATGGCACGACACCGGCCCCGATCCTGCGCTGGCGTCAGGGGGACACCGTTGAACTCAATGTCACAAACCACCTGCATGAGGAGAGTTCCATCCACTGGCACGGCATCCGCCTGCCGGCCCCCATGGATGGCGTGCCGGGACTGAGCTTCGCGGGCATTGCCCCGGGAACGACCTTCACCTACCGCTTCCGCCTGCACCAGAGCGGCACGTACTGGTATCACAGCCACTCCGGCTTTCAGGAACAGAAGGGGCTGTACGGGGCGATCATCATCGACCCGAAGCATGGGGAGCCTCACCCGTTCGACCGGGAATATGTCATGCTCCTGTCCGACTGGACCGACGTGGACCCGGCGGACATCGTCTCCAACCTCAAATTCGACAGTGACTATTACAATTTCCGGCAACGTACCGTGGGGACGCTGTTCCATGACATGCGCCGCCAGGGCATGGGCGCGGCCTTGCATGACCGCCTGCAATGGGGGGCGATGAACATGGCCCCGACCGACATCCTCGACGTGTCGGGCATCATCTATACCTATCTCCTCAACGGGCAGTCACCACAGGCCAACTGGACGGGCCTGTTCCAACCGGGGGAGCGCATCCGGCTGCGCTTCATCAATGCCTCGTCCATGACGCTGTTCGATGTCCGCATCCCGGGGCTGGAAATGACGGTCATACAGGCCGATGGCAATGACGTGGAGCCTGTAGGGGTCGATGAATTCCGCATCGGCACGGCGGAAACCTATGACGTGCTGGTCACGCCCCAAGGCCCTGGTCCCTATACCGTTTTCGCACAGGCGGAGGATCGGACCGGATATGCCCGCGGGACGCTGGCAACACAGGCCGGGGTTTCGGGGCCGGTCCCCCCCATGGACCCGCGCCCGCTGCGCACCATGACGGACATGGGGATGGGCCATATGGACATGCGTGCGCCCACCCCGTCACACCCTGTGGGGATGGGGAAGATGGCAGGGATGGATGGGATGGACATGGGGCATATGGCCCATATGCACATGCCCCCCCCGCACCGGCATGGATCCCCCGCCGCCCACACCCACCTGCGTCCCGGCGTGGAGGTGCAGAGTGTCGCCATGATGCCCATCAACCGCCTGGCCGAACCCGGCGACGGGCTGGAACATAACGGCCGGCGGGTCCTGACCTATGCCGACCTGCGCGCGACTGTCGCAGGGGCCGATCCGCGCTCCCCCTCGCGCGAGATCACGCTGCACCTGACGGGCAACATGGAGCGCTTCATATGGGGGTTTGACGGCAGGAAATTCTCCGAAGCGGAGCCAATCCGCCTCGCGCTTGGCGAGCGGGTCCGCTTTATCGTGACCAACGACACGATGATGGAACACCCCGTCCACCTGCATGGGTTCTGGAGCGAACTGGAAAACGGGCAGGGGGATTACCGGCCCTACAAGCACACGATCATCGTCAAGCCGGGGGAGCGGCTGAGCTACCTTGTCACCGTGGATGAACCGGGGATGTGGGCCTATCACTGCCATCTGCTCTATCACATGGAACTGGGCATGTTCCGCACGGTCATCGTGTCATGAGGCGCATGCTCATCCTCGCCGCGCTTCTGCCTGCCGTTCCGCTCCCATCCGCCCATGCGCAGGGCGCCGCCCCGATGGCTGCCTCCATGACCAGGGGGAGCGCCACCGTATCGGGCGGTGGAACGGCTTCCGCCCCGGTCACCTATGTCAACGGCATGCCCCCGGTCATGGATCACAATATCTATGCGCATGTGCTGCTGGATGAATTCGAGGCCCGCTACAACGCAAACGGGGGACAGTTCCGCTATGACGGGCAGGCGTGGGTCGGGACCGATTACAACAAGCTGTGGCTGAAGTCCGAAGGCACGCTCGGCACGAACGGCAGGTTTGGCGATGGCGACCATGAGGTGCTGTATGACCGCGCGATCTCGCGCTATTTCGATGTCCAGACCGGGGTCCGCATGGATATCGACAATGGCCCGACCCGCGCATGGGGCGCCGTGGGCATACAGGGACTGGCCCTCTATTTCTTCGATGTGGAGGCAACGGCCTATTTCAGTGACCGGGGGGCCGCAGGTCGCCTGCAGGGGTCCTATGACCTGCTGCTGACCAACCGCCTCATCCTTCAGCCGCAGGTCGAACTTAATTTCTACTCCCAGGCGGACCCGGCACGGGCGAATGGACGCGGCCTGTCCAACATCGATACGGGATTGCGGCTGCGTTATGAATGGCACCGCAAATTCGCCCCCTATATCGGCGTGACCTACAGCGGCACGTTCGACCAGGCCACGACACTGGCGCGGGCACGGGGCGAACACGACCTGCATGACCTCAATTTCACCTTCGGCCTGCGGACATGGTTCTGAGCGCCGCTCCCCCATTCACGAAAACCCTTGCCCATTGCAGGAACAGAAAATGACCCATACCGGTTTTTGGTCCTTCACCATGCCCGCCTTCCTTGCCGCCTGCCTCATGCTGGCACCCGGAGCACGGGCCGCCCCCGACCCGGCGATGGAGATGCACGACATGCAGGGGATGGAAAACATGGACGACATGGAAAACATGCCATCCATGCGGCCTCATCACGCCATGTCCCCAGCCCCCCGTCATGCCGCCACGTCCTCCATGGCGACCCGGCATGGCCATCCACCTGCCGGGCAGGACGCGGTCGCGCCGTCGCCAGCCACCGGACCACGGGGCATGCCCGAAGCCGTGCGGGAGCGCTGACACGCTGGCGCATGGGGGCGGTGACGCTTCTGGAGAAAGGCGGCATACGGAAATTTCATTGCCCGCATCAATGCTGTATCCTGCAACAAGCCCACGGCCCATCCCGTCCTGCCCCCGTCAGCGAAGAAATCATGTCCCGTTCCATACTGCTCAAGAATGCCCTCATGCTCGTTACGATGGATGCGTCACGACGCGAGATCGCCGGGGGTTGGGTCCTGATACGCGGCCAGCAGGTCCAGCAGGTCGGCAATCCCGATGACCCGTTGCCCGCGGCGGACGAAATCATGGACATGTCGGGCCATGTGGTCATGCCGGGGCTGGTCAATACGCATCACCATATGTACCAGACCCTGACCCGTGTCGTGCCGGCAGCGCAGGATGTCTCCCTGTTCGGCTGGCTGCGCACGCTCTACCCCATCTGGGCGCGGCTGACGCCGGAAATGATCCGCGTCTCCACGCGCACCGCCATGGCCGAACTGCTCCTTTCGGGCTGCACCACCAGCAGCGACCATCTTTACCTGTTCCCCAACGGCAGCCGCCTTGATGACCAGATCGAGGCCGCCGCGACGATGGGCATGCGCTTTCACGCCGCCCGTGGCGCAATGAGCGTCGGTGAAAGCAAGGGAGGGCTGCCACCCGACAGCCTGGTTGAAGACGAGGATGCCATCCTGCATGACATGCAGCGCGTGGTGGAGGCGTATCATGATCCCTCGCGCCTTGCGATGCAGCGCATTGTCCTTGCCCCCTGTTCGCCATTTTCCGTCAGCCGCGACCTGATGCGTGAAACGGCGCATCTTGCACGCGCAACCGGCACGCGGCTTCACACCCACCTTGCGGAAAATGCGAGCGACATCGCATACAGCCGCGACGCCTTCGGCATGACGCCCGCGGAATATGCCGAAGATACCGGCTGGCTCGGGCCGGACGTATGGCATGCGCACTGTGTCCGGCTGGACCATGCCGGTATCGAACGCTTCGGGCGAACCGGCACCGGCATTGCCCATTGCCCCTGCTCCAACATGCGGCTGGGGTCCGGCATCGCACCTGTGCGCCGCATGATGGCGCACGGCGTCAATGTCGGGCTGGGGGTCGATGGCTCGGCCTCCAACGACAGCAGCCATATGCTGGCCGAGGCACGCCAGGCGATGCTGGTCTCGCGCCTGCGCGACGACGGTGATGATACGGCCATGATGGGCGCGCGCACCGCGCTGGAACTGGCGACGCGGGGCGGGGCGGCCGTGCTGGGACGCGATGACATCGGCCACCTGTCACCGGGCATGGCGGCGGATGTCGTCGCCTTCGACCTGCGCGGCATCGACCATGCCGGGGCGCAGGTGGACCCTGTCGCCGCCCTTGTTTTCTGCACCCCGCGCGCTGCCGCACTGTCCATCATCAACGGACAGGTGGTGGTGCGTGACGGACACCTGCTGACCTGCGATACAGGACAGCTTGCCGAACGGCACAACCATCTGGCGCGGGCGTTGCTGAATGGTGACGATCCGGCGTGACAAAACGCCGGAAAACAAACCAATTCACAAATGTTTCCGGGTGCCGCCTTTTTTCAAAAAGGTGACGTTTCTTTGCAGCATCCTGATGATTCAAGGGGCGTTTCACGAACTGTTTGTTGTATTCGTCGTCGCAAATGGGAACCTGTCGTGATGGATGGACATGCGGCGGCCGGACGCCTATTGAGGCGCCATGTCTTCCATCGGATCCCCCCAGAGCGTGAGGCTCGGCATAGATTTCGGCACGACCAACACCGTTGTGGTCCTGCTTGACGAAAACGGGCAGCCCCATCCGGCGCGCTTTTCCTTTGCCCATCACGAAGCCACGGAAACCTGCCGTTCCCTGCTGTGCCTGTGGCATGAGGAAATGCGGGCAGGGCGCGCCAGCCTGCACGAAGCCATCGGAGCTGCGGCCATTGATGCGTATCTGGAGGATCCGGCGGAAAGCCGCCTGATCATGTCCATGAAATCCTATCTGGCGCAGGCGTCCTTCCGCCAGACGCGCCTGCTGGGCCATGTCATGACGCTGGAGATGCTGATCGCGCGTTTCCTGTCCTGCCTGATGCGCACGATCGGAATTGATCCCGCCCATGTCACCGCCACCGTGGGCCGTCCCGTGCATTTCGCGGGGGAGGGGGTAGACGACGCCTTTGGCGAACAGCGCCTGCGCGACAGTTTCCGCGCCGCGGGGTTCCACCATGTCGATGTCGCCCTGGAACCCGAAGCCGCAGGCTGGCGCTTCGCCCACCGCCTGAACACGCCGGCCACCGTGCTGGTGGGGGATTTCGGCGGCGGCACCAGTGACTTTTCCATCCTGCGCTTCGACCCCGATGGCGCGCAGCGGGCGACGCCCCTGGGATATGCGGGTGTCGGCATCGCGGGTGACCAGTTCGATTACCGCATCATCGACAATGTCGTGGCCCCCGAACTTGGCCGCCACGCCACCTATCGCGTCATGGGGGGCGCGCCATTGCCCGTGCCGGCGGAATGGTATGCAAGCCTTGGCCGCTGGCACCGGCTGGCCCTGATGCGCACGCCCCAGACCCTGCGCGATATCGCGGACGTGGCGCGCACGGCCTCCGAACCTGAAAAACTGCACGCCCTGAAGAACCTGATCGACGACCAGCAGGGACAGGCCCTTTATCGCGCCGTGGGCGCGGCAAAGCGCGACCTGTCGCGGGCCGAGCGCACGGTCCTGCAGTACGATCACCGCGATCTGCATATCCGCCGCGAAATCACGCGCGCTGAATTCGAGGGCTGGATCGCCCCGGACCTGCAGCGCTTTGATGACGCGGTGCAGGTTGCCCTTGACCGCGCCAACCTGCCCGCAGGCACCATCGACCGTGTCTTCCTGACGGGGGGCACCTCCTTCGTGCCTGCGGTGCGCGACCTGTTCACCCGCCGCTTTGGCGCGGAACGGGTCGATATGGGCGGGGAGTTCGTCTCGGTCGCGGAAGGGCTGGCGCTGATGAATGGACAGGGGGCCAGTCCTGTGCATCAGTGATGCAGGATATTATGGCACCTTATTCCATTACTGTTCCTGTGGTCGCTCCCGTTCAGCCCGCATGCCCGTCATAGGTCAGGCGGTAAACCGCCCCGGCAAGGTCATCACTGATCAGCAAGCTGCCATCGGGCAGGGGCTGTACATCGGCCGGACGCCCCCACGGGGTCTGGTCATGCCGGAACCCGTCCACCAGCGTGGATACCGGGCCTGCACCGCCATCCGCTCCCATATGGACCGCGACCACCCTGTAGCCGGACAGGCGGGAGCGGTTCCATGACCCGTGTTCCGCAACCAGCAGGTCGCCACGATATGTCGCGGGGAACATCGTCCCTTCATAGAACCGCAGCCCGAGGGCAGCGACATGCGCGCCAAGTTTCACGACCGGCGGCGTGAACCCGCTGCATGGATGCCCCTTGCCATAGACGGGATCAGCAATGTCCCCCTGATGGCAGTAGGGGTAGCCGAACGACTGCCCGACCCGGTCGAGGCGGTTCAGTTCATCCGAAGGAATGTCATCCCCCATCAGGTCACGGCCATTATCGGTAAACCACAACGTCCCCGTGCCGGGCTGCCATGTGAAGCCCACGGTGTTGCGGATGCCGTACGCCACGTCCTCGCGCCCCGTGCCGTCAGGGTTCATCCGGATCAGCCGGCCGAACTCATGCCCGACATCGCAGATGTTACAGGGCGCGCCGATCGGGACATACAGCTTCCCGTCCGGTCCGAACGCGATGAATTTCCATGAATGGTCCCCCGCGCGATAGGGCAGGTTGTCCGCAACCGTTTCCAGCGCGGGCGGGTGGTCCAGACGGTCCTCGATCCCGCGCAGCACGACAATCCGCCGCGTGTCGGAAATATACAGATCGCCCCGGTAAAAGGCCACGCCGACAGGCAGGTTCAAGCCGTGCGCCACCACATGCACCTGTGGCGCGTGCCCGTCCTGCCCGCCACTGAGCGCATAGACCCTGCCTGCCCCCATGGAGCCGACAAAAACCGTCCCCCTGTCGCCAAGGGCGATTTCACGCGCGCCGGGGACATGATCGGCATAGGTTGCGATATGGAACCCGGCGGGCACCTGCAGGGAGGCGGGTTGCGGTGCGGCCTGCGCGGCCATGGACCAGCATGACGCCCCCATGAGCAGGGCGAGCGCTGCGCCAGTACGGGCCAGGATGCGAAATGACATGATCGGGTCCTTGCATGAGGGGATCGGGAGGGAGAAACAAATGTAGGGGCGTGGCCTTCTGCAAGGCACCCGGAAAATGCATACTCTGCCGCAGACATGAACACCATGGAGCAAACGTGACATCCCTGTTCGAGACCCTGGCGCCCCGCCCGCTTGCCGAAGCCCTGCGTCCGGAACGGATCGAGGATGTGATCGGCCAGAAGCACCTGCTGGCCCCCGACCGGCCGATTGGCCGCATGGTGGCGTCGGGACGCCTGTCCTCCATGATTTTCTGGGGGCCGCCGGGCACCGGGAAAACCACGCTGGCGCGGATCCTCGCCGCCAGTTCGGGCATGGCATTCGAACAGATTTCCGCCGTCATGTCCGGCCTGCCCGAACTGAAGAAGGCGCTGGTCAAGGCGCAGGCAAACCGGCAGCAGGGGCAGGCGAAGGGGATGGTCCTGTTCGTCGATGAAATCCATCGCTGGAACAGGGCACAGCAGGATGCGCTCCTGCCCTATGTGGATGACGGGACCGTCGTCCTGATCGGCGCGACCACCGAAAATCCTTCCTTTGAACTGAACCGCGCCCTTGCCAGCAGGGCGCAGGTCATGGTGCTGGAACGGCTTGACACGCACGACCTGTCGGTGCTGCTGGAACGGGCGGAGGCACATCTGGGCCGTCAGCTTCCGCTCGATGCGCAGGCGCGCGCCGAACTGCTGAACATGGCGGACGGGGACGGGCGCTACCTGCTGGTGATGGTGGAGGCGCTGTCGGACCTTGGCACCGATACGCCCGTCACGTCGGCGCAACTCCATACCCTTGTGCAGCGCAAGGCGCATGCGGGGGACAAGGGATCGGACATCCACCATGCGCTGCTGTCCGCATTCCAGAAATCAATCCGCGGGTCGGATGTGCAGGCCGCGCTCTACTGGCTGGCGCGCCTGCTCAAAAGCGGGGAACCGCCGCGCGCGATCCTGCGCCGCCTGATGGTCATGGCGACGGAGGAAGTCGGCCTTGCCGATCCGCGCGCCATCGAACAGGCCGCCGCCTGCGCCGCGGTCTTTGAACGGATCGGGGAGCCCGAGGGGCTGCCCGCGCTGGCGCAGTGCGTGGGCTACCTCGCCACGGCCATCAAGTCGAATGCGATCTACAAGGCATTTTATGCCGCCATGGACCTTGCGGAGACGCAGGGGTCGATCATGCCGCCCAAGCACGTCATCAACGCGCCAACGGCACTGATGAAGGCGCAGGGCTTCAAGGACGGATACCGCTACGACCATGATTTCCCGCACGCATTCAGTGGCCAGCAGTTCTTCCCCGATGCGCTGAGCGGCCCCGACAGGCCAGAACTCTACCGCCCCAACGAACGGGGATATGAACGTGATATCCTCAAACGGATGGCATGGTGGGACCAGCGCCGCGAAACATAGCGATGCCTGTTCGCGGCGATCAGTCGCCGTCCTGAACCGGAAACCGCCCCTCAAACGCCACTTCGGCCAGGGGACGGCGCGTTGAGGGCACATTGCGCGCCCGCAGTTTTTCAGGCAGGGCATCCACATCGCCGGGGCGTCCGATGACGATGGCGGCCTCAAGGGCGTAATCGTCGGGCAGTTCAAGTCCGGCACGCGCCACGTCGCGGTCAAAGCCGCTGATGGGATGGGCGGCCCACCCGGCCCGGTTCAACTGCAACTGCACCAGCACGGCTGCGGCACCAGCATCGAAGGAGTGCGTGGGGGCGGGGACAGGTTCCGCCTGACCGATATCCATGACCGTATGGGAGGCGACATAGACCACGGCAGAGGCATTATGTGCCCATGAATGGTTGAACGGGATCAGCCATGACAGGAAGCGTTCCCACTCCGCAGTGTCGCGCCGGGCATAGATGAAGCGCCACGGCTGCGAATTATAGGCCGAAGGCGCCCAGCGCCCGGCATCGAGGAAGGACAGGAGTTCCGCCTCCCCGATCGGGGCGGGGGTGAAGGCGTAAGGCGACCAGCGATCAAGGATCAGGCGGTCTACGGGCGTTTCGGATTGGCGTGCGGGAACCTTGGTCATGGAGATTACCTAGCATCTGTTATCACCAGCATGGATCGGAACAACGCCCTCAAAGCAAGGGGCATCCGCACGGGAATTGCGAAAGCAGGGAAACACTCCACGCATTTCCCGGCAGTCCCCGGACCTGTGGGCAGGAATTCTTCCGTCCATGGACTGGCACGATACGGAGCATGATTGCATAATGCGACGGATTGAAAAATCCCTTCCAAATTACTAAAATTTTTCGCGATATATGATTTTCCGGAACTGGAATTCTTCCTGACATGAAACAGGTGGAGGGTTCTAAAAACCCCCTGGTTTTGAGGTCTTCTGTATGATTCTATTTCTTCTGCGTTGATTGAGGGAATGGCGATATGAAGCAGCCTGGTTTTTTTGATGTTGAAGAGCGGCTTTCCCGGTT
>NZ_POTC01000014.1 GCF_002906255.1 Novacetimonas maltaceti | reverse complement strand
AAAAGACAGGGCATGGTGCGCCACCGGCGGGAGGGGGGCGGACTGCGCCACCGGGTGCGGCACGCTGGCCTGCGCCAGCGTCACGGCAGGGGGTGCCACCGGGGCATGCGGGCGCGCCACGGGTTCCGCCGTTGCGATGGGCATGTGGTCCGCGGCAAGGGAGACGCCCATGTTCGCACGCGGGTTGGACGGCGCGATGGGGGCCGATCCCGGCGCGGGCAGGTGCGCGCTCAGGCTGGCGACCTGCACGAACTGCGTGGGCGCCACGGGCCGCAGCGTCGGGTCATAGCGTTCGGCCAGCTTGTGCAGCCGGTCGGGCTGGTTCAGCATCGTCCATTCCGCACGCAGCATGGCCGTCTGGTCACGCGTGCGTTCGGTCTGCATCACGATCTGCGCGATCTTCTGGTCAAGGGCGGAGGTCTGCTGCTTCTTCGTGTAAAGGAACAGCCCGGACCCCGCCGTCATGATGGCGCATAAAAGCGTTATGATCCGGATCATTGCTGCTGTCCCATATCTGTAGCGGACTCGGTGGGGGGGAATGTCGTGACGCGTTCGACCGTGCGCAGCCGCGCGCTGCGCGCGCGCGGGTTGCGGTGGCATTCCGCGTCCGACGGGCGGATGGCCTTGTTCCTGACAAGGCGGAAGGCCGGGCGCTGCGTCCGCTGCACGGCGGCCCCCGGGTCATGGCGCGACGGGCCGGGCATGCGGCCCGCGGCACGGTTCAGCGCGAGTTTCACAAGGCGGTCTTCAAGCGAATGGAAGGACACCACCACCAGCCGTCCCCCCGGCGCAAGCAGGCCGAGCGCCTGGTCCAGCCCGCGTTCGATCTGTCCCAGTTCGTCATTCACATGGATGCGCAGGCCCTGGAACGTACGGGTGGCGGGGTCGATGCCCGAACGGTCCGCGCGCACGACCGAACGCACGATATCCGCAAGGCGCGCCGTGGTGGTGATCGCCTCCTCCGCGCGTGCCGCGACAATGGCGCGCGCCACGCGGCGTGACATCCGCTCCTCGCCATAGGTGTAGATGATGTCGGCGAGTTCGCTTTCCTGGTAGCGGTTGACGACGTCGGCGGCGGTCGTGCCTTCGTCGCCCATGCGCATGTCGAGCGGGCCGTCCATGCGGAAGGAAAAGCCCCGTTCGGCCTGGTCGATCTGGTAGGACGAGACGCCAAGGTCGAGCGTCACGCCATCAAGCGCCGTCACCCCGCGTGCCGCAAGCAGGGACGCCATGTCACCGAACCCGCCCTTGATCATGCGCAGGCGCGAACCCCCGTTCCCGTCGGGAAAGGACGCCGCCTGCGCATTGCCGCGCGCGATGGCGGCGGGGTCGCGGTCGATGGCCCACAGCGTGCAGTCGGCGGCGGACAGGATGGCGCGCGCGTAACCGCCCCCGCCAAACGTCCCGTCAAGGTATGTGGCGCCATCGCGCGGCGCGAGGTCGCACAGCACCTCGTCCAGCATGACGGGAACATGGCCGCCATCCGTACCCGGAAGCGATGCCGGTGGGGGGGATGCCATCACGGTCATGCCGATCCTTCCGGCGGGGAGGCGGCCGTTTTCCTGCCGGCGGTGAGCGCGCGCGCACGCGCGCGTGCTTCCGTGCGGCGCTGGGCGGCGGCGTCGGGGTCCCAGACCTGGAAGATGCGGCCAAGGCCCATGAAGGCGACCTGTTCGGTCAGTTGGGCATGCGCGCGTAGTGTCTCGGGCAGCAGGATGCGTCCTTCCTTGTCCGCGTCGATGGGATAGGCATCCGCATAGAGCGCGGTGGCGAGGTCGTCGTGATCCTCGGAAAAGATGTCCACCTCGTCCAGCGGGCGCGCCAGCGCGGAGAACGAGGCGCTGGGCCATGCTTCCAGGCAGGGATGCAGGTGGGAGGGGCGCATGATGACCAGCGGTTCGCCCGCCCGCGAAAGGGTGCGCAGCGTCGCGCGGAAGGCCGACGGGATGGAGACCCGCCCCTTGGCATCCAGCCGGTTCTGATGCGTGCCAAGGAATACACTCACGCTGCGCGATGCCCTCCCTGGCATGGATTACAGAGGTCTGAAACGCTGTGCCCGGCGCGGGTGAAAGGTGCTTCCTTCACTCAACTTCACTGGGTCTATGTGGGATATCATGGGATTTCATGGGCGGTCAATTAAAGATATGCAGAAAATGGCGGCAGACTGCTATTGTTCCGCGATGGGGCGTGTAATGACAGGTAAAGAGGAATATATCCCCCCTGTTCTGCCATTCCTCGTCCCTGTTCCAGATATGTTTATGTTTTGTTCTTTTTGATGAATACTTTGTTACCCACGCGCCCGTGCCATGCGGGCAGGCGGGGTTGAGGGGGAATAAACGGCCGTGGGGCACGGGTTGGGGGATGTCAGGACAGGGGTAAAGATGCCAGACGGTCTGTAAGCCGGGTTCTGTCCATCCCCGGTGGGGATGGGACGGCCATTCCTCTGGGACGCGCCTTGCGGCACGCCTCACGCGACCAACCCGAACGACGGGGCGGAAGGCCCCTGGCGGCGCGGACCTGAATCCGCCCGCCTGCCGTTCCTATTCGGTCTTGCTCCCGGTGGGGTTTGCCCTGCCGCCCATGTTACCATGCGCGCGGTGCGCTCTTGCCGCACCGTTTCACCCTTGCCCCCAACATCCGGTCCGGTCGCGAAACCGGGCCCTCTGCCGTGGGGGCGGTCTGTTTTCTGTGGCACTGTCCCTGGGGTCGCCCCCGCCGGCCGTTAGCCGGCACCGTTCTTCCGTGGAGCCCGGACTTTCCTCCATCACCGCACATATGCGCGCCGACAGCGGCCGTCCGACCGTCTGGCATGCGGAAACTGGCGGTGCATGCGTCGCGCGTCAAGGGCTAAAGCCTTGTGACGCGAAAACTCATGACCGATCACGAAAGGCGTGCTGTTGTCTGTTTCCGATGCCGCGACGTCCGCCGCCCCCGTGCGCGGGCGGCTTCCGGGGTTTTTTACCCGCCTGTTCCTGCTTGGCGCAAAGGCCAGTGCCGCCCGCCACAATCATGTCCCCCATTCGCTGGAGGATATCCGCAGGCGTTTTGACCGCCCATGTTTTCCCAAACGCCTCTCAAGCCTGCAGGTCCGGCGCGTGATCGACATCCGCGTGCCCGGCGCGACCGAACTGCGTCCCGCGCGGCTGTATGTGCCTTATGGCAGGGTGCGTGGCGTCGTGCTGTTCATGCATGGGGGCGGGTATGTCCATTGCGGCCTGAACTCCCACCATGGGATCTGCTGCCGCCTGGCGCGGCAGTCGGGGGCGGCGGTCGTCTCCTTCGACTATCGCCTTGCCCCGGAAAACAAATTCCCCGCCGCCGTCGACGATTGCTGGGCCGCGCTACAGTGGGTGGCGGGGGAGGCATGGCGCTGGGGCGGGAAGGTCGCGGTGGCGGGCGACAGCGCTGGCGGCACGCTTGCCGCCGTACTCAGCCAGATGAGCAGGGGATGGAAGCATCCGCCTCTTGCGCTGCAGTTGCTGTATTACCCTTCGCTGTATGGGGAACGTCCCGTCCCCTCGCGCGAGGTCTATGCAAACGGGTATGTGCTGAGCACCCGCGTGATGGAATGGTATGCGCAGGAATACATCCACGACCCGAAGGACCTGTCGGACCCGCGCCTTGCCCCGATCTTCGCGGCATCGCTCGCCAACCTGCCGCCTGCGGTCATCGCCCTGGCGCAGTGCGACCCGCTGCATGACGAGGGGACAGGATATGCCGCCGCGATGGAAAAGGCGGGGTCACAGGCCTGCACCCGGACATGGCCGGGCACGGTGCATGGTTTCCTGAATTTCTACGCGTTCCTGCCCGGCGGGAAATCCGCGATCCATTATGGCGCGCGCAAACTGCGCGAGGCGTTTGCCCGGTCCTGAACGGAGGGGGACGGTGCCGCCTGTTTTCTAAAAAGGACGGGTGGTTTTCGAGGCTTTCTGGAAACAGCTTCCCCAGGAAATTCCTGCATATCCCGGTTACTGCGGCATGGCGTGGAACACGCCGGGCGTCTGCCAGTCGGTCTGCACGCTCTGCGACAGGCGGTCCACCCGCAGCGTGAACAGGCGTGGCAGGGTGTTGCGATCCCCCGGGCAGGAGCCGGAGTGCCGCTCCATCACCTCAAGGTTCGTGGCGTCGGGCGGGTCGTTGCCGTTGAGGACGAACAGCAGGCAGTCCTTGCGGTCATGCGTCATGCCGTTATGCGTCACGACCGTGCGGAAATGCTCCACCAGCGCGGTGTTGTCGAACCAGCTGACCTTGGAGAAGGTCAGCTTGTCCGCGGCCTGGTCCAGCCACCCCATGCGCATGACGACAAGCGTCAGCAGCGCCATGGGAATCACCATCAGCACGCGCCGGATGATCCGCTGGCGGATCGTCATGGGCGCGCGGTTCCGGCCCGAAAGGCGGGGAGGGGCTGCCATGCGTTATTTCATGTCCTCGTGCCACAGGTGCCCCGACTGCGCCAGCAGGTTGCGCGCGCCCTCCGGCCCCCATGTCCCGGCGGGATAGGGTTCGAGCGGGGCTTCATTCTTGCTCCATCCCTGCAGGATCGGGTCGATCCACTTCCATGCGGCCTCGACCTCGTCGCGGCGGATGAACAGGATCGGGTCGCCGCGCACGACATCAAGCAGCAGCCGTTCGTAGGAATCGGGGTAGCGGATGTTGAACGCCTTCTCGAACTCGATGTTGATGTCGGCCTCGCGCAGCGTCAGGCTGTCGGTGGGGGTCGGGTCCTTGGTGGAGACCGACAGCATCACGCCCTCGTCGGGCTGGATGCGGATGATCAGGCGGTTGGCGGCGGGCTTGTTGGCAAAGATGGTCCACGGCGCGGACTTGAACTGGATCACGACCTCGCTGCACTTCTCCGCCATGCGCTTGCCCGAGCGCAGGTAGAACGGGACGTTGCCCCACCGCCATGACAGGATTTCCGCCTTGAGCGCGACAAAGGTCTCGGTCTCGCTCGTGACGCCTTCGCCAAGGTCCTCGAGGTAGCTGCCCACCGTCTGCCCGTTGACATGGCCGCGCATGTACTGCCCGCGCGAGGTGTAGATCGCGACCTCCGACGGGTTGATCGGCTTGAGCGCGTGCAGCACCTTGAGCTTCTCGTTGCGCACGCTGTCTGCATCCAGTGACACCGGCGGGTCCATCGCGACAAGGCACAGGACCTGCAGCAGGTGGTTCTGGATCATGTCGCGCAGGCAGCCGGACTTGTTGTCATAATACGCGCCACGCCCCTCCACGCCCACGGTCTCGGCGGCGGTGATCTGCACGTAGTCGATGGCATCGCTGGTCCACAGCCGTTCGAACACCGGGTTGGCGAAACGCAGCGCGATCAGGTTCTGGACCGTTTCCTTGCCCAGGTAATGGTCGATGCGGAAGATGTGGTTTTCGGGGAAATGCCGTCCGACGCTGTCATTGATGGCGTTCGCGCTGTCCAGGTCCGTGCCGATCGGCTTTTCCAGCACGACGCGCGACTGTTCCGTGACCAGTCCCTGCTTGCTCAGGTTTTCGCAGATCTGCCCGTACAGCGCAGGCGACGTCGCAAGGTAATAGACACGGATGCGTGTGGCCGGTTCCCTGTCAAGCAGCGCGCGCAGGTCGGCCCAGTTGCTCTGCGCTTCCGCGCCGTTGAGGCTGACGTAATAGAGCAGGTTGATGAAGCGCGAGACCGTGTCCGCCTCCAGCGCCGAAGCGGGGATGTGGTCATGCAGCGCCTGCTGCGCGCGGGCCTGGTATTCCTCGCGCGAGAGGGGGGAGCGCGCGGTTGCGATGATGCGCGCATCCGTGGGCACCTGCCCGTCGCGGAAACGGTAATACAGCGCAGGCAGCAGCTTGCGCATGGTCAGGTCGCCCGTTCCACCGAAGACGATGTAGTCGAACGTATCGACGGGGGGAAGATGTGCCATGAAAGTCGGCCTCCTGCCTGATGTTCTGTTTCCTGCCCCGTATTTCCGCCACGCACGGCATATCGGGAACGCGGACACGCCGGTACCAATGGTCAGGGTTCGATTAGGGCCGCCTTCCGGAGCATGTCAAGCTGGCATTGACCCGCGTCCGTCATCGCGATAAGCCCGCCGTTCAAAAGCGTTATGCGTGCCGCCTGCCCGTGGGAGGCATTGCGGCGCGTGTGACGGCCCCATCACCATATCCGGAGGCAGCGGACAATGAGTGCCGATAATTTCGAAACCGACGAAAGCAGTGCGGCCGTTGGCGGCATTGCTGCCGACCGGCTGCGCAGCATCATCGAACGTATTGAACGGCTCGAGGAAGAGCGCAAGGCCCTCGCAGGCGACATCAAGGACATCTATACCGAGGCGAAGTCCGCGGGCTTTGACACCAAGGTGATCCGGCAGATCATCCGCCTGCGCAAGCAGGAACCGGCCGAGGTGGAAGAGCAGGAAACCCTGCTGGACATCTACCGCCGCGCGCTGGGCATGTGATGTCCCGCAGGGATGATGGCCATATGGCCGACCGCCTGGCCTGAGGGTATGTTTCCTGTCATGCGCAAGGCCAGGAGATACCCATGACGCTTCCTCTGCCCGAATGGCTGCCGCAATGGGCGCAGGCGCTCGTCCTGATCGCCGGGCTGCTGTTTGTCGCGCTGTGGATGGTGGTCCCCTTCGCGGTGATCGGGGTGAAGGGGCGGCTTGACGCCCTTGCGGTGCAGATTGACGACCTGCAGGCCGAACTGCGCGTCATGGCAATGTCGAGCACCTCCGCCCCGGCGCGTGAGGAGGCGGAGATCACGTCGGGCGAACCCCTGTCCGAAGTTCTGCGCGCGCAGGACCGTGACGAGGCGGCCATGCCGGGCGAAGGGCAGGGTGCACGGCCACGTACCGCCCGCCTGCCGGACCCCGAAGACCCGGAATGTGACATCCCGGCCTATGAACGTCGCGCGGTCCCGCCCGTGACGGGGGATGCGTCCCCGCCCGGCCGTCCGGATGATGTGCCGCCACCACCACCGATGACGCCCCCGCAGCAGGCAGCACGGCCACCGGCATCCGCGGAAGCGGGACGGGTGCGCATGCCGCCGCGCGCGCCTGCTCCGCCCGCGGCGGATGCCGACGGGGCGGATGCGCGTGTCGCGATGGCGCGCAAGGGGTTTCCCCGGACGATGCGATGGGCGGAACGGCGGCAGCGTTCGGAGCCGACACTGCGCTGGCCACCCCGGCCGTAAACGCAGTCCTGCGGCGGGGTGTCAGGTGGTGGGGAGGCAGGCCCGGTCGCTCATGACCAGGTCGTCGCGATGGATGATCTCGTCACCGCCATGCCAGCCGAGGATCTCCTCGATCTCGTCGGACTGGCGGCCCATGATGCGCAGCGCATCCGCCGCGCCATAGGATGACAGGCCATGGGCGATGCGCTGTCCGTGCATGTCGGTCACGCTGACAAGGTCGCCCCGGTCGAAATCGCCAGAAATTTCGCGGACCCCTGCGGGCAGCAGCGAAGAGCCGCTCAGCAACGCGCGGACCGCGCCCTCGTCGATGACAAGGGTGCCTGCGGGCGTCAGGCTACCGCCAATCCATTTCTTGCGTGCCGAACGCGCATCCGGTGACGGCAGGAACCATGTGCAGCGCCCGCCATCCCACAGCGCGCGCAGCGGGTGCAGCGGCTTGCCCTGCGCGATGACCATGGCGCATCCTGCCTGCGTCGCAATCCGCGCGGCCATCAGTTTCGTGCGCATCCCGCCAGAGGAATAGCCCGGCGGCGGCGCGCCCCCCATGGATTCAATCTCGTCCGTCAGGCTTTCGACCACCGGCAGGTGGCGTGCATCGGGATCGGTGCGGGGGTCGGCGGTATAAAGCCCGTCAATGTCCGACAGCAGCACAAGCTGGTCCGACGTGGTCATTTCCGCGACACGCGCGGCAAGCCGGTCATTGTCGCCAAAGCGGATTTCCGTTGTCGCGATGGCGTCGTTTTCATTGATGATCGGCACGCAGCCCAGCGTCAGCAGCGTATTGAGCGAGGCGCGCGCATTGAGGTAGCGGCGGCGATGTTCCGTATCGTCGGGCGTCAGCAGCAGTTGCGCGGCGTTCAGGCCGTGGCGCGACAGTGCATTGGTCCAGGCCTGCGCCAGACGGATCTGCCCGACGGAGGCGGCGGCCTGCTTTTCATCGAGGCGCAGCACCCGGCGCGTCAGGCCCAACTGGTGGCGGGCAAGGGCGATCGCGCCGGACGACACGACAATCACCTGCGCGCCCTGCGACCGCAGCGCGGCGATATCCGCCGCGACGCTTTCCAGCCACTCCTGCCGGGGGGAGGCGGTCCTGGCATCGACCACCAGCGCGCTGCCGATCTTGACGACGATACGCTGTCCGTTCTTCAGGCTGGGCAGGGGAGGGAGGGCTGTCACGGTCGTCTCTATCTGCGTTTCAGGCGGTGGCGTCGGCTTCGTCCGCGCGGATGCGGGTGATCTGGTCCTGCACAAGGCGCAGCACCCTGTCCACGCCCTGGCGCGAGACGCCGGACATGGTCATGACCGGCGCGCCGCTGGCCTGTTCAAGCTGCGCGCGGCGTTCGGCGATTTCCTCGTCCGACATCGCATCGATCTTGTTCAGGACAATGATTTCCGGCTTTTCCGACAGGCCGCCACCATATTCGTGCAGTTCGTGGCGTATGGTGCGCCAGGCTTCGACCACGTCGTCCTGCGTGCCGTCGATCAGGTGGACAAGCACCGCGCAGCGTTCGACATGGCCAAGGAAACGATCGCCAAGGCCCGTGCCCTCATGCGCGCCTTCGATCAGGCCGGGAATGTCGGCAATGACGAATTCTTCCGTGACCGACAGGCGCACGACGCCAAGCTGCGGATGCAGGGTGGTGAAGGGATAATCGGCGATCTTGGGCCGCGCGGCGGAAACGACCGACAGGAACGTCGACTTGCCCGCGTTCGGCAGGCCGACAAGGCCCGCATCGGCAATCAGCTTCAGCCGCAGCCAGACCCAGCGTTCCTCCCCCGGCCAGCCGGGATCGGCCCGGCGGGGGGCGCGGTTGGTGCTGGTCTTGTAATGCGCATTGCCCCGGCCGCCATCGCCCCCACGGCACAGGAGCAGGCGCTTGCCTGCCTCATCAAGGTCGCCAAGCAGCGTTTCGCGGTCATCATCGAAGATCTGCGTGCCCACGGGCACCTGGATGACAACCGGTGCGGCCGCGGCGCCGGTGCGGTCCGACCCCGCGCCATTGCCGCCCTTGCGCGCGCGGAAATGCTGCGTATAGCGGAAATCGATCAGCGTGTTGAGGTTGGGCACGGCCACGAAGATGATATCGCCGCCACGTCCGCCATTGCCGCCATCGGGGCCGCCGAATTCGATATATTTTTCGCGCCGGAACGCAATGACGCCGTCACCGCCGTCGCCGGATTTCACGAAAATTTTGGCCTGATCAAGAAACTTCATCGCTCACGGGTCCGATCTGGGCCGGTGGCAGCCCCATGGACGTGTCTGATACCAGAAACACGCCGTGGTATCGATACGAAAAAGGGGACGGCCCCACGTGACCGTCCCCTCTGCTCGAAACTGTCTCCCGGGTGGGAGCAGTCCTTATTCCGCCGCTGCGGGCAGGGCTTCGACCGAAACATGCACGCGGCCTTCGGCGCGGCGTTCGAACTTCACATGCCCGTCGACGAGCGAGAAGATCGTGTGGTCGCGGCCGAGGCCGACATTCTGGCCCGGCTTCATCTTCGTGCCGCGCTGGCGCACGATGATGTTGCCCGCGATGACGCTTTCGCCACCGAACTTCTTGACGCCGAGACGGCGGCCGGCGCTATCGCGCCCGTTGCGGGAGGAACCGCCTGCCTTTTTTTGTGCCATTGCCTGAACTCCTGAAACTTGTTGACTGATCTTGACCTGAACCGCCGGGCGTTAGCGCCGCGTGGCGGCCTGGGGATCAGGCAGCGTTGATTGCGGCGATACGCACCACGGTCACGGGCTGACGGTGGCCGTTCTTGCGGCGGCTGTTCTGCCGACGGCGCTTCTTGAAGATGATCACCTTCGCCAGACGGTCCTGCGCGATCACGGTCGCGGTGACGGTCGCGCCGGCAACGGTGGGGCTGCCGATCTTCGCTTCGCCTTCGCCGCCAACGGCGAGGACCTGGTCGAACGTGATGGTGGCGCCGGCTTCGGCTTCCAGCTTCTCGATCTTCAGGACGGTGTCCTTGGAAACGCGGTACTGCTTTCCGCCCGTGCGGATGACTGCAAACATAATTCTCTATCTTTCCGATCTCTGGGTCAGCGCGGCCCCATCGGGAGGAAGGGTGCAGGCGGCATGGCCCGGTCGCTTTTTGACATTGGCCGCGAAACCACGCGCGGCACCCCCTGTTCTGCGCAGGGATTTGAGGGCTGGCTTCTATCGGGCTATTCCCGGCCCGTCAACCGCTATTCCCGCTTTTTTCGCAATTCCCCGCCCGCCTGCGGGCAAGGGGGCAGGGGGATGCAAAAAATATCCATCGCCCCCTTGCACACGTGGCGGGCGCACCGTATAAGCCCGCACCAACACCGCTGACATTGGAGAGGTGCCGGAGCGGTCGAACGGGGCGGTCTCGAAAACCGTTGTGCGTGCAAGCGTACCGTGGGTTCGAATCCCACCCTCTCCGCCAGTGTCGCATAAGGGGCTGTTCACGGTCATGCTGGACCGGACGCCCCTGGAAAATCCCAGAAAACAGAAGAAGTCTCTGGTGAAGCTTTTTTCAAAAAGCTTCGGAAGAAGCTGCCTTTGTAAAAAGCAGCCCATATCCCGTGTCAGGCACGTTCATGCACCTTGCGTCCCGCGACATAGGTTGCGCGGATGCTGCGGTCATCGCCCAGCATCATCAGGGAAAACAGCAGGTCGCTGATCGAATCGCACGACTGCGCGCGCAGGGCCTGCAGCGGTGTCGCGGCCGGGTCGAGGATGCACAGGTCGGCCTCCATCCCCGGAGCGATCGTCCCGATCCTGTGGTCGAGGTGCAGCGCGCGTGCACCGCCCGCCGTCGCCAGCCAGAACGCCTGCGCGGGATGGAGGCGATGGCCGGTGCCCTGCGCGATCTTGTAGGCTTCGTTCAGGCTCTGCAACTGCGACAGGCTGGTGCCCGCGCCAATGTCCGTCCCCAGCCCGACACGCACTGGACGACGCGGGTCCATCGCATCGAACAGGCGGAAGCTGCCGCTGCCAAGGAACAGGTTGGAGGTCGGGCAGTGCGCCAGCGCGCATCCGCTGTCATGGCAGGTCGCAAGGTCGGGTTCATCAACATGGATGGCATGGCCAAGGATGGCACGCGGGCGCACCAGTCCCGCATGTGCATAGACATCCAGATACGAACGCCGCGCGGGAAACAGTTGGCGCACCCATGCGACTTCATCCACATTTTCCGCAAGGTGGGTCTGCATGAACACGCTGTCGTCGCGCGCAAGCAGTGCGCCGGCAAGTTCAAGCTGTTCCTCGCTGCTCGTGGGGGCGAAGCGGGGGGTGACGGCATACATCTGCCGCCCGCGCCCGTGCCAGTGCTCCATCAGTGCGAGGGAGTCGTCATATCCGCCCTGGGCCGTATCGCGCAGGTCGGGGGGCGCGTTGCGGTCCATCAGCACCTTGCCTGCGATCATCAGCGTGTTGAGGCGCTCTGATTCGGTAAAGAACGCCTCCACCGACTGGGGATGCACGGTACAGAAAACGGCCGCCGTGGTCGTGCCGCATCGCAGCAGTTCGGTCAGGAACCGGCGCGCGATGTCGTGCGCATGGGCCGGGTCGCAAAAGCGGCTTTCGGTCGGGAAGGTGTAGCGTTCCAGCCATTCCAGCAACTGTTCACCATAGGCGGCGATCATCGGCAGTTGCGGGTAATGGACATGGGTGTCCACGAAACCGGCGGAAATCAGGCAGTCGGGATAATGCACCACCTGCGTGCCGGCGGGCAGGTGGGGCAGGGTATCCGCATACGCGCCCATCCGTTCGATCCGCCCGTCGCGGATGATGACCAGCCCGTCTTCCTCATGATGGAGGGCGGCAACCGGGTCGGTGACAAACGGGTTGTCGCGGAAGGTGACCACCCGTCCCCGCAGGGCGAGGGTATCGTGCATGCGCGCTGCGGTCATGTGGCCCCGGTTGATGCGAGGGGTGAAAAATGGTCTCCCGCCGTTCCTAGCCGATCATCTCGCTGGAGCGGTAGGGTTGCGAGGCGTCAAGGAACGCCGCGTTCGCATCCAGTTCATAGGAAATGACCAGCAGATAGGCAATGGCGCGCGTCATTTCCACGCGGGCGGTGATGTTGGTTTCCTTCCCCTCCAGCACGCGCAGCACCCGCGTCGCGCCACGCGCCACGCGGGCGGTGCGGCCATAGCGGCCGCTGAACTGCGCCATGCGGTGCAGGAACAGCGTGATCGCGCGGTTGGCGGAGTCCGGCAGCTTGCTGCGTTCCAGCACGACGCGCAGGCGGATGATGTTCAGCCCGATCGTCATGGCCGACAGCGTGCCCTGCAGGTAGGCCTCGATCGTGGGGGAAGGGGTCGGCCCCGCATGGCGGATCAGGCGGGAGAAGCGGTCGGTGTTGCGCCCGATCCACGCCCGCGGCTGCGGCAGCGGGTTGGCCGACGCCAGGTGGCGCAGGTCATGCAGGGTGCGGTTGCGCATGCGCCAGCGTTCCTCGTCACTGTCGAACGGCAGCACGGCACGGAAGATCAGCACGGCGAAGCCGATGCTGCACAGCAGGGCGAAGGCCGCGTTGAAATAGGCGATTTCGTTCAGGCGCGTCTGGTTGCCCGGGCCGACAAGGGCAGGCAGGAACAGCGAATAGGACGCGGCCGCCCCCGCCGTCGCCGGGTTGCGCGCCGCAAGGCCGCCCGCGATCATCGGCAGGGCAAGCACGGCGGCCAGCATTTCGAATTCCGCAGGGCGCGGGACGAACAGCAGCACGAGGAAGGCCGACACGAACACCGCCCAGCACGCGCCGCGCAGGAAGTTCATGGTGCCGAGGACCGGGTTTTCACGCGTGGCGAACAGGCCGCATGTCACGGCGACCATGGTGATGAAGCCGATGCCGTTCGGCCACGCCGTGATTTCCCAGATCAGCGCCGACGCGCCGATCGCGACCGCCGCGCGGATGCCGTTGTACAGGGCTTCCTTGAAATCGCGGTGGGCCTGCAGGCGGAAATGGAAATGGTCGCCACGGATCTCGTGCTGGCTGGCGTCGAATTCCGCGACCGCCTGTTCCAGTTCCCCCAGGAGTTCATCAAGCGCATTGTGCAGGATGCGGCAGTTGAGCAGCCGTTCGATCGTCTCCGTATCGTGCGGCTCCACTGCGGCGAGTTCTTCGGTCAGAGCGTCGATGATGCGCTGGCGGCAGACGCTGCGCAGGTCCTGCAGGTCCGACATGACCTGCGGGATCTGCGTGTCGGATTCCAGCCGCGCCGGAAGGCCAAGCAGGAAGGAGCGCGTCAGCAGGCTGGTTTCGGTAAAGACCGGATTGACCGTGCCCAGCGCCTTGATGCGCGCCATCATCCCCAGTCCGCGCGACAGCAGGACGGAGACCGCCGCAAGGGCCGCGCGCGCATGGTCGCCCTCATGCCCGTGGGGGCCCATCTCCACTTCGCTGAATTCGATCTGGTCATTGATCGACAGGATCGTGCCGAACAGCGCGCGCGAACGCACGAATGCCTGCTCGTCCCCCGCCAGCAGGTTCGCCACCGCTTCGGTGGAGGTGCTCAGCGCGGTCTGGATCTTCTGCCGCATGTTCTTCTTCGCGGCGGTGGCGAGGTTGTGCGCGAACAGCACCGCGACCAGCGTCTCGCACGAGATGCCGAGCACGATGTAGGTCGTGCGCGACATGGTAATCATGAAGATGTTGTCGGGGTCCTGACTGGCCGCGAGCGCGATGATCGCACATGTATAGCCCGACAGCACCAGCGCGTAGGAACGGAAGTTGCGCACCAGTGTCGCGCAACCGCAGCAGATGCCGATCCAGATGCTCAGCGCCGGGAAGAACAGCCACGGCGCCTGTGGGAAGGAACAGACGATCACCACCGCGCTGGTCGCGCCAAGCGCCGTGCCCACCAGGCGCCATCGCGCCTTTGACAGGCTTTCCCCGCGCGATCCCTGCGCCACGATCCACACGGTCATGGCCGCCCATGGCGGGCTGTCGAGTTCCATCCACATCGCGATGGTCAGCGCCATGAGGGCGGCGAACGTCGTGCGCAGCGCAAAGGCCAGCGCCTCTGGCGTGGGAGCGTAGAGCCACTTGAGGCGACTCATGCGGTTATAGCCGGGGGGCGAGAGAATCGAGAAATCTCGTCCACGAAAGACACGCGCGATGAAAGAGGGAACGATCTTCAGGTCAGCAGGCACAATATGCGGCTTCCGGCGGTACTGGGGGCGGTCCCTTGATAAACCAAGAATGCGGCAGGTAACGGTGTCGGGAGCGCATATCAGTCATTGGCTTTCCTCGTGGCAGGGCATGAAGTGCCTGCCATGGAAAGGATATCCGCGCCTCATTTGTTCCATTCGTGAATGGATGGAATCCAGATCACGCCGCAATCAGGCGGCCCGCAAGGCGCAGATCCTCGACAAAGCGCTGGTATTCGCGGGTTCGCGCCTCTTCTGTGGGCTGGCGCAGCAGGAAGGAGGGGTGGACCGTCACCAGCCCGCACGTCCCGTCGTCGAGCGTCACCGGACGTGATCTTTCGCGTCCTATAACGACAGGACGTTGCAGGATTGCGCTGGCCGCAGTCGCGCCCAGCATCACCAGCAGCCGGGGGCGAATCAGCCGGCGTTCCGCCTGCAGCCATGGGGCGCAGGCGCGGATTTCCTCCACCCCGGCCTTCTGGTGGATGCGCCGGCCGTTGCGGTTGAAGAATTTGAAATGCTTGACCGTATTGGTCACATAAACATGATCGCGCGCGATGCCGGCTTCCTGCAGGGCGCGGTCGAACAACTGCCCCGCCGGGCCGACGAAGGGGCGGCCGATCCGGTCTTCCTGGTCGCCGGGTTGTTCGCCCACGAACATGAGGGGGGCTGTTGCCTCGCCCTCGCCAAAGACGGTCTGGGTCGCATGGTGCGCCATGGCGCAGACCAGGCAGGAACGCGCGGTCTCCGCCACGGCAGGCAGGGCGGTGATGCGGTCGATGTCCATCCCCTCCACCAGTGGCAGCGCGGGGGAGGGAAAGGAAGCGGGATCGGCGTCCTGTAGCGGCGCGCCGAGGTGCAGCGAGGTGCCATCCCACTGCATCATGTTGTCCTGCAGTTCCATCCGCCACGGGTGAAACGAAAACTGCAGGGTGACGAAGCGTGCATTGCATTGTGCGACAAAGCCGCCGGGCCGGTCCCAGCGCAGGGCATCGGCAGGCGTGTCCGATGCCGCGACATGTGCCCGGAACGCACGTGTCTGTTCGCATGCCTCCTGCGCAAGGTGACGGGCGCGCGTGCCATCGGCGTCCTCGGCATGGGAAGGGGTTGTCCCGCGAACCTGCCGCAGCACCAGTCGGTAGGCGAGGTCAAGGCGGTCCGGCGCCCCCGTCTGCATCACGTCTTCGACCAGGCGCATCAGCGTGCGCGGGACACCAAAGGTGGCGCGTGCCTGCGCATCGACGCGCAGGGGAGGGGTGAGGCCGACGGGCGTGGCCGTATCCGCCGGGTCACGGATGCGCCACGTGATCTCCTCCGCCGCGACATCGTGCAGGATCAGGGTGCGCGTGGCGTTGCGCCATGTCACGAAATCCAGACAGTGGGCCAGGACGACCGTGGGCATGACGCGATCCCTGAAACGTGAAGGTGGCGGAACTGCTGCGACGGGACGGATCAGCCCTGCTGGGCAAGGGTCCAGAGTTGCCCGACGCGGTTGCCCGAACGGCAGTAGCCCAGAATCGGGCCGTTCATTTCCTTCAGCGCCCGGCGCATCTGCGTGACTTCATGTTCGGTGATGTGCCCCGGCACCACGGGCAGGAAGGCGAACTGCAGGCCGGCGGCCACGGCGGCGTCCTTCAGGCTTTCGGCTGTCGGCTGCCCATATTCCTCCGCATCGGGGCGCATGCAGATGATGCTGCGGAATCCCTGACTGACGATCGTGGGCAGGTCATCGGGCGTGATCTGTGACGCGGCGGTGAAGTCGGGGCTGAGGGCATAGAGTTGCATCGTATGAATCCTGAATCCGGTGCGCGGGAAGTAAGTATCCGGGTATGCGCCCATCCGCCGGAGGATGGCAAACCGTTAACTGATTAATATATTCGTGTATGTAAAATAATCCGTATTTTATGTAAACTCCCGCCCCGTCACCGGCGTAATTGGTATTACGGCGGAGGGCAGGTCCATGTCGGCACGCCGGGCGTGTCAACATGGTGGTGACGGCAGGGTTGCATATGTCCGTCGTGGGATTAGGAAGTGGCTTCCTTTTTATTTACGGCCGTCGGATTTCGGCAATGTTACGGTAACTGATCATGAATGCGATAATGGACAGGCTTCCCCGCACGCGTGAGGCCGCGGAACTTCTGGCCCAGCGCCTGCGCCTCTTTGCCCAGCCCCAGCGGTTGCTGGTGCTTGCGACCCTGCTGGAAGGGGAGAAGAGCGTCGGCCAGATCGAAAGCGCCACAAGTATAGGCCAGCCAACACTGAGCCAGCAGCTTGCGGAATTGCGGCGGGCGGAAATCGTCGTGACGCGGAAGGAAGCGCGCCAGGTCATCTACCGGATCATTACGGACGAAGAAGCGACACGTATTCGCCTGATGTTTTCAATAATGGACCCGGAGGTCGATATCTCTGACGCGGTTCCCGGCGTACAGGACAGTCCGGCAGTGGGAACGAACACGTCCGCCGCCCGCCCGGCGCAGGTATCGGCCGCACGTTTTGCACGCATTGCGTGCGGGGAATAGTGTCGCTGTTCCTGTCCCCATCATGTTGTGACAGGATGATGCGCACGATTTTTCCCCTGTCGCGGCGGGGTTGAATAATCATTATTTTAAGTTTTAAAAAATGTTACATCAGGTTTCAATCTGAACATGTGTTTTACAATTTTGATGCGGTCAAATCCTGCGTGAAAAGGGCCGTATATCGTGAAAACCATTGTCCAGCGCAGGTCCGGCATGATGGTTTCGTGATGGGGTCTGGGTGTTTATTGTCGGTTCTTTCCGTATTTTAATCTGAACCGTGATGACACGAGTATTGTATTTGGGTGTTTTATTGGGTAGTGCGTATTCAGGACACAGATGGCGGCTGTTTTAAGGCGGCATGCATCATGATTGAAGAAATGGAACAGAATTATGTCTGACGCTGAACAGGATTTCTCTTTTCTTGAACTGACCACGCAGATCGTGTCGGCTCATGTTTCCAATAACGCCGTCGGGGCGGATACTGTTCCTGATCTCATCAAGCAGGTGTATCAGGCCCTCACATCCCTTGATCAGCCGCAGGTCGAACCTGAAAAGCTGCAGCCCGCCGTGCCGATCAAGCGTTCCGTCTTCCCCGACTACATCGTCTGCCTTGAAGACGGCAAGAAGCTCAAGATGCTCAAGCGGCACCTGCAGAGCGCGTATGGCATGACGCCCGAACAGTACCGTGAGCGCTGGGGCCTGCCGAGCGACTATCCCATGGTCGCCCCCAACTATGCCGAACGCCGTTCCACCCTGGCGCGTGAAATCGGCCTGGGACGCAAGATCACCGCAGCGCCGAGCGAAGGCAGCGCCGAAACCCCGGCCAAGCAGCGTCGTGGACGCAAGGCATCCTGAAACAGGACATGATGATGCCCGGCCATGGGATGCCATGGCCGGGTCCTGTTCCGGTTCCCTGTCGTCGCAGTCATGAAGTCGCGTGAACCGCATGGCGTTTGATGCAGATATGACACTGGAACGCCAGTCCCTGCGGCGGCGGCTGGTGCTATGGCGTATTGCGGCGGTCGCCATATTTGCCTGCGGCCTTCTGGCCGTGGCAGGCCGGGCCGTATGGAGCGGGCATGTTCCGGCCCGCGACCATATTGTACGCCTGCGTATAGAGGGCGTGGTCGGCGCCGATACCACCAGGACGCTCGCCCTGATCCGCAAGGCCCGCACCGACCCCGCCGTCAAGGGCATGCTGCTGGATATCAACACCCCCGGTGGCGCCGTCACCGGGGGCGAGACGCTGCACGATGCCGTTGCGGAATTCGCGCGGCACAAGCCCGTCGCGGTATCGATGGGCAGCCTTGCCGCGTCGGCGGGATACATGATCGCCGTTCCCGCGCAGCGCCTGTTCGCCCATCATTCCACCCTGACCGGGTCCATCGGCGTCATCATGCAGGCCCCCGATGTGTCGGGCCTGCTCGACAGGGTGGGGGTGCATGTCGATCAGTTGGTTTCCGGCCCGATGAAGGGGCAGCCGTCCGTCGTGCAGCCCCTCTCCCCGCAGGGGCGGCAGATGCTGCAGGGCGTGGTGTCCGACCTGTATGACATGTTTGTCACCATGGTGGCGCAGGGACGGCACATCCCGCGTGAAAGGGTGCTCGAACTGGCGGACGGACGGCCCTATACTGGCGCGCAGGCCCTGTCGCTTGGCCTGGTGGACCAGATCGGGGGAGAGCAGGAGGCAAAGGAATGGTTGATCAACACCCTCCATCTGCCTGACAATGTTGATGTTGAGGATATGAAACCGCGTTCGTCATTTCGCCTTGACTGGATGCGGCATCTGCTGGGAAGTGTCTTGGGTATTGTTACGGAATCGGATCGTCTGGAGGGGCTGTTCAGGCCCGCCGGCGATCTTGACGGAGCCGTTGCGATCTGGAAACCTTAATTTACATAAGACAGAGGGAAGCAGGATGACCAAATCGGAGTTGATTGCCGAACTTGCCGCAGCCAATCCACATCTTCCCGCTCGTGACATAGAGCAGATTGTACAGACCATATTTCATGAAATCAGTGCGGCGCTGGCGCGGGGCGACCGGGTCGAATTGCGTGGTTTTGGCGCATTCACGGTAAAAAAGCGGGATTCGCGCACGGGCCGTAACCCGCGCACGGGTGAAATCGTCGCGGTGGAGGAAAAGGTCGTCCCGTTTTTCAAGGCAGGCAAGGAACTGCGTGAACGGGTGAACCATCAGGATGGGGCGGACGGCTGACGGGGATCCCGCAACATCCATGGCTGCCACATTACGAAAAAGGCCCTGCCATCATGGCAGGGCCTTTTTTCATTGGTCTGTCATGTGCGGGCGCAATTAGTGGCGGGCGTTGATTTCCGCCAGCAGGAAGTCACGGAACACGGCCACGCGCTTGGAGGTGCGCAGCTCCTCCGGATACACGAAATAGGCATCCACGGTGGGAAGCGGCACTTCGGGCAGGATCTTTACAAGGTTGGGATACTGGTTCGCGGCATAGAGCGGGATCGACCCGATTCCGATGCCGGCGGCAATGGCGCCGGCCATGGCGGCAAGGCTGTTGACCTCCAGCCGCGCCTGGCGGCGTTCGTCCGACGGCACCCCGGTTTCCGCCAGCCAGTTGATGTGCGGCACCGGCGGATGATACCCGCCGAACAGCACCAGCTTGTGGGCGTTAAGCTCCTCCAGCGTGGTGGGGGTGCCGTGTTCGTTGAGGTAGGACTGCGCGGCATAGATCGGCAGGGGGAAATCCGCCAGGTGCCGCTGGATCAGGTCGGGCTGGCGCGGCGGGTGCATGCGCACCGCGACATCCGCCTCACGCATGCCCAGATCGAGGTCGTTGTCCTCAAGGATCAGGGTGATGGAGATATCGGGGTTGGTGTCCATGAACCGGTGCAGGCGCGGCGTCAGCCAGCAGGTGCCGAACCCGGTCGTGGTCGTGACCCGCAGGCGTCCTGCCGCCTTTTCCTTGCTTTCCGTCAGCAGTGACTGCGTCATCGCCAGCTTGGAGAAGACCTCACGCACCGTCTGGTTCAGGGTCTCGCCCTGTTCGGTCAGGATCAGGCCACGTGCGTGCCGATGGAAGAGGGGAACCTGCAGCGCTTCTTCCAGAGCGGAGATCTGTCGGGAGACCGCAGACTGGCTCAGGTTAAGCACGTCGCCGGCGTGGGTGAAGGACCCAGCCTCGGCTACTGCATGAAATATCCGGAGTTTATCCCAGTCCACGCGTTGACTCCGTTCCTAATTCTAAATTTGCCATTTGTTATGACGTTCTGGCTGTGGTGAAGGAAATACCAGTGCAGGTCAAGAACTATGGCCAGTTTGTGACGGATTTTCTGCCAGGAACCGTTCGGCTTCCAGCGCCGCCATGCATCCGGTGCCCGCTGCCGTGATGGCCTGGCGGAAGATCCTGTCCTGCACGTCGCCCGCCGCGAACACGCCCGCGACCGATGTGCGGGTACTGCCGGGCGTGGTGGTGATGTAGCCTTCCGCGTCGATGTCGATCTGCCCCTTGAACAGTTCGGTGTTCGGGCTGTGGCCGATGGCGACGAACACGCCGTCGGTCTCCACCGTGGAGGGGGTGTTCGTCACGGTATCGTGAACTTCGATGCTGGTGACGACCGGCGGCGTCCCCGATGCGATGATGCGATCGACCACCGTGTTCCACATGACCGAAATGCGCGGGTTGGCGAACAGGCGGTCCTGCAGGATCTTTTCCGCGCGCAGCGTGTCGCGCCGGTGGATCAGGGTGACGTGGGTTGCGTGGTGCGTCAGGTAGAGCGCTTCCTCCACCGCCGTGTTGCCGCCACCGATGACGACCACGCGCCTGCCGCGATAGAAGAAGCCGTCGCATGTCGCGCAGGCCGATACGCCATTGCCCTGGTATTCCTTTTCGCCCGGGATCCCCAGCCAGCGCGCCTGCGCGCCGGTGGCGATGACGACGCTGCGGGCAAGGTAGATGTCTTCCGAATCCCCGACCGCACGGAACAGGCCCGTCTGCGCATCGCGCGTCAGGCTGCACGAGACGATGATGTCATCCACCAGCTTCGTGCCGACATGTTCGGCCTGCGCCGCCATCTGCATCATCAGTTCGGGTCCCTGCACGCCCTTGGCGAACCCGGGATAGTTCTCGACATCCGTCGTGATCATCAACTGTCCCCCCGGCTGCAGCCCGGCGACAAGGATGGGGGACAGGCTGGCGCGCGCGGCATAGATGGCGGCCGTGTATCCGGCGGGGCCTGCGCCGATGACAAGCAGGTCGGTGGTATATGTGTTGGGCATGGGATCAGAACCGGTTGAATCAGTGGTCGGAGGGATGATGACGGGAATGGTATGATCGTCCACTGGCGTGAAGGCAAGGGTTGCGGTAGGAGAGGCGTCATCATCGCATATCGGGACATGATGACGATCCCGGGGAATTATGATTGCAACGTGCATGGCGGAACGGATGACGGAACTCGACGCGATTGACCGGCGGATTGTTGCCGAACTTCAGGCCGATGGACGCATGACGAATGTCGAACTGGCGCGCCGGGTGGGCATCTCCGCCCCGCCATGCCTGCGTCGTGTCAGGCGGCTGGAGGAGGAGAAGGTCATCCTCGGCTATCATGCACAGACCGACGCGGCGAGCCTTGGCTGGTCGATCACGCTGTTCGCCCTCATCGGCCTCGACAGCCAGAAGGAGGCGGTCCTTTCCGCGTTCGAGGCGGAGATTTCGGCATGGCCCGAAGTGCGCGAATGCCACATGATCCGCGGCGGGGGGGATTTCCTCGTGCGTCTGGTCGCGCGTGACGCGACGCATGAAAACATGCTGACGCGCCGCCTGACCGAAGCGGCCCATGTGGTCCGGGTCCAGACGCTGCAGACCATCCGCAGCAGCCTTGAACGGCCGGGTGTCCCGGTCTGATTGCATCATGGCGTGGCCATGCACGGGCCACGGCCTGCCGGAAGGATGGGGACGCTGATGTCGGATGCTGGCATGCGGGTGGCGCGCAGGTTCATGCCCGTGGATGTCAGTGACCCGATGAGCGGCTTTTTCGCGATCCGCCGCGCCCTGTTCACCGCGACCGCGCCCCGCCTGTCGGGCACGGGGTTCAAGATCCTGCTCGACATCATCATGTCGGTCCCGATGCCCCTGCGCGTGGCGCAAATCCCGTTCATCTTCCGCAGTCGCGCGGCGATCGCCGCGGTCTGGAATTATGCCGTGTCCTCCACCCTCATATGGAAAATCCGGTGACGTCATTGCGCTCATGGTGCTGGCTGCTGGTGGTGACGCTGTGCCTGCGGCTTGTCCTTGGCTGGTACCTGCCCGTCTCCCCGGACGAGGCCTATTACTGGGTCTGGGCCCATGCGCCCGCGATGGGGTATCTGGACCATCCCCCGATGGTCGCGGTGTGGATCCGTGCCGGATGCGCGCTGTTCGGCGATGGCGGGGCGGGCATCCGCTGGATCGGGACGGTGGCCGCCATGGCCGCGATCCCGTTCCTGGCGCAGGCAGTCCGCGACTTTCATGCGCCCGCTCCCGAAGCCCCCGGCGAGGCGGCGCGTGTGGCGGGCATCCGTGGCGTGGCGCTGCTGCAGGCGACGTTGGCAATGGGGGTCAATGCGGTGGTCATGACGCCCGATACGCCGCTGCTGTTCTTCACCACGCTCATGCTATGGGCGGTCGGGCGGCTGATGGCGACGGGGCGGGCATGCTGGTGGCTGGTCTGCGGGGCGGCGCTGGGGCTGGCGTTCGACAGCAAATATACCGCCGTCCTGCCCGGTGCGGGAATTGTGGCGTGGCTGGTGCTGCACCGCACGGGACGCGCCTGGCTGCGTCGTCCCGCGCCATGGGCGGGCGCTCTGGTGGCGGTGGCCGTCATCTCGCCCGTGATCTGGTGGAACGCGACCCACCACTGGGCCAGCCTGCTGCGGCAGGGGGGGCGTGTGGGGGACTGGCATGCGGGGCGTGCGCTTGGCTTCCTTGGCGAACTGGTTGGCGGGCAGGTGGGGCTGGCGACGCCGGGCATCTTCGTGCTGTTCATGGCGGGGGCGGTGCTGGTGGCGCGCAATGCGCGGCGCGTGCCGGCGCAGGGTGTCCTGCTGTGGATGATGCTGGTGCCCACGGCCGTGTTCGTGACGCATGCGCTGGGCGACCGGGTGCAGGCGAACTGGCCGGTCATCATCTACCCGCTGCTGGCGGTCGCGGCGGCGCAGGTCGCGTGGAAAGGGTGGAAGCCCGCCGTGATGCTGGGAGGGGGCATGTGCGCTCTGGTCTTCATCCAGGCCGCGTTCGAACCCCTGTCACTGTCCGCGCACACGGATGTCATGCTGCGGCAGGTAGGGGGATGGCCCGAACTTGCGCAGGAGGTGGAGGGACGCGCCATGCCGGGCGATTTCGTCACGGCCTGCGATTACGGCACGGCATCCGAACTGGCGCTGTACCTGCCGCGTCGCGTCGTGGTCGCGATGGAGCCGCGATGGGCGCTGTTCAACCTGCCGCATGAGATCCGGGGCGAGGGACTGATGCTGTGCAATCCCCGGCGCACGTTCGACCGGCGGTATTTCGCCTCGGTCGAACCCGTGGGCAGCGTGACCCGCCATGGACGTATCCGCGATGCCGAAAGGCTGGATGTCTATCGCGTACGCATGAACGATCCGGTGCCGCCGGACCTGCGGCCGGAGGTTGCCGTCCTGTCGCGCACTCTTATGGCGGTGACGCGGGCATCCGGGCCGCAAGACAGGACTCAAGCTGCGCCATCAGCGCCTTCATGCGGAACGGCTTGCTCAGCCCCGGAAGGTCCGGATGACGGCCAAGGCGGTCAGGATCCCCACTGATGAGGATGACCGGCACGTCCTTTGCGCGCAGGGCCGCGATCACCCCATCCGGTGCGCCATCAGGCAGCGTCAGGTCCACCAGTGCCGCATCGAACGTGTCGTGTGACAGTGTCTCCATCGCGCAGGCCACGCTGGGGCATGAGGTCACCTGAAGGCCCGACGCCTCGATGACGGTCAGGAGCAGGTTCGCGATCATTTCCTCGTCTTCAATGACAAGGACGCGGCGGCTGTGTGTCATGTGTCTGTCCCTTCGGTCACTGGAACCCGGCCGTCCCCGCGATGCTGCGTCGCGTGGGGCCAGGCGATGACCCCACGTGGCGACAGCGCAAGTTCCCCCAGTTCCAGCAGTCCCTTGCTGAAGAGGGCGGGATTGTCACGCACTTGTGACAGGTCGAACCATCCGACATCGCACGCATCATCCCCCGCCCGCAGGGTATCGGCCCCCGTATCGCGGCATTTCACCGCCACGATCAGGTAATGGAAGCGCAGGACACCCCCTGCGTCACGGTCGATGAGGTCAAAGGCCGTCAGCGGCCCCTGCGCCTCTGTCACGAAGCCCGTTTCCTCGTGCAGTTCGCGCTCGGCGGCGTGCATGAAGCTTTCCCCGGCATTGATGCGGCCGCCGGGAAACCCCCACAGCCCCTGGTCCGGGGGATTGCGCCGTTGCACCAGCAGCAGGCGTTCACCACGCGTCACGACCGCAAGCACCGCACCGGAAATTGTCGAGATCCCAGACATGCCGGCATTATAGCGTCCGGCCCGCGCAAAAGGCCATGCGCGGACAGGGTATGGGTGATGCCTATTGCGTGAGGGTGTCCGCCGCCCTCAGTTCGGGCGGGTCAGCACGATATGCGCGCGGCAGCGTGGCGTGCCATAGGTGCCCACGATCGTGTCGCCCTGGGGGTGCGCCTCGAACACCATCGGGAACGGCTTGCTGCCCGGCGGGGTCAGGAGCGCCTGCAGGTGGTAGTGCAGGTGCTGTGGTTCGGGCTTGCCGCGCAGCGCGACCGACCCGTCGGCGGGGGTGAAGGTCGTGCGCGTCTGGTCCACCTGGAAGGTGGAAGGCGCGCGCGTTTCCTCGCACGTGCCCTGGTCGGCCACCAGCGTGCCGGTCCACAGCCCGAGCGGGTCGTGCTGGGCATCCGCCGCATGCGCCGATGCGGGTGAAAAAAACGCGGCGCCTGTGGCCGCCATCAGGAAAAACAGGCCGGCATGCAAGGTTTTCATGTTGTAACCATGTGATTTCACCCCGAAAAAAATCAAGATGCGAAGATGGCGCAATATCTCCGCCGGGCCACTTATTCAGCCGACATGCACAATGATGTTGTGCTACGTCATCTGGCAACGCATATCCGACATCTGCAACGTCAGGCCCGGCAGGGGCCATGCGCGTTGCATGCGTCATGCCGCGACCGAAAGAGTGAGAATGAGCGAGAGTGTGAAAGCATCCCAGATCGACAGCGCAGGAGAGGTCCTGGAAGAGACCCTGCACGAAGACCGGATCCTGATCCTTGATTTCGGCAGCCAGGTGACCCAGCTGATCGCGCGCCGCGTCCGTGAAAGCGGCGTGTACTGCGAAATCTGGCCCTTTTCCAGTGATGAGGCGAAAATACGCGCCTTTGCCCCGAAGGGGATCATCCTGTCCGGCAGCCCGGCAAGCGTGCTTGACGAGGGCGCGCCACGGATTCCGGATGTCGTCTTTGCCCTGAACGTGCCCGTGCTGGGCATCTGCTATGGCCAGCAGGCCATGTGCCTGCAGCTTGGCGGCAGCGTGGAGCATCACGAGCATCGCGAGTTCGGTCGCGCCCATATCGAGATCATCAAGGACTGCGCCCTGTTCCGTGGTACATGGGCGCGCGGCAGCCGTGAACAGGTCTGGATGAGCCATGGCGACCGCGTGACGAAGCTGCCCCCCGGTTTCCAGGCCGTCGCCGTGAGCGAGGGCGCGCCCTATGCCATCATCGCGGACGAGGGGCGGCGCCTGTATGGCGTGCAGTTCCATCCGGAGGTGGTCCATACCCCCCATGGCGCGGCGCTGCTGCGCAATTTCACCCACGATGTCGTTGGGTGCCGGGGCACGTGGACCATGGCCGGTTTCCGCGACATGGAAATCGCGCGCATCCGCGAACAGGTCGGCAAGGGCCGGGTGATCTGCGGCCTGTCGGGTGGCGTGGATTCCTCGGTCGCGGCGGTGCTGATCCATCAGGCCATCGGGGACCAGTTGACCTGCATCTTCGTCGATCCGGGCATCCTGCGCGCAGGGGAGGCGGATGAGGTCATCAAGACGTTCCGCGACCGCTTCAACATCCGCCTGATCCATCGCGATGCGTCGGACCTGTTCCTTTCCGCGCTGGAGGGGGTGAGCGATCCGGAGATCAAGCGCAAGACCATCGGCCGCCTGTTCATCGAGGTGTTCGAGGAAGAGGCCGCCAAGCTGGGTGGGGCGGAGTTCCTGGCACAGGGGACGCTGTATCCCGACGTCATCGAAAGCGTCAGCTTCACCGGCGGTCCGTCCGTCACCATCAAGTCGCACCATAATGTCGGTGGCCTGCCTGAGCGGATGAAGATGAAGCTGGTCGAACCGCTTCGTGAACTGTTCAAGGACGAGGTCCGTGCCCTTGGCCGCGAACTTGACATCCCCGAGGCGATCGTCGGACGCCACCCGTTCCCCGGACCTGGGCTGGCCATCCGTATCCCCGGTGCGATCACGCGCGAAAAGCTCGCCCTGCTGCGGCGCGTCGATACGGTCTTCCTGGAGGAGATCCGCGCGGCAGGACTGTATGACGCCATCTGGCAGGCCTTTGCCGTGCTGCTGCCGGTGCGGACCGTGGGCGTCATGGGCGATGGGCGCACATATGATTACGCCTGCGCGCTGCGTGCCGTCACCAGCACGGATGGCATGACGGCCGATGTCTATCCGTTCGACATGGGCTTCCTCAACCGTGTTGCAGGCCGCATCGTCAACGAGATCCGTGGCATCAACCGCGTGACCTATGACATCACCTCCAAACCGCCCGGCACGATCGAGTGGGAATGAAAAGTAGTTATCTGTATTGAATAGAGTGTCTATATTATAAATCTGGTTTTTTATTAGCCTTCAGGAGACATGCTTCACAAGTGTGCCTCCTGAAGGATTTTTTTATGCGAATAAATATATTTCCATGAAATAAATTAGATATTTATTTTTAAAATATTGTGAAAAAGTAGAATGATAAAATTATTTATTATAATTATTGTGGGGAATGCAGCAGCATGGTGCGCATGAAAAGCGTAATTGCGACCATGGGTCTTGATGGGGGGTATCGGCGCTGCTGGATACCGTGGAATGTATCGTTGCAGGTCTTGCAGGTCTTGCAGGGCTTTGTGGTGATGGCAATATTTGTCGCAGTGCATTGTCAGGAGAAGAAGATTGGAAAAAACAGCACGCATTCGCAACCGTCACCCGGACTGCATCGTGGGGACGCGCCTCAGGGCAGGCAATTCCTATCGCATGCGGATATGGAACGGTGAAAGTGCTCCCGCGCCAGACGATGATGGTGAGGTTATTGATTTCATCGGATATTTTACAAAAGAGGGCAAGGCCGCAGGACCGTTTAAAATGCGCGACCTGAAAGGCGGCAATATTGTCTGTCGGGTCAATTACCGCGGGCATGTGACCGACATCATCGGGGATGTGGGCGTGTGGTGGACCAATCCCGATATGTCTTCACGACGCAATCGCGTGTCCTTTCTGACAATGCCGGTTTCAGCCTGACCCCACAGCAGGTCGGAACATCGCCTGCAACCGGGTCACAGGCTGTTGATGCTGGCATGGTCGGGCTGGCCTTCTGGGCTGCCCATCATGCGCAGGCCGGATCGTTTTCGGCCCTGTGCCATGCCATGGGCAGGATTTCTTCAGGTTCTTGATCCGGCGGGAATGCCGAATTCATTGCGGGTGGGGAAAGGCGGCAAAAAAATCCATTCCGTATGGCTGGTTTCAGGCGTGAATGATAAGAAAACTGGGAGTTTGACAGAGGAAAGCGCACATTCGTGCCGTTAGTGATCACCACCTGCACAAATCGCAAGCGCAAGCCCGTTGCCGGGCACATGCGTGTATCATCCCTGCCGCCCGCTGCGACCGGTGACCTCGCAGCCGCATGGGCAGGGCGGCTGCGGGCGGAGAAGGACAGGTTTCCCGCCCTGCATATCTATGGCGGGCGACTGTTTCAGGATGCCATCGCAGCGGCCGGGACCCTTGGGGCGCGTATGCTGGTCATTTCCGCCGGGCTCGGGGTTGTCGATGCCGACGATGTCGTGCCGCCTTATGGCTGCACCGTCCTTGCAGGCGTGGCGGACAGCATTTCGGCACGGGCGACGGACGCATTCTCATCGCGGGAATGGTGGGACGCCCTGACGCGGGTTTCCCCATTTTCGCGGATGCTGGGTGATGCAGTCACCGCATCGGACGGACTGGTCTGCGCCGCACTGTCGGATGCCTATATCACGATGGTTGCAGGCGACCTCGAGGCTCTGCCGGAGGATGCCCTTGCCCGCCTTCGCCTGTTCACGCGCACGCCGTCCGAACGGGTGCCCCTGGCCCTGCGCTCCTGCGTCATGCCCTATGACGATCGCCTTGATGGTCCCGACAGCACGATGCGCGGCACACGCAGTGACTTTGCCGGGCGCGCGCTGCGGCATTTTGTCGAACGGATTGCCGTGCCCGATGACCCGCGACCGGTTGCGGCACATGCTGCGGCCGTACGGAATGCCCTGTCCGGCTGGCGCCTGCCACGGCATGTGGCGCGCGTCCGCCATGATGACGCGGAACTGCTGGCGCTGATCCGCAGGCACTGGGCACATAATGGTGGGCATACCGGGCGCCTGCTCCGTTTCTTTCGGGATGAACTGCATGTCTCCTGCGAACAGGGACGCTTCGCCGCCCTTGCCCGTCAGGTGCGGGCCGAACAGGCATGATGGCGTGTCAATTCCCCTCCATTCCTGCCGCAAGGGGCGGGGCGTGCAATGTATGCTATGCTGCCTGTTTACCGGGCGGGCGTTGAGGATACCTTTGCCAGGGCAGGGGGACGGCCGCCAACCGGGAGCAGGATGAGGCACGATGCGGCCATACGCGCAGGGGTCATACACACAGGGGATGTACTGATGGGGCCGATCATGCTAGGTGCCGGGGGCAGTCCGGGCCGGCACGGTCACAGGGCAGGGGGGCGGCCGCCCGGTCCTGCATGGCATGCCATCCGGTCAATATCGCAACATATCTTCAGGCTTGCCGGGCATTTCTTGCATCTTGGACGCGACCTGGCGCAGGGCACCTCATGAAATTCATCTTTGCTGACAGTCTCGACTACGTTGATCCGGCTTTCGACTTCATTGCGGACCGCAGTCCGGCGGAGCGCCAGCCCTACTGGGATGATGCGTATCCGCACGAAATCCTTGGTTATGCGCCCTATGATGGCGTGCTGGTATCGCGCGGGATCGTGGGGGACCATCGCGTAAAGGGCAAGTACACAGCCAGTCAGGCACGGCGCTTCGCGCTTGTGGGCGCGCGCAGGTTCCTGCGCCTCGACAAACCGGAATTCGCCAGCCTCGACATTTTCGGGGACTGCGGGGCGTTTACGTATGTGAACGAGGAGCGTCCGCCCTATTCCCCTGCGGAAATGGTCGAATTCTATGATGAATGCGGGTTCACGCATGGCTGTTCCGTCGATCATATCATCTTTGACTTCGACCCCACCGGCACCGCCATGTCGGGCGGGAGCGAGAGCGCGCGCCAGCGTTTCGAGATCACGCTGGAAAATGCCGACAGCTTCCGCCGCGAGACACTGGCCACGGGGGCCGGGTTCACGCCGCTGGGGGTGGTGCAGGGGTGGTCGCCCGGCAGCATGGCCGAAGCGGCGCGGCGGCTGGTTGCCATGGGGTATGACTACCTTGCCCTTGGTGGCATGGTCCCGCTGAAGTCACCCGACATCAAGCTGTGCCTTGCCGCGATCCGTGAGGCGGTTCCGGCTTCCACGAAGCTGCATATCCTCGGCTTTGCCAAGGCAGGGGACATCGACAGTTTCCACGGCTACGACATCGCCAGTTTCGATACGACATCGCCGCTGATCCGCGCCTTCAAGGATGCAAAACAGAACTACTACCTGCCGGGCAAGGGGCTGGACCTGCGCTATTTCACGTCGATCCGCATCCCACAGGCGATCGAAAACCCCAAATTGCAGCGCAGCGTGAAAAAGGGCATGTTCCGCGCGGAAGACCTGCTGCGCATGGAAGGCGAGGCGCTGGGCCTGCTGCGGGCCTTTGACCGTGGGGAGGCCGAGCTTGAGGAAACCCTGCGCAGCGTCATCGCCTACAGCGCCCCGCTGGTTGAGGAAAAACCATACGAGGACTGTGCCGACAGCCCGAAATTGGCCCAGCTGGCGCAGCGTTACAGCGAGACACTGGCATCACGGCCATGGCGGCAGTGCCAGTGCGCCATCTGCACGGATGCGGGTGTGGACGTCATTGTCTTTCGTGGCAGCAACCGCAATAAACGCCGGGGCATCCATAACCTTGGCGTCTATAAAAACCATATCGAGCGACTGGATCTGAAGCGTGCCGTCAGTTGAAATCATGAAATATCTTTGCGTCAGGGCCCGGCAGAGTGAGGAACATCAGGTGCTCAGCTTCGCGGCGAAGGCTGCGGACATCCTGCGTTTTGCCACCATCGAACGGATCGGTCGCGGTGCGCAGGGGGAACTGAGCGGTTTCCAGCGGCCACAGGTGGCGGGCCATATCCGTGAAATCCGTGATTACCTTGAAAAGCCGGATTCCGTCCTGCCCAATCCGATCGTGATCGCCTTTACCGACCGGGTGACGGTGGAAAACCGCAAGGACGGGCTGGCCCAACTGTCCATCGACATCAGCAAGGGGCCGCCGGGACTGGTGGTGGACGGTCAGCAGCGCCTGTCCGCCCTGGTCGAGGTGGACCGTGATTTCGAGGTCTTTGTCTCCGTCCTCGTCTGCCGGGACGAGGCGGAACTGCGCCGGCAGTTCGTCCTGATCAACAATACGAAGCCACTGCCCAAGTCGCTGGTCTATGAACTGCTGCCGACGGTCACCAACCTGCCGCCGCGCCTTGGCCGGCGCTCCATTGCGGCAGACGTGACGGCAATGCTCAATTTTGACCATGCCTCCTCGCTGCGGGGCCGTATCAAGCAGCATACCTGTCCCGAGGGGATCATTTCCGACACGGTGATGCAGAAGATCATCATGGAATCCCTGAGCAACGGGGTCATGCGCGACCTCAGCCGCGGCCCCCACGGGCAGGACCGTTGCGTGAAACTGATTTCCAACTTCTTCCAGGCCGTGAAAAACGTGTTCCCCGATGCCTGGCACGGGCACAAGCCGTCTTCCTCGCGCCTGCTGCATGGCGCGGGCATACAGGCGATGGGCGATGTGATGGAAGTGCTGGCGGAGCGGGCCAACGCGCGTGAGGTGGCGGATTTCCAGTCCGGGCTGCAATGCCTGCGGGATCGCACCGCATGGACGGCGGGCGAATGGCAGTTCGACGGGGAAGTGCGGCGCTGGAACTCGCTGCAGAACATCAACCGCGATGTCGCGCTGCTCAAGCACTACCTTGTGGGGATTGTGAAGGCGGATATCCGCAGGAACAGGAAGCCTGCGGCGGCCCCTCTGCTCGATGCGGTGGAGCGGTAAGGCATGAAACCGACCGATGCGCGCCGCCGCACGGAGGGCGCAGTTTTTTTTTAGGCTTCGCGGCCTGCGTACCGCTGGCGAACTGGCTGATCAACAATGTCGGCACGGTGTGCGCGCCGCATGCGCCCTGCCTGCTGCCGGTGGCGCCGGGACTGATGGCGCCCAGTGGCGTGCTGATGGTGGGCGTGGCGCTGATCCTGCGTGACCTGGTGCAGCGCCGGCTTGGCCTGTCATGGTCGGTCATCGCCATTGCCGTGGGCGCGGTCTTTTCCGCGCTGTTTGCCGCACCTTCGCTGGTGGTCGCCTCCACGGTGGCGTTCGCGGTGTCCGAAACGGCGGACCTTCTGATCTATACCCCGCTGCAGCGGCGCAATTTCGTGGTGGCCGCGTTCCTCAGCGGGATCGGCAGCGTGTGCGTCGACAGCATGGCGTTCCTGATGCTGGCCTTTGGCAACCTGGACCTGCTGTCCGGGCAGGTCGTCGGCAAGGCATGGATGATCATCCTCGCGCTGCCGCTGTTGCAGTGGCTTCGTAAAAGGGACCGCATGATGGGCATGGAACCGGCCTGACCCCCCCGGTTGTCATGACGATGTCGTTTCAATACCACTAAAAATTGAAATGCTGCTTTGTCATAATGTCGATGCAACCTATTTCGCTGATATGGTACGGTTGTTTCATGAAGTCATCATGCGCGTGCGTTCCATCTGTACTGTCCCGCTCCCCGGTTACCGGTCGTCATGGACCATGTATTGCATGGAAGATGCCAATCTGTGGCTGGCCTGATGGAGACTGTTCATGACTGTGGGGACGGGGGGGCAGGTTCCGGCCTGGTGCACTAACGCCATCCGGCGCTGCGAACAGGCGCTGGGAACCGCGCAGGGCAGTGCCGATCGACTGGCGCTGGTCCGTTCACTCGTGCGCCTGCATGGCGGGCGCCGCGATCTGGCGGCGCTGCCCATTTTCCTCAATGAGGCGGAGCGCTTCCTGCTGGGACGTTTCGGCCTTGCCCTGACCCACGAGGGCAGGGCGCTGCGCATCGTGACGGACGAGGACAGGTTTGGCCTCGATGGGCTGGCGCAGGCCATGATTCTCGACGAACGGCCACGGCAGGTTTTCGAACCCGCGGCGCCTGACGCCGTGCTGCTGCGCCTGACACGGCATGGCAGTTACCGCACCGCCGCGCAGAAGGCGGCCGTGCGCGCGCTGCTGACCCAACCCGGCGGCAGCGGCCTGATGGTCAGCATGCCTACGGGGGCGGGCAAAAGCCTGCTGTTCCAGGTCGCGGCCTGTTTTGAACGCGAACGCACGCCCGGTGCATGCGCCCTTGTGATCATCCCGACCATTGCCCTTGCGCTGGACCATGAACGCACCCTTTCGGCCATGAAGGGACTGGAGGGCAGCAGGGCGCTGACCGGCAGCATGTCCGCAGCGGAGACGCAAGGCATCATCAACGGTTTCCGCCGGGGCGAGGTGCCGGTCCTGCTGACATCGCCCGAAAAGGCGCTTTCCCCCCAACTGCTGCGCCATCTGGAGGAAGTGGCGGCCCCGCATGCCGTCGAATACGGGCTGGAGGGGCGCCTGACGCATGTCTTCGTGGACGAGGCCCATATCATAGAAAGCTGGGGCCGCAACTTCCGCCCGGATTTCCAGCGCCTGCCATCGGTGCTGGCCCGCCTGCGTCAGGTCAACCCGATGCTGCGCGCCGTCCTGCTGTCCGCCACGCTGACGGACGCCGCGCGCAAGGTGCTGCGTGACAGCTGGAAGCAGGAGGGGGACTGGCTGGAGGTGGACGCCCGCACCGCGCGCTATGAACATGACATCGTCGTCGGGAAATATCGTTCATCGCGGGAGCGTGAACCCGCCCTTGACCATGTGATCGACCACGCGCCCCGTCCCGTCATCGTCTATACCACCACCATCCATGCGGCTGATGAGTTGTATGACCGGTTGCGTACGGACCGTGGCTATCGCCGCGTCGCACTGTTTACCGGCAATACCGGGGATGAGGAACGCAGGCGGGTCATCAGCGGCTGGGCGGATGACGCCTATGATATCGTTGTGGCCACATCCGCCTTTGGCATGGGCATTGACAAGGCGGACGTGCGGTCGGTCATCCATGCCTGCCTGCCGGAGGGGCCAGCGCGCTGGTACCAGGAAATCGGCCGTGCCGCGCGTGATGGTGGCCAGGCGCTTGCCGCCTGCCTGTTCACGGACAACCAGCACGTGTCCGACGTGCGGGAAGCCAGGGGGATCGCAACCAAGGGGTGGCTGACACGGGAAGTGGCCCAGAGCCGCTGGCATGGGCTGCGTGAAACGGCGACCATGCTGGACTGGCGCAATGGGGCGCGCGTGATGCTGGTGAACCTGAACGCCTTTCGTAAAGGCCAGCGCCGCAAGAAAGGGGACTGGACCCGCGACTGGAACATGGCGCTGCTGATCCTGATGCAGCGCGCGCGCCTGATTGATGTGCTTTCGAGCGTGCCGGAAGATGCGCCGGATGAATTCCATTGGGAGATCGCGATCCTTGATCCCCGCCTGCTGGAAAATGACGATGATGGGATCTGGGACAGCATCTGCGCCCTGCGCGATGCCGAGCAGTCCGATGCGCGGGAGGCGCTGGACGCCTTTATCAATGCAATGCGCCATCCCCGGCAGACCTGCATCACGCAGGATGCCTTCGAACTGATCGAAACCCGCGCCCATGCCCCGGCCTGCGGGCATTGTCCCGCCTGCTGGGCGCAGGGCATCCAGCCCCCGCGCATGCTGCGGTCCGACGGGCTGGAACAGCGATGGGCATGCCAGCAGGCTCCCCATGCCGTCCTGCCACCGGGCATCGTGCTGCTGTCGCCCGACGATCCGTATTTCGAGGACGGTTTCCCCGACCTTGTCCGTAGCCTGGTACGCGCGGGCGTGGAGCAGATGGTCGTGCCGCCTGCGCTTGCGCAAGGGGCGGCCCGTCTGATGGCGGATGCGGGCGCGCGGATGGGCTTTGTCATGGATGCCGGGCAATGGCGGCACTCAGTCCGGCTGGCCGAAGTCGTCACGGCCATATTCCTGCCCCATGAGGAAGACGAGGCCGCGCGGATACTGGACAGGCTTTCGGAGGAATTCGGCCATTGCAGTCCGGTTCCGGTCCTCCTCGTGGCGCAGCCTGAACGGTTGTGGCGCGGGCGCAGGCTCGACCAGACCGTCTCGACCCATGCCCCTTATGACCAGTCGATGCTGGATATCTTGATGGAAAGTGAGATCACAGGCCGATGAGCGTACTTTCAAGCCCGCAGGGCAGTCCGGAACGTGTGTGGTCACTCCTTGTCGGGCTTCAGGCGCTGGGCGGGACAGCCAGCAGCGAGATATACAAGGCCCTGCTTAGTCCGGTTGTCGATTCTTCGCTGGTCAATGACACGCGCGGCGTGATCTCCAGCCTCGGGCTGGTCAGGACCAGCGGGCATGAGGTCTCGCTCATCGACGGGCTGGACCTTGCGGACATGGCCAGCTTCGCCGATGACGTGTATGACCGGCTCATCGCGCTGGAACTCGACAATATCGATGCCGTCCTCCTGACAACCTATGCCTGGATCTGTGCGAGGTCCGACAGGGAAGGGAATGTCAGCTGGCTGTATGTGCTGACGAGGCAGCAGTTCGCCGACCAGGCGGCGCAGGCCCAGGGCCAGGCTGGCACGGAAAGCCCGCGCATCAATGCCACCAAGCTGAATGCCTGGTACCGCTGGCTTGTCTTCATGGGGATGGGGGAGTCCCTTCCCCTGCCCAAGTCCCAGATCCTTTTTTCGCCCGCGCAGCGGCTGCGGCGCGAACTGCAACGTGCCCGCGCGCGTCTGCCTGACGAGATGACGGCGGACGCCTTTCGCGGTTTCATCGCCAGTCGCCTGCCCTATCTGGATGGGGGCCGCTTCTTTACGGAGGCCTGCGCATGGATCGGCCATGCCCCGCCCGCGCGACAGTTTTCGCCCATGCTGAGCGATGCCCTGCGGGACCTGCATGATGACGGGACGCTCCGGTTGTGCCTCAGCGGTGATGCGATGACGCATATCGGCCTGACGGAAAACCCGGCCCACGCAATCAATGCCTTCACGACGGTCAGGGTAAATGGGGGACAGGAACAATGAGCACGCCGGTTTCCGCCTGCTGGGAGGCGCAGGACGCACGCGACATGTTCAGCACGGAGGCGCTGGAAGGTGACGATGCGATCTTCCTTGCGACCCATACGCCCATCGAGGATTTCGATGTCGCGGGGGCGAACGGTGCGGAGTTCGCAGAGCAGACTGAAAGCGCGGTCCTTGAAACCCTGTCGGCCCCGGAGCGGGAACACGCATTCTGCGTGGTGCAGGGGGAACCGGGGTCAGGCAAGTCCCATCTCATCCGCTGGCTTGCGGTCAACTGGCCGCGGGGGGAGCGCGATGTCATGCTCCTGCTGCGACGTTCGGACGGAAGCCTTGAAGGGGCGCTGCACCAGTTGCGTGAGCGCCTGCCGCAGCAGTTCGGTTCCCTGTTCCAGAACCTGGGGCAGACGCACCGCGCGGGCCAGAGGGGGCGGGCCAATATCTTCCTCGGCACGCTCACCAACACGCTTGAACCCGGCCATTTCGAAGTCCCGCTGGCGGATGAAGGCTGGTGCAGGGAGTATGCGCCGGACAAGCTGCTGCGACTGGATGAGGTCCGCACCAGGTGGCAGGGACCTGCACGCATCCTCGGCCTGATGGAAGGCTCCACCCACCAGCCCCGCAATTCCGAAACCGCATCCTTCAACCTGCATGACATTGCGGAGCTTGCGAAGATATGCGCGCCGCTGGAACGCAGCAGGGTTGCCGCGCCCTGCCGGGAGTTGATCCATCAACTGGTGCGTGAGACCGACAGGATCGACAGGGAGTTTGCCGAAAACTGGTCCGCGGATGCACTGGCGAAGGATTACAAGGACCTCTTCCCCGTCAGCCTCAGGTTCATTGCGGCGCTCAACAGTCGTCGCAACGATGCGATCCAGAACGTGCTGGGCATTTCCGCGCAGGGCCTGAAGACACTGTTCCGCCGCGTGCGCGAGGCCCTGGCGCAGCAGGGGAAGCGCCTTGTGCTGCTGCTGGAGGACATCACCAGTTGGGAAGGGCTGGATGACAGCCTCATCGACGCGCTGGTATTCAATGCGGCGGCCCGTGGGGGGGAGGAGGAGGCGTCGGTCTGTCCCCTGATCTCGGTGGTTGGCATCACGCCGGCCTATTATTACGAACATCTGGCGGCAAACTACCGCCAGCGCATCACCCATGAAATCAGGCTCGGGAAGTCCACCGGCAGCGGGTTGCAGGACGTGGCGACCCTGCGTGACAGGCAGATGCGGCGGCAGTTCGTCACGCGTTATCTTGCGGCCATGCGGGCCGGGCGCGACAGGATCGATGCGTGGCTGCGCACGGTGCGTACGGACGATGCCACCTGTCCGGCCCCCAATCCATGCACGACCTGCACCCGGCGCGAAACGTGCTTCAGCGTGTTTGGCAGCAATGACGGGATCGGTTTCTTTCCCTTTACCGCCCATGCGCTGGACCGTTTTTTCGATGCCCTGAAGGATAATGACCGCGGCCAGACATGGCAGACCCCGCGTGGCATCCTGCAGGCCATCCTCAGCCCCAACCTGACGCAGCCCAACATGCTGGCCGCCGGGACCTATCCCGGTCCCCTGATCGAATCCGGGCAGGCCTTTCGCAGCGACCGCTGTTCCGGCATGGCCCTTGCATCCCGCACGAGGGAGATCGTGCGCAACAGGATAGAGGCCCCCGTGGAGCAGTCACGCATGTGCCGTGTCCTTGCCTACTGGGCGGACCCCGAACGTGCGGATACGACCGTCATGGGCGATGGCCTGGCGTTTGCAGGCATGAGCCGCCACCTGTTCGACGCCTTCGGCCTGCCGTGGATCGGGAGCGAGAGCGCAACTGCCGCGCCAACGTCCGATCCCCTGCCGATCATTGACGTGCCCGCCCCGGACGAACTTCCCGTCACTGCCCCGGCACCGGCACCGGATTCCGCCCCCGCCTCGGGGCCGGCGCCGCAGGCTCCCGCGATGCCAAGGCGTGCGCCGTCGTCCGCCCTTGCCACGGGCGAGAAGCTGCGGCCAAGGCGGACGAGTATCCCCAGGCTCGAGCAGATGCGCAAGCAGATCCGCGCATGGCAGCAGACAGGGGTCATGGAGGATATCAGCCAGTGGAACACCTTGGTATACGGGGAAATATTTTCTAAGCTGAACCTGCGCCAGCTGGGCTATCCGGTGAAGCTCGTGACCAGCATCATCACGCCCGATATGCTCAAGGTGCAAAGCCGCATGGACGGGACGCGGGACTACTTCGTCATCCGGCCCGAAGAATGGGTGGTAAAGGGGCTGGAGGCTTACATCGCCCTGCGGCAGGACAGGGACATGACGTCTGCGGACGTGTCCTACCACCTGCATAACCTTGCCGCCATGATGCGGCATATGGCGCAGGAGGCATCGCAGTACCTCGATCGCCATATCCCGCTGCCGGAAGGGGGAAAGCGCTGGCAGCCGGTTGCCACCTTTGCGCAGGTCCTGCTGCTCCGGGCCTGGCTGCGTGGAACGGTCTCGCCCACCGCGCCGGTCCTGGCCCAGATCCGGGCCGTCCTGGAGGACGAACCGGACCCGCGAACGGATATCGGCACACGTTGCGCCCCATGGCAGGAATTGCTGAACGCAAGTAATACGAGGTCTGGGTATATACGCCAGCTCCTGAACGAAATGCTTGCCCTGCCGGTGTCCGAGGAGGGGGCAAGGGAGGACCAGACACTTGTCGATGCCAGCGTACTGACCGGTGCCGTGGCGCGTTTCATGGAGAACGGCGAATTCGATCCGTTCCCGGATCCGCAGGCCATGACCCGTCGCATGCCCGACCTGTTCAGGCGTGTCTGCGAACTGGCGAAGCTGTCGGATGACAGGCTGATGCGGATCAACCGCACTGAAACGCGGCAGCTGAATGATCGGGTGCAGGCACTGTCGGACATGCTGGAGCGGGACGGGATTGTCCATCACCTTGACCGTATGAAGGCGTGCATTACCGCGATCTCGGACCTGCTTCCCGCCGTCATTCCAGTCCGGGTCGCGGAATGGATGGAGGAGTATGCGCGCCTTGCCCCCCGGATTGAAGAGGGCGCCCCCACGCAGTTGGAGGAACTGATCTGCGATGTCCTTGATGGGGAGATGCCTGCGGATTATCCCAAACCCGTCAAGCTCGGCTGGCTGGCCCGTGTCCCGTCACGCAATCTGGAGGAATTCCTGAAGGTCACGCAATCAGGCACGGATGTGCTCAGGCAGCTTTACACCCCTGCCCATGACTGCGTGGCGGAAGCGCAGGGACTGGGCTCGCTGAGTGCGGTACATGCAATCGGACACGACCTGAAGGAGGTGGCGGGCCATGGATGACGTTGGCGAAATGACCTGGAGCCTGAAGCAGGTCGAGGACCTGCTACCGCAGCTGCCTTCGGCTGTGGAGCGCCGGAAACTTGGTGAACGCCTGCGCGAGGCGGTGCAGGCCCTCCGCGCCGCACCGCAGCAGATCCAGCGGATCAGGACCCTGATGGAACTGGCCGATGTGCTGGAATGCAGCAGCGATCTTCTGGATGAAGTCCGGGACGCGGCGCTGGAGATCGGGGAGGAACTTGAAAATGTGTCGGACCCGGAGGTGCTCCATACGGCGACGGACGAATACCGGCGCACCCTGATACCTGCGGTGGGGCGTCTGGAACATGCGCTGCGCGAACGCTGCCGGGTCTTCACCGCGGAACGCTTCCAGCCCCAGGTCGGCATCGGGAAGCTGCTGACGCAGATGCACGTTCCCGACAATCTGGGGGAGCGCCTGGTCGCCTGCGCGCAGCAGGGGATGCAGCTTGCCACCCAGGGTACCGTGGCGGAGATGCTGTCGGGCCTGCGGACCCGGCTTGCCGAACTCGACGCCCTCCAGCGCGAACGCTCCACCCGCATCCCCGATGGCGAGGTCGGGGGATTCATCGCCGCCCTTGTCGAGGAGAGGGCCACCCTGGCGATGGTGACCCCCGATGTCGTGCAATGGCTGGCGGAGCATGGGGCGCTGGAGGATTTCGTGGTCAGGCCGCGCTGACGCCTGTCGCCATGAAGCGCTGCACCATGCGCCGGCTCATGCTGGCTTCCATCATGGTATCATCCATCAGGTCGCTGGCCTGATGGACGCAGCCGCGACACCCATCCACGCATAGCGGCGCGCCAAGCCGGTAGACCAGTTCCGCCAGCCGCGTTTCGGGGTTCATGGCGTCCTCCGGGTCCACGATATCCGCGGCGAACATGTCCGACGTCCGCTGCAGTGCGGGCAGGTCGGCCGTCCGCGCCCGCATGACGACAGCCGAGGCCAGTTCCCACCCGAAAACCGCGCGCCCGAAATCGGCCGTGGCCTGCTGGCGCACCGTCTCGATTTCCGTTGCGATGTCATAAACGGCCAGCTGTTCGTGGCCGATCGTCTCCTGCCCGAACAGGGTGCGGATCACGCCGGGGGACAGGTGCGTGGCCGTGGCGTCGCCGGTCAGTTCGCGCGCGATCGCAGCAAAGGTGCCGGGATCGTGCGGGTCATGCTGGCGCCAGCGTTCATGATGGGCGCGCATGTCCCAGAAACGCTGCTGCATCGCGTCCTCATCGGCATTGGGACAGGTCGCGAGATAGCCGGAGGCCACCAGTTCCTCCACCATGGCCCAGTTGTCGATCACGCCCCGGATTGTGCCATCGCCGCCCGAACCTGCCTCGGAAACCGTCAGTTCGCAGGACGCTTCCTCCCCGAACTGCAGGGGCAGGCGGGCATGGCCCAGCAACTGGCGTTCATCGCCCTGGCCCACCTGCGCCGCCAGCAGGCGCAGGCGTGCAAGCAGGCCATGCAGGATGGTGCTGCGTAGGTAGGCCTCCATGTCCGCCTTGTTGTCCAGCGCGCGCAGGCTTTCATCAAGCAGGGTGCGGAAACGCTCGTCAGACAGGGCTTCGGCTGCACCGGCAACCCGGTTGGGCGTCAGCAGCGGATGCTGGGCCAGCAGGTCGTCGCGTATGTCATCAAACAGCGATTCCAGCGCGGCGGGATTCCAGAACCGGATCAGGTGGCGCAGGCGACGGCGGAAGCCCGGGATGCTGATGCCGGTGGCAAGGAGGTCGGCCGCGATACGCAGGTGATTGATCCCGAAGCCCAGGGTGCGCCCCTTGCTGTTGATGAGGTAGCGCAGGAACTGCGTCTTGTGCCAGCACCGCTCTCCCGCATTGGTCTCGAACAGGTCCAGCATGGCCGTTGTGCAGGCCTCCAGCCGCCTTTCATCGATGCTGAAGCGCAGTCCCTCCGTCTCCACCTGATAGCCATGCAGCAGGGGGCGGCCATCGGTGGGGGCCACGAATGTCTGGGAAATGTTCACCGCATCCACCCCGCGCTTGTCAAAGCGGATTTCCGCGTCGGCCCCCCAGAACACGCGCGCGACATGCAGGCCCGAACGGGCGTGACGGGCGCTTCCCGTAAAGGCGGTGACCCGGCCCATGCCGGCAAGGGGGGATGCGCCGCCAATTCCGCGCCCCAGTGCGTCATCGGCCCGGACCATGAGGAAGCCGCGCAGGCTGCCCCGACTGTCATGCCGGATTGCCGCATCCGGTTCCTCGACATGGCGGATGGGCGGACGATGCCCAAGGTCGTATTCCAGCGTGCCGTACCACTGCGCATGCTTCATTTCCCCGACGCATTGCAGCGTCGCCACCGTGGGGCGGCACAGGCGCGGATGCACCCCCGCCAGCATGGGGCGGGCATCCACCGGCAGTTGGGCCAGCACGCCAGGCGTGTCCCCGCCAAGGTCCTGCAGTTCGGCGCGGTCGTAATCCTCCGCCGTAAGCCATGGGGCCTGTCCCTGCACGGGCGGGCGCCAGTGAACCCATGACGGGTGGTAGCGCCGTGTCGCGTTGCCCGGCGCGATGGTCAGCAGTGCAAGGCCGATATCCTCCGCCGCCGGGAAGTTGATTTCCGGCCCCTCCACCGTCATGGCCGGCAGGTTGATCGTGTCGAACAGCAGGTTGGGGGCCCAAGCCAGGTGCTGGCGCAGGTGCGACAGGTAACGTGTCAGTCCCTGTTCCTCCTGCGCCTGCATGGCCATGTCCCAGAACGTCACGGCATCGGTGGCGCCGAATGCCTGCCACACATCGGGCCCCATCACCCGTTCGACCAGCAGGCCGGCTTCGCGCAGCATGTCAGGCTGGACGCGGGCGAAATTGATGTGGCACCCGGTCCGGTAGATCCGGCGCGCAAGGCCATCGAACAGCGTGACCAGCGCCTGTCCCCGGCGGACAAAGAAATTGTCGGGGTTGAGCGGGATCTGGAACCCGGTGGGCGAGATCATTTCGCGTGGCCGCTGGAACCACCAGCTGTCGCGTGGGGAATAGAGCGACAGCGTCACGGCGGTGATGGAGCGGTCATCCATGCCACGTCCGCCACGGCCCCGGCGCTGGACGAAGCTGGCCAGGTTCCGGGGGGCGTAATGCTGGTAGACAAGGGTGATGTCGGGATCATCATACCCGACTTCCAGCACCGAGGTGGCAAAGACGATGTCCGCCTTCCTGACAAGCGTTTCCGCATTGCTCCCGACACCGGAATAGATGGGCGAACGCGCGACGGAGAGCGGCGCGCCGGGGCGGGCATGGCCATGGACGGTACACTGGTTGGGGTCGTTGGCGGCGAACCACCAGCATTCGCCATCGGCAAACCTGCGGCATGCGTCGGGGGTGCCGCAGCAGCGTGTCTGCGGGGTGCCGGCATCATCGTCGCCAAACATGGAGATCCGCAGCGCGGCCAGCCTCTTTTCCTCCTCCGCGTCGATATAGGCCCCGTGCAGGCGGCGCATCTTGTCGATGGAATCAAAGAATACGAGGCTGCGGTAACCGCCTTCCTTGCCCGTACGCCTGCGCATGCCATGGCTGAGGCACATCAGGCTCTGGATGGTGGTGGAGGCCCCGGCGATATCCGCGTTGCGGGATTCGATTTCGGGCTGCACGAAGTAGAAATATTCCCGGCTGCGCGGATTGTGCTGCACGCCCTGCGCGTCCGGCCGGATCACATTGACCTCCGCGCGTCCGATCAGGCGGCCCCACGCCTGCGCGGGCTCGGATATGGTGGCGCTCATGCCGATCATGACCATGGGCGCGCCGTCGGGAACCGCGCTCTGGGCGCGTGCCGCAAGCCTGCGCAGCGTCATGCCGACCTGCGCGCCATGGATATGGGTATAGAGGTGGATTTCATCAGCCAGCAGGGCGCGCGGCGGCGCGAAGGACGGGTCATCGCCAAACAGCGCCCCATAGCGGGGATCGTGCATCCACTGGTGCAGGCTGTCGGTTGTGGGCAGGAACAGGGTCGGGGGATGCTGGCCCAGCCCCTGTTTCGAACCGATCCATCCATCAAATCGCCAGTCGCCCTCCGGGCAGACCAGTGCATCCGCCCCGCCATGGCCCGCCTGCGCGTGCAGGTGCAGGGCATGGCCGCAGGACGGGCAGCCGAAAAAGGGAAAACGGTATGTGCCGACCGGCATGTCCGGGTCGTGCCAGGTGTCCTGGTGGCGCAGGTGCATGCCGCCAAAGCTGTTGGGGACATCGCCCACCTGCAGCCCCAGCGTCAGCACCGGCATGCCCGGCACCTGCGCCAGCGCGGCCAGGTAGGTGGCCAGGCGCTGGGCCTGGTTGGCCGCAAGGCGGACCCGTGGATAGGCAAGGATGGCGCGGGTGCCCCGGATGCCCTGCAGATGATCGGCCAGTGCGGCGGCAATGATCGGCAGTACCGCCGCCTCGGTCTTGCCCGATCCCGTATCCGCGGCGATGACATGGCTGGCCGGGCCGTCCCCACGCCATGCGGCCAGCAGGGCATGCAGCCCTTCTTCCTGGAACCGCGCCAGCATGGCGTTCTCGCCCCACATCGCCACAAGGGCCGCACGCAGCCCCTCCAGCGCCATGCGCTGCGCATCGGGCACACCACCCGCCAGCGCGCCAAACACATCCACCAGGGGCCGGTCGCGCAGGGGCCGTTTGCGGTCCTGCAGTTCGACTTTCACATTCCTGACCAGATAGGGGCGGGAGCCGGCATCATCGCTGCGGAACCTCTGCTTGACGTGACGCAGTTCGCGCGCGATTTCGCCCATGCGGCTGCGGACATGCCCGTCGTCCCCGCGCACGATATGGCTGTTGCGCTCCAGGCGGTCCAGCGCGGCGGCCACGCTTTCATCCACCACGCCATCGGCGCCGGCGAAGGCCGCAGGCGGGGTCCAGGCGTCATACACCCCGAAATTGATCCGCCCGGCATCAAGGTCCTCGATCTTGTTGAGGAGTTCGAAGTCACCGGCCTGCAGTTCAGGTTCCGCCACCGCTTCGGGCGCGATGTCCACCGGGGCCTGATCGTCCGCCATTTCCACGGCAAAGCCTGTGGGCGTCTCATGGATCCGGATCAGGCCTTCGGCCTTCAGCTGTTCGATGACAGGCAGCAGCATGTCCGTGCCATCTTCGGACATCCACGCAAACCGGCGCCGCAGCTGTTCATAGTAACAGTATTTGTGGGTGCGTTCATCCTGTATGACGGTCGCGATCCGGGCACGCACGCTTGCGGGGTCCACGTCATAGACCTGCCGGGCGTGCGCGAAGGGACGCGCGACCCAGAACGGCGTTCCCTTTTCCGAACGCGGGGTGATCCGGTCAAGGCAGATCCAGCCCATCAGGTGCAGCATCCGCGCCTGGGCGAAGGGCTCGCTGGACATGGCCAGTTCCCTGCCCACCCGGTAAAGGGGGGTGCTGCCATAACGATCCTGCGCGGCAAGGCGCCGGATGACCCTGAGGATAGCTGCCTGCTCCTCTGTCAGTTCCTGTTGTGGCGGTGTGATTTTGACCATGCTGCGATCCTCGCTTTCTATCGGGGGCGCGTTGGGGAAACGGCATGCACGGACCTGCAGCGCAATGCGCCGCCCGGACATGCCCATCGCCTCGATTTCGTCCACCGGGTCACAGCCCAGGACGAAATTGCGCAGGCGGTCCGCGTTATCCATGACCTCCTGCTCTGGCGGTACCGTCTCGAGCAGCCTGCTGCTGACGATCACGACCAGTTTCGTGCGCGCACGCGTGATCGCCACGTTCAGCCGTTCCGGCGAAAAGATGAAGTCTGCTTCGGCCAGCGCGAATTCCGGGTCTGATACGCAGTATGACAGGATGATCGCATCGCGTTCGCTGCCCTGGATGCGATCGACCGTCTCAACAAACGCATCGCGTTTCCATGTGGGGGGCAGCAGGGAACGGATGGTCGCGTTGTGGGCGCGGTGCGGACTGATGATCGCGGCCAGCCGGGACCAGAACAGGGCAGGCGTGACCGGCACCCCGGCCCCTGCGTCGATCCGTTCGGCCAGTGCCGTCGCCAGCCTTGCCGCCAGCATGCCCTCGAACGGATTGGAGACGGCTGCAGGTGGCCCGTCATGGACAAGGACGACAATCGGGGAATCCGGGTCGAGGGCGAGGCGGGCGATACGGTCAAGCCCCCTTGTCCAGTCGGGGCGCAGGGCCAGTCGCGCGGACGGCACGGCGGATACGTACTGCCCCGGATAGAAATTGCGTTCGGGAAAGCGGGTCAGCGGTTCATTGAGCCGGAACGTCTCCTTCAGCGCGCATTCCACCGTCCGGGCGGACTTGAGGAACGCGTACAGCGATCCCCCCACCTCGTGCTGGTCGACAAGGGTCGATTTCATCATGCGCACGGGCGGGAGTTGGCGGTCATCGCCACAGACCACCACCCGGCAGGCAGGCGCCATACCCGCCAGCGCCATCAGACCATGGCTCAGGACCATCTGGGAGGCTTCGTCGATACAGATCAGGTCGAACAGTTCCGCTGTCGGCCCGTTCGGGTTCATTGCGCGCGGCAGCCGGTCGGGCCTGTTGATCAGTCGGTACAGCGACCAGATCGTCCCGCCAATGACCGTGTCATTGCTGCCGATGGCCTCGATGATCCGCGTGTCCTCATCACGGGGAACCGCGACGACCCCCTCTGCCACGCCGTCATCTGGCGGCGTCCCGTAGAAAAGCGGGGCAGGGGCGCGGCGATCATGGACCTTCCTGATTTTTGCGACGTTTTTCAGGACATTTCCGACGGCATTCCTTGTAAACGCGGTCACGAAAATCCGTGCTGGCAGGCCCGCTTTCCTGCGGCTGGCGGCATAGGCCGTGATCATCCATGCCAGCAGGTGGGTTTTCCCCGTGCCCGGCGGGCCGAGAACCAGTCCCACGCGATTGTCGGCCAGGCGGCGCCATGCGTCTTCCTGCGCGGGGCGCAGGTCACGGTCGTGATGTGCCGCGATGGAAGGCCGCGCGAATTCATCCAGGGCCGCGCGCCAGATTTCGGGATCCTGTACCGAATCCGCGAATTCCTGGGGGAAACGCAGGAATTTCAGGATATCTCTGGCGGTGCTCATGGCGTGTCCTGCGCGTTGAGGAAGTTGAGGAACGCGAGTGATTTGGGGGAATTGACGTCAACGAAAACCTGGTCGAGCCACCATTGACGCGGGTCCGTCCGGTTCAGCATTTCCTGGAAATCCTCGCCGCAGAAAACGGACCGGCGCATGCGGAGCGTCACCTCTCCCGGCGCGGCGAAGCGCAGGTCGCATGCCAGTCCGGGCCAGAGCGCCTGATCCAGCAGGTGCCGTGGCGCGCCGTCACTCAGGACAAGGCCGAACGTACCGGGCGTCAGATCGGTCATGTCCATGTCGGGGACAGCGAATTTCAGCAAGACCATGTCCCTGCCGTTTGTGGCGGACGGATCGCGCTGTGCGATCTGCCGGATGCCATCGGGGTCAATCATGCGCATCGGGCCGATGGCGCGCCGTGCGTCGCGCCGCTGTTGCGCGGGATTGGCAAGGCGTACGAGGGTTTCCAGCAGCCCGCTGCGGTTTTCAAGCAGTTCAAAGGCCTGGAGGGTGTCGATTTCCCCCATGGCAAACGGATTGAAACTTTGCTGGAGGCGGAACGGTTTCTTGTTCAGTTGCAGGAAAGGCATCTGCCCGTGGGCCATGTGCCTGGCGTTTTCCTCAAGCAGCCATTCGGTGATCGCCTGCATGGCATCAAGGCGCGCACGCACGTCCGCTTCGACAGCCTGTTTCATATGCGCCCCGCCCCGGCCTTCGCGCAGGTCACGGGCGATATCGATGGACAGGAGCGACGAAAAGGGCCGTTCAAACCTTTTCTGCGGTGCGTATTCGGTCCTGATCCGGCCCTTGGCGCAAAGGGCATGTGAAACCTGCCGCAGGTCATAGGACACGGTGACCGGCAACGCGAAAAGCTGTTCCATGACGTTGCGCAGCGCGCAGGCCGGCAGGTGCTGGATGCCGCGCAGTTCGGGTTCGGGGATCAGCTCCTCCGGCGGGAACAGCCGGATCATGTTCAGCAGGCCACTGCGCACGGCGGCGTTGTCCAGATGGCGCCTTACGGCATTCTGCAGGGCTGTGGCCTCTGCCATTTCATAAATGAAGATATGGACGTAAAGATTGTCCGGCGCGGCGGGGTCATGGATCGCGGCATTATGGCGGTCGATCGCCGCTAGGTCCGCCTGCAGTTGGCCAAATACCCGGATCAGTGCGGCAGTTTCCATGTCCCGCCGCGAGGTCGACAGGACTTCGATCGTATCGGGCCTGCCTGACCTGTCGACAAGGCGGTAGCCCAGCGTGACCAGCATGTCATCGACCGGGTCGAGATCCGCGACAAGATAGACTGCGACATCCACGCGCGGGGGCATCAGGAACGTGCAGGCATCGGGCTTCTGTATGATCTCGTCGTCACGCAGGGCGCGGGCGCGTTCGATCAGCGTATCTCCACGCCGCGACAGTATCCATCCCGCGTTATCCATGCGGCGTATCACGGTGGCGCAGTCCGCAAGCTGCGCCACCGTACGGATGCCATGGGACACAAGGGTGCGTTTCGATTCCTGGCTCAGCCCTGCAACCGCGGAAATGTCACGCTGGCCGGGCGGCCGTGTGGGGGCGATGGCCGTCATGCAGTAGGAGCGCAGGTAGGCGCACTGCTCACATTTGTAATAAATATGGAAAAAAGTGTCATCCTGCGTCGGCGTCAATGTCCTGGCGGCGATGCGCGGGGCGGTCTTGCGGCAGAATTCCGCAACCGCATGCATGTAGGGGGCAAGGAGGAAAGCCTCATGCCGGGCCTGCGCGCCTTCCGCGCTGCCGTCCTCGGGAATATGCCAGATTTCGCCTTCGGGGTGCACGGACCCCACCTCGTACCCTTCTTCCGCAAGGTCGGCCAGGATCGAGCGCAGCAGCAGCGCATAGAATGCGACCTGCATCTTGTGGAAGGACGTGGCGGCGCGGGTCGCCTTGATATCGACGATCTGGAAGCGGGGAGGGCCGTCAGGGGACGGGATACGCCAGATCAGGTCGGGAATGCTGCCACCGATCAGGAGGGTGCCGTTTCCCCCGATGGCGGCATCGGACTGCTCGAACCCCAGGTTCGGCTGGGCGATCAGGGTCTGTTGTCCATTGTCTTCGGTCAGGAACTGACGCATGGCGGCCGACAGGGTCCTGACGGCCGGATTGTGATCATGGGAGGAAGGAAACTGGATGAAATGTTCCCCCATCTTTTTCTTCAGTTCCGCAATGACCTGCTTTTCATATTCCACGCCGAGCATGGCCCATCTGGCGGGGGAGGTGTTGGGGCCCCTGTGCTTCCTTTCAACGTCCGACCCCATTTCCATTTCATGGCGGGTCTTGCGTTCGCATCGATACTGGAACCAGGACTTGATCGTCGTGCCGCCCAACCGTAGAGCCATCATGTCTCCTTCCTGTGGATGTCCCTGTTCCATAAGGAGTCCACGACCTGCCAACATCAGCACAACCTATCGTATATTGTTGTAACGGGCTACGCTGGTGCCGGATGTCGCCCGGCAGGTGAAGTCATGCCGGGGAAGGCGGGCAGGATGTTTGGGGACATGGCGGGCGAGCACGAAGACGCGTTGGGATTTTTCTGGGGCAAGGCCCGGCCGGATGGCGCGGACGGTGGTGCCGGGCCTGCGTACCACCCGCTTGTCGCGCATATGCTCGATGTGGCTGCGGTCGCCATCATGCTGCCGGGCAGCGAATGTCCGGGACTGGACCGCCGGCAGCTTGGCATGCTGGTGGCGCTGCACGACATTGGCAAACTGACCCCCGCCTTCCAGCACAAGGTGCCTGCGTGCTGGCCCGTGCGCGCACTTGGCCCCTGTCCCGCGGAGGTCGTGGATGCGCGCCATGACGTGGACGGGCTGCTTCTGCTCGACCAGGTCTGCGAAGATGCGCTGGCCCCGCTATTTGGTGCGGCGGATGATGGCTCCGCATGGCTGCCTTCCGAGAAGCGGCACCTCTGGCACGCCATTGCCGCGCATCATGGCAGCCCGGTTTCGGCGGGGCAGGGAAGGGCGCGCCACCTGAAGCGGACGCCCTGTGCGGTGATGGCGCGGCACCTTGTGCGGCTGCTGTTCGACATTTTCCGCCCACCCCCCATTGCATGGATGCCATCCGGGCAACTGGTGCAACTGCAATGGAAACTGGCCGCGCTGACGATCGAGGCGGACTGGATTGGCTCACGCGCGCGCTGGTTCCCCTATGTCACGCCTGACGCGGTGCATGATGCCGCGGGGTATTTCTGGAACCGGGCGCTGCCCCGGGCACAGGCGGCGATCGCGTGTGCGGGGCTTGGGCCGGTGCAGGTCGCTCCCTTTGCGGGGATCGGGCACCTGTTTCCCCATATCGGTGCCCCGTCGCCGGTGCAGGCGATGATGGAGGGCATTTCCCTGCCTGCCGGGCCGTGCCTGCTGGTGATCGAGGACATGACCGGATCGGGCAAGACCGAGGCCGCCATGATTGCCGCGCATCGCCTGATGGCGTCGGGCCATGCGCGGGGACTGTTCGTGGCGCTGCCGACCATGGCGACGGCAAACGCCATGTTCGACCGACTGGCCGTGGCCTATCGTGGCCTATTCCAGCCTTCGTCGCATCCCTCCCTTGCGCTGGCGCACGGGCGCGCGCTGCTGGACGGGCGGTTCGCCGCCGCCGTGGCCCCCGATGACGGGCTGGACGCGCGCGCGGTATCGGCGCAACGCAGCGAGGAGGCCGAAATCTGCTGCACTGCGTGGCTGGGGAGCGAGGCGCGCCGTGCCCTGCTGGCACAGGTGGGGGTGGGCACCATCGACCAGGCGCTGATGGCGGTGCTGCCGGTCCGTTTCGCCACCGTCCGGCTGGCCGGGCTGGCGGGCAAGGTGCTGCTGGTGGATGAATGCCATGCCTATGACCCCTACATGCTGGAGGAGATGGCAGCCCTGCTGCGGTTCCATGCGGCGATGGGCGGTTCGGCCATCCTCCTTTCCGCCACACTGACCATGGCCGTGCGCCAGAAGCTTGTGGACGCGTTCCGGCAGGGGCTGGGGCTGGACGGGAGTGTCCCGCTGTCGAACACCACCTATCCGCTTGTCACCATGGCGGGGGGCGATGGGGTGCGGGAACTGCCCTGCGCGCCGCGTCCCGGCCTTGCACGCAGCATTGCCGTGCGGCGACTGGGGGATGAACGCGCCGCCATGGCGGAGGTCGCGGCGGCGGCGGCCCAGGGGGCGGCCGTGGCGTGGGTGCGCAATACGGTGGATGACGTCATTGCCGCGGCAAAGGCGCTGGCGCGCGAAGGGATCGGCGTCATGGTCTTTCACGCGCGTTTTGCCATGGTGGACCGCCTTGCCATCGAGCGTGACGTGCTGGCGCGTTTCGGAAAGGACGGTCCCGCCGCCGCGCGCGCCGGGGTGCTGGTCGCAAGCCAGGTGATCGAGCAGTCGCTGGACCTTGATTTCGATGTCCTGTGCACGGACCTTGCGCCGATGGACCTGATTATCCAGCGCGCCGGGCGCCTGCGCCGCCATGCCCGCGCCGCGCGTCCGGTGGATCGGGAGGAGGTGTGCATCCTCTCCCCCGACCCGGTCGCGGACCCCGACCCGCAATGGCTGGCACGGGTCCTGCCGGGGACGGCGGGGGTATATCGCGACCCCGCGCTGCTGTGGCGCACGGCACGGGCTTTGCTGCGTGCGGGGCGCATCGACACACCCGGCAGCATCCGCGCGCTGATCGAGGAAGCAGGGGATCCTTCCGATGTGCCGCCCGGACTGATGGCGGCAAGTGACCGGGCGGCGGGAAAGGGGTTTGCCGCAGGGGACGCGGCACGGCGCAACGTGCTGAATTACGAAATGGGCTATGTGCCCGAGGCCGCATTCTGGGACAGTGATGTCCGCACGCCCACACGGCTGGAGGAGCGTCCCCATGTCACCGTGCGCCTGGCCGTCGTGCGAGAGGGACAGGTCTGGCCATGGGCGGCGGTACGGGACGCCAGCCTTGCCGCGCCACAGGCATGGCGGCAGGCGTGGTCGCTGTCGGAAGTCTCCGTAGCGCGGCATACCCTTGCATCCTGCCCGGTCGCACAGGGCCTTGCGGAAGCCGTGGCCCATGCGCGCGCCGGTTGGTCGCGCTGGGAACGCGAGGCGGAGGACAGGTTCCTTCTGCTTGTACTGCATGAAGGTGAGGGTGCGATGAGCGGGCACGGACGCAACTAAAAGGGGGAGGACGTTGTCATCGTCTATGAGGAGCAGTATGGTCTGCAGGTTGTTCCCGCCCCGTCGGGATGAACCGTCTTGCACCATCAGGTGGCAATGTTCCCTGCCTGCGCAGGGATTGTGGAAAATGGTCCGTTTGCGCGGATGAACCCTGCGACCGGGGAAGGGATGTCCGGTTTTTCCCTTCCCCGGTCGTGCGTGCTCAGAAGCGGGAGAGGGAAAAGGCCCTGGCGCGTTCACGCCAGCCCGCGGTATCGGTCACGATGTCCGCCGCAAGCCTGCCGGCCCCCGGCGCCAGCCCGAACCCGTGCGCGGAATACCCGGTCGAGAGATAGAGGCCGGGGCAGCCTGCGACATCCGAAATGATGGGGCGTGAATCCGGCGTGACATCAATGACGCCGGCCCACATGTCCATGATCCGCGCCTGCCGGAAAACCGGCATGTCATCGCGCAGGCGCGCCATGGTGCGCAGCAGGGTTTTGCGGTCGGGCGCGGGGTCGCAGCGGCGGAAGATTTCGAACGGATTGGCTTTTCCCGCGCCAAACTGCCGGTCCAGTTGCAGATGTTCGACAAACGGTGCGCCCAGACGCACCGAAAGAAGCCTGTGCTGCTTGAGGAAAGCCGGGAAAAACAGCTTCAGGAACCTGAACGTATCCGGGGTGATGTAGGAAATCGACGAATTGCGCTGCGCCACGGTATAGCCGCCATCCATGCGCCGGCGCACCGAAAAGCTGGAGGAGGCAACCACAGGTTCCGGCCCGTCGGGCACCGGCGTTGTCCGCATGACCGAGGCGATGACGCGCAGTTGGGGAAGCGCGATGCCGATCCCCTCGCACAGCCAGCGTGACCATATTCCGGTCGCAACGACAACCTGGGGCGCGGCGATGCGCCCCGTTTCCGTAATGACGCCCTGCACCCTGCCACCGGCGACATCAATCGCCTTGACCGCGATATTGGACTCGATCACGATCTGTTCGCGCAGCGCCAGGTCCATCAGGAAGGCCATCGTGCGGTCGGGTTCCGCAACGCCATCGTGGGAACTGTAAAGCGCGCCGACCCATTTCCCCCGCGATTGCGCAAGGTGCTGGCGGATGGCCTGCGGGCCCAGCGTTTCGATGTCATCGGCAAAGGACCCGACGGAGCGTTTCCATTCCAGCAGGCTGTTCATTTCGGCCGTATTGCGCGCAAGCGAGATGAGGCCGCACTGCCGGTAGCCGAAATCCCCCTGCCGTGCCCATTCCTGCCACTGCGCGCGACTGTCGAGCGACAGTTCGATTTCATGCGGGTCCTGGCTTATGCTCCTGACCCAGCCCCAGTTGCGGCTGGACTGCTCATATCCCGGCGCGCCCTTGTCAAGGACGACGACATTCAGGCCACGACGTTTCAATTCCAGCGCGACAGTCAGGCCGGCAATTCCAGCGCCGACCACCACGACGTCACAACTGGTGACTGATGAAGTATTCATGTCAGGTTTATCCAGTCCGTACGTATTTCCGATTTTTCAGAACCCTGTCGATGTCATGTCTGCCCGCCATCCCTGATGATGGCATGGAGCGCATCGCACAGTTGCCGTGCATCCGCGCGTGAGAAGATGAGCGGCGGGCGGATCTTGAGGATGTTCGCGTCATGGCCTGTCGCGGAAATCAGGATGCGCCGCTCCCGCAGGGCATTGACGATCCGGGCGGCCGTCGCAGGGTCGGCCAGCATCGTGCCCGGATGGACGACTTCCACGCCGATATACAGTCCCGCGCCACGCACATCCCCGATACAGGGGGCATCGGCCATGATGTTCCGCAATTCCTGCCGCATGAACGCGCCAACGTCGCGCGCATTCTCCTGCAGTCCTTCGCTGCGGATGACCTCCAGTGTCGCGCCCGCGGCGGCGATGGCCACGCTGTTGCCGCCGAAGGTGTTGAAATAACGCCGGTCGCGACCGAACGCGGCGACGGCGTCATGCGTCACCGCCAGTCCCGCCACCGGGTAGCCATTGCCCATCGGCTTGCCCAGCGTCACGATGTCCGGGTCCAGCCCATGCCTCTGGTATCCCCAGAACCGCTCCCCCGTGCGGGCGAAACCGGACTGGACCTCATCGGCGATCATCAGGCCGCCTGCCGCATGCACGACCCTGGCGACCTGAGGCAGGATATCGACCGGGGTGGTGTAGATCCCGTCAGATGAAAAGACGGAATCCGCAATGAAGGCGGCGATGCCTTCGCCGCGCCGTTGCAGGTCCTCGATCTGGGCCGTGACCTCGCGCACCATGCGCGCGGCGATCTCTGCCGGGGGGATGCGGTAGGAATCCGGCGTGGACACGCGGCGCACCCACGTTCCCAGGGGCGCACCTTCACCAAGCGAGGGGGAAAAGCGCGACGTCAGGTAGGAATTGCCGTGATAGGCCTCCGACGTGATGATGATGCCCCGGTTGCCCGTGCGGTGCATGGCGATCTGCATCGCCAGGTCGTTGGCTTCCGATCCGGTGCAGGTGAACATCATGTGGCCGTCACTGGCGATACGGCCGCCAAAGGAGGGCAGGAGGCTGGCCGCATATTCCACGATCCCATCCTGGAGATAGCGCGTATGCGTGCACAGTCGCCGCGCCTGCGCCATGATGGCGTCGGTGACATGCGCGTTGGCATGCCCTACCGAGGCGACGTTGTTGTAAGCATCCAGGTATTCGTTGTTGTCGCGGTCATACAGGTGGACACCCCTGCCATGGTCCACCTGGACCGGCGTGCGGTAGAACAGGCGGTAGGCAGGGCCAAGCAGTTTCTGGCGTCTGGCGATATCCTCGCGCGTCCGTTCGTCCATGTCCGATGGTGCGGCCGGGTCGAAACCATTCACCATGCGGCCCAGGGTCGGGGGCTTTGCAGTCATGCCGTGCATCCCATGCGGTTTGAGGTAGGTATGTCCGAAACGAAAAGGTCCGGGACCGTGTCGGCGTCACGTGCGGTGAACCATGCAAGCTGCGCCCACGTCGCCTGCGAATGTCGCGTGATATAGGCGCGGTTTTCGGAAAACACCCCGGCACGCCATGTGGTGATGAGCGCGCGCGTCAGCAGGCGCGCCATGAGCAGGTGGCCCAGCATCCTGACCTCCGCATGGTGCAGGTCGGCATGTTCCAGATATCCATGCAGTACATCGCGCGGGGCAGACAGGAAGGTGGCGGCATCCGCAGTCACGTTCTGGGGCAGTTGGTTCACCATCGCCGTGGACACGTCAATGGCGATGGCGGTGCGCAGCGCATCGCCAAAATCTATGATCCCGGCAAGGGTTTCATCATCTTGCGCGCGGGCGAGGATGTTGGAGCGGTTGAAGTCATTATGCAGGATCTGGGTGCGCAGGCCCATGATCTCCGGCAGCAGGCCGATGAAGCGCGTCATCGCCGCCTGCGCGCACGCACGGTGCGCGGGGTCCTCCACAAGGGACAGCAGGGGGCGCAGGTCGGGCAGGCGGCGCACGTCCCAGATGACGGCCCGGTCGCCGCCGGGATGGCTGAAACCGGACAGCGCGTGCCGCAGTCGCGCCAGCTGGGCGCCGATCCTGCGCCGCCCGGCCGCCGATGTCGGGATATGGTCGAGCGGCACCCCTTCCAGGTAGGACAGGAGCCGTATCTGGCGCTCCTGCCCGGCGCGGTCGGTGTGCACAAGGATGGGGGCACCGTGGCGCGTGCGGATCACGCGCGGGACAGGCAGGTCGGGCGCGCGGTCCTGCAGGTCGTCAAGCAGGGCCGTCTGGAATGCCACATCCCCGCGTGGTTCGCACGGGTGTTCCACCTTCATGATGAAGCCGTGCCCGGGGGGGGGTGCGGATATGGAACGTATCGTCCTTTTCCGTTGGCAGGTGGCGGATGTCACCGCTGGCGCCATAATGTTCCTGTGCTATGGCCAGCGCTTCCTTGGGGGGCATCCTTGCGAACGGCCGGGAAAGGTTGCCGTACTGCGCGAATATCGCCGACAGGTCATCATGTGTGTTCATTGCCGCATGTACCTACTGCCGCTGGGGGAATGGCATGCCTGTCCCGCGCGTGGGCGGAAGCCTGCGGCGGGGCGCATGCCATGTCTCATGATGGGGTACCGCCCTTTTTGCCGCGTGGCAGCCGCCGGCGCGACGCGCAGGCACGCTGGCTCAACTCGATCGCGCTGCGCAGGTGGCTGTTCATTTCCGCGCGTGCGACATCCACGTCGCGGCGCTGTATTGCCGACATGATGCGCTGGTGGCTGGAGAGCGTGGCCTCCACGGAATAGTCGGGCAGGGAGACCAGGTTCCCCACGCGCGAGAACCAGATCTGGTCATAACTGATTTCCAGTTGGTGGCGCAGCAGCCTGTTGTGCGAACCATCGGCAATGGCGACATGGAACAATGTGTCCAGTCGCTCGAATTCATAGAAATGCCCCTGTTCCGCCGCGCGGAACTGGGCGTCGAGATGGTGTTCGATCGCGGTGATTTCCGCTGCCGTGGCGCGCTGGCAGCACAGGACGACGGAGGATGCCTCTATCGCCTCGCGGAACTCGTAAATTTCAAGGATCTGTTCGTGCGAAGGGGACGTGATGACATAAAAGCGCCCCTTGCGCCCGATCAGGTTGTCCTGGTGCAGTCGCTGCAGCGCTTCACGCACCGGGGTCCTGCTGACACCGTACTGTTCCGCGATTTTCTGTTCCTGAAGGACAGTGCCCCCCTTGGCCCTGCTGTCGATCATGTCACGCCGCAGGATGGCGTAAAGTTCTTCCCCGGTATGCGGAGTGACAGAGTTCAGCATGAAATTGCCCGTATCGCGCGGTTTCAAGGTAGGTCCAGCATGAGTATCATGGGGCTGATATTGCTGTCGATTGCATTTTCGGCATACGGAAAAGAATTGCCGTATTTTTCGATAGTGATAAAATAATTCATTGTTATGTAATGGTTTTTTAAAAATGTCCGGATTCCTTCCAGGAAGGCACTGATTTCACGGACGCATTTCGAAACGATTCGTTGTATACCGAGCGGAAATCCCGTGGTTGCGGAATGTAGGATGTTTTTCCATTTCTTTATAACGGATTAATTGAATAACGCGTGTAATTACGCCCATATCCGCCATTTTCCGTTGAGAATCTCCTCGACATTAAAGTTTGTTTTGAATTAGCATCCAAATGTCACTTCGGCCCCGACAGGGCTGGGAAACGGATTTCGCGTATACTGAACGAGCTTGCCGGTGCCGCGCTGACTGCTTCCGCAGCGTGGGTGGATGACCGGAAAAACGCCATAACTTCTTGCCGCAGGAGAGTTACGTGCATCGTCTTTCTGTGAATCACAGGCATCTTCTATTTCTCGGTGCGGCTGTCCTGGTGAACGGGCAGGGCATGTGCGCAGCTTTCGCGCAGGGCGCGCCCGCCACGACACGGCAGCAGGCGCGCCCTTCGCGTGTCACGGCATCGGCGCATGAACCGAACGGTACACCGCACCGGACGGAAGGGCAGGCAGGCGTGCAGGCGCATCAGGCCGCGCCGGAAAAAATAAATGTCGTCAGGCGGGTAACGCCAAACGGCGTGACCGGGACGACGCCGGGTGGCGGGTTGATGCCACGGCAGAGCGACCCGTTCTCGAAAAGTGGCGTGACGCGTGACTATATCGCTTCGCAGTCGCCCACGACCAACGCCCTCAACCTTGTGCGCAATACACCCGGCGTCATTGTCGCCACCGCCGACCCGACCGGGGCCACCGACCGGATGAGCGTTTCAATCCGCGGGATGAACCAGAACGAGCTGGGGTATGAACTGGAGGGCATGAATCCCTCCGACGTGCTGTATTACAATCCCACGTCATCTGGATGGGCGGATACGGAAAACCTGGCCTCCATCACGGTCACCCCCGGTTCCCCCGACATCATGGCCCCGACCTACAGCGCGGTGGGGGGACTGATCAGTGCGAAACTGCGCGATCCCGCGCGGCGGATGGGCGGGTATCTCGACCTGACTTATGGCGGCAATGACCTCAAGCGTGAATTCGCCCGTTTCGACACGGGTGAGATCGGGCACAGCGGCGTGCGCTCCTATGTCTCGTTTTCCGATACCACGGCCACCAACTGGCGCGGTCCCGGCGGCCTCAACCGGTGGCACCTGGATTTCAAGGCCGCCAAGGACTGGGGGGAGGGGAACCATATTTCCGCCTTCATGTCCTATAATGATGTGGCCGAAGACCTTTATACCTATCCCACCATGGAACAGTGGAACACCATGAAGTGGGATTACAATTACAGCCGGACATATACCGGGAAAAATACCAATTATTACAAGTTCCACCAGTACGAATGGCGGCATGCGCGTGCTGGCGTGAACATGAAATTCAACCTGGGCCACAACCTGACCCTGACGGCGACGCCCTATATCTTCGACGTGGACGGGGTGCTCAATGGCGGCTCCACGCTGACCCAGACGGGAGAGCACCTGGGAACGGAATCCGCCGGCACGTTGCAGTTTCCCGCCGGCACGCCCGCCAGCACGGTTGCGGAATCCGTCGACCATTTCACGGAATCCACCTTCGGCCTGAATACCGGACTGGACTGGAAGGCCGGGCATAACGACCTGCAGGTCGGGTACTGGTATTCCTACGTCAACTATACCGAAGATCCCTCCTATACAATTCCGGACGCGGCGGGGAACGTGACCAACAAATGGGGCGCGGATCCTGTCCTGACGCAGAACGGGCAGCGGTTGCTGCAATGGAACGCCCATGTGATCCAGCAGACCAATGCGCTGACGATTGCCGATACCTATTCCTTCCTGCATGATCGGCTGAAAGTCTCGGCAGGGTTCAAGGAAGTCATGCTGACACGCACCGCCACCAACCAGATCCCCGGCGCCCAGTACCAGACCGGGTTCAGTGATGCGGAACCGCTGCCCCGTGCGGCGATCAGCTTCCAGATCAACCCGCGCGACCAGGTCTATTTCAATGCAACGACGGCCTTCCGCGAGGCCGCCGCCGTCACCCCGTCGATCGACATGTTCAACACGACCACCGGCAAGATGACGAGCCAGCATACGCTGGGTGCGATCAAGCCGGAATTCTCGATCGCCGAGGAACTCGGCTACCGGCATTACGGGAAATACTTCAATCTCTCGCTTGCCCTGTTCAACTACAACTTCACGAACCGCCAGATTACCAGCAACTCGCTTGTCGGGGGGACGACCATTACGTCCTCCATCAGCGCGGGAGGGCAGACCACGCGGGGGATCAGCGGGGAAATCAGCCTGCCACGGTGGCATCATTTCGCCCCCTACCTGTCGGGGCAGTTCCTGCATGCGACCATCGACAGCAACCTGCCGGTCAGCGGCACCTACCTGCCCACCAAGGGAAAGACGGCTGTCCTCAGCCCCAAATTCTCGGGCTCGATCGGGCTGTCGTATGATGATGGCGCGGTATTTGGCAATTTCTCGTTCAACTACATCGGGTCCGAATATTCGACCTTCATGAATGACCAGAAGATCCCGTCCTATGAAACCGCCAATCTCGGGCTGGGATACCGTTTCCGCGATATCGCTTTTCTCAAGCGTCCCCAGATCCAGCTGAACCTCATCAACATGGGGAACGAAAAATACCTCTCTGGCGCATGGGGGCTGACCTCGAACGCCAAGGCGACGACGGCCATGAATGGCACGACACAGATTGCCGGGGCATCACCCACCTACATCACGGGCGGACGTTTTTCGGGAATGGTCTCCGTCTCGACCGGTTTCTGAGGGATGTGGCCGGCCATGTGACAAGGGGCAGCGCGGGAAGGGGCAGACCAATATGGAGAATGTGATGGAGAACGGTATCTTGCCAACTGTCAGGACGCAGCCGTCATGGCTGGCCATCACGGCGACCGCGCTGGGTTCCGCGCTGGAGTGGTACGACCTGATGCTATATGGCCTGTTTGCCGTCACGTTCTCCCACCTTTTCTTTCCCGTTGCCGATCGCCATTCATCCCTGTCGCTGATCGCCAGTTTCGGCAGCTTCGGGATTGCCATGGTGGCGCGGCCGCTTGGTGCCGCGTGGCTGGGGTCCTATGCGGATCGCAACGGACGCAGGCGTGGCCTCGTGCTTTCGACAATGCTGATGACGCTGGGCACGGCCCTGCTGGCCCTGATGCCATCCTATGCCACGCTGGGGCCGGTGGCGTCCGTGGGGATCGTGCTGTCGCGCCTGACGCAGGGGTTTGCCGCCGGTGGCGAATTCGGCACCGCCGCAGCCATGCTGTCGGAACGCAATCCCGCACGGCGCGGGCTGTATTCAAGCCTGCAATGGTCCGCATCGGGCATTTCCATCACGCTGGCTTCGTTCCTCGCATGGCTCCTGCACCAGGTCTATTCCGATGCGCAGATCCAGGCATGGGCGTGGCGGTTGCCGTTCCTGCTGGGCATGGCGCTTGGACCGGCCATTACATGGCTGCGCCTGCGTGCGGATGAATCCCCGGAATTCGTCAGGCATGAAAGTCATCTTCCGCTGCGTGAGATCATGTTCACGGAAAAGCGCAAAGTCGTGACGGCGGCCGTGCTGATGGGACTGGGGGCGGCCGGGTCCTATATCAATGTCTACATGCCGACGCTGGAGATGACGCTGCTGCATATGAATGCGTCACAGGCGATGGTCGGCACGATCGTCTCCAGTCTCCTGACAATCATTTTCCCGCCCCTGTGCGCCCTGCTCGGGGACCTGGTGGACAGGCGGCGACTGATGATGGCCTGCGCCGCCGCGGGAGGGGGACTTGCCGTGCCCCTGTTCATGCTGCTTGTGCATTACCCGTCGGTCATGACAGGCATCATCGTGCAGTCCGTCCTGTCGATCATCATATATTGCGGGTATTACGCAAATGTTCCGGCGCTGTTTTCCGAAATGTTCCAGTCAAGGAACAGGTCGAGCGGCATCGCGGTCAGTTATGCGCTTGGGCAGCTTGTATTTGGCGGGTTCACGCCGATGATCGTGACAATACTGATTGACAGGTTCCACAGCAACATCATGCCGGGCCTCTACCTGGCGCTCATTGCGGTGCCCAGTATTTTCTGTGTCTACCTGAGCCGGAAGTTCATGGCCCGGCCCGAACCCGAGTGCAAGAAATGACATGTCTGATCATCAAGTCCGGTTCCGCGGACGCCATGCAGGAATGGAAGTCCCTGTTTGCGCAATATGCGCCTGACCTGCGTGTGGCGGGATGGAACGATCCCGATATACATCCGCAGGAGGTGGATTTCGCCCTTGTCTGGGAACCTGATCCGGGCCGCCTTGCGCAGATGACGAACCTCAGGGCGATCATCAGTTCGGGGGCAGGGGTGGACCACATCACCGCTGATCCCTCGTGGCCGCGACATGTGCCGCTGGTGCGCATGGGAACGGATGACGCCACGGTACAGATGGGCGATTACGTGACGTGGGCGGCATTTTCCCTGCTGCGTCCCACGCGGGAATGGTTTTTGCGCCAGCAGCGGCATGAATGGCACAATGATGGCCAGTCCGCGCGCACCAGCACGCAGACATGTGTCGGGGTGATGGGGTTGGGAAACCTGGGCACGCATGTCGCGCGGCGCCTTGCGCAGGCGGGATTTGCCGTGCGGGGATGGTCGCGCGGCCCGAAGGACGTCGCGGGCGTGGAGTGTTTCCATGGCGCGGGGCAGCGGCAGGAATTCCTCGCCCGGACAGACATCCTTGTTTCGCTGCTGCCCGCGACCGATGAAACGCGCGGGATGATCAACCGCGACCTGCTGTCATGCCTGCGCGCGCCTGCGGGACTGATCAGTGTCGGGCGTGGCACGCAGGTTGTGGAGGAAGACGTGCTGTCCTGCTTGGACCGGGGCATCCTGTCCGGCGCGGTCATGGATGTCTTTGCCGTCGAACCCCTGCCGGTGACTTCCCCATTATGGGCGCATCCCCGCGTGATCGTCACATCCCATGTCGCGGCGGAGGCCTCCCGCGCGGCGCGGGCGCGCTATACGGCGGATGTCATCGCATCCGTCATGAAGGGGCATCCGCTAAAGCTGCTTTACCTGCCGGAACGTGGGTACTGAACCTTTCTCATGCAGGGGAAAAATGATGGACAAACCGGTCATCCTTGGCCTTTCCATGCGCTACCTTGGCTATCATGCGGCAGGGTGGCGGCATCCGCAGGCTGATCCCTCGGGCAGCATTTCGTTCGACCATTACCGCAATGTTGCAACCAGGGCCGAAAAGGCGGGGTTTGCCATGGTCTTCCTGGCGGATGGCGTGGCCATCCGGGCGCAGGACCATCCGCATGGCGCCCTGGCACAGTCCTCGCAACTGGCCGACCTTGAACCCCTGACCCTGCTGTCGGCGCTATCCTCCGTCACCACGGATATCGGCCTGGTGGCCACGGCATCGACGACCTATAACGAACCCTATCACATCGCGCGCAAATATGCCTCCCTTGGGCGGATCAGCGGGGGACGGGCCGGATGGAACATCGTAACGTCATGGTCGGATGCCGAGGCCCGGAATTTCGGCATGGAACAGCATCCCGATTATGAAACCCGGTATGGGCGGGCCAGGGAGTTTGTCGATGTTGTCACGAAGTTATGGGATTCGTGGGACGTCGATGCCCTGAAGTGGGACAAGCGGGATGCGATCTTCCAGGATCCTGCGAAAATCCATGCCATCAACCACAAGGGCGCGCATTTTTCCGTCAGCGGTCCGCTGGACATCCCGGTTACGCCCGCCACGCGGCCGCTGCTGGTGCAGGCCGGCGCGTCACAGGCCGGCATGGAAATCGCCGCGCGCCATGCGGACATCGTCTATGCCGTGCCGCATGATATTGAAACCGCCGTCCAGTATCGCCAGACCCTGCGGGACATGGCACGCAGGCATGGGCGCGATCCCGACAGCATCAAGGTCCTGACGGGGATCACCCCCTATGTCGGGCAGACCCATGACGATGCCCGGAAACTCTATGAGACTTACAACAGCCTGATCCCTCCCGAACTCGGGCTGTCCTACCTCTATGCGCAGATGGGGGATCTTTCGGCCTTTCCGCTTGACGGTCCGGTCCCGGAACCGACGGATGCGCGCGTGCGCAGTATTGCCAATAACCTGCTGAAACTGGCGCGGGAGAAAAACCTGACCATCCGCGAACTCTATGGCGTCATCGCCGCAGGGTTTGGCGCGCGCGTCAGCATTTCCAGTGCGCAAGGACTGGTCGATGAAATGCAGGCATGGATGGAGGCCGGCGCATGCGATGGCTTCAATATCTGTCCGCCCCTGCTTCCGCTGGAACTGGACCGGTTCATAGACCTCGTCATTCCCCACATGCACGCACGCGGCATGTTGCCGGCCTTTACCTCGGGAACGGGATTGCGCAGGCGCATGAACCTGCCTGAAGGCTGAGGGGCAGGGCGGCCTTCGGGCGGGGCGCAGGGGTGGAATCCGCACATGCTACGTGTTGCCCCTGAGTGTCTCCCGACAGGGATGGGGCACAGCCGATATGCTTGGCCATGTCGATCGGTCTGCTGGCCTTTTTTCCTGTCAGGGAGGTGGGGGCGTATCAGTCTGCGGCAGGGAAGGGAGTGCTGCACCAAAAATATATGTCTTGTACCATTTAGGAAAAATTTTTGAGCGGATGTTGACTGTTATCACAAAATGGAGCACGTCAGAGGACAGGGATATTCTGCGATTCCGGAATCCAAGTTAATGGAAGGGTAAATGATTCCGTTTTCGTGAATATAAAACGTATATCATTCATTTTTGCAGAATTAATGGAATGAATGACATTCGTATTTCACATGTCATGAAAAAATAACCAAAATAATTTTCATTTCAGTAGTGAGGATTTGTGTCGTGAACCTTGTTTCTGATGCGTGGATACCGGTCCGACGCCGGTCTGGCGCGCGCGATATGATCCGTCCGGCCCAGATCGTGGAAAGGGTAAAGGACGATCCGGTGGTCGAGGTGATGTGGCCGAGGGCGGATTTCCGTAATGCCTTTTACGAATTCCTGATCGGGCTTCTGGCGACGGCATGCCCCCCCGTGGACCAACGGGCATGGGTCGCGGCATGGCGCAGGCCGCCTGCCGTCGGGGAGTTGGACGCGGCATTCGCCCGCATTGCCCATGCGTTCTGCCTTGACGGGCCGGGGCCGCGTTTCCTGCAGGACCATGCAGAGCTCGACAGCGGGCCTGAACCGGTCGAACGCCTGCTGATCGAGGCACCGGGCGAAAGCACCATAAAGCGCAATGCGGACCTTTTCGTGCACCGTGGGCAGGTGACGGCACTGGGGCGTCCGGCGGCGGCCATGGCCCTGTTTACATTGCAGTCATGGGCGCCAAGCGGCGGGGCCGGCAACATGACGGGCCTGCGTGGTGGTGGTCCGCTGATGACGCTGGTGCTGCCTTCGGACGGGGGCAGCCTGTGGGATGTCGTATGGGCCAATGTCCCGTGTGGCGTCGCGGTCAGGGACGAAGACATGGAAACGACCTTCCCATGGCTGGCCGCCACGCATGCTTCCGGAAAAGGCGGGGTGGAGGTGCGGATGAATGTCAATGCGTCCCCGCAGCAATGCTGGTGGGGAATGCCCCGGCGCATCCGGCTGGATTTTGAAAATACCCCTGACGGTGTCTGCGACCTGACCGGAATGGCCGATACGGTGCTGGTCCGTGGCTGGCGGCAGCGTCCCTATGGCCCGAAATATGCGGGCTGGGTCGGCATGCCTTATGGCGCGGGCGGGACCGTGCATCCCCTGACGCCACGCTACCGGCAGAAGGCCGGGGCGGAATGGCTTGCCGTGCATCCGCAACCGGGGGGCGTGGGCTACCGCCACTGGGCGGGGGTGGTGGTGGACAGCGCGGACGCCAACCGCCTGCCGGCAAGCTGCGTGGCCGTCTGGCGCAACGAACGCGCGCGTGATGCGGGGCTTTCGGAAGATCCCCGCCTGCTGGCCGCCGGTTTTGACATGGACAACATGAAGGCGCGCAGCTTCGTGGAAAGCGAAATGCCGCTTCCCGGCACGCAGGATGAAGACCGGCAGGAAGTGCTGGACGAACTGGCGCGCCAGTGTGTGGCGGGCGCGAAGATGGTGGCCGACATCCTGCGCGGCAGCGTGCGAGATGCCCTGTTCGGCAAAAGCGACGTGCCCATCGACGCCACGCTGCTGTCCGATGTGCGCGAACGGTTCTGGACGGGCACGCACGACGCATTCTTCGCCCTGCTGCATCAGGCGGGATGCGGGGATGACACCGAAGCGGACCTGCGGCGGCGATGGCTGCACCGGCTTGCGCGGGTGGCCATGGACGAATTCGACGCAATGGTCACGTTTGAGCCGGATATGGACATCGGGCAGGCCCAGCGTTCCACGCTGGCGCGCAGGCGGTTGGCGGCGGCACTGGCGGGCACGAGCACGGAGGGCAGGAAGCTCATGACGGAACTCGATATTCCCGCCCCACCACAAAAGAAACGCAAAACGGCAGGAAAGGACGCCTGATGTCGGACGACAAGGAGACAACCCTGCAGCAGGTCGTGGGATGGTGGCACGGGCTGCAACCCGTGCCGGAGAAGAACCAGCCCGGCGATCGCGCGGCACTTGCGATGCTGCGGCGCTGTTCCAGCGTGATGGATGCCCTGTTCGTGCCGGAAACGCAGGTGCTCGTGCACAGGTGCGGCGCACGGGATGACGCGAAGATTGCCCGCCTGGCCCTGGTGGCGGCGGTCTGTGCACATGTGCGCCGCGACCGGCCGGACATCCTGATCGCGCGCCAGGTCGGCCCTGTCGACCTGAAGGACCGCGCAACGGCCGCGTGCAAGCCGCTGCGCTTCCGCCGCCTGATGGACGCCGCGACCTATGACGAATGCCTGCGCGCGTTCCGCCGGCTCGTGGCGCTGGCGGGGCGGGAGGTCAGCGTGAAGGACCTTGCCCGCGCCCTCATGATGTGGCCGCGCGAGGGCGCATATGGCGATGGTGGGGAGGAACGCATCCGGCGTGAATGGATGCGCCAGTACTGGGATGCCGGAAGGTCGTATCAGGAACAGTAAAAACTTCTATTTCAATTAAGGATATTCACAAAATGCGTCGTTTTCTCCAGCTTCATCTCCTGACCTTCTATCCCCCCGCGAACGTCAATCGTGACGATGCCGGCAACCCCAAGACCGCGACGGTGGGCGGGGTGACACGCCTGCGTATTTCCTCGCAGGCGCTCAAGCGTGCCTGGCGCACGTCCGACATCTTTGACGCCGCCCTTGAGGGGCATATGGGCAAGCGCACCCAGCGTCTGGGCGAGGAAGTGCTGCAACACCTCCACGCCGCCGGGGTGGCGGAAAAAAAGGCCGTTGCCATCGCGCGGGATATTGCGGGCGTCTATGGCAAGGTGAAGGGGGAGAAGGACGAACATCCCACGCGCACCGAGCAGCTTGTCTTCATTTCCCCCGCCGAACGCGAAATGGCGCTGGCGATGGCCGACCGCCTGGCGGCGGGTGAGAAGGTGGACCCGAAGAAGGAATATGGCACCCTTCTGCACCGTGCGGATTCGGCGGCGGATATCGCCCTGTTCGGCCGCATGCTGGCCAGCGCGCCTTCCTTCAACCGGGAGGCGGCGGTGCAGGTGGCGCATGCCATCACCACCCATCGTGTCACGGTCGAGGATGACTACTACACCGCGATCGACGACCTGAAGGCCGATGGGGAAGATGCGGGCGCGGGCTTCGTGGGGGAAGCCGGGTTCGGGTCGGGGGTTTTCTACCTCTACCTGTGCGTCAATCGCGACCTGCTGATGAAAAACCTTGGCGGCGAGAGCGAAATGGCCGTGGCGCAGGCGGCCCTCGGCGCCTTGGCGGAGGCCGCGATGACGGTCTCGCCTTCCGGCAAGCAGAACAGTTTCGCAGCCCTTGCCCGGGCCGGCTACGTGCTGGCGGAAAAGGGCGATGCGCAGCCCCGCACGCTGGCGGGCGCGTTTGCCCGTCCCGTCGCGGAACATGGTGCCGGGGGCTTCGACCTCATGGGACAGTCCATCCGCGCGCTGAAGGCGTTCCGGGCGGAACTGGCGCGCGTTTACGGTCCGGGCGTGGATGAGGAATGCGAACTGTCGCTGGAGGATGCAGGCAGCGCCACGATGGCCGATATCGTCGCGTTCTGCCGGGCCTGACGGGAATGCGGCAGTTCCTGACATTTGCCATGGTGGGGCCGATGGCCTCGTTCGGCACGCTTGCGGTGGGGGAACGGCGTGGCGGCGGGGACCGTCCCGCGCGGTCGGCCATCGTGGGACTGATGGGGGCGTGTCTGGGGATTACGCGCGACGACGCGGATGCGCAGGACGCCCTTGCCACCGGATACGGGATCGCGGTCCTGTGCCACGCGCCCGGACGGCTGATGACGGATTACCATACCACCCAGAGCGCGCCGTCGCGCCGGAACTGGCGGCCTGAGACCCGTGCGCGGGAACTGGCCGGGGAGGGGGACCTTGCGACGATCCTCTCCCGCCGGGATTACCGGATGGGAAGCTGGCATCTGGGCGCGGTCTGGGCACGCCATGCCACGCCCCGCTGGGGGCTGGATGCCCTGCGCCAGGCGATGGAGGCGCCGGTTTTCACGCCCTCGCTGGGGCGGAAATCCTGCCCGCCGGGACTGCCCCTGGCGCCGCAGGTGGTGGAAGGGGACAGTGCGATGGCGGTTCTTCTGGCCCGGCAGGAAACCGGGCCGGAAAGCCGGGTCCGCATGCGCCACGGCCTGTTGCGCGACCAGTTCGCCGGACATGGTGGCCGCGCGGAAACGCTTGTCGTGCTGGATGCGGCGGACGTGGCCGAACATGGCGCGGGACACAGGGTGCTGCGCCGTGAAATGCAGCGCGACCAGCCCCTGTCGCGCACATGCTGGCAGTTCGGCCTGCGTGAGGAAGCCCTCCTTGCCGGCACGGAAGGAACACGGGGATGAGCACGGCTTTCCTTTCGCGCGTGACGCTGCGGCGCGATGCCAGCGTGCGGGCCATTGCCGGGTTGCTGGTGCCGCAGGGCGAAGGGCACCAGTACGCGGCGGCGCACCAACTGCTCTGGGTCCTGTTTGCCGACACGCCGGAGCGCAGGCGCGATTTCCTGTGGCGACAGACGGAGGCCGCGCATTACATGCTGCTGTCGGCCCGCGCGCCGGTCGATACGCACGGCCTGTTCGAGGTCGAGACCCGCCCGTTCGCCCCGGTGCTTAGCCCGGGGGAGCGCCTGCATTTCCTGTTGCGCGCCAATGCGACGGTTGACCGCATGACGCCCGGACGCCCCCGCAGCCAGCGCCATGATGTCGTGATGGATGCGCTGCGCCGCGTGCCGCCGGGCAAGGAGCGTGCGGCGGCGCGCGCGCAGGTCGTGCCCCGGGCGATGGCCGCATGGCTGGCCCGGCAGGGCGCGCGGTCCGGGTTCTGCCCCGACGCTGGCGAACTGCTTGTCCGGGGCTGCGACGTGCTGCGTATCCCGCGCCAGCAGGGGCAGGGAAAGGCAAGCTTTGGCGTGGTGGATGTGGAAGGGGAACTCGACGTGCGTGACCCGGCCCTGTTCGTGCCAGCCCTGCTGCGCGGGTTCGGGCGGGCGCGTGCATTCGGGTGTGGCCTCATGCTCATCCGCCGCGCACGCTGAAGGGGGCGCGCATGTCCCGTCCCATGCCGGGCCTGCCGCCGCCGCGGCCCATTGCGCTGAAGGAGCGTGCGTCCATCCTGTTCGTGTCGATGGGACAGTTGGACGTGCTGGATGGTGCGTTCGTCCTTGTGGACAGGGGCGGGGTGCGCACGCATATCCCCATCGGCGGGCTGGCCTGCCTGATGCTTGAACCCGGCACGCGGGTCAGCCACGCGGCGGTCGCGCTTGCGGCGCGGGCGGGCACGCTGCTCATCTGGGTGGGGGAGGCGGGCGTGCGGCTGTATGCCTCTGGCCAGCCGGGTGGCGCGCGGGCCGACCGGCTGCTGTTTCAGGCGCGGCTGGCGCTTGACGAGACGGCCCGCCTGAAGGTCGTGCGCCGGATGTATGCGCTGCGCTTTGGCGAGGACGCGCCCGAAAGGCGTTCCGTGGACCAGTTGCGCGGGATCGAGGGCGCGCGCGTGCGTGAGACCTATCGCCTGCTGGCCCATGCCCACGGTGCGCAGTGGGATGGCCGCCGCTACAACCCGCATGAGTGGGAGACGGCCAATGTGGTCAATCGCTGCCTCTCTGCCGCGACGGCGGCGCTTTACGGGATTACGGAGGCCGCGATCCTCGCGGCGGGTTATGCCCCGGCGATCGGGTTCCTTCATACGGGAAAGCCGCAGAGCTTCGTTTACGATATCGCCGATATCGTGAAATTCGACCTTGTGGTGCCCGAGGCCTTCCGCGTGGCGGCGGCGGTGCAGCAGGGACGGCCGCTTGACGGGCAAGTGGTGACGGACCCGGTCAGCACCGTGCGCCACCGATGCCGCGACCAGTTCCGCAGGACGAAGATCCTGGGGCGGCTGATTCCCATGATCGAGGATGTTCTGGCGGCAGGTGGGCTGGAGGTCCCGCCCGCGCCGGAAGAAGCCGTGCCGGTTGCGTTCACGGACCGCGAGGGGATGGGTGATGCTGGTCATCGTGGTTGAAAATGCCCCGCCGCGCCTGCGCGGGCGTCTGGCGGTATGGCTGCTGGAGGTCCGTGCCGGGGTGTATGTCGGCAGCTATGCCCGCCGCGTGCGCGAGATGATATGGGGGCAGGTCTGCGCCTATATTGACGAAGGGAATGCCGTCATCGCATGGGCCGCCCCCAATGACGCGGGCTTCGAATTCGATACCTGCGGGAAGAACCGGCGGGTGCCCGTGGACCTTGATGGCCTGCGTCTGGTGTCCTTCGGGCCGGAGGCAGCCCTTCCGGCGCAGCCCGGCCTGGCCGCAAGACCCCTTTCCCCGCGTCAGGGAAAGAGGTAAAAAAACAGCAGTTCTGGTTGGTAGATTCTTTGACAGTAAAATAGTCATTTGGAATCAATGGGTTCCACGAAGAGTGTTCCCCGCATGCGCGGGGATGAACCGCGCCCCCGGTTAAAACGATCCTCGATATACCCGTGTTCCCCGCATGCGCGGGGATGAACCGGAGAAAGGTTTTCCCGGAATTATGGTTCAGGAGTGTTCCCCGCATGCGCGGGGATGAACCGCATGTATTGCGCCGCACAGTCGCGCAACTGCCGTGTTCCCCGCATGCGCGGGGATGAACCGATGAAGAAAATAACAAGGGGGGGGTTAACCCCGTGTTCCCCGCATGCGCGGGGATGAACCGGCATCCGCTGTTTGCGATGACGTGGTGGAAACGTGTTCCCCGCATGCGCGGGGATGAACCGCTAGTGACCCAGACCGCGCCGCATCGCGCCGGGTGTTCCCCGCATGCGCGGGGATGAACCGATGTCATCAGCCGATGCTTCGGACTTCGCCGCGTGTTCCCCGCATGCGCGGGGATGAACCGCTCCAGATGCGTGCCCGTGGCTTTGCGCTGCGGTGTTCCCCGCATGCGCGGGGATGAACCGCCGCGTTCCGAATGACCGGACTCTCGGCATCCGTGTTCCCCGCATGCGCGGGGATGAACCGCCAACATCCATGTCCGCCGCCGTCATGATCCGGTGTTCCCCGCATGCGCGGGGATGAACCGGCCGGGATTTTGGATTAGCGTCGTATGCCCACGTGTTCCCCGCATGCGCGGGGATGAACCGGAGCGCAGAACATGAGCGGATCCACCACGGTAGTGTTCCCCGCATGCGCGGGGATGAACCGGGCCAGAGCGCGGTCGAGGGTTTCACCCAGATGTGTTCCCCGCATGCGCGGGGATGAACCGAATGGCTATCAGGACGGTTTCCTCAGCCGTTAGTGTTCCCCGCATGCGCGGGGATGAACCGGTGAACATCAATCCGTGGGTAAATGGGAATACGTGTTCCCCGCATGCGCGGGGATGAACCGATCAGGCGACCACTTCAACTGCTGCTGTGATCGTGTTCCCCGCATGCGCGGGGATGAACCGGAACTGTCCGGCGTCAACCCGCTGGAATTGATGTGTTCCCCGCATGCGCGGGGATGAACCGCGGCCATTGCGCAGATCGCCATCTTCGCGGCGGTGTTCCCCGCATGCGCGGGGATGAACCGGCGCCCCCGCGCCTGATCCGCGATCACATCGAGTGTTCCCCGCATGCGCGGGGATGAACCGGGTGGAGACCAGATCAGGGCGCTCCCCTGTAGGTGTTCCCCGCATGCGCGGGGATGAACCGAACGCAGGGTTATTATTGACCAAGGGCACAAAGTGTTCCCCGCATGCGCGGGGATGAACCGACGCGTTCTGGACGGTTGGCCGGAATAAGGTAGTGTTCCCCGCATGCGCGGGGATGAACCGGCGGGCTGTCGGCCGCGCACTACCGGACGTAGGTGTTCCCCGCATGCGCGGGGATGAACCGATAGCGTCTGCACCACCGTCCCCCTTGCCAATGTGTTCCCCGCATGCGCGGGGATGAACCGAGACGAACTGCCGTTGGGCAACGGGACGCCTGGTGTTCCCCGCATGCGCGGGGATGAACCGGCCGAGTTCACGATCACCATCACCGAACCGGGGTGTTCCCCGCATGCGCGGGGATGAACCGGGCACGGCCGCCCGTCGCCAGTCGCTGGAAATGTGTTCCCCGCATGTGCGGGGATGAACCGCTGGCCCATACACCCAAGGACAAGGTGGAAGGGTGTTCCCCGCATGCGCGGGGATGGGTCAGAGACGCTGGCAGACGAGGACAGGGCGTCTGTGTAGTTGTTGCATATGCCGGGAGAAGGTGCTTCTCCCCCATTGCCGGAAGGATGATGGATCGCAACCGGATGTCCGGTGCCCGGCAACCGGTCGTGCCTGTCGGGGGACAGCATCGGCAGGCGGGTCTTTTGCGACTCTGTGGCCTCGCGCTGTTACAAAAAACTGTCCCCTGAGTCGGGCAAGGGAAGTCCTGCCCTGCAGCGGTCCTGCACGGCCCGTGACGGAATTTTCTCCGTGCACAACACCATATCTGGTGCCATGATGCGTCCCTGTCCACAATATGAGCGAACCGGTGCCTGTGCATGGCCCTCGTTCGCCTGAACGACGGAGCCGGTGCATGGACGGAGGTTTTTCGCTGTCTGGCGGCGTGCGCGCATCCGTGCGCACACCGTTCGAAGGGGCATTCGGCCTGTCGCCGCTGCCTGCCCGGTCGCTTGACCGGGGCATGGGGGAGGCGGTGGGCCGCCGCACCGTGTTCCGCCCCGATGATCATGGGGATTTCGGCCATGTGGCGGATCGCGTGGCACGGGGCAACACGATGCTGCTGCCTGCCGTGGGGGCGCACGAAGCCGCGCAGTTGCGTAATGCCATCGCCACCGGCGCGTTGCTGACCTCTGGCCGGCACCTGCAGCATGGCGATGCCACGCAATCCACGCGGAACATGGAAATGTTCACGAACTGTGCCACCGCAATCTGTTCGTTTGCCAAATTCTACCTGCTGCTCAATGGCTCCGGCGTGGGGCGGGCCTATGATGATGAACTGTGCGTCGTGGACTGGGCGCAGGCGCCGGAACTCTGTTTCGTCCTCTCGCCCACGCATCCGGATTACCCGCATGACCGCGCGGGTCTGCTGCGCTTCGGGCTGGATATGCAGATCGTGCCATGGGACACGACGATCGAGACCTTCGATACGGGGATGGAGGCACAGGTCCGCGCGTTTCTGGCGGCCTCCGTCGTGCCGGATGTGGCCGCATCGGGGCGGGCGGGGCGGCCCGGCACGGTTGTCCACGTGATCGAGGACAGCCGCGAGGGCTGGGGCAAGGCCGTCGAGATGATCGAGGCCATGGCGTTCCGTGGCAGCGCGGATCGTGCGCTGGTCCTTGACCTCAGCGCCATCCGCTGTGCGGGCAGCCCGATCGCGGGCATGCAGGGACGACCCGCATCCGGCCCCATTTCCCTGCTGCGCGGATTGCTCAACATCCGCGCGCATGTGATCGCGCCGGCGCGTGACACGGGCATGCCCCTGTGGGAGCAGGCGCTGCGTGTGGACCATTACCTGTCGGTCGAGGTGCAGGTCGGCGGTGCCCGCCGGGCCGCGCGCATGGCCACCAAGTCATGGCGCGATGCCGAGGTGCTGCGTTTCATCCGCGCCAAGGAGGAAGGCGGCCTGTGGACGGCCAACCATTCCGTGATGGTGGATGCCGAATTCTGGCATTTCGTGAACAGTCCTGCGGCTGTCGGCCCGCTGGCCGGGCACGCCCGCGCGGTCTTTGCGGAGGCGACGCGTTGCGCCTGGATCAATGGGGAGCCGGGATTCATCAACGGCGACCGTCTGGAAGACAGCCGGACCGGCAGTGCGCGGCTCAAGAAAATCCATGAAGATGGCCGGGATTTCCGCTCCCGGCGGTATCAGGCGACCGAGGCGGCGACCCTGCTTGCGGATCTGGCCGGACGCGCGGCGCAGGCGCACTTTCCGGTCACGACCAATCCGTGCGGCGAAATTACGCTGCATGTGACGGGCGGGTATTGCGTGATTGGCGATTTCGCGCCGCTGCTGGCCTGTCCTGTCCCGCCGGAGGACGTGACGCCCGGACACGTGCCGCACGATGTTGCGGATGTGTGGGACGCACGGGTGCGCGATTCCGTCAGGCTGGGCGTGCGCTTCCTGCTGCGCGCCAATCGCATGGACGCCCTGTATGGGGAGGAAGTGCGCCGCACCAACCGCATCGGGATTGGTCCGACGGGCCTGCATGAATGGGCGTGGGTGCGCTTTGGCCTCGATTTCCATGACCTGCTGGACGAGGCGCGTTCCGCCCCGTTCTGGTCGGCGGTGCGGGAGCTTTCGACCATCGCGAAGGACGAGGCCAATGCCTATGCCCGTGAAACCGGCACGGCGCAGCCCGTGACGGTGACGACCATCAAGCCGGCAGGCACGACATCGAAGCTGTTCGGCCTGACGGAAGGGGCGCACCTGCCCGCACGGCGGCAGTATCTGCGCTGGGTGCAGTTCAAGGGTGTGCGGCGCGCGGATGGCACGTGGGAGGCCGGGACCGACCCGCTGCTGCCGACATACGCGCGCAAGGGCTATCCGGTGCGCTCGCTGCGCAGTTTTCCGGGCATGAGCATCGTCGGCTTCCCCACCGTGCCGCTTATCCAGCGGCTGGGCATGGGGGAGCGGGTGGTCACGGCGCCAGAGGCCACGCCGGAGGAACAGTATCGCTGGCTGGAACTGCTGGAGAAATACTGGATCGGCGCCACGCAGGGCAATCAGGTGTCCTACACGCTCAAGGTCTATACGGACCGTCATGACCTTGAGGGATTCCGTGCGATGGTGGCGGCGCATCAACCGCATGTGCGCTGCTGTGCCGTGCTGCCCAGCCGTCCCGATTCCGGACTTGGCTACGAATACCTGCCGGAGGAGGAGGTTTCCGCCGGGAAGTTCGCAGCCATCACGGCCACGATCCATGATGTGGAAGTGCAGGAAGTGATCGACTGGACACACCTGCAATGCGCCAGTGGGGTCTGTCCCATCTGATGTGACGGGTGGGGGTGAAACCTGTACGGATTACCGTATGGTACACTTTTCCTGTCGTGACGTGATGTGGGTCTGTACCTTTCGGTATGTCAGGGTGGGGCGTGGCAGTTTCGGGGCTGACTTCTTCTGAAGCTTTTTGAAAAAGCTTCACCAAAAACTTCTTTGCGATTTTCATGATGTTTTGGGGCGGTCATGGCCTGTGGCTGTTGCATGAATGTGATTCGTGCAACCCCGCCATGATGGGGACATCAGGGTTCGGGACATCAAAATGTCACGAAATGTTAGAACATGTCCCTCATCATTCACGCAGGTCCCATGCAGCACTATATCTTGTGAAGTTCCCGGATCATGCGCGAACATCGTGGCGGTTCATGGCATGGGGCGCCAGCGGAGGAGAAACGTGGTGAAGCAGACAAGATACTGTGCGATGGCGTTGATGGCCATGTCACTGGCGGTTGCGCCGGTCCTGACCGTGTCGGTGGCGCATGCGCAGCATGGTCCGGGCGGGGGCGGCCACGGTGGTGGTGGCCCCGGCGGTGGACCGGGCGGCGGTGGTCCCGGCGGGGGACGTGGCGGACCCGGCGGCGGTGGCTGGCACGGGGG
>NZ_POTC01000013.1 GCF_002906255.1 Novacetimonas maltaceti | reverse complement strand
TCCGGGCGGGCGTGCCCGCGACGAAGTGCTCCAGAAGCCGTTTTTGGATGCTGACAGGCAGCCGGCTGCGACGACGTACTTTCATGCGACATATCAAGCCTCTGTTGGCTTACCTATGCCAGCCCCAACTTTTATTCACATCCCATTGTAAAACGTGCCGTCACATTGTCCACATCACACCCCTTCGCGCACAGGCAGGCGCGCGGCCATGGCGGCATAGGCGGCCGTGAACGCCGCCACTTCTTCGTCCGTGACGGACCATGGCAGGGAGACGCGGATCGCGCAGCCCGCCTGGTCTTCCATTCCCATCGCAACCAGCACATGCGAACGCGCGACCTTCCCCGACGAACATGCCGACCCGGCGGAGACGCAGAACCCCGCCATGTCGAGCGCGATCAATTGCGTCTGCGCACGCCGGTGCGGCAGGACCAGGCAGGTGGTGTTCGCCAGCCGTGACGCATCAGCCGAACAGACAACCACGCCACATTCACGCGCCACGCGGTCGATGTTGTCACGCAGCCGTGCAAGCCGCGCCCGATGGGCGGGATCGGCCAGTTCACGCCGCGCCGCCGACAGGGCAGCCGCCATGCCCGCAATGGCCGGAAGGGCGGGCGTGCCGCCACGCCGCCCCTGTTCCTGTCCCCCACCGGCCAGCATGGGCGGCAGGGCAAAGAAGCGTTCCCCCGCCAGCAGAAGCGCACCCGCCCCCTTGGGGCCGCCGAATTTATGGCCCGATACCGCCATGCTGTCCGCGCCAAGCACGCGCAGGTCGACCTCCATGCGTCCCGCCGCCTGCACCGCATCGACATGCAGCCGCGCGCCATGTTCGCGACACAGGCGCGCGACCTCGGCCACAGGCTGGATCACACCGGTCTCGTTATTGGCCAGCATCACGCATACCAGCGCCTCCCCCGGCTGCGCCAGCAGCGCCGCCAGCGCGTCGAGGCGGACCACGCCCTGCGCGTCGACGGGAATGGCCTGCCCGCCACGCGCCTGCGCCGCCATGCGCACGGCGTCATGCTCGCTCGCGCCATACAGGATGCGCCGCCCCTGCCCCAGCGCGTCGATGGCCAGGACATTGGCCTCCGTCCCGCCGGATGTCATGACACAGTTTTCCGCCGTGACACCGAAGGTCGCGGCAATGTCCTCACGCGCGGACTCCATGATGGCGCGCGCCGCGCGGCCCGCCCGATGGACCGATGACGGGTTGCCGCGCACCATCGCCGCGGCCGCCATGGCCGCCGCGGCCTCGGGGCGCAGCGGCTCGGACGCATTGGCGTCCAGATAGAAAAAATCCCCCGCGCCGCCGTTCATTTCAATCCCCGATCCCTCTGTGCGCGCCAATACCACGGCGTTACTTCATGCCCCATGTTTACGATTTATGTGGCAATTTGTGAATTGGCCTCGCTATAAGCTGCGCATCCAACTGCACAGCGAAACCCGGCGGGACCGTATCGCGACAGATGCACCCCCGCGCTGTAACGCAACAAATGGCGGAGCGCAGACCATGAGGCAGCATCAGGACAGGACGGCACACACCACGCCCCACACCGCCATGCCTGCCACAGACGCAACGCTTACCCGACAAACTAACATTTTTAATCCCTAGGCCACGTCAGCATTATCAGGCCCAATCGGTATATGTCCGGTCCGCACACACTCAATCACGGTAACCGGGACCGTGGGTTGCAGACATATGTTCTGGGTTTACTGGCGCCACCGACGGCTGACACCCGGCCGTGGCAGCGCCGCCGGGGATGGCCATGGCCGTTGCCGGATTGCTTGAATCAGTCGCCTGTCCGGTGCGGGGCATCGCCACCGGGCAGACCCGAATGCCAACCGCCCCGCCGCCATGCCATCAGGCAGCCGGGCAACCATATGCGGGATATATATGCCTGAGGTCATGTTCGCCGGCCCTGATGGCCGCCTGGAAGGACGCTACCACCACTCGAGCGAGCCGAACGCGCCGCTTGCACTGGTCCTTCATCCGCACCCGCTGCATGGCGGCACCATGAACAACCGCATCACCTATGCGATGTATCGCGAGTTCGAAAAGATGGGCTTTTCGGTCATGCGCTACAACTCCCGCGGGGTCGGGCGTTCGCAGGGGCGTTATGACGGCGGCATCGGCGAAATTTCCGACGCGGCGGCCGCGCTGGACTGGATGCAGATGGTCAACCCCAACGCGCGGGGCCTGTGGATCGCGGGCTATTCCTTTGGCGCGTTCGTGGGCATGCAGCTGCTGATGCGGCGGCCGGAAATCACCGGCTGGATCAGCGTCGCCCCCCCGGCCAACCATTATGATTTCGGCTTCCTCGCCCCGTGTCCGTGCGGTGGCCTGATGATCGCGGGCGATGCCGACGAACTGGTGCCCGAACTCGCCGTGCACAAGCTGGTGGACAAGCTCAACACCCAGAAGGGCGTCGAGGTCGATTACCGCGTTTTCAAGGGCGCCGACCATATCTTCGCCTCCCACGCGGACGAGGTCGCCGCAGCGCTGGAGGACCATGTCAGCACCGTGATGAACCGCCGCGCGCTGGCGCTGGCCGCGGACTGAGGCACGGGGCGACGCGGCACGGGCCATCCCGCGCGGGGACGGCACGCAGGCGATGCCAGGTGACGGGCGCGCGGATGCCCGGTCCACGCCCGTGGCGGATTGCATGCCATCGCACTGACGTCGGGCCTGCCGTCGCGCCATGCCTTCTCCCTTCGTCCTGCCCCGCATGGTCGCGCGACCGCGCGGGAACCGTTCTGGCGGTACCTGTTCCGACATCGCCAACGCGGCAGCGGGCGGATGGTTCCTTCGCATGGCGCGATCATGCTAGACCCTGTCGCATATCCGCCCCCGGGCGGAGCCGTGACAACCCGCAGACACAGTAGAGACCATGCCCAAAAGCGAATTCCTCCGCGAGGCCGAGGCACGTGGCTTCATCTTCCAGTGCACCGACATGGAGGCGCTCGACGCCGCCATGCAGGCGGGGCCGGTCTCGGGCTATATCGGCTTTGACCCCACGGCGGACAGCCTGCATGTCGGCAGCCTGATCCAGATCATGATGCTGCGCCTGCTGCAGAAGCACGGCCATCGCCCGGTGGCCCTGATGGGTGGCGGCACAGCAAAGATCGGCGATCCCTCCTTCCGCGAGGAAGCGCGCCAGTTGATGACGGCGGAAACGATCGCGCAGAACCTGCGCGGGATCGAGGGATGCCTGCGGCAGTTCCTGTCCTTTGACGACAGGCCGGGCGAGGGTGCCGGCGCGATGCTGGCGAACAACGCCGACTGGCTTGACCGGCTGTCCTATATCGACCTGCTGCGCGATGTGGGCATCCATTTCTCGGTCAACCGGATGCTGTCGTTTGATTCGGTGCGCAGCAGGCTTGAGCGCGAGCAGGGACTGACCTTCCTTGAGTTCAACTACTCCATCCTGCAGTCCTACGATTTCCGCGAACTCAATGCCCGCCATGGCGTCACACTGCAGATGGGCGGGTCGGACCAGTGGGGGAACATCGTCTCGGGCATCGACCTGGTGCGGCGCATGAACCAGCAGCAGGTGTTCGGCCTGACCACGCCGCTGCTGACCACCAGTTCGGGGGCCAAGATGGGCAAGTCCGCGCGCGGCGCGGTATGGCTGTCGGCGCAGCGCCTGCCGGTGTTTGAATACTGGCAGTTCTGGCGCAATACCGAAGATGCCGATGTCGGGCGGTTCCTGCGCCTGTTCACCGACCTGCCGATCGAGGAATGCGACCGCCTTGCCGCCCTGCCCGGCGCGGGCATCAACGAGGCGAAGAAGGTCCTTGCGACCGAGGCGACGGCCCTGTGCCATGGCCGCGCGGCGGCCGAGCAGGCCGCCGAGGCCGCCCGCCGCACGTTCGAGGAAGGCGCGCTGAGCGCGGACGCCCTGCCCTCCATCAGCATCGCGGCCGCCACCCTGCACGAAGGGATCCCGGCGTTCCGCCTGTTCGCCGACAGTGGCCTTGTCGCCAGCAACGGGGAGGCACGCCGCCTGATCCGTGGCGGTGGCGCGCGCCTCAATGACGAGGTGGTGACGGACGAGGGACGCATGATTGGCGAAGGCGACCTGCGTGAAGGGGTCATCAAGCTGTCATCGGGCAAAAAGAAGCACATCCTGGTGCGCCCGGCCTGAGACACGCCCCGTCATGACGGCACGCGCCCCTTCCCGTCGCAGGCCGGCGGCCTCCCCGGCGGGACAGGCGGACCTGTTCGCGCCACCGCCCCCGGACGTGGCCAGGGCCGCCTCGACGGCAACGCCACTTCCCGCCACGCTACCCGACGTCGCGGACGATCTGTGGGAGCGACTGTCGCGTTCGCGCTTTCGCGCACGCTTCCACCTTGATGCAAAAGACCGGGCCTACCTGCAGCGGCAGGGACTGCGCAGCGTGTCCGAACATGCGGCGGATTTCATCGCGACACGCCTTGCCCCCGCCCATCCGCACAAGGACGGGCGGCAGACCCCATGGCGCGGACACCCGGTTTTCGTCGCACAGCACGCAACCGGCACCTGCTGTCGCGGCTGTATCGAGAAATGGCACGGGTTTGCAAAGGGGCACGAACTGCAGCAGGCGCAGCGCGACTATATCCTCGCGGTGATCCGGGGATGGCTGCTGCGCGAAGACCCGGGCACTCACGAATAAAAGTTCTTGGTGAAGCTTTTTACAAAAAGCTTCGGACGCCGCCTTTTTGAAAAAAGGCGGCACCCAAAAACTTTTGTTACTTATCAATATACTACCTTGCTGACTTTTCCATGGCGGGACGCACGCTGGCCCAGATGTCATCCCCATCGACCCATGCGTCATAGGGGCGCGGCATGGGATTGGCCGCCTCGATCCGGCCGCCGGGCGCATCCACGTCGCCCCGCAGGCCAAAGGTCCACATATGCAGCGGGCACACAAGCCGGTCATACTGGACATATCCGGTGGACAGGCGCGCATTGCCATGCGGGCAGCGGTCGTCAAACACGCATACCCGCCCATCCTGCGTGGCCCAGACCACCAGTGCGCGACCCTGCGTGACGACACGCTGCGGGCGTTCGCGCACGGCAGCGACATCACACAGCCTGACAGCATTTTCGCGACCGTCAGATATCCCCGCCATTTCCATCACCTTCACTTCTTCCCAACAGGTTACGGTATGATTTTACGCAACCGTGGACTATCGTCTATCGTATCGTGACAGACACCTTGTGACAGGACGGGCGCATCTGGTCCGTCCCGCCATCCCTCCTCTCGCCATCAACAGGATGAATGCACGCATGGCCCCAGCTTCCAACCACGCAGAACTCCTCGACCGGCTGGGCGAGGTCGCGGTCCGGGTCGGGCTGAACATCGCCCATGGCCAGCAGTTGCTGATTACCGCGCCGCTTGACGCGGTGCCGCTGGTGCGACGGATCACCGAACATGCCTATCGCGCCGGGGCATCACTGGTCAGCACGTTCTACAGCGACGATGAAACCACGCTGGCGCGTTTCCGCCATGCGCCGGACGACACGTTCGACACGGCGGCGAAGTGGCTGCATGACGGCATGGCCGAGGCCTATCGCGCAGGGGCGGCGCGCATGGCGATCACAGGGGGCAACCCCACGCTGCTGTCGGGGGAAAACCACGACCGCGTCGCCCGCGCGTCGCGTGCAGGCTCGCTCGCCGGGCGGCCCGCGATGGAACTGATCACCAACTTCGCCATCAACTGGAGCATCGTCGCCTGCGCCACCCCCGCATGGGCGCAGCAGGTCTTCCCCGACCTTGAACCCGAACAGGCGCTGGCCCGCCTGTGGGACGCCATCTTCACCGCATCGCGCGTCACAAATGCCGACCCGGTGGCCGAATGGGCGCGTCATAACGAGATCCTGCACCGGCGCTCCGCATGGCTGAACGAACGCCGCTTTGCTGCCCTGCATTTCCGGGGGCCGGATACGGACCTGACGGTGGGACTGGCCGATGGGCATGCCTGGGCCGGCGGGTCTGAACCCGCGCGCAACGGCATCATCTGCAACCCCAACATCCCGACCGAGGAAGTCTTCACCACGCCGCACGCCCGCCGCGTCGATGGCACGGTGCGCGCGACCAAGCCCCTGTTCCACCAGGGGACGCTGATCGACGACATCGCCGTACGCTTCGAGGGCGGACGCATTGTCGAGGCCAGCGCACGCGTGGGGCAGGAAGTGCTGACGCGCATCCTCGACACCGACGAAGGCGCGCGCCGCCTTGGCGAAGTCGCGCTGGTGCCTGCGTCATCGCCAATTTCAAGCAGCGGCATCCTGTTCCGCAACACGCTGTTTGACGAAAACGCCGCCAGCCATATCGCGCTGGGGCAGTCCTATACCAAATGCATGCTCGACACCGACAGCCTGACCGAAGCGCAACTGGCCGAACGTGGCGCGAATACCAGCTTCATCCACATCGACTGGATGATCGGGTCAAACCTGATCGACGTGGACGCCATCACCCATGACGGCACGCGCGAATCCTTGATGAAACAGGGCGAATGGACCAGCCAGCCATGAATTTCCGCACATATCTCCTTGCCGCCGCCCTGTCGGCGGCGCTGCCGGTGCTGCCTGCGATGGCGCAGTCGGCCCCTGCGGGACAGCAGCCCACGTCGGAACAGCAGGCGATGATGATGCATGACATCACCACCGCCGCGCAGTACCGCCTGCCCAACAACTTCTTCACGGTCATGATCCCCACCATCCGCGAGATCAAGGCCCGCAACGTCACCCCACCCGAAAGTGGCAACCTGTCGCTGTCGCAGACGATCGAACGCACCGCACAGATGGAACGGCTGATGCCGATCCTGCGCGAACATGGGCTCAGCGCGTCGGACTTCGTCATGGGCATCACGACGTTCGGCATGACGACCGCCCTGATGCACCAGCAGGCGCCCAAGGGCGCGCCCGCGCTGAACCCTGCGAACATCAAGCTGATCAACGCCCACCCGCAGGAAACCGAAACCATGATTCAGGAAATGGGCGGCCAGCTTTCGCAGCCCTGACGCCGCGCGCCCTGCACCAGCAGGGCGCAGGTCCGCGCCAGCACCGCATCCTGTGAAAACAGATCCAGCGCACGCGCACGCCCCGCCGCCCCCATGGCATGGCGCCGCTCCGCCGAATGCGCCAGCCGCCCCAGCGCCGCCGCCAGCGCGGTGGCGTTGCCGGCGGGCACGAGGTAGCCTGTCCGTCCCGTGACGACCTGTTCACGGATGCCGCGGATGTCGCTGCCGACAACCGGCAGGCCGCACAGCATCGCCTCGATCACGGTCATGGGCAGTCCCTCGAAATGGCTGGGCAGGACAAAGATGTCGGCCGCCGCCATCAGGTCCGCCACATCGGCGCGATAGCCAAGGCAGCGCAGGCGCGGGCCAAGTTCCGCCTGCGCCCGCGCCATCAGGTCCGCCATGTCCGGCCCGTGGTCAGTGGGCAGGCGCTCCCCCGCGATCCAGAGCACCGCGCCGGGCACGTCACGCATCGCCGCCAGAAGTTCGGGATAGCCCTTGTGCCGCACCAGTCGCGACACGGCGAGGATGACCACATCCCCCGCCCCCGCGCCAAGTTCCGCGCGCACCCGCTCCCGCGTCGCCACGTCCGGGCGAAACAGCGTGCCATCACGTCCGTTGCCGATCGCCGTGGCATGGCGGTGGATGCCCAGCCGCCGCGCATCGCGCGCCTCCTCGTGCGAGACGGTCAGGTAGGTACCGGTCACGCGCCCCGCCAGCCATTCCAGCACCAGCGCCAGCATACGCCGTGACACCCGTCCGGGCTGGTTGAACAGGAACCCGTGGCAGGTATAGGCCACGCAGGGCACGCCACACAGCCACGCGGCAAAGCGGGCCAGCAGGCCGCTGATGGGCATGTGGGCATGGACGATATCGGGACGTTCGCGCCGGATCAGGCGCACCAGCGCCCACAGCGCGCGGGCCTGCGCCACGGGGGAAAAGGAGCGCGCCATCGCCACCGTCTCCACACGGAAACCATCGGCGCGCACCGGCGCAAGCAAAGGCCCGTCGGCGCAGGCCCCGACGACATCGTGGCCATCGGCGCGCAACCGGCGCATCAGCGGGTGAAGGAAGTGATACAGCGCAAAATCAACATTCGTGATTTCGAGTATCTTCATTCCCCGCCGCCATCCCTTTCACGCTCCAGCCCCCAGCGGATCACGCGGCGCCTGCGCCCGGGGGCGACATCTTCCGTCGGACCGGGGGGAATGCCCTCGCCCGATCCTGCGGGGGCCTGTGGGATTTCCTCGCCCCCGGTGGCAGGCTGGCCCGCATTTGGCACGACGCGCACGACGATCTGCGTCGAGGGCACGGGACGCATGCCACCGGAATAGACGCTCTCCTCCACCGCGACCTCGCCCCCCGATGCGCGGAAGACCCATGTCTGCTCCCCCGCCTCCAGCACGACGGTACCTTCTTCCGGGCCGGGCTGCACACAGACCGAAGGGTGCAGGTGCAGGCGCAGCACAAAGGCCAGTTCGCGCTCGCCCTCGATCGTTTCCTCACCACGCAGGCGGTCGCCATTATTGCCAAGGTACAGCCGCCGCATATAGGTCGCGCCTGCCGTGGGGTAATACCCATCGTGCGACAGGCTCAGCCAGTGCGCGCCCTCCCGCGTGGCGTGGTCCACCTCCACATGGGCGGGGCGGCGGGCAACCGTGCCGTCCTCATGGAAGTCGGAGGAAGACAGCCCCTCCACCTCCACCGTGGAATGGGCCGCCGTCTGGCGCAGCGCCTTTTTCCATTCCGGCAGGAAGCCTGCGCCGCAATTCACGATCAGGCGCTGGCGCATGCACGAGAATTCCAGCGACAGCGTACCCGCATGGGCGTTGTGGTCGTATCCCGTCGGCGCGGGCGCGCCCGCATCCACCAGCAGCAGCGAACGCCCTGACTGCGCCCGCACGAAACCGCCATCGGGCATCGTGCTGGCCACGACCCGCGTGCGCGTGGCCTGCGACAGCACCATCTCCACCAGGGTGGAGCTACGTTCATGGCTGCCGTTGAACAGAGCGAGGCACCCGTCACCATGGCGCATGGCGCGCAGCACGGGGCTCATCTTGTCCAGCGCCAGCGCCACCGAATGGGGCAGCGCATGCTGTGCCGCCTGCATCATCGCGCGCATTTCCGCCAGTTCACGCAGGGCGCGCAACTGCACCTCCGGACTGCGCTGGATGTGCCAGCCATCGGGCAGGATCTGGCGCTCCACCTCCGCATCGATGTAGCGGCGGTAACGGCTGAGGAAGCCGGTATATTCCGGCATGGCCACCGCCACGGCGAGCAACCCCTTCAGCGCCGTGAGCGACTGCCAGTCATGGCATTCGGGCGGCAGCAGGGCGGCGATCGTCCGTCCCTCCACCAGCAGGCGCGCCATCAGGCGCTGGCGGAACATGTCGCTGGCGGATGCGGCAAAGAAATCGTAATGCCCCAGCCATGCCGCCACGCGCGCGCCCGCCACGGTGCAGTCGCGCACCATCGGATGGGTCGGCGGGTTGAGCAGCCAGTCATCCACCAGTGCCCGCGCACGCAGGCGCGCGGCATCGGTCCCCATCGCGCGCAGGTCGCGCAGCCAGCGGAAACTGTGCAGCCCCTCGCGGAAGGCGGGTTCGAAATCGGGACTGTCCCACATCCCCGGCCCGATGGCGTGGGTATATCCCTCCTGCGTCATGATGCCCTTGATGAGCATCGCCCCCGTCGCGGCATCGCCGGGCCACAGGTCACGGATATTGTGCACGGGGGCGACAGGCACCCGCCCCTTGCCCATCAGGAGCGGCAGCCGGGCCATGGACAGGCGTGCGCCCTGCGCCAGTCGCTTTACGACCATATCCGTCCCGTCCCCCGACCGGTGCGCCGGACGATGATGAGAGCCCCCGTCACGCCGGGCGGGGTGCCCCGCCTGTGCGCAGGGCGTCGATGGCATGTGCGTAATCAGCCTGCCCATAGACCGAGGTCCCGGCGATCAGCACATCCGCACCCGCCTGCGTCGCAAGGGCGGCGGTTTCGGGGGTGATCCCGCCATCGACGCCAATACGGATGTCACGGCCCGTCGCATCGGCCATTTTCCGCAGGGTGCGGATCTTGGGCAACTGGCTGGACAGGAACTTCTGCCCGCCGAAACCCGGGTTGACCGTCATGACAAGGATCACATCGACAAGGTCGAGCACTTCCCCCAGTGCCTCTGGGGGGGTGGCGGGGCAGATCGCGACACCCGCCTTCACCCCATGGTCGCGCACATGCTGCAAGGAGCGGTGGGTATGCGGCCCGGCTTCGACATGGATGTGGATATGGTCCGCGCCGGCCTTGGCAAAGGCCTCGATATACGAATCGACGGGCGCGACCATCAGGTGCACGTCGAACGGGAGTTTCGAGCGCGGGCGCAGCGCCTTGACGAGTTGCGGCCCCATCGACAGGTTCGGGACGAAATGGCCATCCATCACATCGAGATGGAGCCAGTCGGCCCCTGCCTTCTCGACAGCGGCGACTTCGTCCGCCATGCGGGAAAAATCAGCCGAAAGCACGCTCGGCGCGATAAGGGGAGAAGATAGGGCTGCCATACGCCTTTAGTATCAGGAATATCGCAGGCAGGCCATAGTTTTACGACACTCCCGGCCGAAGCGTGGCCACTCAGGCCCTGCGGAAGCGCGCGGCGAAGAATCCGTCCATGCCGCCCTGCTCCGCCCACAGGCCCGGATGGGTGCGCAGCCATCCCTCCGGCGTGCGGGCCTGCGGCAGGAAGGACAGTTCCTCCGGCGTGAAGGGATCGGCGATCAGGCCCATCTCCTCCGCTGCGCGGGCGCAGGCGGGGCCTTCCTCCGGCTGCAGGGAACACACGGCGTAGACCAGCCGCCCGCCCGGGCGCAGCATGTCGCGCGCCGCCTTGAGCAGCGCCTGCTGCCCCGCCGCAAGCCCCGCCAGGTCGCGCGGGCGCTTGATCCACAGCGCATCGGGATGGCGGCGCACGGTGCCGGTGGCCGAACATGGCGCGTCAAGCAGCACGGCATCCAGCGGCGCCTCGGGCCGCCACTGCGTCGCGTCCGCCTGCACCACGCGCACCGTGTCCGACAGTTTCAGGCGCGCAAGGTTGGCCTGCAGCCGCTCCACCCGGCGGGCGTCGCGTTCGACTGCCGTGACTTCGGCCCCGGCGAAGGCCAACTGCGCGGTCTTGCCGCCCGGTGCCGCGCACAGGTCGGCCACACGCTCGCCTTCCTTCACGTCGAGCAGGCGCGCGGGCAGGGTCGCCGCCGCGTCCTGCACCCAGAACGCCCCTTCGGCAAATCCGGGCAGTTCGGTCACGCGCGTGCCGGCGGGGAAGCGCACGGTGCCGTTGGGCAGCACCTCGCCCCCCGGCGGCGGCAGGCAGCCCGGACGCATCGACAGGTCGAGCGGCGGTTCCATCCCCAGCGCCGCGGCGATGGGACGGGCCATGCGACCCCACGATGTCCACAGCCACGGCGGCACGTCGAGGCGTTCCTGGTCCAGCCCGTCGAGGCAGGCATCGCCGTTTTGCGCGATGCGGCGCAGGACGGCGTTCACCAGCCCCGCGAACGGGGCAAGGCCCCGCCTGCGCGCCAGCGCGACCGACGTCGCCACCGCCGCATGCACCGGCGTGCCAAGGAACAGGAGCTGCGCCACGCCAATCAGCAGCACGGCGCGCACGGGTTCGGGCGGTTCCTTTTTCAGGAAGGGCGAAAGCACCTCCGTCGCGGTGCCCATGTGCCGCAGGACCGACGCGCCGAGGCGATGGGCGGCGGCACGGTCGCGCGGCTCCGCCTGCCGTGCGGCGGGCGAATTTTCCATGGAGGTTTCAAGCATGCGCCGGTGTTCGATCACGCCGGTGACGATGTCGAAGGCGATATCGCGTGTCGGGTCGGCTGCCGCCTGCGCGCCACGGCCTGCGGCGCGGCGTCCGGACGAACGGGGTGCGGACGTCTGTTTCATTGTCTATCCTGCTTCGGAACTCATCAAACCAAATGGAACTGCATGGCGCATGCGCTGCGGCATCCGCATGCCCCGCACATGACACGCCCGCGCCCGCTCCGCCACCCCCGGCGGACGGATTTTTACCGCGACACCGCCCAATGACAGCAGGCCCCCCGCCATGATATCGCAGTCAGGATATTGCAACACGGAACCATGGCCGCCCCGTCCCATGCCCACATGCGCGCGCCCATGCGCGCCCGGGCATGCCCACGGGCCACGGCGGCCGGTTTTCCGCGGATAGGGGGACAGCAGCGTGCACGACACACCCATGCCAGCGAGCACGGCACAGGACGCGCCGCCGGGCCATGACATCGCCACGGCGCTTGCGGCGGTGCGGGCACGTATCGCGGCGGCGGCACACCGCGCGGGACGCGACCCCGCGGACATCACGCTGGTCGCGGTGTCAAAGTTCCACCCCCGCGAAAGCGTGGTCGCGGCGCTGCGGGCGGGGCAGGCGACGTTCGGTGAAAACCGCGTGCAGGAGGCGGCGGAGAAATTCCCCCCCCTGCGCGCGCAATGGCCCGGCCTGCGGCTGAACATCATCGGCGGCCTGCAGACCAACAAGGCGCTTGAGGCCGTGCGCATCGCCGACATGATCGAAAGCCTCGACCGTCCCGCCCTGTGCGATGCCATCGCGCGCGCGGCCGACCGGGTGGGGCGCATGCCGCAACTGCTGGTGCAGGTCAATACCGGGGACGAAACGCAGAAGTCCGGCGTCGCGGTGGAGGAGGCGGATGCGTTCATCACCGCCGCCATGACGCGCTTTGGCGATGCGGTGACCGGCCTGATGTGCATCCCCCCCGTCGATCAGGACCCCATGCCTCATTTCCGCACGCTGGCGGCCATGGCGGCACGGCACGGGCTGGGCGTGATCTCCATGGGGATGTCGGCGGATTTCGAACTGGCGATCGCCGCGGGCGCCACGCATGTGCGCGTCGGCAGCGCCATCTTCGGCCCCCGCCCGGCCCATCGCGCCTGAAACCCGGCATGGCACCTGTACGGAGACGGGCCTTGATGCCCCACCCGCTTGTGGGTATGCGAAAGTACCGGGCATGATAGAGCCTGCATTTCTTGATATTCACTGCCACGGAGCCGTCACGACATGACGCAAGCCACGGGGCCTGACGCCCCCGGACCCTCGACGACGCCATCCGCCCCCGCTTCGGACGGCAGGGCCGCCGCCCCGACGGGGCCGTCGAAGGTTACCGAATACGGCGCGGACCAGCACGAACATGCCGCCAACCCCGTGGGCTTCGCCGCCCTCCTTGGCGTGCTTGGCGTGGTGTTCGGCGATATCGGCACCAGCCCGATCTACGCCCTGCGTTCGACCATCATGGTCGTCTCGCAGCACCACAGGATCGAGCCGTGGGAAATCCTCGGCGTGCTCAGCCTCATCATCTGGTCGCTGCTGCTGATCGTGACGGTGAAATACGTCATCCTGATCATGCGCGCCGACCATAACGGCGAAGGCGGCATCATCTCGCTGATGTCGATGGCCCAGCGCGTCGCCACCACCAACCGCCTGCGCGTGGCGCTGGGCATGGTGGGGATCGGCGGCGCGTGCCTGTTCTTCGGCGACGGCATGATCACGCCCGCGATTTCCGTCCTGTCGGCGGTGGAGGGGCTGGAGGTCAGCTTCCCCGCCGCGCGCGAACTGGTCATTCCCATCGCGCTGGTGGTGCTGGTGGGGCTGTTTTCGGTGCAGTCCTATGGCACGGGCAAGGTGGGGACCATCTTCGGCCCGATCATGCTGGTCTGGTTCAGCCTGCTGGGCATCCTCGGCCTGACGCAGATCGTGCAGCACCCGGCCATCCTGCTGGCGGTGTCGCCCACCTATGCGGTGCAGTTCATCATCTATCACGGCTGGCTGTCGTTCATCGCCCTTGGCTCCGTCGTGCTGTCGGTGACAGGGGCGGAGGCGCTGTATGCCGACATGGGCCATTTCGGCCGCCAGCCCATCCGCTATGCGTGGCTGTTCTGCGTGCTGCCGTGCCTTGCGCTCAACTATCTCGGCCAGGGCGCGCTGATCATCGCGCACCCGGCCACGCTGGCCAACCCGTTCTTCCTGCTTGGCCCGCACTGGCTGCAGGTGCCGATGATCATCCTGTCGACCTGCGCGACGGTCATCGCCAGCCAGGCGGGGATTTCGGGCGGGTTCTCGCTGTGCCGGCAGATCATCCAGCTTGGCTACCTGCCGCGCATGCGCATCACCCACACCAATGCGGAGGAAGAGGGTCAGATCTACCTGCCGGAATTCAACCGCTTCCTGATGACCGGCGCACTGCTGCTGGTGCTCAGCTTCCGCAGTTCCGACGCGCTGGCCTCCGCCTATGGCATCGCGGTGACGGGCACGTTCATGTGCACCTGCGTGCTGGCGATGGTGGTCTTCCGCCGCCTGTATCACTGGTCGCGCCTGGCCGCGATCACGACGTTCGGCGGCTTCTTCATCATCGACACCACCTTCTTCGCCTCCAACGCGATGAAGATCCCGCAGGGCGGCTGGGTGCCGGTGCTGCTGGGCATCGTGCTGACGCTGATGATGACGACGTGGAAGAAGGGCCGCCTGCTGATCATGAACCGGCAGAAGCAGGACAGCATGCCGATGAACTCGTTCCTTGCGCGCCTGCCGCAATCGCGCATCATCCGCGTGCCGGGGACGGCGGTGTACATGACCGCGACGCCGGATTTCGTACCTGCATGCCTGCTGCACAACCTCAAGAACAACAAGGTGCTGCATGACCATGTCCTGTTCGTCACGGTCCAGACCCTTGACCAGCCGGAGGCCGATCGCGGCCATCGTGTCGCGTTGCAGGAACTGGCGCCGGACATGTACCGCATCATCCTGCGCTACGGCTTCATGGAAACGCCCAACCTGCCCCGCGCGCTGGAGGACCTGAAGGCCAGCGGGCTGGAATTCGACGCGCTGCAGGCGTCTTACTTCACCAGCCGCGAACTGCTGGTCCGTTCCTCCGTGCCGAAGATGTCGCGCTGGCGGATGTCGCTGTTCCTGCTGATGGCGCGCAACGCGACACCGGCGACCGAATTCTTCCGCATCCCGCCCGATCGCGTGGTTGAACTTGGCGTCCGCCTTGCCATCTGATGCACCCGCCCCCCCCGGCACAAAAACCGCGGGGGAGGCACTGGCGCTGTACGTGCACTGGCCGTTCTGCCTGTCGAAATGCCCGTACTGCGATTTCAACAGCCATGTGCGCGACGTCATCCCGCAGGCACGTTTCGGCAATGCGCTGCGCCGCGAACTGGCGCATGAGGCCGCGCGCACCGGGGCCACGTCCGACGACCGCCCGGTGCTGGGTTCCATTTTCTTCGGCGGGGGCACGCCCTCGCTTATGGAACCTGCGACACTGGCCGCCCTGATCGAGGATGCAGGCCGCCTGTTCCGCCTGTCGCCCGATATCGAGATCACGCTGGAGGCCAACCCCACCAGCGTGGAGACCGGACGCCTGCGCGCCTTTCGCGACAGCGGGGTCAACCGCATTTCCGTGGGGTTGCAGAGCCTCGACCCCGAAGCGCTGCGCTTTCTGGGGCGCGAACACAGCGTGGGGCAGGCGATCGCCGCGCTGGAGCAGGCGCGCGCGCTGTTCGGGCGGATCTCCTTCGACCTGATCTATGCCCGGCCGGGACAGTCGCTGGCGTCGTGGCGGGCGGAACTCGACCAGGCGCTCGGCCTCGTCTCCGACCATCTCTCGCTCTACCAGTTGACGATCGAGCCGGGCACGCGCTTCGAAAGCCTTTACCGGCAGAACCGCTTCCGCCTGCCCGACGACGAACTTGCCGCCCGCCTGTATGAAGAAACGGCCAGCGTGGCGGCGCGGCACGGACTGCTGGGGTATGAGGTTTCCAACTATGCCCGGCCGGGGGCGGAAAGCCGCCACAACCTGACCTACTGGCGCTATGGCGACTATCTGGGCATCGGGCCGGGGGCGCATGGGCGCGTGACGCTGGACGGCGTCACCCATGCTACGCGCCGCCACCGCGCGCCTGAACCATGGGCCGAACGGGTGGAGCAGGCCGGCACCGGCACGACGCATGAGGACGCCCTCTCCCCCCGCGAAAAGGCGCGTGAGATGCTGCTGATGGGGCTGCGCCTTGATGAAGGGATCGCGGCCGCACGCTTCGCGCGGCGCACGGGGATGAGCCTGGAGGAGGCGACGGAGCCTGACATCCTGCTCGCCGCGCTGGAGGAAGGCTACCTGCAATGGGGCGAAGGCGGGGCAAGGCTGCGCGCCACGGCGGAAGGGCGGCTGCGGCTGGAAAGCCTGCTGGCCGCGCTGGTGGTCTAGGCCGGGGGCGATGCAACGGCTCAGGGCGCTGCCCTGAAACCTGCCAAAGGGCATTGCCCTTTGGAAACCATGACGTATCAACACAGTGAGCGCGGATGGTATGGCACCGGGCCACAAACTGGCTAGACTGCGCCCCCAAGGTCAGGGAAGGAACCAAGCTGTGTCCCGTGCATCCATGTCGCGCCCATCATTCCCCGCCACGCTGAAGACGTTGGCGCTTGCGGCGGGAATGGCCCTGTGCACCGCCCTGCCGGGGCTGGCCCATGCCGCAGCACCGCCTGCGGCGGCCCCGGAACTGGTGATCGAGGATAACGATTTCCTCGGCCCCGGCGGGTCGGACCAGCAATCGATCATCCCGCTTGTCTTCAACCCGCATGTGCGCGTGCTCGGCTTTACCGTCGTCAGCGGCGATGACTGGGAAAACGCCGAATCCGCGCACCTGCGCCGGTTCCTGGAGATCATCGGCCGCACCGACATCCCGGTGGCCGATGGCGCGGTCTATCCGCTGGTCAACACGGTCGCGGCCCTGCGCGAACATGAACGCCAGTTCGGCACCATGCCATGGAAGGGCGCGTGGGGCGGGCTTGGCAGCATCGAGCACATCCCCGACGAGCAGCCCCCCGTTCCCGCGCTGAAGGAGGGCATGCCCCACATGCAGCCCATCGCGCAGAACGCGGCGCAGTTCCTGATCGATCAGGTCCATGCCCATCCGCACCAGGTCACCATTGTCGCGGCCGGGCCGCTGACGAACCTTGCGCTGGCCATCCGCCTCGACCCGACCTTCGCCGCGACGGCGAAGCAGTTGATCTTCATGGGCGGCATGCTCGATACCAGCATGATGTCGGTGACGGGGAATGCGGACTTCGCCTCCGACTTCAACATGATCTTCGACCCGGAGGCCGCACACATCGCCCTGACCGCGCCATGGGCGTCCGTCACGGTGGTCGGCAGCGTGTCGAACGACCTGATGATGACACGCGACTATCTTGCGCAGGTCACACGCAGGGTGACGCCGGTGACGCAGTATCTGGGGAAATATTATGAACCGCTGCCGATGTGGGACGAACTGACGACCGCCATCGCCGCCGACCCGTCGCTGGTAACGTCATCGGTTGACGCCTTCATGGATATCGACATGACGCACGGGCCGAATTACGGCCATGCCTATGTCTGGCCCGAACAGCTTGCGCCCACGAAACAGGGGGTGCGCCGCGTCCATATCGTGCGCAGCGTGGATGCCGCGCGCTTCCGCGCCACCTTCGCGCAGGAAGCGCAGGGCGACCTGCCCGCTGCCGCCCCGGCACGTCACTGAACGGCGGGGGACGCGCAATGCTGCATATGGTCAAGCTGGCGGTGGGGGTGAACAGCCTGCCGGAACTCGCGCTGCGCCAGCAGGCGGAGCCGCCCGTGCCACGCGACGGGCTGGACGGGACCACGCCTGCGGGACAGCCATGGCTGCGCACGCGCATGTTCCCCCGCCGCGCGGCGGAGATCCTGGAGGGCGGGTCGCTGTACCGCGTCATCGCGGGGATGATCATGTGCCGCCAGCGCATCACCGCCATCCGCCCCGACACCCGCGAGGATGGCGTGGCCTGCGCGCTGATCACGCTTGATCCGCAGATCGTGCCGGTCGTCCCGCGCAGCATGCGTCCCTTTCAGGGATGGCGTTACCTGCGCGCGGCCGACGCACCGGCCGACCTTGGCCATTTCGACCTGAATGGAGATACCCTGCCCGATGACATGCGTCGCGAACTGGCTGCGTTGTGCCTGATCTGAAATCCGCCTTCCCCCGCCTTCACGCACTGTCCCCTTCCCTGCGCGCGGCCACCATGATGGGGTGCGCGGCACTGGTCCTGGCGGGCTGCGCCTCCACCCCGCAGACCGGCACGTCACGCTACTCGCGCTATTACCCCGCCAGCGGGGCCTACCGTGCGCCCGGCCCGGCCGATGACCCGTGGAAACCGTATATCGAGGAGGCGTCGAACCGCTTTTCCGTGCCGCAGCCATGGATCCGCGCCGTGATCCAGAAGGAATCGGGCGGGCACGAATACATGGACGGCCATCCCATCACCTCCGCCAGTGGCGCGATGGGCCTGATGCAGTTGATGCCGCAGACCTATGGCGACATGCAGAAGCGCAACCACCTCGGTTCGGACCCGTATGAGCCGCGCAACAACATCCTTGCGGGCACGGCCTACATCCGCACGCTGTATGGCATGTATGGCGCACCGGGCTTCCTTGCGGCGTACAATGCGGGGATCGTGCGGCTGAACGACTATCTGGAGGACGGCCGCCCCCTGCCCAGCCAGACCGTGCGCTACCTGAAGATCATCACGCCCAACCTCGGCAATTCCGTGGCGCTGAGCGGCCCGCTTGCGATCTATGCCGGGCCGGGACAGCCGGTGACACGCACGCCCGTGGCACTTGGCGGGCGCAACCAGCATACCGTCTTGCAATATGCGACAGTCAATCCGCCCGCGCCCACGACGCATGCGCCGTCCACGGGTTGCGTGCAGGACCCGGATGCGGCCTACGACCCTTCTGCACGCTGCACGGGCATGACGGTGACGGCGACATCGGGCGCGGGCGTCAATTACGGCGCATGGAGCGTGCAGGTCGGCGCCTTCTCCACCGAGGGGCAGGCCCGTTTCGCCACCACCATGGCGCGGCAGGGGGACTTCACCCTCCTGCAGGGCGCGCGCAGCATGGTGATCCCGGTCACCAGCGCACGCGGCACGCAGGTCTATCGCGCGCGGCTTGCCGGTCTGTCGCAGGCGGCGGCGGAGCGGGCATGTTCGAGCCTGAAGAACCAGGGGCTGCTGTGCATCGTCATTCGCCCTGGGATGTAGGCGCGGGCAGGTTTTCAAGCGTGGGGGCCACATGCAGCGCGGGCAGGCGCACGCCGGCCTGGTGCATCAGCATGACCGAAGATCCCCCCACCGCGAACGTATAGGTCCCCGCCGGCACCACCCACACGCCCGCATCCGCGTCCCACTGTCCCAGCAGGTGCGGGTCCACGGGAATGGTGACATGGGCCGCATGGCCGGGCACCAGCGCGACGCTGCGCCACCCCACGAGGCGCTTGACCCCTCCAGCCTCCGGCGGGGGGGTCAGGTAAAGCTGCGCCACCGCGCGGACCGGGTGGTCGGCCGTATCGGTCAGGGTGAAGGTCACGTTCAGGTGCGTCGCATCCTCGCGACTGACATGCACGTCGCCATAGGACACGCCGCCTGCAACCGACAGGCCATAGCCGAAGGGAAACAGCGGCGCCACATGGGCGCGTTCGAACGCATGGTAATCGGCATAGGCCATGCCGGGGGGATAGAACCCGCCGGTAAACGTCATGGGCAGGTGGCCGGTGAAATCGCGCGTGCCCGTCAGCATCGCCGCCAGCGGGGCGGCATATTCGTCATGCCATGACCAGGCCTGTATCACGCTGTCCACCACGTCGAGCCACGGCATCGCGCGGTCGGGACTGTCGGACATCATGATGGTGACGACATGCCCGCCAAGGTCGGCAAGCGCCGTGATGAACGCATTGTCCGCGTCACGGTCCGTCAGCATCACGGCGCGCGCGGCCTGCGCCGCCTGCGGCGGGGGCGGCGCGTCGGGCCTGACGATGGCCGTGGCAACCCTGATCCCGTCATGTTCCAGCGCCGCCGCAAGTGCGGCAAGCGGCCCCCGCAGCGCCTGCGTCGCCAGCAGCAGCACCGGCCCGCTGCGGTCATCAAGCGGCAGTACCTGGTTTTCATTCTGCAGGAGGACCATGCCCTCCGCCCCGATATCGGCCATCACCCCCTGCACCAGCGCGGGATCGGACTGCGCCTTCGCATCGCGGGTGAAGGAAGGCGGATGGTCAAGGATGCCGGTGCCATACAGCGATGTCAGGACATGCTGCGCCATCTGGTCAATCCGCGCGGGCGGCACAGCCCCCGTCGCCACCGCGCGGCGCAGGGGCGCGGCATAGATCCCGTCCTCCAGCCCCAGCGACTGTTCAAGGTCCACGCCATCGGCCACGGCGGCGGGCGGGTTCGCATCCACCCCCGACAGCGCGCCGGGCATCGCCATCAGCATGCCGCCAAAGCGCCACTGTTCACGCACGATGCCGGGCAGGCCCGACAGCGCGCCACACGCATGCATCCCCCCGCACGCGATCGCCCCGCCATGCGCCGTGCCCAGCGCGATCGACAGGCCCATCAGGCTGCCATCCATGTACCGCACCGCCGGAACAGGCAGCGTGGCGGGCAGGGCGAGCACCCCGTCGCCCCGCCCCTGCTCCTCCGCACGCAGCGAGGCGAAGACCGGCACCACATGCCCCACCATCAGGCCCGAGGCGACCATCCCCGCCATCGTGCCCGCAAGCAGCGGGTCCTCCCCCGCAAGCAGTCGGCCCGATGGCAGCAGGTCCACGCCGCCCACCCGCACCATCGCGCGCCCACGCCCCCACTCGTCACGCGCCCGCACCACGCCGGCGCGGTGGGCCAGCACGGGGTCCCAGCTTGCGGCAAGGGCAAGGAACGGGAGTTGCGGCATCGCAGGGTCGGTGGGGCGCGGGTCGGCAAAGCTGCCCATCCTCAGGGCGGGCAGGCCAAGGCGCGGCACCCCCGGCCATGTCAGCAGGCCCGCCCCCTCACCCGCCGCCGCACCGCCAAGCGCGGCAGGGGCGGCGCGCAGGATCGACAGCTTTTCCTCCGGCCGCAGGCGCGCGACCATCTCGGCGGCGCGCATCGCGGCCGATGCCGTGGGGGTGGCCGCCGATGCGCGGGCACATGGCCACACGCCCACCGCGGGCAACAGCATCACCGCACCACCGGCAAGCCCCCCGGCAAGGACTGCGGCCAGCCGCCTTTTGGCCCTGCCACATGCCCGCACCCGCGATGTGATGAATGTCTGTCGCACCTGCCTTCTCCCGCACCCTGCCTGTCACTGCCCGCGTGCCCTCCCCTGCCACGCGTCCCTTGTTCCGGCCTTCCGCCCGCATGGCGGCCGTGGCATGAAAGGTACTACCATCGACGCCCCGATGCCATGACCCACGCCCATGCACGGCATGCCGCGCCGTCACGATGGTGGCACAGAAAGGTCGCCGCGTGACTTGGCGGGACCGGCGCGGCGGGATATGAAGGACGCATATCGATTGCAGGCAGGACCGTGGCCGCTTGTCCGGACACATCGTGGCGGGTGCGCGACACACGGGGCCGAAATACCACATGCGGGGCCCATCCCCGGCGTCCATAGAGGCATCATGACCCTTCGTCCGCCAACTTCCGCCCTTCGCCCGTCCTCCCGCCGCGTCCTGCGCGCGGGGCTGCCGGTCCTGATGCTTGGCACGCTGCTTGGCGCGTGCTCGACAGGACCGCATGACAGCACCGGCCTCGCCCGGCCGCAGAACAAGCTGCTGAAGGAAGACCGTGGCGCGACCGGCGGCAATGACCAGCTGGAGAAAAGCGGCGTCAATGCCTACCTGTGGCGCGGTGCGATCGATACGCTTTCATTCATGCCGTTCGCCTCCGCCGACGCGATCGGGGGGGTCATCCTGACGGACTGGTACACACCCCCCGCCACGCAGAACGAGCGTTTCAAGATCACCTGCTTCATCCTGTCGAGCAACCTGCGTTCCGACGCGGTGCGCGTGTCCGTGTTCCGCCAGGTGCTGCAGGACAACCAGTGGGTCGATACCCCCGTCGCCGCCAATACGGTGTCGGACATCACCTCCAAGATCCTGACCCGTGCGCGCCAACTGCGTGCCGATAGCGGCCACAAGAACTAACTCCTCGCGCCCGGACCCGATGTGACCAAGATGACCGAACCCAAGACACCCGCCGATACCGCCACCCCTGCCTATGACTTCGCTACGGCCGAACCGCTGTGGCAGGAGCGCTGGGAACGCAGCGGCGTCTTCAACGTGCCTGACGTCCCCCCCGCCGACCGGCCCAAATATTACGTGCTGGAGATGTTCCCCTACCCCTCGGGGCAGCTGCACATGGGGCATGTCCGCAACTACACGCTGGGGGATGTCGTCGCGCGCTACAAGCGTGCGCAGGGATTCAGCGTCCTGCACCCGATGGGCTGGGACGCGTTCGGCCTGCCGGCGGAAAATGCGGCGCGCGAACGCGGCGTGCATCCGGGCAAATGGACGATGGACAACATCGCGGCCATGCGCACGACCCTCAGGCAGCTGGGCTTCTCCTTCAACTGGGACCGCGAGATCGCGACCTGCGAGCCGGATTACTATGGCAAGCAGCAGAAGCTGTTCCTCGACATGCTGGCGGCAGGCCTGGTGGAGCGGCGCGAAAGCTGGGTCAACTGGGACCCGGTGGACAATACCGTGCTGGCGAACGAACAGGTCGTCGATGGTCGCGGCTGGCGTTCGGGTGCCCTGATCGAGCAGAAGCAGCTGTCGCAGTGGTTCCTGAAGATCACGAAATTCGCGCCGCAACTGCTTGATGGCCTGTCGCACCTGCCGCGCTGGCCCGAACGGGTGCGCACGATGCAGGAACGCTGGATCGGCCGGTCGGAGGGCGCGCGCGTGCGCTTCGGCCTGCATGAACCGCCGGCGGGCTTTGACGTGGACCTTGATTCGGTGGAGGTGTTCACCACCCGCCCCGACACGCTGTTCGGGATGTCGTTCCTGGCCATCGCCGCCGACCACCCGCTGGCGGCGAAGGTTGCGAAGAAGAATGCGAAGGCCGCCGAATTCATCGCGGAATGCCATCGCCTCGGCACCTCGGAAGAGGCGATCGAGACGGCGGAAAAGCGTGGGTTTGACACCGGCCTGCGCGTGTCGCACCCGTTCATGCCGGACAGATCGTTCCCGGTCTGGATCGCGAATTTCGTGCTGATGGATTACGGCACGGGCGCCGTGTTCGGCTGCCCCTGCGGGGATCAGCGCGACCTTGATTTCGCCAACAAGTACCGACTGCCCTTCATCCCCGTCATCCTGCCGCCCGATGCGGACCCGCAGACCTTCACCGTCACCGACAGGGCGACCGACGGACAGGGCACGCTGTTCAACTCCGCCTTCCTCGACGGCCTCGACATCGCCACGGCGAAGAAGGAGGCGATCGCCCGCCTCGAAGGGCTGGGCGTCGGGCGCGGGGTGGTCAACTGGCGCCTGCGTGACTGGGGCATCTCGCGCCAGCGCTACTGGGGCTGCCCCATTCCCATCATCCACTGCGACTCCTGCGGCGCGGTGCCGGTCCCCGATGACCAGCTTCCGGTCGTCCTGCCCGAGGACGTGACGTTCGACCGTCCGGGCAATCCCCTGGAACACCACCCGACATGGAAGCATGTCGCCTGCCCGAAATGCCAAAAGCCCGCAACCCGGGAGACGGATACCTGCGACACGTTCGTGGACAGTTCGTGGTATTTCGCCCGCTTCACCGCGCCGCATGCGCCGCAGCCCACCGTGGTCGCGGCCGCCGACGGGTGGCTGCCGGTGGACCAGTATATCGGCGGGATCGAACATGCGATCCTGCACCTGCTCTATGCCCGCTTCTTCACCCGCGCCATGCATGAGACCGGGCACCTGAACGTGGACGAACCGTTCGCGGGCCTGTTCACGCAGGGCATGGTCAACCACGAAAGCTACCGCGACGCGGATGGCAACTGGCTGTATCCCGACGAGGTCGAGCGCACGGCCACGGGTGCCACCCGCCGCGACACCGGCGCCCCGGTCACGGTCGGCCGCGTGGAAAAGATGTCCAAGTCCAAGCGCAACACCGTCGCCCCCGTGACAATCATCGAGCGTTTTGGCGCGGATACGGCGCGCTGGTTCGTCCTGTCGGACAGCCCGCCGGAACGCGACATGGAATGGACGGAATCCGGCGTGGCCGGGGCCGCGCGCTTCCTGCAGCGCCTGTTCCGCGTCGTGCGCACCGTCGCAGCAGGGGTCCCTGCCGATGCCCCCTGCCCCGCGCAGGTCGCAAAGGCCGCCGACACGCTGCGCCGCGCCACGCACCGCACCATCGCCGCCGTGACCGAGGCGCTCGAAGGCTTCAGCCCCAATGTCGCGGTCGCGCGCCTGCATGAACTGACCAGCGCGCTGGCCGATGCGGAAAAGCACGCGGACGAGGATGGCGTCGCCTTTGCCCGGCGGGAGGCAGCGACGACGCTGGCGCTGCTGTGCGCGCCCATGGTGCCGCACCAGGCCGAAGCGATGATGGCGCTGCTCGACCCCGCGGGCAGGCCGGTGGTCGAACGCGCATGGCCGAAGGCGGAAGCCGACCTGCTGGCCGCAAGCGAGGTCACGATCGCGGTGCAGATCATGGGCAAGCTGCGTGGCACGGTCGCGGTAGCCCCCGACATGCCCAAGGATGATGTCATCGCCCGTGCGGAGGCCGAACCCAACGTGGCCCGCCTGCTCGAAGGGGCGCGGATCGTCAAGCGCATCTACGTGCCGGGACGCATCGTCAATTTCGTGGTTGCGAAATAGATGAAACGCTTTTCGCGTCGTCGCGCCGCATCGGCACTGTTCGCGGCCGCCCTTGTGGCCACAACGGGCGGGTGCGGCTTCTCGCCCATGTACCAGACGACCGGAAAGCATATCGGCCCCGACGGCAAGGCCACCGTGACGGATGTGGCGGCCGAACTGCAGCAGGTCTATGTCCCGCGCATCACGGAACGCTACGGACAGCAGTTACGCCAGTTCCTGCAGCAGGACCTTGGCGGCGCGGGGCCTGAAAACCCGACACGCTACAGCCTGCGCATCCGCACCTACATGATGAACGAGGCGGTGGACATCCATTCCGACAACACCAGCGGGCGCACGCGCACCACCGCCTTCGCCCACTGGCAGCTCTATACCATCAGCGCCAGCCCGCGCCTGCTGGCCGAAGGGGATGCAAACATCATCGACGGCGTGAACAATACGTATGAACAGTATTTCGCCCTGTCGCTGAACCTTGAGACCGTGCGCACCCGCGTGGCCAAGAACATGGCCGAACAGATCACCCAGCAGGTTGGCGTGTGGTTCCGCACCCATGCCAAGCCCGCGACCGACGGGTCCGATGCGGAACAGAACCAGCCACGCTACATCGACCCGGATTCGACACCCAACGCCACCAGCAACAACCAGATGCCATCGCAGCGTCCCGGCGCGGACGGCCTGCCGGCGCTGGCCACGGGGCGGTCGAATTCGCAACTGAACGACGACAATGACGTGGGCACGTCCGTCAGCGTGGGCAGCGACACCCCCGACAATGTCAGCATCGGCGGCAACGGCGATAGCCAGTGAAGATCAGCGCGCGTGCAATCGCCGCCACCCTGCGCGATCCCGGCGCGTGGCGCATCCTGCTGCTGCATGGCGAGGATGCGGGCCTGATCCGCGAACGCGCGACCGAGGCGGCGCAGGCCATCACGCCGGACCTTGATGACCCGTTCCGTATCGCCATCCTTGGCCGCGACGCGCAGGACCGCATGGTGGAGGAATATACCGCCCTGTCGCTTGTCGGTGGGCGGCGCGTCGTCTGGGTGCGCGACGGGCGCGACGGCCTGACGGGGATGGCCAAGGAATGCCTTGCGCGCACGACCGACACGCTGCTCATCATCGAGGCGCCGGGACTTGACTCCCGCTCCAAGCTGCGCGCGCTGCTGGAGAAGGCGAAGGACTGCGCCGTCATCGCCTGCTACCCCGAGGAGGGGCGCGCGCTGGAGGGCAGCATCCGCCAGATGCTTTCCGCGCATGGGGTGGGGATCGACCCCGATGCGCTGTCATGGTTTGCCGAACGCGCCAGCCCCGACCGCGCCGCCACCCGCGCGGAAGTGGAAAAGCTGTTCCTGTTCGCGGGAAAAGGCGGGCGGCTGACGCTTGAGGACGTGCAGGCCTGCATTGGCGATGCGGCCAGTGTCTCGTTGGAGGACGCGGCCTTTGCCGCGATGGTGGGCGACCGCGAAGGCGCGGACCTTGCCATTGAACGCGCGATGAATACCGACCGCATGAACCCGATCGGTGCGGCGCGCGCGCTGCTGTCGCATATCCACCGGCTGCGGCGGGTGCGCCTGGCGATGGATGCGGGACAGGGCCGGGCGGAGGCGATGTCCGCCCTGAAGCCCCCGGTCTTTTTCAAGCGCACCGATGCCTTCGGCCGCGCTGTCGCGATCTGGAGCGCGGATGCGCTGATGCACGCGGCGGTGCTGACGCAGCAGCTTGAACTGGCGTGCAAGCAGACCGGCAGCCCCGACATCGTGCTGTGCAAGCGCCATGTCGCGCGCCTTGTGGCACAGGCGCGGGTCCTGGCGCGGCAGCGGTAGGGCGCGGCCATATTGCCGCTTGCCCCTGCCCCGTCCCTCCGCTACATAAGGTCGGGTGTGTCCGCGTAGCTCAGCAGGATAGAGCACAGGATTCCTGGTAGAAATTGGGCGTCACGACGGGAAACCACGTGACGGATCTGCTCAAATTCGGGGAAAGCTCTGGCCAGACGCCGTGCCAATCCCGAGCCAAGCCCGGCATCGCGCCGGGAAGGTGTAGAGACTGGATGGGCAGCGCCTACCGACCCGCTGGCGGGTCCATGGCGAAGGGACAGTCCAGACCACGAACGTCATCGCATGGTGGCGGCGGTGAAAGCCGAAGTGGGATGAATCCTGGGGCCGTGGGTTCGAATCCCGCCGCGGACACCAACATACATTACCGGACAGTTCCATCCGATCCCGCCCAATCCGGCCCCCTGTGAGGGGACCGATCCGGAAGATGGGATATCATCCGCGAATTCCCTGCCCCCTGCACGCACTGCCACCGGGCAGATGGAATGGGCAGGGATTCTTTCCCCCATGACAAAAAAGGCCCGGCAATATGCCGGGCCTTTCCCTGATCAGTGCTGGATCAGTTGGAACTGGAACTGTTGTTGTTCTGGTTCCATCCACCGCCATTGCGATCGCCACCACGACCGCCACGGTCACCGGGGCCGTGGTCCCGGTCGCCACGGTTTTCACCGCCACGATCACCATGTTCGCCACCCGGCCCACCATTCTGGTCACCGCCATTCTGGCTGTCGCCACCGGGGCCGCCGTTGTGGCCATGGCCACCGTGATGGCCGTGACCGCCATGGCCATGATGTTCGCCCTGCTCACTTCCCTGGCTCTGGTCCGACGACTGGGCCTGGGCGGCCAGCGGGAGGGAGGCACCAAGCATAAGGGCAAACAGAATTGAACGCTTCATAATATTATATCCTTTAATTCGACCTCCAATACATTGTGCCGTGGAAACGGGAATGTAAGGCCGAATGTTGTAACAAACAGAATCAGGAATATCCGGGCCAGAAACCATGATTATTTGTGCCCCCGGACCATTCCGGTAAATATTGCGGGACGTGGGTGCCCGTCATCCGGGCGCGGACAGGCCATGGGATCGTATGGAATCCCCGTTTTCAGACCTGCCCGATCGCCCGGGCGGCATCGTCCAGCAGGGCCGCGATCTTTTCCTCGGCTTCCTGATCAAGACCACCGTTACGCAGCCGCAGGCGCAGTGCCGTGCGCAGGTTTTCCATGCCGCGCATGACCGGCATCGGGACATCCCTGCGCCCGCCCCTGCCCTCTGCTGCTCCCGTCGCCGCACGGGACAGGATTTCATCAAGGGCCGCACGACTGGCGTTCAGGAAAGCCTCGCCCTCTGGCGTGATGTGATAGTTCTTGCGGCCATCGGCCTCGGCAACCCGGGCATAGCCCGCTTCATCCAGCCATGTCAGCGTGGGGTAGATCACGCCGGGGCTGGGGGCGTAGCTGCCACCGAACTTTTCCTCGATCATGCGGATCAGTTCGTAGCCATAGGTCGGCTTCTGGGCGATCAGCGAGAGGACCAGAAGCCGCATCTCACCATAATCGAACAGCCGGTGACGGCCGCCCCGGCGGCCACCGCCATGATGCCCGCCGCGACCGTGATGGCGGCGGGGTTCGCCGGAACCGGCCATGCCCTCGGGGGAGAAAGTCTGGCGGTTACGACCGCCTGCGTGTCTGTTTCTGTGTTTCATGATTACCGATATAATTCCCGATATATCTTAAGTCAAGATATATCGGAATATATTTTCTGATTTTTCCATGAACCTGCCAGCCCGACCCCCATGAATCAGCGATCCATTGGTTCCCCATCACAACCAACCGATTGAAAGATCACATGATATTTCCTGTTTTCTGAACGCAGGCACGCATCGTCCGGCAGACCGGTGAAGACGGGTTTCGGGCACATGCCGTGATCCTGCCGGATGGGCAGGCGCGGCAGGCAGCCCTGCCGGGATTGTGCCCGACCCGGTGGTTTTCCTGTCACGCAGGGAACGTGCCTGCATCATCCCGTCCTGCCAGCAGCGGGCGATACCCGCCTGAATATTCATGCAATCCGGGGAAAAATCCCATAACATGAGGTGGATGGGGCCGCATCACGCCCCTTGTCCGATCACGTCACGAGAGAACACGCCTCATGAAAATAGCCCAATGGATGAAACAGTCAGGTGTGGCGTTCGGGACCAGCGGCGCGCGCGGCCTTGTCACCGCGATGACGGATGCCGTGTGTTTCGCCTATACCGTGGGGTACCTGAAGCATCTGGCGACATTGGGGGAATTCGCACCCGGCACGCAGGTTGCGGTGGCAGGTGACCTGCGTCCCAGCACGCCACGGATCCTGCGTGCCTGTGCCGCGGCGATCGAGTCCATGCGTGGCGTGCCGGTTTTCTGCGGGTTCGTGCCGACCCCTGCCCTGTGCCTCCATGCCTTCGCGCGGGGCATTCCCTCCCTGATGGTCACGGGTAGCCACATCCCCGCCGACCGCAATGGCATCAAGTTCAACCGCGCACGGGGCGAATTCCTCAAGACCGACGAAGCCGCCATGCGCGAACAGGATGTCGAACTGCCCCAGGGCTGGTTCGACACCGATGGCGCGCTGGCAAAACAGGTCGAACTGCCTGCGGTCACGGACGTGGTGCCGGATTATGTCGCGCGCTACCGCGACTTCTTCGGCCCCGACGCCCTGTCGGGCCTGACGCTGGGGGTGTACCAGCATTCCGCCGTGGGGCGCGATGTGCTGATGCTGGTGGTCGAGGCGCTGGGCGCGAAAGCCGTGCCGCTGGGACGTTCTGACACGTTCATGCCCGTCGATACCGAGGCCGTGCGCCCCGAGGATGCGACGCTGGCCCGTGACTGGGCCGCAGGTGGCACGCTGGATGCCATCCTGACGACGGATGGGGATTCCGATCGCCCGCTTCTTGCCGACCGTCACGGAAACTGGCTGCGCGGTGACGTGCTGGGCATCCTTGCCGCGCGGTTCCTCAACGCCGTGGCCGTCACCACCCCCGTCAGCAGCAATACCGCGCTGGAACAGGCGGGCTTTGCCCGTGACATCCGCCGCACACGCATCGGTTCGCCCTTTGTCGTGGCCGCGATGACCGAGGCGGCGGAAGCGGGCCTTGTCCCCTCCGTCGGGTACGAGGCCAATGGCGGTTTCCTGCTGGCCAGTGAGGTGCGCCATGAAGGCCGCACGCTGGCGGCGCTGCCGACCCGCGATTCCGTGCTGCCGATGCTGTGCGCACTGGTTGCGGCACGCAGGGCCGGCACGGATCTTGGCGGCCTTGTCGCGACGCTGCCGCCACGTTTCACGCTCAGTGACCGCCTTGTGGAAATGCCCACGGCACAGAGCAAGGCGCGGATCGCGGCACTGGCCGACAACCCGGCGGCAGGTGCTGCGGCACTCGGCCTTGTCGATGCGTGTGGGGATCTGTCGCATGTGGACACAACGGACGGGCTGCGGATGACCTTCGCCAATGGGGAGATCGTCCATCTGCGCCCGTCCGGCAATGCACCGGAACTGCGTGTCTATGTGGAGGCCGACAGCCCGGAACGCGCAGCAGGCCTGCTGAAAACCGGCATAGACGCCGTCAGCACATGGCGCGGGACGGCATCCTGAAATTTAAAAGTTTTTGGTGAAGCTTTTTCCAAAAAGCTTCGAAAGACGCCGCCTTTTTGAAAAAAGGCGGCACCCAAAAACTTTTATTCCTTTATCTGTTTCCCCTTACGCGCCCTTGTTCAGGGATTCGTCGATTTCCAGTGCAAGGCGCGCCATCTTCAGCGCCCCTTCCTTGCTGCCCGCGCCACAGATGAAGCGCGCGGGATGGGCGAAGACCGCGTCCTGCACACCGGACACCTTCGCCAGCGCCTCCCCGTCCAGTCCACGCCATGCTTCGGGCAGGGACACGCGCTGCCCGAAATCACCACGCACGGGAGGCACGGCCTTGACGTTCCAGCGTCCGGGGGCGGCGGGGGAGACCACATAGACCACCGGCAGGTCATGCTCGAAAATCACCTTTTCGGTCGGCATGCCCGTATCCATGACCAGAATACGCTTGTCCTGCGCGGCCTCATACGCCGCCAGCACGCGGTCCGTCGCCTTCAGGCTGGCACGCACGCGGTCGACGGTGTTGACCAGGAAGGCCGCAACCGTGACCGCCGCATCGGCGAACCCGATGCTTTCCTGCATCTTCGCCTCTTCGGGGCCGTAGAGTTCCGCCGTGTCCCATGCCGGACGGCAGGAGGAAACGATGTCCGCCAGCGACAGTTTCTCCAGCTTGACGACGCCATTGTCGTCCTGGTCGATCGGCAGGACCAGCGACCGGTCGATCGCCTGCCAGATGACCGGAAGGGCATCGTCCTCCACCGGGGCCTTGAGGATGTTGCGGATCGCGGCGATGCCGTAATCCTTCCACAACAGGCCCGCCGCGCTGTAGGGAACACCATCCTCGCGCAGGGGCTTGTCCTTCATGTGATGGTCGTAACGTCCCTTCTGCGGGTCATAGATCCCGCCGACGTCAAACACGATGTCGGCCGCGCGGATACGTTCGGGCGAACGGGTGCGGCCAAAATCCAGCCTGTCGGCAGGCGCGGTCCCCAGCACGCGGCCACGCAGGTCGCCATGGGGGGCGAGCGCGTAATGCAGGATGACATATCCCAGCGTCTCATCAACGTGGAAATTCCCCGAATGCGTCAGGGCTTTGACGGTTGCGGCCTCATCACCAAGGCCAACGGGGGTATAGTGTGACATATCAGGACCTACCAGCGAACGGGAATGAATGGACGTCAGCGCCCCTCATGCCGCAAAGAGTAGGGCAAGACAACCGGCACGCCCGCATCCTGCCGCCCCCTGCTCAGGCAGGCTGCGCCACCCCTGCCCCGCACGCAGCCTCCCGCGTGATCAGCGCCTGCTTGCGCGCCACGCCCCAGCGATAGCCCGACAGCGTGCCATCGCTGCGCACGACACGGTGGCACGGAATCACCACCGCCAGCGCATTCGCCCCGCACGCCCCGGCAACCGCCCGCACCGCCGCAGGCGCGCCAGTCCGCCGCGCGAGTTCGGCATAGGTCACGGTCGTGCCCGGCGGGATCGTGCGCAGGGCCGCCCACACCTGCCGCTGGAACGCGGTACCCCGTATGTCGAGGGGAAAATCCACCTGCGCCGATGTCCCCTCGATGAACGCCGTCGCACGGTGCAGGTACTCCCGCGCCTGCGGGTCGTCCCGAACCAGCGCCGCCCGTGGGAAGCGGGCCTGCAGGTCCTGCCACAATGCCTGCGCATCATCGCCCATCACGATGGCCACCACGCCGCGCGCGCCCGTCGCAAGCATGAGCGTGCCCAGCGTGCATGACCCCGATGCCACGCCCAGCCGTTCACCCCCGGCGTCAACCTGCCGGAACGAAACTGTCGTCATCGCCTGCCTCCCCTGCGTCACGCAGGCTACACCACCCCGGATGGCAGGGCCACGGGAAGGCATATGGGTCATGAAAGTTTGCCGGGGCCGCCTTTGGTCTGAAAAGGCGGCGTTACCTGAAGCTTTTTTAAAAAAGCCTCACCAAAAACTTCCTTCCGGTTTTACGGTTTTTTTTCACAGCGGGTCAGTTATTGCTGCCAAAGGCCGGGCGCGTGGCTTCGAACAGGAACCATGTCCGGCGTTCGGTCTCGTCAATCCAGACCTCAAGCAGGCTGGCGGTCGCCACGTCGTTGCCTTCGTCGCACACGGCATGAACCGCACGCATGCGCGCCGTCAGCGCCAGGTTGTCCTCCCGCAGTTCCGACAGCATGTCTTCGGGCGTGACATATTCGGCGTCATTGTCCGCCACTTTCGTCAGGCGCGCGATCTCTCCCACGGAATGCAGCGTCGTGCCGCCGATCTTGCGCGCGCGTTCGGCCATGGGATCGGTCATGGCAAATATCTGCGCACTCTGTTCATCAAGCAGCAGGTGATAGTCGCGGAAATGGCGACCGCTCATGTGCCAGTGGAAGTTCTTTGTCTTGACATACAGGGCAAAGACATCCGCCAGCGTCGCCTTCAGCCCGGCGGCGATCTCATGCACCGCCGCCTGCTTCAGGTCCGTGGGCGTGCCGAGATAGGTCCGCACATGTGCCTCGCCCGCCTTTGCCGCTGCGGCGGCTTTCGTCTGGGTCATCGTCATCTCCTGTTGGGTCTACCGTCCCCGAACGACCCTGGGCGATGCAGGGTTGCATGCGCATGCAACCCGCCTGCACGCCATGCGTCCCATACGCAGGCACATGTTTCGGACGTTTGTGGTGAAGCCTTTTCCCAAAAGCTTCCCGCCATTATTTGTAGAATCCCTGCGGATACCACAGATCAGGAGCATCCCCATGACCCTGTTCAGCATGGAAATGGAACGTCGCCAGTTCCAGGCGATCCTTGGCATGCTGGGACTTGTGCTGTGCGGCGGGCATGTCCGCGTGGCGCGCGGGGCCGCACGCAATGGCCCCGATGCCTTCATGCTGCCGCCCAACGGCTGGGTGCCCAATAACGCGCACCTGCCGGTCCTGCATTACCGCAACGCCCTTCCCGCCGATGCCCGCGACCCGGCAGCGGGGATGGAGGCACTGTTTGCCGCCAACGGATGGCCGCCACGCTGGCGCTGGGGCGTGTATGACTTCCACCATTACCACAGCACCGCGCACGAGGTGCTGGGCATCGCGGCGGGATCGGCGCAACTGCGCCTTGGTGGGCCGGGTGGCCGTCTTGTCGCGGTCCGGGCGGGCGATGTCGTCGTCCTGCCAGCGGGCACGGGCCACAGGAACGAGGGATCGGATGAACGTTTCCTGGTTGTGGGGGCCTACCCGCCCGATCAGGATTTCGACCTGCAGCGCGGTCCCATCACGCCTGCAGCCATCACGGCGATGAATCGCCTGCCCTTTCCGCCAGCGGACCCGGTGCAGGGACGCGATGGCGCCCTGCGGCACCTGTGGCACGCCGCGTAATGCCCCCCGTCATGGCGGGGGCCTGCGCCACCGGACCGGCCAGCGGCTGTCCGGGGATGTGCAGCACCTCCTCCAGCCAGTCGGCAAAGACCTGTATCCGCCGCGACAGGTGCTTGCGGTGCGGATAAAGCAGCGCCATGGGCAACGGGGCCGCACGCCATCGGGGCAGCACCTCCACCAGTGCGCCCGCATGCAGGAGGTCGGCCACGTCATAGGCCGGGATCTGGATCAGGCCCAACCCGGCAACGCAGCAGGCGATGAAGGCCTCCGCACTGTTGACCGTGACACGGCCGGCCATGGACAGGCTGTGGGTGGCGCCACCTTCCTCCCACTCCCATTCCTCGATCCGGCCGGTGGAGGGCGAGGCGTAGCGCACGGCCTGATGGTGCGCCAGATCGGCAGGCACCTGCGGCACGCCATGCCGCGCCAGATAGGCGGGCGCGGCGACATTGACCAGCGCAAGGTCGCCCAACCGCCGGGCAATCAGGCCGGAATCATGCAGTGGCCCGACCCGCAGGACACAGTCGATCCCGTCCTCCACCAGGTTGACGGCCCGGTCGGTCACGCCCAGCGCGATGTCAATGCCGGGATAACGCCCAAGGAATTCAGGCAGGCGCGGCGCCACCAGCAACCGCCCGATCCGCCCCGGCAGGTTGACCCGCAGCAGGCCACGCGGCGTGCTGCCCTCATGCCGGAACAGGTTTTCGGCCTCTTCCACATCGGCAATCAGGCGCAGGCAATGGTCATAGAACGCCCTGCCATCGGTCGTCGGGGTCACGGAACGGGTCGTGCGCGCCAGAAGCCGCGCGCCAAGCCGGGCTTCGAGTTCCTGTATCGCGGTGGAAACGGTCGAACGCGGCAGGTTCAGCGTTTCCGCCGCGCGGGTGAAGCTCGTCGTCTCCACCACGCGGGCAAAGACGCGAAACAGGTCGATCCGGTCCATCCGTTCCCCCACATGCCGCAGGTGCGACACCTTGTTCGCGATTTACGACATATGTTGTCAGGAAAGGCAACTTTATCGCGATATTGCAAATGATACCTTCACCCAGCACCTCCCCGCCCAAGGGAGCGCGCATCGCATCATAACGAAGGGATATCGAGACCATGGTCGATCACAGCATCAAAGGGAAAACCGTCCTGATCGCGGGTGGTGCAAAGAACCTTGGCGGGCTGATTGCCCGTGACCTCGCCGCCCATGGCGCACGCGCCATTGCCATCCATTACAACAGTAACGCCAGCAAGGCAGAAGCCGACAAGACGATCGCGGACCTGAAGGCGGCGGGCGTGCAGGCCGTGGCATTTCAGGCGGACCTGAGCACTGCGGCAGCAACCGCGAAGCTGTTTTCCGACACCGTCGCGGCCATTGGCCGCCCCGACATCGCCATCAACACGGTCGGCAAGGTCCTGAAAAAACCCATTGCCGAGACAGGCGAGGACGAATTCGACGAAATGTTCGCCGTCAACACCAAGGCGGCATTCTTCTTCATCAAGGAAGCGGGCCTGCACCTGAACGACCATGGCAAGCTGCTGACGCTGGTCACGTCGCTGCTTGGGGCCTACACGCCGTTCTACGCCACCTATGCCGGGTCGAAGGCGGCGGTGGAGCATTTCACGCGCGCGGCGTCGAAGGAATATGGCGCGCGCGGCATTTCGGTCAACGCGATCGGCCCCGGCCCGATGGATACCCCTTTCTTCTACGGGCAGGAATCGCAGGAAGCCGTGGCCTATCACAGGACCGCCGCCGCCCTGTCCCCCTTCAGCAGGACCGGCCTGACGGATATCGAGGATATCACCCCGCATGTCCGCTTCCTCGTTTCCGAAGGGTGGTGGATGACCGGGCAGACCATCCTCGTCAACGGTGGCTACACCACGAAATAAACCACGCCTCCCGCCTGCATGAACGCGCCCGGTGCCCTGCCGGGCGCGTTTTGCATTTTCCGTGACACGATCCGGCAGGGGCATGTCGACCGTGCCGCCAGGCATGTGCCGCCAGTCCCTTCATCATGGCGCGCCATGCGGGACGTATGGTCATCATTACACATGTTTCCGTTTATGTATTATGTTTGATAATATATTTGAAATGCGGCCCTGATCTGGCTTCGGACGGGGCCGGACTGGCATGCTGGGCGTGCCTGCGCGTCGTGTAAGGGGCATTCAGGAATGGTTTTTGGAAAAAGCTTCGCCAGCCCCCCCTGATCCCCGCCGGGGCGCTTGTCGCCTGATCTTCCCTGCGGGGCGGCACAAACAGAAATGGCGCCGGTTGCGGGGCAACCGGCGCCATCTCCATGGAAAGGGAGGACATCCTCCCCTTCGGGAAAACGCGTTACTTCTGCGGCGGCGGCGGAGGCTCCATCAGGGCATGGAGCTGCTCGTGCAGGGCATCGATCTTGTCCTGCCGGTCCTTGATCTGCGCCAGCTGATCGGGGGTCAGGATGTCGTGGATCTTGACCTCGAACTGCAGCCGCTGCGCCTCACGCTTCTGGTGCAGGGCATCAAGCTGCTGCTCGACAGAGGTCAGGCTGGCCTGATCCACCGTGCCCGGCGTGGTCAGCAGGGTCCGCAGCTGCTTGTGCAGGGCGCGTTCCTGCTCCATGTCCGCGCGGAAATCGGGATGGTCGCCATGCATCAGGGCCGCAAGTTTCTTGTGCTGCGCCGATGTCAGGGTGATCCCATGGAGGGAGAGGAGATGTCCATGATGGGGGCCATGCCCGCCGCACCCTTCACCCGGCGGCGGGGGAGGCGGAGCATCGTGCGCCAGCGCCGCATGTCCTGCCGTTCCGGCCAGTCCGGTCATGACGGCAGCAGCGAGAAGCATTTTCTTCATCATTTTCTGACTATGTCCTGAAAATATTAAAATGATGTAATCAGCGTCAAGTCATGCGCCTTACAGATATCTGTATACAGAAGACCATATGTCAGAATGCGGCATCTGTTCTACGAATTGTAACAGCGATTATTCCTGACAGACCGCGCCGTCTCCATGGCGGGGATGCGGGCATCCCTTGTGGCATCACATCTGGCGCGGGGGCATGGAAATATCCTACCGTGCGCTTTCACCAATACAGATGGCACGGGGCATGCAGGCGACATGACAGCACACAGGATCATCATCGATACCGATCCCGGCGTGGATGACGCGCTGGCCATCATGCTGGCACTGGCGTCCGGACAGTTGCGGATACAGGCCATAATCAGCGTGGCGGGCAATGTCACGGTGGAACAGACCGCGCGAAATGCCTGCCGCATCCTTGAACTGGCGGACCGCACGGATATCCCGGTTTACGCCGGGTGCGCCCGCCCGATCGGCCATACCAGCGTCAGCGCCAGTCATATTCACGGCGTCACGGGCATGGATGGGCCGGACCTGCCGCCACCGACCATGCCGATCCAGCCCCTCCACGGTGTCGATTATCTGGTGGAGGCCATCCGCACGGCCCCGCAGGGCAGCCTGGGCCTTGTCATGATGGGACCGATGACAAACCTGGCGCTGGCGCTCATCAAGGCGCCGGATATCGCCCCCCGCGTGCGTCAGGTCGTCGCGATGGGGGGCGCATGGTCGGAGGGCGGCAATATCACGCCGACTGCCGAATTCAATTTTCATGCCGACCCGGAGGCTGCGGATATCGTCCTGCGCAGCGGCATTCCCCTTACCCTGCTGCCGCTGGATGTCACCCACCAGTGCCTGACGACGCCGCAGCGCCTGGCGCGCCTGCGCGCGCTACCGGGTCGCTGCGCGGCGGCGGCCGTGGCAATGCTGGAACATGCGGGACGGTTCGACCTTGCCAAGTATGGCTGGGCGGGCGCGCCACTGCATGACCCATGCACCATCGCCAGCCTGATCGCCCCGGACCTGTTTGGCGGGCGGCAGGTCAATGTCACGATCTCGCTTGACGATGCGCTGACACGGGGCATGTCGGTCGTGGACTGGTGGGGCACCACGAAACGGCCCGCCAACGCCATGTTCATGCGACAGGCCGACGCGGACGGGTTCTATGACCTGCTGAGCACACACCTCGCCCGCCTGCCATGACCGGAACGGATTTCCCCGAAAAACATCTCGAAGTTTTTGGTGAAGCTTTTTCCAAAAAGCTTCAAAAACGCTTCTTTTTTAAAAACATCCCACCGCGCAGGAGGTCTCAGCCTTTCCCGCCACAAGCCCGCACATATGACGCCGCGACCTGCTCGATCAGGGCGGCATGCGCCTGCGTGAAGCGCGCAGGCGACGGGCTGTCGATATCGATGACCCCCAGGAGGCGGTCCCCATCAATGATGGGCACCACGATTTCCGAGCGCGAAGCCGCATCGCATGCGATATGCCCCGCGAAGGCATGGACATCGGGCACCACGATGGTCCTGCGCTGCTGCGCCGCCGTGCCACATACCCCCTTGCCCATCGTGATGCGGGTGCAGGCCACGCGCCCCTGGAACGGCCCCAGCACAAGCTGCCCATCGCGCAGGAAGTAGAACCCGGCCCAGTTGATGTCCGACAGCCCCTCGAACAGGATGGCGGCGATGTTCGCAGCATTCGCGATCGGATCGCCCTCCCCTTCGGTAATGGCGGCGACGGTGGCGAGGATCTCGTCTTCGCCAAGGGGGGCCGATGTCCCCGTGTGAACTGTCATGGCGCGGTTCCTGTAATGGTCATTGCACGACCCAGAACATAGCGGCGTTCGGACAACCGGGCCAGCACCCTGTCCCCCGTTTCCCACCCGTCATGATGGCTCTATGCTGCACCGGCCCGTGCCGCCACGCCCGGCGGGCAGGCAAGGCAGGAGGCCCCGGTTGCGCAAGGTTATCGTCACGGGATGTGACAGCGGCTATTTCCCGCTGGTCATGGAACTGATCCAGTCGATCGGCGGCAGGACGGATGCGGCGTTATGCGTCCTTGACGCGGGCCTGTCGCCCCAGCAGGCGCAGGTGCTCCGTGACCTTGGGGTGCTGGTGCGCGCGCCCTACGTCCCGCCCTGCGCGCCCGCACGGCAGGTGCGACAGCGCCCGACCCTTGCCATCAACCTGTCAAAGCTGTGGCTGGACCGCCTCCTGCCGCAGTTCGACCTGATCCTGTGGATTGATGCGGATGCGTGGGTGCAGGACATCACCGCCCTCGAACATATGTTCGACGCCGCGCGTGACGGGGCGCTTGCCATCGTGCCTGAAATCGGGGCCAAGATCGCGGACATGTTCGCCATCCGCTGGATCTGCCCCGGCTGGATGCAGGTGCGCTCTTTCCTTTACAAGAACGCGCGCAAGGCCCGCCTGCCCTTTTCCATCCGGCGACGGATCGGCGCGAAACCCCTACTCAATTCCGGGGTGATGTGCCTGCATCGCGACGCGGCCATATGGCCCGTGCTGCGCAGATGGCAGGACAGGATCGTCCGCCGTGGCGGCGCCCTGTTCACCCAGGACCAGCTCAGCATCGCGCTGGCGGTCTATATCGACAATGCCCGCGTGACGTTCCTTGACAACGCCCACAACTATATCGGGCCGTGGCTGCTGGATGCACGGCGCGGCATGCTGGTCAACCTGTTCTACCCGCATGACCCTGTGGGGATCGTCCATCTCGTCTCACAGGCGCGACTGCGGCAGTCGCTGTCAAATACCCTCCCCGTCCCGACCCTTGCGGGGGGCGAGGTCGCACTCAACCTGCGCTTCGGGGGACTACAGGCCTTCCGTCGCATGCACCTTGCGTCCGGGAAGGATGTTGCGGGGCAGGAAGGATGAAAGTTCCCCGGCACCGCCTTCTTGAAAAAAGGCGGTGCCCCTGAAGCTTTTTGGGAAAAGCCTCACCAGAAGCTTCTGGGCGTTCAGGAAGCCGCGCGGTCCCCGCGCGCCTTCAGCACGGCCTCCGCCGCATCGTGCAACTGTTTCGCCAGGTGGCGGGCCTGTTCGGGATGCAGGGCCGTGACCACCCGGCGGTCCCCCGTTTTGAGGTGTTCGGGGGACGAGGCCATGAACAGGTCGAGGATGACCACCGAATCCTGCACGGCCTCCGCCCCGCAGCTTACGGTGGGATAGACGACAACATTGCCGCTGGTATCTTTTGCGTGTTCTTCAGACATGGGGTCCTGCCATGATTGAGGAAAGGAAGGCAGCCTTAGCGCGTGCGTTTCTTCTGCGCCTGTTCGTGACGCAGCTGCGCGCTCTGTGCCTGGATGGTTTTCTGCGCATTGGCCAGCGCATCCCTCAGGCGGGCCAGTTCGGCCTTCAGGGCTGCGATCTCGGCACGCAGGGCGGGGGGATGATCATCCATTCGTCACAACCTTTGCATACAAAGAAGGGGCGCTACTGGGTCGCAAATCGTGAACGCACCTGGTCGAACAGGGCACGCGCGGCCATATCCTTGCTGTCGGTATGTTCCATCAGGTGGCGCATGTGCGCGGCAATGTCCTCGGCGCGCAACGTGCCGCTGTCGGTCAGCATCTGCATCAGTTCCATGATGACAAGCTGCTGGGCCGCGATCATCTTGACCACCGGCATCACCTTTTTCTGCGCCGCCTGGTCGGCCGCCTGCGCCAGCAGTTCGCGCAACTGCTCACTTTCGCGATCCGTAACCTCGGTCATGTGTTCCTCCCGCCATGTTTCCTTGTTGGGTGCATGGTGGTCGTATCCACGCCCGCAGGCAATGCCCGCCATGCGGGGAAGGTATCCGCAAAGCGAACATCTGCCCACATAATGGCGGGAATGTGCTATACGCAGGCATGGCGTACCCAGTTCTTCCCGATCTTGTTATCTCCGACGACGACATTGTCGTGACCTACATCCATGCGTCCGGGCCGGGTGGGCAGAATGTCAACAAGGTCGCAACCGCCGTGCAGCTCCGCTTTGACGCGACGCGATGTGCCGCGCTGACATCGCGCATGCGGGCACGGCTACGGCTGCTGGCTGGCAGCCGCATGACGCGGGAGGGGGAAGTCATCCTGACCGCGCAGAAATTCCGCAGCCAGACCCGCAACCGCGAGGACGCGATCGAACGGCTGTGCGAACTGCTGCGGCAGGCGGCCCATGTCCCCACGCGCCGCATCGCCACCCGCCCCTCCCGCACGCAGCGCCGCCGCAGGATGGACGACAAGGCGCGACGCGGGCAGGTCAAGCAGGGGCGTGGCCGCCCGACCCTCGACTGATCCGCGCGCTTTCCCGAAATGCCGTCATGCCGGGGCAATGGCCCCTACAGGATGCACCACTGCCGCATCAGGTTGTGATAGATGTTCGTCAGGCCCAGCACGGCAGGGTCATGATCGCCAAGGCGCTCACGCAGCGTGATGGTCTGCAGGTCGAGGTCGAACAGGATACGCCGGCGCGTTTCATCGGCCACCATCGACTGTGACCAGAAAAATGCCGCCAGCCGCGACCCGCGCGTCACCGGCGTCACGCGATGCAGGACGGTCGTGGAATACAGGACCAGGTCACCCGCCGGCAGCCTGATCGCCTGTTCGCCACCGGGGTCGGACATGACCAGTTCGCCACCGTCATAGTCATCCGGGTCGGACAGGAACAGCGTGGACGACACGTCCGTGCGGATACGCGTGTGGATTCCCGCCGCATAGATCCCCCGGATGGCGTTATCGACATGCGCGCCAAAGGACATGCCCACGTCATACCGGTTGAACAGCGGGGGACTGACGCGATAGGGCAGCACCGCGCTGTTGAATGTCGCATTGCGGCCCAGCGCGCGCAGCACGATATCGCCAAGCTCCCGGCAGGCCGGGGAATCCTGTGGTAATTGCCGGTTGTTCTTGCTCTTGGCGGATTGCTGCCCGGCCGTCTCCCGCCCATCCGTCCATTGCGCCGCGCGCAGCATCTCCTGACAGTGGGCGAGTTCCCCGGCATCAAGCAGTCCGGGCACATGTAACAGCATTCGACCTTATCCCCGTATCCGTGCGCCCCGGCCCCGATGGCCGGTCATCCGGCACCATGCCACAGGAAGGTACTTACGAAATCTGGCAGAAATCATGAAGAGGTTTTTGGCAAAGCCTGTTCCGGCAGGTTCCGGGCGATGCCGCCTTTGTGGAAAAAGGCGGCACAATGGCCGTCGCGTCCCCTCCCTCAATACTGGGCCGACACATTGAACAGGAATGACCTGCCGATGGACGGCGTCACGCGGTTGGAAAACAGGCTGCCGTAATTCAGGCGGTTATCAAGGTTGTAGGCATTCATCGCCACGCGCCAGTGGTTGTTGAACCGGTGCGACACCATGGCGTCGAATTCCACCGTGGCGGGCGCGCGCGCCGTGTTGGCCTGGTCCAGCCAGACACCCTGGCGCCATGTCAGGCCACCGCCAACCGTCATGTTCCACGGCCTGCGCGGCGCGATCTCATACGACGTCCATGCCGTCGCCTGGTTGTGGGGAACATACTGGATCTGCCCGCCCTGCTTGGACGATGTGGAACCGGCCTTGGTAATCGTCGGGTCATACAGCGCATAGGTGCCATAGAACATCCAGTTGGGCAGCAGCGTGCCGGAGATGCTCAGTTCCAGCCCCTGGTTACGTTCCTGGTCGCTTGTCGCGCTGATGTCGCCCGTGGTGGGATCGGTCTGGATCGAATTGCTCTTGTCCAGCCGGAACAGCGCCGCCGTCATGCCGATCCGGTCATGAAAAGCACTGTATTTCGCACCAATTTCATAAAGGGAGCTACGTTCTGGCGCGGCACTCTGGTTCTTGGCGTTCATCGGTTCGGAACTGTTGGTGACATACATGCTCAACGGGGTCGTGGACTGCGACCAGTTGAAATACACCATCAGGTTGCTGCGCGGCGTATACATGACGCTGACGCTGGGGTTGATCGTCGTCTCGTCCTGCCCGTAATGCACGTCGGGATATTTGGCGGTATTGCCACCCGTCGCACTGTAATGGCTGTTCCAGTTATCCCAGCGGAAGCCGGCCTTGATCGACAGGGAGTCCGTCAGCCACACCTGGTCCGACAGGAAAAACCCGACATCGAGGGCATCGCTGTCCTTGTAACATTTCTTGCCCACACCACTGATGTTCACAAGGCGGTCAGGATACTGGTTACAGTTCCCAAGGACCAGTCCCGGCACATACATCGACGGGTTGAGCAGGCTGGTGCTGGTGCGGTTGCTGCCATAGGCATAGTTCTGCCGGTGGTCGGTCACATATTCAATATCGAACCCGCCGATGACTTCGTGGCGGAAGCGCCCCGTCTTGAAACGCGCAACACCGGAGAAGACATCCTGTATGGACCAGTCGCTCTGCCGGTAGGGTTCCGGCCCCCCAACGCCACCATTGCGCGCGACCTGCGCGCTGGCGGGATTGGCGGAAAAGAAATCGCTGTTACAGGTCGCGGACGGCACGCTGCCATTGATCAGGTTATTGTTATAGGCGGCGGTCCCGGCCGCCATGCTGGAACAGGCCTCCTGCGAGGCGGAGAAATAGCGGTGGAAGATCCCGCCACGCATGTCGTTATACAGCGTCAGGATGGGGATGACATGTGCCGTCAGGCGGCCCGTGATCATGTCGTCGCTGCTGTTGTCCTGATCGTAGGTCGTCCCATACCAGTTGGTACGCCGCACGCCGTATTCGGTCACCGGGCGGCCGATCGCCTGCCCCGGCTTGTAGACGACCGGCACGCCGTAATCGGGAATGCGGTTGTCGTTCTGGTGGAAATATTCAAGGACGAACGAGACCTTCTTGCCCAGGCCAAAGGCGATCGAAGGCGCGATCCCCCAGCGATGGGAATAGATATAGTCACGCCCGACCACATTATTTTCATTGCCCATGCCTGTCAGGCGAAAGGCGATGCTGTCAGTCAACTGCTGGTTGATATCAAGCGTGCCGCGATAGTACGACCCGCTCCCGCCGGAGAAATTGGCCTGGTACGCATTGCCCAGGTGCGGGGTCTTGGTAACGATGTTGATCGCACCACCCGTCGTGCCGTTGCCAAAGACTTCCGACGATGGCCCCTTGATGACGGAGACATGGTCGTAATCGAAACTGTCGCGCGTATAGACGCCAAAGTCGCGCAGCCCATTTTCGTAAATGTCGTTCTGCGACTGGAACCCGCGGATCAGGAACTGGTCGCCCGCCATGCCGCCTTCCCCCTCGCCCACCGACGCGGTGATGCCGGGCACGTTCTTCAGCGCTTCATCGAGGGATTTGACGTTCTGCTGCTGCATCAGCACCTGCGGGACGACATTGATGTTCTGCGGCGTGTGCATCGCGTCATGCGGCATGCGGCTAAGCCCCACGGACTGCCGCAGCGCATTCATCGGGGAGGCCGTGACCGTCGTATGGTCGTAACGATGGTCCGAAAGCACCCCATCCGCATCCGGCTGCATGTCGGCGGGAGGCGTGGTGGTCGACGTCCCGGTGGTCCTGGCCGTCGCGGCGGTCGTGGTCGTGGCGCCCCCTCCCTGCCCTGACGTCGATGCGGCAGTGGACGCTGCCCCCGCCAGCACGGTGGCGGAGGCATTGCCCGTCGTGCTGGTCGTGGCGGCGTGTGCTGCGGACGAACAGGCAAGCGCCAGTGTCGCGGTTGCTGCGGAAAATGGTCGAAGGCGTCGGGGTGGGAGCATAGGGGCCATCTCTGTTTTTGAGACTGATTATCAGTTGCCACCCTAATTACTCGTAGTGATTCTGATTCGCAATATCAAAAAGATGTCACGATGGAATGAATCGCAATATCAGGGCCGGACATGCGCCACCGACAGAATCCCGGTCCACGCACATGATGGAACATCTTTTTTATTTCTATGGTTTTAAAAAACGCCATGCCTGCGCAGGGGGCAGGCATGGCGTTGTGGAACCCGCTTGCGCGCCACGGCCGCTGAAAATCCCGCCCGCGAAACGTCACGCAGATCATCAACAATCTTGCGAAGACAGGACAGTTTTTACAAAAACCCCTGCCCCGCCCGATGTCACAGGTCAGCGGTAAAGGAAAACTTGAACGTGCGCGGCAATCCTTCGAGCAGGTAGCCATTGAAGGACGAGGACCAGTAGCGGGTATTGGCCAGGTTATCGACACCGAAACGCAGGGTCAGCGGCTTGTGATCCGCCACGAATGTGTACCGTGCGGCCAAATCAAAGCGTGTCCATACCGGCAGGTGCAGCGTATTGGACGTATTGACCATCTGCTTGCCCGTATTGACGACCCGTCCCACCACCGTCGCCCCCTTCAGGAACGGCAGGTCATATTCCAGATTTCCATTGATGGTGTAATTGGGAATACCGATCGCGGTATGCCCGTCCTGCAGGCCACCGGCCGTGCGGCGCAGGTCCGCGTCGATCACCGTGCCGCCACCATTGAAACGCAGGCCCGGCAGGATCTGCCCATTGACGCTGAGTTCGATGCCACGATTGCGCTGCAACCCATCCTCGACATAGATCGACTGGCCACTGTTGCCGACGGCCTGCGAATAGGCATTGGGCTGTGAAATCTGGTACACCGCCAGCGACGTGCTGAAACGCCGGGTTTCATATTTCACGCCCACCTCGTACTGGGTGGATTTGTAGGGGGCGAAAACCTGTCCCTGGTTCAGGGTATCGGCAGGTGCGGTCGGCCCCTGCGACAACCCCTCGATCCGGTTGAAATACAGGGCCGTCTGCCGGGTCGGATGGATGACCAGTCCGACGACAGGCGTAATCGCGTCCTGGTCGTAATGCGAATTCACGGCCCCACGCCCCGACGCGGCATAGTCATATCCGTTGATCAGCATGTTCTGGTAACGAAATCCGCCCGTCAGCGCCACGCGATCGTGGAAGAAGGACATCGTATCGGAAAAGAACAGGCTGTACAGCCGCGTACGGCTGATGGGCTGCGGGTTGCCCACGTCACCACCGCTGAAGGTATTGGCAAGTGGCGCGACCGCCGGCGTGCGGTAGATGTTCGTCGCCGCCGACGTCAATGCCATGGAATAGGCGGTGTCCGCCTCCTCCCACAATGACGACCCACCGGCATTGACCTCGTGCCGGACCGGCCCCGTACTGAAATGCGCCCGCACCCCGCCACGCGCGCTTTCGTTCGTCTGGACATAGGGAACATACATGCTGCCAATCGTCGCGGCCCCGGTGGCGGCGTCGGTTACGGTGGGATTGGCGTATTCCCCCTTCTCGTCCCCGCCAAGGCCGCCAAACGCACCATAGACCGTAATGTGTTTCGAAAAATCATGCTCTACATTCAATTTTCCGAAAATGTAGTTCAGGTCGTTATAGGCCCAGCGCTGCCCGAAATTGTGCGCGGGGGCTGCGGCACGGGGCACCGCCGTCACGCCAGAGCCAAGGAAGATGGCCGGCCGGCCGCCATTCACGCCCTGATTCTGGTAATTCATGTCCAGCGAGATGCGGGTACGGTCATCATGCCAGTCGAAATCCGCGCCCACGGCGGCGGAATGGCGGTATTCGTGGTCGATGGAATCCTCCCCATCCTGCCCCGCGACATTGAGGCGGAAGCCAAAGGCCTTGTCCCGCCCGAAACGCCGCCCGAAATCCACGCTGCCGCCGCCAAGCGCGTTGCTGGTGTAATCACCGGTCACCCGCGTGATGGGGGTGGTGGTCGCGTGCTTGAATTCCAGGTTGATGTTGCCGCCAATGGCCGACCCGCTGGGCGCCGCACCATTGAGGAAGGCGCTGGCGCCGTTGAGCACCTGTACCTGGTCATACAGTTGCGGCGAGACAAGCTGCCGGGGCGTTATGCCATACAGGCCGTCAATGGCCACGTCATCGCCATTGACCGGGAAGCCACGGATCACGAACATTTCGGAAAAGTTGCCATATCCGTAGGTCGTGCGCACCGACGGGTCGTTCTCCAGCACCTGCCCCAGCGTCTGTGACTGCTGGTTGAGGATCATGCTGGCGTTATAGCTGCGCACGTTGAAGGGCACATCAAGCCCCTTCTTGTTCCCCAGCGCGCCGAGGTTGCCGCCGGTCGTAACCTCCATTTCGTTGTGACGCTTGGCGGTCACGACGATCTTTTCATCCTTCGCGGCCGCATCCGCCGTGTCGCCATCGGCGGCGAGGGCCGACATGCCGGGCGCAAGGCTGGCGACGAAAACCACGGCTGCCAGTCTTGCGACGTTTTTGCGGCGGTCAGAAAGCAGGCAGACACATAACATCACAGGGAGCCTCGGGTAAAAACGGTTGCGTCGCGGCGTGATATACGCAAGTGCGAGTAAGTCGCAACAGCAGAAAGGGCGTTATCACACAGTTTTCGCAAAAGGTGCAAATTTGTGGCATGAACACCACATGCGAATGTGTCGCATTTATTTAACACTCTGTAACACAAGGACATCCGTGACCCGCGACAAGGCGAAACAGAAATCCGCGCTGTCCGCAGACAGGCTCCGCACCGCCGTGGCGGCATGCCTGCTGTCGTATGTTGTCGCGCGCCTGATCGTGCATGACGCCAGTTGCTGGCATGCGCCCCTGCCGGCCGAGGCCACGGCTCTGGGCCAGGTCATCGCCATCGCCTGCCTGCCGGTCATGGTGCTGGCCTGTTTCGGGATGCGGGCGCGCCATCGCGGGCTGGTCATGCTCATCGTACTGGGCGGTCTGCTCGCATTATGGCCGCAGGTCGTGCCATAATGCGCGAAACGCTGCGTACACGCATGGGATGGCTGCACACATGGATCGGGTTCGTGTGCGGGCTTGTGCTGGCCTGTATCTGCGCCACCGGCACGCTTGCGGTTTTCGATACGGAAATCACGCGCTGGATGCAGCCGGAAATAGATATCCCCGCTGGCACGCCCCTTACGGATGCGGCACTTGATGCAGCGGCCGCACGGGTGCGCGAACAGCAGGCGCGGGGTATCTTCGCGTTCCTCAACCTGCCCTCCGCCCGGATGCCGGTGCTGGAGGTCCTGCATTACAATGGCCATGAATTCACGGGCGACGTGCTCGACCCGCGCACGGGCGCACCCATCGCGGCACGCGCCACGGCGGGGGGGAAGTTCTTCTACAACTTCCATTATACACTGCGTGGGGGCGGCACGATTGGCGTGGGCATTGTCAATATCCTCGCACTCGGGCTGCTGGTTTCGGTGGGGGCCGGGATCATCATCCATCTGCGCGCGCTGCTGCCCGACCTTGTCATGCTGCGCCTGTCTGGATCGCGTATCCGGTCATGGCTGGATGCGCACCTGCTCGGCGGCGTGCTGTTCCTGCCCTTTACCGTCATGATGGCCTATACCGGCATTCTTGTGCATGCCGACACGATCCTGCCCGCGCGCCTGCCCATGGTGGCGGCACCGAAGCCCGCCGCAGCGCCCCCGTCGCGCCCTGCCCCGCCCCTGCCCATGGTGGCGCACCTGCGCCCGTTGCTGGAGACGGCGCGCACGAACCTCGGTGGCCGGGAATGTGGTTTCATCCTGTTTTCACCCGACCGGCTGAGCATTTCTGCAAGCGACGCCTCCGGCCCGTTCCTGACGCGCGACCATGTCGATTTCGCCCTGCCGGACGGGCGCCTGCTGGGCACGACACTGACGCGCCGCCCCATCGCCACGACCCTGCAACTGATGCACGGGTTGCATTACGCACGCTTTGCCCCGCCCGCGCTGCGCTGGCTGTATTTCATATCCGGCCTTGGGGCGACGGCAACGATTGCAACCGGCCTGGTGCTGTTCCTGATGAAACGACGCCGCCAGTCGGGACACCGGGTCGCCTTCCGCATCGCGGAAGGGCTGGCCATCGCCACCATAACGGGTTTACCGATCGGTATCCTGTCCTTCCTGTGGGCCAACCGGATGCTGCCTGCGGGACGGCCCGGACGGGACATGGCGGAGATCACAATGTTCCTTGGCATATGGGCGGCCTGCGCGCTGCATGGTGTCCTGCGCTCATGCCAAGGACTGCCGATGCGGGGATGGCGCGAACAGCTTGCCATCATCGCGCTGCTCGGCTGTGGGGTGCCGGCCATGGATGCCATGACCGGCATGACGGCATGGCGGCATGCCCCCGCCCTGCATGGGGGCGTCGGCGCAATGGCATTCCTGTGCGGCCTTGGCGGACTGTATGCCATGCGGCGAACAGGCGGGGATGCCCGATGATGATCCCCTGCCTTGTCCTGCTGTGGGCCTGCTGCCTCGCATGCCATGCCGGACTGCACTGCACACGCTACCGCCTGCCGGGCGTGCCTGCGCGTTATCGCCCGATGCTGCGGGTGATCCGGGCTGGGACCCCTGCCCTTGCCCTCGGCACGGCGCTGACGGATGGCGTCGTGGGCGGCGTGCTGCTGTGGTGCGCGACATTTTCCATCGCCGGGCTGCTGGTCGCGGCCGGCATCGCAGCATGGTCCGCACGGCAGCGGCGCTGACCCCACGGGGCCGCAGGGTGTGTCGCATCCAGTAACTTTTGAGAATGGAAGCAAAGAAAATATCAATTCGACGGCCGCCCGATCCGGGGCCATAATGTCCGCCATCCATTTTCGCCATACCGGAGCAAGACATGGGGTCACTGATCTACCTGAACGGGGAATTCCAGCCTGCGGAGAGTGCACGGATTTCCCCCTTTGATCGGGCCTTCCTGTTCGGTGAAGGGATCTATGAGGTCTGTATCGTCGTCAACGGGTGCTTCGTGGACATGGACAGCCACCTTGCGCGGCTGGACCGCTCCCTTGCCGCATGTGGCATGGCCCCGCCGCCCGAACGCCCGCAACTCGAACAGGTCATCAACGACCTTGCCCGGCGTAACGGCGTCACGGACGGGCTTGCCTACCTGCAGGTCACGCCCGGCGCGACCCCGCGCGCGTTTACCGCCGTGCCGCAGGAACGCCTCACGCTGTTCATCCTGACGCAGGCACAGGACATCCTGTCCGCCCCGCACCTGTCGCGCGGGATCACGGTGCAGGTGCAGCCCGACATCCGCTGGCTCCATCGCGACATCAAGACGGTCATGCTGCTGCCACAGGTCATGGCCAAGCGCAGCGCGCTTGCCAACGGGTTCAACGATACCATCTTCGTCGACGAACAGGGCGTGACCGAAGGGTCGTCCTCCAACATCTTCATCGTCACCGATACTGGCACGCTGGTCACGCGCCCGCTGTCGAACCACCTTCTGGCCGGCTGCACGCGCCAGCGGATCATCACCCTGGCGCGGGAGGCCGGGATGACGGTGGAAGAACGCGTCATCACGCGCGACGAACTGTCACGCGCGCCAGAGGTCTTCGCGACCAGCGCGACATACATGGTCGTTCCCATCACCCGCATTGACGACCATGTCGTGGGCGACGGACGGATCGGGAAGGTCACGAAGCGCCTGCAGGATGCGTATGTCGCCTTCATCCGCGCCCTCGCCGCCACGGGTGCGCCATGACACTCGACAGTCCCGCGCGCCGCTTCCGGCTGGGCTGTGGCATCCTGCCGCCCGGCCCGTACAATGCCATCACCGATGTCCCCGGCGTGCGCGTCGGGCACCGTACGCTGCGCAACGGCCCGGTGCAGACGGGCGTCACCTGCATCCTGCCCCATGATGGCGACCTGTTCCGCGACCGTCCGCTGGGCGCGGTACATGTCTTCAACGGGTTCGGCAAGAGCGTCGGCCTGATGCAGGTCGAGGAACTCGGCCAGATCGAAACGCCGATCCTGCTGACCAACACCCTGTCCGTCAGTGCGGGGGCCGAGGCGCTGATCCGCGACGCCATCAGGCGCAATCCCGAAATCGGCCGCAGCCTGTCGACGGTCAACCCGCTGGTGTGCGAATGCAATGACGGGCGCATCAATGACATACAGGCGCTGGCCGTAACGCCGGATGATGCGTTGCAGGCGATACGCGATGCACAGGGCGGCACGGTGGCGCAGGGTGGCGTCGGCGCGGGCACCGGCATGACGGCGTTCGGTTTCAAGGGCGGGATCGGCACGTCGTCGCGCCATGTCGCGGCCGGGATGCACCAGGGGATTCTCGGCGTGCTGGTACTGGCCAATTTCGGCATGCCGGGCGACCTGACCCTGCCCGACGGGCGACGCATCGCGCCCCCGGCCGCCCCGGCCCTGCACAATGAACGCGAACGCGGTTCCGTCATCATGGTTGTCGCCACCGACCTGCCGCTGGATTACCGGCAGCTGCGCCGCGTCATCCGTCGCGCGGGCGTGGGGATCGGACGGCTGGGATCGTTCTGGGGCAATGGCAGCGGCGATGTCGCGGTGGGTTTCTGCCCCGGCGTCCGCTTCCACCTGCACGAACCCGAAGGCGTCATCAACCGCCCCATGCTGAACGAGGCGCATATCGACACGCTGTTCCGCGCGGTGGCCGAAGCCACGCAGGAAGCCGTGCTCAACGCCCTGTGCGCGGCCGCCCCCGTCACCGGACGCAACGGCGTGGTGTTCCCTGCCCTGTCGGACGTGCTGGCGGCCCACCCGCACCCATGACATCCGGCCGCACGACAGGGCATCGCCGCGATGCGGATCCCGGTGCGGCCATCCGCACGGAACTGGCGCGGATGGAGGCACGCGATACAGGCGTGCATGCCCTGCGCCATGTCCGGCACGCGGCCACCCTTCAGGAAGCACAGGCCCTGGCCCGCCTGTCCGGACAGCAGCGCGCGGGGCTGCCGCTCCATGGGTTGAACATCGCGGTAAAGGACAACATAGATATCGCCAACACCCCCATACAGGGGGGCAGCCGCCTGTTCGCCGGGCGCATTGCGGCGCAGGATGCGTGGATCATCGCCCGCCTGCGCGCGGCGGGTGCACTGTTCCCCGCCGTGACCAGCATGTGCGAACTGGCATGGGGCACGACCGGCGAAAATGCCGTGGGGGCACGCACCCGCAATCCACGCGACACCCGACTGGACCCCGGCGGGTCCAGCAGCGGGTCCGCCGCCGCCGTGGCCAATGGGCTCACCATGGCCGCGCTTGGCACGGATACCGCATGTTCCATCCGCTTTCCCGCACATTGCTGCGGCATCGCGGGGTTCAAGCCCACGGCGGCCCGCTGGGACATGACCGGGATCATGCCCCTTGTCCCCAGCCTTGACCATGTCGGTCTGCTGACACGCACCGCACGCGACGCGCTGCACCTGTTCTGCGCCATCGACCATGGCGCCACGGCTCCCACCCCCCAACCACCACGCACGCCACGTATCGGCATCCGGTGGGAGGGATTTGAAAATTGTGACGCCAGCATCACCGGAGTCATGGACCGGCTGCTGTCGGCCCTGCATGACGGGGGCATCGTGCCCATCGACTGCGCAACGGCACTGCATGCCCGGACATTGCCTGTCACAGGCGCGCTTTTTGCCGAATCATGGCAGGTCTGGCGCGATGCCGTGCACAAAAGCCCCGATGCCATTTCCCCTGCCCTGCGCGAACGCCTGTTGCGGAAAAGTTCCGTCTCCCTCAGCGAAATCGAGGATGCACGCCGCGAACAGGCCGCCATAAGGGCGGACATGGACCGGGTGCTGGAGACATGCGACCTGCTGCTTGAACCCACGGCGCAGATACCTGCCCTGCCCCCCGAGGCGATGACGGCCGAACATCCCCTGCTGGCATCGCGCAACTGCACGGTGACGAATATCAGCGGCCATCCTTCCATCAGCATCCCATGCGGGGAAGATGATGGGGGCCGTCCGGTCGGTGTGCTGCTGAGCGCGCGGCGGGGCAGTGACCGGACTTTGCTGGAACATGCCATCTGGCTTGAAGGCCTGATCGCGCGGCAGGGGTTGCGCCGGGCGTTACCTGCCGGCCCCGCATCGTGATGTTACCGGATGCCGACGTTTCTAGATTTCTCTTTTTATTTTCAAGATTTTCAAAAAAAACCTTCACCAAAAACGTTCATGGACTGCGGCGTGTGCCGTCAGGCATGGGCCGGGGCGAACCTGTTCGCGCGTGAGGTAAAGACATCCCATACCTGGTCACATACCGGACGGGCCGCATTGGCATGGCGATAAAGCCGTGTCTCCACCTCCAGCACCATTGCAGGGTCATTTGTAACCTGCACCAGCAGGCCATCATCAAGTTCATTGCGGATCAGCCCTTCGGGCAGCCATGCCACCCCCCAGCCAGCCCGCGCCATGGACATCAGTCCCACCGACAGCGTGTCCTCACAGACGACCTGCCGCCGAAATCCGTCATGCCGTGCAAAAAGCTTCGACAGGGCAACGCCAAAAAACGATTCATCGCCATAGCTCAGGTAATCGACCGGTTGGGCGTGCGCCATCGCATGATGCACCCGCGCGCCCAGTTCCGGCGCACATACCGGCAGCACCCGCTCCACCCCCAGCCGGATGAAGGGAAACAGCGCCGGGTCCAGATGGAACGGCACAAGGGGATGGGCATAGGTCAGGAAAAAATCCGCGCCCCCCGTCACCAACCGGTTGAGGTTGTCCTCTATCCCGCCAAGGTCCGGCGTCACCTTCAGCCGCGTCATGGGCGGCATGTTGCGGCGGCTGCCGAAATAATGCGGGATCAGCGTCAGCGCCAGCGTATGCAGGGCCGCGATCGTCACGACCTCGAACGGGTCGGACGGCGGCGGGTGGACGCTGCGCTGCGCCCTGTAGAAAGCGGCCACGATCTCCGTCGCCTCTTCCAGGAAACGCCTGCCCTCCACCGTCAGTTCGGCGGGATAGCTGACCCTGTTGACAAGGGGCGCGCCCGCCCACTGTTCAAGCTGGCGGATACGCTTGGAAAAGGCGGGCTGGCTGACATTGCGTTCACGCGCCGCACGGGAAAAGCTGAGGGTACGTGAAAGGCAGACGAAATCTTCCAGCCATTTCAGTTCCACAATCCCGCCCCTTTCCGGTTCATGCAGGCAGCATGGCGCAAAGGTAGCATATATTCCCGCGCACCCCGCAAATTTCATTCCCGCATCGCGATGAATGTGCGCCGGTGCGTCACGCCCCCGGCAGCGGGAAATGACAGGCCACCTCGTGCCCGGGACGCACCGGGCGCAATACGGGTTCCTCGGCGCGGCAGCGCTCCTGCACATGGGGGCAGCGCGTATGGAACCGGCACCCCGCCGGGCGCGCGATGGGGCTTGGGATATCCCCGCCCAGCGGCACGGCGCGCATGCCCCCCACCACCGGGCGCGGCACGGCGGCGGTCAGGGCGGCGGAATAGGGATGGGCCGGATGGTGCAGCACGCTGTCGGTTGCGCCCAGTTCGACCACGGCGCCGAGATACATCACCGCGACACGGGTGGAAATCTGGCGCACCACGGCAAGGTCATGCGCGACAAAGACATAGGTCAGGCCCAGCCGCGCCTGCAGGTCCATGAACAGGTTGACGATCTGCGCCTGCACCGAGACATCAAGTGCCGAGACAGGTTCATCCGCCACCACCAGTCGCGGCGACAGCGCCAGCGCGCGCGCGATATTGATGCGCTGGCGCTGGCCGCCGGAAAATTCGTGGGCATAGCGGTTGAGGGCCGCGCGCGGCAGGCTGACGAGTTCCATCAGTTCATGCAGGCGCGCGGTGATGGCGGCAGCCGGACGCCTGCGCCCGTCCGCATCGGGATGCACCCGCAGCGGTTCGGCCAGCAGGTCGCCGATGCGCCGGCGCGGGTTGAGCGAGGCATAGGAATCCTGGAACACCATCTGCATGCGCGTCCGCAGCGGCCGCAGGGCGCGTTCACCCAATGTCGTGATGTCGCGCCCCTCGAACAGGATCTGCCCCGACGTCACATCCATCAGCCGCAACAGGCAGCGCCCCAGCGTGGACTTGCCACATCCCGATTCCCCCACCAGGCCCAGCACCTCCCCCGGCATGACCGACAGGGAAATGCCATCCACCGCCTTGAGCGTCTGCCCGCGTGGCAGGGCATAGGTCTTGCGCAGGTCGCGCACCTCCATCAGGGGGGCGGCGTCGCCTGTCATCGTTGCGGCCTGCTGCGCGCTCATGCGGGGGCTCCGTGCGTGGCGATGGCCATGTTACGCGGTGGCAGGGGACGCCCTTCCGTCGGCAGGACACAGGCCGCCTCCTGCGCGGGGCCGACAGGAACCAGCGGCGGCGGAGTGATGCGGCAGCGTTCATGGACATAGGCACAGCGCGGGCCGAAGGCGCAGCCTACCGGGCGCTCCAGCGGCGCGGGGGGCGTCCCGGCGATCGTCGGCAGGCGTTCGGGCCGCGGCCCGTCGAGCGGCGGGATGGAGGCCAGCAGCGCCGCCGTATAGGGATGGCCCGGATGCGCGAACAGGACATCCGTCGGCCCGGTTTCCGCCACCCGCCCCGAATACAGCACCAGCGTGCTGTCGCATGTTTCGGCCACCACGCCCATGTCATGCGTGATCATCAGCACCGAAGACCCATGCGTGGCGCGCAGCGAGCGGACGAGTTCGAGGATCTGCGCCTGCACCGTGACATCCAGCGCCGTGGTGGGTTCATCGGCAATCAGCAGGGCGGGATTGCATGACAGCGCCATGGCGATCATCGCGCGCTGGCGCAATCCCCCCGAAAGCTGGTGCGGGTAACGGTTGGCCGTGCGTTCGGGGTCGGGCACGCCCATTTCGCCCAGCAACCGCACCGTGCGCGCGCGCGCCTGCCTGCGGGTGATGCGTTCATGCGCGCGGATCTGCTCATCTATCTGCCAGCCGATGGTATAGACGGGGGTGAATGCCGTCATCGGGTCCTGGAAGATCATGGCGATCTGCCTGCCGCGCAGGCGCCGCATCCGCGCGGGCGCAAGACCCACGAGTTCCTGCCCGCGAAACAGCGCGGAGCCGGTAATGCACACGCCCGGACTGTCGATCAGCCCCATGACCGCCATGGCCGTCACGGATTTTCCCGACCCCGATTCCCCGACCAGGCCCAGGATCTCGCGCTCGCCCAGCGTGAAGGACACATGCTCGACAATCGGGATCATCCGCCCGCCCGAAGGGAAGCTGACGCACAGGTCGCGCACCTCCAGCAGGGGGGCCGGCGAAGGCGTGGGGGAAGACATGTCAGCGGCCATCACGCACCCTCGGGTCAAGGAACACATACACCACGTCCACCGCCGCATTCGCCATCACCACGAAGACGGCGGAATACATCACGGTCGCCATGATGACCGGCAGGTCGAGGTTGGTAAGCGCCTGATATGTCAGGTGCCCAACACCGGGCAGTCCGAAGACGACCTCCGTCAGCAGCGCGCCACCACCGACAAGCTGCGCGAAATCCAGCCCGAACAGCGAAACGAACGTGATCATCGACGTCCGCAGGCCGTGCCACAGCAGGATGCGCACCGGCGACAGTCCCTTGGCGCGCGCGGTGCGGATGAAATCCTCCCCCGACAGCGCCACGAGGTCGGCGCGCAGCACGCGGCTGTAGATGCCGATGAACATGACCGCCAGCACGACCCACGGGATCACCAGCGCACGGAACCAGCCCAGCGGGCTTTCGGTAAAGGGGATGTAGCCCAGGCCCGGCACCCACGAAAACAGCCATGTGTCGTGATAGCGGCTCTGCGTCACAAGGTTGGTCACCTGCCCCAGCCAGAAGACCGGCATGGAAATCCCCACCAGTCCGGCCATCATCAGGGTCCGGTCAACCCATGTATCCTTCATCGCCGCGGCCAGCGTCCCCATGGCGATCGACACCACGACCCAGATCGCCGCCGCGCCACAGACAAGCGACGCCGTGACGGGAGCCGCGCGCATGATCTCCGGCACCACCAGTTCGCCCCGGTCCACGTAGGAGGCAAGGTCGCGCGTGATGAACAGCTTTTTCATCATCGTGGCGTACTGCACCGGCAGGGACCGGTCGAAGCCATATTCCCTGCGCACCTTCTCCATCACGGCAGGCGACGCATTGCGCCCGGCAATGCGCGCCGTGGGGTCCGCCCCCGGCGTTGCAAAGAACACCACGAACACCAGCGCCGAAATCCCGAACAGCACGAAAAGCGTCTGTCCCAGGCGGCGCAGCAGGGCAAGCATCATGACCGCGTCCCCTTCACGATGACCGCCGCGCCGCATCGCGCACATCCAGCGCGTCACGCAGCCCGTCACCAAGGATGTTGAGCGCCAGCACCACCACCACGATGGCCAGGCCGGGCGCCACCGCCACCATGGGACGGATATAGATCAGCCCCTCCCCGTCCTGGATGATGGTTCCCCACGACGCCGCCGGCGCCTGCACGCCAAGCGAGAGGAACGACAGCGCGCTTTCCGCCAGCAGCGAAAGCGCCATCAGCAGCGGGCCGAGCATCACCAGCGTGGTGGTGACGTTGGGCAGGATGTCCCGCACGACAATGCGCCAGCGCGGCACGCCAAGGCAGCGCGCGGCCGTCACGAATTCGGCCTGCCGCAGCGCCATGACCCGCCCGCGTATCGGCCGCGCGGCATAGGGCACGTAGACCAGCGCGATGATGAAGATGGGGATGAACAGGCTGTCGGCCCGCACCGTAAGTGGCCCGAGTTGCAGTCCATGGCTGACGGTGACGATCGAAAGGGAAATCGCGAACAGGTATACCGGCACCGCCCACATGATATCCATCATGCGCGACAGCAGCGCATCGATGATCCCGCCCGAAAACCCCGCGATGATCCCCGCCGTCGCCGCCAGCACAAGGCACATCACCGCAGCGCAGGAGGAAACCAGCAGCGAGTTGCGCCCGCCATACAGCAGGCGCGAGGCCAGGTCGCGTCCCTGGCTGTCGGCCCCCAGCAGGTAGGTCGCATGCCATGTCGGGCCGATGGGGCTGAGCCCGAGATGGAGCGGGTTGTCATTGGGCTGCATGATGTCCACCTCATGCCCGTCGAGCGTGATGCTGCCCGCCACGTTGGAGGCGAACGGGTCCGTATGCGCGATATGCCGGGCATACAGGGGGGCCAGCATGCACGCCAGCGTCACCAGCGCCAGCGTCGCCAGCGCCGCCATGGCCGAACGGTTGCGCGCGATGGACCGCGCGGCCTGGCGCCACGGCCCCGCGGGCGGGGCAGGAAGGTCGCGTTCCATTACCGCACCCACGCCCGCGCGACGAGCATGTGGTAAAGGGTATGGTAGGCATAGTTTCCCAGGCGGGCGGACACCAGGTCGACATCCTTGATGGCAAGAAGGGGCACGGCGGGCTCATCACTGTTGATCATGTTGGAGGCCTGACGCCACAGGGCCATGCGGATCGGATCGCGCTGTTCCTGAAGCGCCTGATGCATGATGGCATCCAGCGCGGGATTGCAATAGCCGGGAATGTTGATCGAATTATCCGAATGCGGGTGGAAGCTGGAACAGGCAAACAGCAGGTACAGGAAGTTCGACGGCGAAGGGTAATCGCCAAACCAGCTCGTCAGGCTGACCTGCACGTTGTTGGCGCTGTTCTGGATATAGGAAAACTGCACTCCCCGGCTGATCTCACGCACTGACGCCCTGTAGCCGATCTGCTGCAGGCGGTCACGCATCCATGCCCCGATCCCACGCTGTGTTGAATCCGTCTGCACGACGATGGTCACGGCCTGCCCCTGCGTCCCGCTTTTCGTGACGAGTTCACGCGCGCGCGCAAGGTCGGGCCGGGGCCAGCCGGACGCGGATACGGCCGGCAGGGTATAGGGACATTGCCCCACCGGCGCCAGCACATTGGGGGGCGCCATGTCGCACATTGGCGTCGCCACCGCCGGGCCGCCATAGAAAATGGCCGCCGCATGCCGGTCGAGCGCCCACGCCACGGCCTGCCGCGCCATGGCATTGCTGAAAGGCGGGATATTGACGTTGAGCGGCACATAGACGATGTGCAGCGACGGGTTGATATGCACCCGGTCGGGGAAACGCGCGCCAAGTTCACCCAGACGGTCGAGGGGCTTGACCTCGAACATCCAGTCGTCATGCCCGGCCTCCACCGACGTGACCTCGTCCTCGTCACGCAGGCCGAAGCTGTAGGTGATCGTATCGACATACCCTTCGGGCTGCGCCGCATCGCTCCAGAGATGGAAATACGGGTTGCGCGCAAGGCGCAGCGACTGCTGCGGGTCATAGGACACGACGCGATAGGCCCCCGTCCCCGGCACGGGCGTCGTGCCAACATCGTGGTCCGGGGTATCGGCCGGCAGGATCACGGCATGGGGATAGGCCAGCTTGGTCAGGAATTCCGCATCAGGTTCGACAAGGTGGAACGTGATGCGCCCGGTGGCCGGGTCCACCTGCACCCCATCGGACAGGGTGCAGGCATGGGGCTGGCGCAGGCAGTCGTGCGCGCCGACGATATTTTCGTAAAAGCTGCTGGCGGTCGGGCTGCCAACACGGAAGATGCGCCGGAAGGAGGCCTGCACATCCTCCACCCGCACGGGCCGCCCGTCGGAAAACCGGATGCCCGGACGCAGGTAGAAGGTCCATGTCCGCCCCCCGTCCCCGGGCTGCGGCAGGGCCGTGGCCAGGTCCGCCACGACCTCGTCCCCTGCAGCACCCCCCGCCTTGCGATAGGTCAGGAGGCCATCGTACATGGCGGAAAAAACCTGCAGGTAGACCGGGGTATAATGCAGCTGCGGGTCCAGCGTGCCACCCGACGTGCTGCCCAGCAGGCGCAGTTCCCCGCCATGATGGTCCTGCGCCGCCGCATGCACCGTGCCGCACAACAGCACAAGGGCAGACAGATGCACCAGCAGGTAACGGGACACGTAACGCGCGGACCACAATATCAATCGCAACTACTCATGCCCCAAACATCACCGGCGGTTCCCTGCCCCTCCCCATGCCCGCATTCCGGGTACGGGATTCGTGAAAACCCCTGATGCCAGAAGACTGTATGACATAACAACCGGTGCGGGCAATCACCATTGCCGTGCGTCTATGGCGGGCGCACGGCCCGTCTTCCAGACGTGACGGCGTGTACTCAGGCCGGGCCGCCATTGTTACCAGACTGTACTGGATTGCCGGCAATATCCAATTCCATCTGATCATGGATGTATAACCAGCGGTTATAGGGTGGCGTGCCCGATGCGCACACAGGCGTGACATCCAGACATCGCGTTGATATAACACGGCTATTCTTAATGTCATGCCAGATATGTGCGACATTCCTGCCACAGTGATGCTTCTTCACCCATGACGGGCAGGCAAGGGTCATATTTGGAATTGACATGAAACCACCCCCACTGAAATAGTCTGCCTGACATCAATGTTTCTGGGGAGTTGGGGCATGCATCTATTCCAAAGCCAATCCAGGAACAGCCCCGCCCTTGCGGGGACACAGGATGGCCCGGCGCAGAAATATCCTGATACAATCAGGAAATTATCCGTGCCACGGCCCGCCTGATGGGGGTCAGCCTGCCGCTTGCGACGGCGGTGGCGGGATATTCCTGCCGCCCTGCCTTCGCAGGAACGCCTGCAATTTCATGAACTGAGCCTGCAGGCGAAGGACCATCGTACTTTTCATGTAATGACAGAGACAGGCGCCAGTTGTCACACTATGTCATTACGAAAATGGAATAATTAAGGGCAGGAAAAGACTTTCCTGTATTTCCGGCCATGGGGCGGCCATTTAACTACAGGTTAAGCAAGGCATGGTTTCAGTTGTTGACAAGGGCCGCACGAACCTAAAATATTTCGCCAAAGAACTGAATCACACCACCCCGATCCCGATCCTGCCAAAATCAGGATTATGTGCCGTTTTCGAAGAACATGTCGCAACCCGATCTGAAGCAGGATAACAAATGCTCAGCAAGCCTGGACCCATGCAGTATTCAAAAAAGAAATCGTGGCTTCTACTCTGTTCGGCGATAACGGGCTACACCGTGTTCTCGTCCATCGGGACATGTGCTTCGGCCTCCGCTGCGGACACGACCGCCACGACGGCAACAACGACAACGGCCACGCACCGCACCAGCACCCGGCCTGCTGCAAAGACCACGGCACGCACGCACACGGGCACCGCGACGCGCCAGCTCGCCAGTGCAACGCCCGAGGCCCTGACGGTCAGTGCATCGCGCGTGCGCAGCCATGGGTCCGAGGTCGCGGTGACACGCCAGGTCATGGACCGCTTCGTCGAAGGCACGAACCCCATGCAGGTGCTGGCCCAGACCACGCCGGGGGCGAACTTCACCTCCACCGACGCGTTCGGCCTTGATACCTATGGCAACACGTTCTACGTGCGCGGCTTCACGCAGATGCAGATCGGCGCGACCCTCGACGGCATGCCGATGGGCACGCAGGGCTTTGCCAACAGCAACGGCGTGTCGATCACGCAGGCGATGATCCAGGACGACATCGGCGGCATGACGATGTCGCAGGGCGCGGGGGCGCTGGATTCATTCTCCACGCAGAACCTTGGCGGCGCGATGAGCTACGTGACGTCGGACCCCAAGGACAAGGCCGGCGGCAAGGTCAGCCAGACCTTCGGCAGCTATAACGCGTTCCGCACCTATGGCCGCGTGGACAGCGGCGTGCTCAATTCCACGGGCACGAAATTCTACGCCTCCTTCGCGCGCACCGATACCAACCTGTGGAAGGGCCAGGGCTATCAGGACGAACTGCAGGCGGACGCCAAGCTGGTCCAGCCGCTGGGTGACCGCGGCAAGCTGACGGCCTTCTTCGGGTATGGCGACTTCACGCAGTCCAACTACCTGACGATGACGAAGAACATGTGGCAGAAGATGGGCCGGTATTCGACCTACCTGAAGCCCGATTACGAAAAGGCCAAGCTGTGGGCCTACTATGCGCAGTATACCGACCAGGTGCCGTCGTCGGTGCAGGGCATCCTGTCCAATGACGAAGTGGGCGATTACGCCTGGGATGCGTCGCAGCTGCAGCGCACCTACATGTCGAACGTGTCGCTGCATTACGACATCTTCAAGAACGTGACGTCCGACACGATCGTCTATGGCAACGTCAACAGCGCCATCTATGGCGGCACCAACAACTTCCTGACCTCGCCGTCCTACGGACCCGTGTCGCTGAACTCCGACGGGACCGTCTCCGGCGTGCCGCAGGCCCTGATCGGCAGCCACGCGTTCATGCGCCGCCTTGGCTTCACGCAGAAATTCGCGATCGAGGCCCCGCACCACAACCATATCGAAACGGGCGTCTGGTACGAAAACAACAAGTGGGTCTATAACGAACGCCTGTATGAGGACGGCCTGACCACTGGCCACAACGACGATTCCGACATGCCTGCGGGTTCGGGCGCCACGTGGTTCAACAACAGCTTCAACACCAACACCTTCAGCTTCTTCCTGCAGGATCGCTGGACCATCATGCCCGGCATGACGCTGCTGGCCGGTTTCCGTTCCATGACGCAGACGACGCATGGCGGCACGAAGGCCGACTATACCGACAAGCTGATCGCCGAGGGCTGGAACGCCTATTACCGTCACCCCGTCAGCGGCACCATGACGGCTTCGGACGCGTTCCTGCCGCACTTCAGCTTTGACTACCACTTCCTCCGCAACCATGAAATCTACTGGGATATTGCGGAAAACATGCGCGCCTACGATTACTATTCGCAGACGGATTCGGACACGGCGTGGGGTGGCCTGGGCAATTCCACCACTTCGGCGCAGACGGTGTTCAACCAGAACAAGAGCAAGCTGAAGCCGGAACGCACCTGGAACTATGTCGTGGGTTACCGCTACAACTCGCGCTACTTCTCCGGTTCGGTGGACTTCTACCACACGGATTATTACAACCGCCTTGCGGCCATCACCGAAGGGACGGCCAACAACTCCAACAACGCCTTCCTCAACGTCGGCCGCGAAACCATGAACGGCGCGGACGTGCAGGGCACGGTGCGTCCGTTCAAGGGGCTGGAAATCACCAACAGCTTCAGCTGGAACAACGCCGAATACCAGAGCCGGTCGATCAACTACAGCGGAACGACTTACGACATCAAGGGAAAGCACCAGGTCTACTATCCCAAGTTCATGTATAAGGCGAACCTGAACTACACCTACAAGCGGGCCATGTTCAACTTCAACGTGAACTATATCGGTTCGCGTCCCATGACCTACATGAACGACGAGAAGATCCCCTCCTACTGGCTGGCGAACCTCAACCTTGCCTACAACTTCGGCAAGATCGGCTTCACCCACAACCTCAAGACCACGTTCGGCATCACCAACCTGTTCAACACCAACTATATCGGTGGCGTGTATGGCGCGGCATCGGTCACGGGTGATGACAACGCCAACCTGTTCGTCGCGGCACCGCGCGAATTCTTTGGCACCATCTCGGCCGAGTTCTGAGAAACTCCGCCTGACGGGGCCGGGCCTTCGGGTCCGGCCCGTTTTCTGTACGCTGCATGAGACCGATGATGAAAAAAATACTTCTGCTGTCAGGATGTTTTGCTGCTTTCTCCATGGCCGCCCTGGCACAGGAGGCGCCGCCGGGTGGCATCGCCCCTGACATGCCGGATAAATTCCAGGTCGTGGATTCCAGCTTCGACTATGTCCGCAAGGATGTCATGATCCCGATGCGTGACGGGACGAAGCTGTATACCGTCATCCTGATCCCCCGGGCCGCGCATGACGCGCCCATCCTGCTGACACGCACGCCCTACAGCGCCGACCACATGGTCTCCTATGCCTATAGCGGGCACATGGGTTCGATCATGCAGGGCTATGACAACATGCCCGACGTGATTGCCGATGGCGGGTATATCCGTGTCATCCAGGACGTGCGCGGCAAGCACGGGTCCGAAGGCAGCTATGTCATGGCCCGCCCGCTGCATGGCCCGCTCAATGGCGCGCCGGTGGATTATGCGACGGACACGTGGGACACGATCGAATGGCTGATCCACAACCTTCCGCAGAGCAACAGGAAGGTCGGGATCATCGGGATCTCCTATGATGGCTATACCGCGCTGACGGCGCTGTTCCACCCGCACCCGGCGCTCAAGGTCTCGGTTCCGATGAACCCGATGGTCGATGGCTGGATGGGGGATGACTGGTTCCACAATGGCGCCTTCCGCGAGGAAACGCTGCCCTACATCTATACGCAGGACGCCACGCGCAAGAGCATGCAGAAATGGTGGGCCAGCGAGTACGACGCCTATGACGTGTACCTCAAGGGCGTGTCGGCCGGCATGGTGGGCAAATCGCGGGGCATGGAGCAGATCGGCTTCTTCAACCAGATCCTGGCGCATCCGTCCTATGATTCCTACTGGCAGGATCAGGCGATGGACAAGCTGCTGCAGAAGGAGGGGCTGAAGGTTCCGACGATGCTGGTGCACAGCCTGTGGGACCAGGAAGACATCTACGGCGCGATCGCGACCTATTACGCACTGCAGAAGACCCCTTCGGCGGCGTCCAACCTCTATCTCACGATGGGGCCGTGGAACCATGGCGGCGAGGCGAAGGAAGCCGGCACGCTGGGCGATATTGATTTTCATGCCGATACCGGCCTGTATTTCCGCAAGAAGGTGCTTGAACCCTTCCTCGCGCATTACCTGAAGGACCCCTCCATTCCCCTGCCCGCGCGCGTGACCGCGTTCCGCACCGGGGAGAATGTGTGGGAATCCTCCAATGCCCTGCCGTCACCGGATTGCGCGACGGGGTGCACCAGCCTGCATTTCCAGCCGGAACACGGACTGGCCTTCACCGCCCCGGCCGCCGGTGCGGGCACGCAGCAATATGTGTCCGACCCGGCGCACCCGGTCACCTACATCCCCCGTCCCGTGCTGACCAAGGGCGTCCCCGGTTCGCCGTGGGCAAAGTGGCTGACGATGGACCAGCGGAACTTCTCCGCCCGGCCTGACGTCCTGACCATGACATCGGGCGTTCTGACACAGCCCTTTACGATCAAGGGACAGCCGGTGGTCCACCTGACGGCCTCCACCACCGGCACCGATGGGGATTTCGTCGTCAAGCTGATCGACGTCTATCCTGACGAGGTTCCCGAGCAGCGTGAAATGGGCGGATACCAGTTGATGGTCAGCGCCGACATCCTGCGCGGGCGCTATCGCAAGAGCTTTGAGCATCCCGAACCCATCCCTGCCAATACGCCGCAGCTGTACAAATTCAACCTGCCCGTGGCGGATCATACCTTCCTGCCGGGACACCGGATCATGATTCAGGTGCAGTCAAGCTGGTTCCCGCTTTATGACCGCAATCCGCAGACATATGTGGACAATATCTTCCTTGCCCCCGCCAGCGCCTACAAACCGGCGCAGATCAGCGTGGACGTCGCCAGCAGCTGGATTGACGTGCATGCCCCCACACCGGCAGCCAGCATCTTTGCCCCGCAGAAACCCTGACGACCTGCGTTACACCAAGAAGGGGCATGGGAATTTCGGTTCCCATGCCCCTTTTTTATAAAGCGCCTGAATCCGCACCGTTTTTCAAAAGCGGTGTTTATTGAAGCTTTTTGAAAAAAGCTTCACCAAAAACTTTTGTAAATTTCGGGATTTCTGCAGGGATCGACAATCCCGTTCCCTGGACAAATGATTTCAGGTTGAAGCCTATTCGGAAGTCACGAAAGTTTTTTGGTTCTTTTTTACAAAAAAGAACATCCCTGCCCTGATCACGGCTGGTCGGAAACCCTGTGCGGATGCAGGTCCTGCGCGTCAAAGCTGAAGTCCGACCCGATAACCTGCATCTTCATGTCGGTAACCTTGCCCGTCATATCACGCTGGAACTGAACATAGCAGTCATCCTCGGCATCCTGCGCACGATTGTCCCAGTGCACCACGAACAGGTCGTGCGGCAATGCCGAAAGCACACCCGAAAGCCCGACCGCCTTGTCAAAGGTCAGCCGCAGTTCAGCACCTTTCTGCGTGACATGCATGTTGCCACGCCAGTCATCATGATACAGCCCGACATAATCGTGCGCCGCCTGCGCCGACAGCGTGACGAACGGACGTGCGGGCGATCCGGGGCCATCGGTCGCGGCAGCCTTTGCCTCTGCCGCTTCATGGGCCGTGGCCACATCCTTCCAGTGCCTGACCCAGTCATCGCTCTTCCCCGTCACGACAAGGGAATTCAACGTCGTCTGGATGGCATAGGTCGCATGGTTGTCATCATGATTGGTCAGGACCACGATCCCGGTCTTCATTTCCGGCAGGAACGAGATGTAGCTGACCATCCCGTCGATCGTTCCCGTGTGCCACACACGCTTTTTGCCAAAGAAGTCCTCGGTGAACCAGCCATAGCCATAGGCGCGGAAATGCCCCTGTGTCGCCGGTGCCGTATCCGGCAGCGGCAGCAGTGCATGCGGCGCCCAGACCGCATCACGCTGCGCGGTGCTGATGATGGTCCTGCCTTCGGGCGTCTTCCCGCCATTGAGGAACATCTGCACCCAGCGGCTGACACCATCCGCACTGCACCAGATCCCGCCTGCGGGCGCCACCGTAGGCAGGCGCAGCGCGGCGCGGTCAGGCAGTTCGGGATCCCCGCCTTCCCCCGTCGCGACATCCACCTGCCCCCTGACCGGCGGCGTGCTCTGGCAGGCAGGCAGTCCGGCAGCATCGATCAGGTGTGACTGGACATAATTTTCCCAGCTTGTACCGGTAATTTTCTCCACCAGGGCACCGGCGACGACATACAGCAGGTTGTTATAGGCATACTCCACCCGGAACGGTGCGGTAAACGGCATGTAGGGCAACGCCGCCAGCACTTCGGGCCGGGTATAGGTGCTGTGGGAAAACAGCATCAGGTCGCCCGCGCCCTCGCCCATGCCGCTATGGTGCGTCAGCAGGTCGCTGACGCGGAAATCGCGTGTGATGGCGGGATCGGCCACGCGGAATTCCGGCATGTGGTCGATCACCCGGTCATCCCATTTCAGCTTTCCCGCATCCACGAGTGTCGCAAGCGCGGTTGTCGTGAATTCCTTGGTGTTGGACCCGATGGCGAACAGCGTGCGCGTATCGACATTGCCGCTGTGCGCGTCCTCGCCCCGGCGGCCATATCCACGGGCGAAGACGACCTGTCCGTCATGCACCACCGCCACGGCCACGCCCGGCACATGGAACGCATCGCGCGCGCGCGCGACAACATCATCGATCTGCGCGGCGCTCAGTCCCGCCGGCAACGCGGGTGCCGCCCGTGAGGAAGAAACCGCGAGGGGCAGCACCGCAAGCGAAGCTATGCCCATTTCCCCGATGCAACGGCCGATCCGTCGCGCAAATGACTTTTTCACTATCGGTTGTCCTGACGCTGCTGAACACAAGATGGCGTCGTCACACACATGGCATGGCACCACCCGCAGCAAAGCATGAAATCCACGCCCTGTCGCATAACCAGATGCTACCCGGCCTTAACCTTGGGGTATACGCCCCAAGGATGATGCCCTTCATGAAACCGGTGCGTATTTTTTCCAAAAAGTCATGGAAAACGGAGCATTTTTGCGGAAATGCGCACTGCGGCCACTCCCGGCGGATCAGTGACGCAGCCGCTCGAGATCCACATCGAGTTCCGTGCGCAAAAGCGACAGGATGTCGCGCGAAATATGCGAAAGCGCGTAATCCGCGCGGAACAGCACCGTGCAGGCCACATGCAGCGGTGGCGAGATCTCGTGCGGTTTCGACAGGCCGGGATGGTGCAGCGCGGTCAGGGCATCGACAATGGCGCACCCCGCCCCCAACCGCACCAGTTCGGCCGCCATGTAATGCGTGCGCACCCGTACCGACGGGGCCGTGCAGAGGCCCGCTTCCTCCATCGCCATGTCCAGCAGGCGCGCGGTCGGGTCATTCTCGCTCAACCCGATGTAACGGGCCGGGTCGATCCGTTCCAGGGCAACGGCCTTCCCGTTACTGTCGCCGCCATCAATCAGCAGCAGCGGCACATCGGCAATATGATGGGAACTGACCCCATCGCAGGTATAATCGCCAAACACGACGCCGAGGTCGAGATCATGGTTGAGGATGCGCGACACGATTTCGGTGCCGTGGAGGGTATCGATCGTCAGTTCCGTTCCCGGATGGCTGGCGTGGTAGCGCTGGATCACCCGCGGCACGAGGCTGAGTCCAAGGCTGGGGACACAGCCGATGCTGATGCAATGGCCATCGCGGGCATAGCGCAGGTTGTCGGTCAGGCGCTTGAGGTCCGACAGCTTGCCAAAGATCGTGTTGACATGCGGCAGCATGATCTGCGCCTCACGCGTGGGGACAAGGCGCCCGCCGGTGCGTTCGAACAGGGCGAAGCCCAGTGACTGTTCCGCGTAACGCAGCACCTTGCTTGCGGCGGGCTGGGAGACATGCAGCACCTCCGCCGCACGACGCAACGATCCCGTCGTCATGATCGCATAGAACACTTCAATCTGACGCAACCGCATGTCGTCCCGAGGCCTCCGTAACCTGACTGGTGATCCAATGCCGCGCGCCGTGCCGGAACCCGCGGCCCCATGCGGCGCGCAATCGCATGGTACCCCGAAAGGGGAGCCGCCCCTATCCGCCCTTTGCCGCGCCCTGCGCCGGGGCGGACACGAAATGGTCATAGACCTGGTGGGAAATGGTGTTCAGCACACGGATGCCCGCGGCCTCGTCCGGCAGGGATTTCGTCAGCATGACCAGAATATAATGACGCCCGTCAGGCAGGAAGACGATACCCGCATCGTTGCGCACGCCCTCGACCCAGCCGGTCTTGTGCGCGACCGGGGTGCCCGATGGCAGGCCGGGGGGGATCATGTCGTTGAAATGCTGCCCGCGCAGGATGTCGATCATCGCAGCACTCTGCGCGGGGCCGATAATCTCCCCATGGTCAAGCTTCTGCATGAACTGGCCAAGCCCCCTGGCCGTCATCTCGTTATGGATGCCCCTGTCGTTGGCGTCATAATCCTCGATCATGCGGCCAAAGCGCACCCCGCGCAGGTGTTGCGCATCCATGACGGCATGGATGTAGGGCACGCCGATGCGCTCGATCATCAGGTTGGTGGCAAGGTTGCTGCTGTACTGGATCATCACGCGCACCAGTTCGGACACCGCCACGGGCCTGCCGATCTGTGCATAGAGCGGGTCGTAGGAATCCTCCTTCTGCTCCAGCGCGAAGCTGCGCGTGCCCACCAGCGAGTGGAAACTGTTATGCACGACAATGGTCTCCTCCGGATGGAGGGTGCCCTTGGTGAACATGTCATAGGCCGCATCCATCACGAACAGCTTCATGGTGCTGGCGGCGTTGATGTAATCGCGGCAGTTCAGGCAGACCTGCGGGCGCTGTCCCGACATCGCGGCATAGACGGCGAAATGTCCCGGCTGCCCGGCCACGGTTTTCGCGACATCCTGCGCCAGCGTCGCGGCCTGCGCCGGGGCTGTTGCACATGCCAGCGCAACCGTGGCGGTCATGGCACCGCGTCGCAGGATTGCAAGGAGTCCGGACATGACCATTCCTTCTGTAAGCCAGCCTGTCGGGCCGCATTTTCATGCAACGTGGGGGCATCATGGCCATCTGGTGGCCATGGCGGGGGATTCGTTGCGGACGCGCCGCCGCACCGTTGCGGGATCGACACATTATACCCGCCTGCGGATTTGACAAGCGTTGCCACGTGGCCGACATTGGCGCCCGTTCGTGAAAAAAGGCATGTCTTTGCGGTCCATGGCGCGCATTCCCCATCCAGTGACAGGCCTGCGCGCCGTGCGCTGGCTGGTTGTCGCATGCACGCTGCTGGGCTTCATGGGGCAACTGCTGGTGCTGGGCCGTGCCCTGCCGGGGGAGATGCCGCGCGCCACGATCGAACGCCTGACGGGCATCGATATCGCGCCGGCAGCCCCGATGGCCGGGTGCGGCGACGCCACGATGGATGCCGCAATGGCCATGGACGGGCCATCGCCCCCCATCGCCCATGCCCTGCTCCATGCCTTCAGCCATGACACGGCCCATCACGACCATGACGGGTCGTGCACGCTGTGCCCACTGCTGCACCTGCCCGCCATGGCGCTTGCGGCGCTGCCTTTCATGCCGCTGCCCCCCATGGCATGGGCGCGCCCGCATGCCCGTCCGGGGCAACCGCGCGCGCCACCGGTCATTTCCCCCGGCATCCCCCCATCCCGTGGGCCGCCCCCTGCTGCGTGAACCCTGGCGCCAGCATGGACCACAGGCCCCGCATCCGCGCGATCTCCCCACCACCTGCGTGATGGTGCGGGACATGCGTGATCGCGTCCCTGTCCTGCTGGCTGGTTTCATGTCAGTTCAGGATCGCAACCCATGTCGCGTTTTCCAAAGGCGACCCCGCCTGCCGGGGTCGCCCCGCGCGGGATCACCCCGTTCGGAATCGTCCTGTGCGGGTGCCTGATCGCACATCCTGCCCGTGCGGTCCCGCACCACCGCCCCCATCATGCCCCACCGGCAGCCATATCGCCCGTGCCCGCCACCAGAGCGCATGCCACCACCACCGCACCGACACATCGCGCACCCGACACCCCCCAGGCGGAGACGATCGAGGTCCGGGCCAACCGTGGGTCCTATACGGTGCCGGCGACCGACATCTGGGGCAAATCCGGCGTCGCACTGAAGGACGTGCCACATTCCATTTCCGTCATCACGCAGGAACGGATGCAGGATTCCAACATGCTGACGATGACGGATGCCATGCGGCAGGTGAACGGCGTCCGCGTGCTGCCGGGATCAAGCGCGAATTCGAATTTCTACTCCCGCGGCTACCAGTTGACGACGTCGCTCGATGGCACGCCCAACGCGGCGGGGACGCTCAACAACGCATCGTTCGACCTGTCGATGTATGAACGCATCGAGGTGCTGCGTGGCGCGGCGGGACTGCTGCAGGGGGCGGGCGGCGCGGGCGGCGTGGTCAACGAGGTGACGAAGAAGCCGGGACGCGACTTCGCCCTCAGCGGCGCGGCAGGTGTGGGCAGCTTCGACCACTACCGCGCGGACATCGACCTCAGCACGCCGCTCAACCGTTCGGGGACGCTGCGCTTTCGCACCGCCGACCTGTTCGAGGACAACCGCTATTTTTACCAGTATTCCCATTCGCGCAAATGGCAGGCCTATGGCGCGCTGGAATGGGACATCACGCCCACGACGACGTTCCTCGTCTCCCACGCGGCACAGCAGCAGGACATCACCGCACCCTATTTCGGGCTGCCGGTCACGACGGACAGAACGCTGTGGTATGGGGGCAGGTCGGCCAACCCGTCGCAGCCATGGGGCTACAGCAACTACATGACGCAGCAGACCGCCGTGTCGCTGTCGCACAAGATCGGGCGGGACTGGACGCTGACGGCGCGCGGGACGTTCTATGACCAGAGCTACAACATGCTCTATAACGAACCATGGACGACCATCGACGCAAAGAGTGGCCTGCTGACCTATGAGGACCAGGGCATTTCGGCGCAGAAGGGCACCAACGTGTCGCGTTCGGCCGATATCTATGCCACGGGCGCGTTCCGCCTGTTCCACCATACACACCACCTGCTGGTGGGCTTCAATTACAATTCGTATGACCAGTACGTGGCCTATCCGGACATCACCGGCAGTGGCGTCTATGACAATGTCAGCATCAACAACACCGCCACCGTGCCCGCCCCCGCGCCCGGCAGCATCAGCTACGCCCGCTCTTCCGGCGGGGCCGAGGGCAGCGACGACAACGCCTTCCAGTGGGGGTTTTACGGGCAACTGCGCCTTGAACCCGTGCGGGGCCTGTCGGTGGTACTGGGCGGGCGCATCTCGCGCTTTTACGAGCATGAGCGCGATGCCGCCCCCTCGCCACGCGGGGCGTGGACGACGCAGTCCGACATCCATGCCCAACTGACGCCCTACCTTGGCACGGTGTACCAGATCACCCCGAACCTGTCGTGGTACGCCAGTTACGCCAGCATCTTCACCCCGTCGGTGGGCGACATGCGCTATCGCGGCGGCGGGCTTGCGCCACAGCTTGGCAACCAGGTGGAGACCGGGTTCAAGGGCGCGTATTTCCACGGCCGCCTCAATGTCTCGACCGCGCTGTTCCGCATGGAAAGCGTCAACTAGCCCCTGTCGGACCCCGAACATGTCGGGTTCTACATCACCACCGGCCCCATCCGCCGGCAGGGATGGGAGGCGCAGATGGATGGGGAGATCCTGCCCAACCTCAGCGTCTCGATCGGCTATACCTACCTTGACACCAAACTCTCCAACCCGTCCTCGGCGGATTTCGGGGGGGCGTATTCGCCGCATCACATGTTCAAGTCATGGGTGCACTATACCCTGCCCTCCGGCCGCCTGAAGGGGCTGAGCCTCGGGGCCGGCATCGACGCCAGCAGCAACCTGCGCGGCGGCTATCCCACCACGGTGCAGGGCGGCTACATGACCATCGACAGCGTCGTCGGCTATGCCATCAACCGGCACCTGCGCGTGCAGCTCAATGCCAATAACCTGACCAACCGTTATTATTACGAACGGGCCAGCGGCGTGTGGCAGTTCAATTTCCCCGCCGCCCCCCGCAACTTCATGGCGACCCTGCGTGCGACGTACTGACCCTCCTGCCCGCCATTCCCTGTCCGACTGGACGGTCCTGCTGCCGTTCTGGCGATCACGCGAAAAATGGGTCCCGCTGGCGATGCTGGCCACGATCGTGGGACTGTCGTTCGTCTATGTCCGCACGGCCGTATGGTTCGGCCGGTGGAACCAGCATTTCTTTGACGCCATGTTCGCCTACCGGGTGGAAACGTGCCTGTGGCTGCTGCCGACCTATATCGGGGTCTGCGTCCTCTCCAGCGGATGCTACGTGCTGCAGGCGTACCTCACGCAGGTGCTGTCGATGCGCTGGCGCCTGTGGAACACGCGGGTCTACCTGCGGCAGTACCTGTCCGATACCGCGTATTACCGGATGGAACATGGCGCCGCGACGGGCGACAACCCCGACCAGAGGATTGCCGACGACCTGTCGCAGATGACGGTGCTGAGCCTGCGCATGGGCCTTGACGGCATCCAGGCCGTGACCACCCTGCTGTCATTTTCCGTCGTGCTGTGGGATCTTGGCGGCAGCATCGACCTGACCTGCCTGGGCCACCACATCCATGTCTCGGGCTACCTGCTGCTGGGCACCGTCCTTGCAACCGTTGGCGCGTCGGTCATCATGGAGAAGCTGGGCGGAGCGCTGGTGGAGGCCGATTACCGGCAGCAGCATTTCGACGCGGACCTGCGCGCGGACCTGCTGGACCTGCGGCGCAATTCCGAACAGATCGCCTTCATGCGGGGCGAAGGGGCGGAAACGCTGCGGCTTTCGCATAACCTGCGCAATATCGCGCGGAACTGGCGCAGCGTCGTGACCTATACATGGCGGGCCAATTTCGTGGGCGACCTGTTCAACGGCACCGCGTCGATCATCCTGTGGGTGCTGCTGCTGCCGAAACTGGCGGCCCATGCGCTGACGTTCGGGGAATATTCGCGCATCAACGCGGCGTTCATGCAGGTCCGGCGCAGCCTGCAATGGTTCATGAACAACTATACCGACCTTGCCACCCTGCGTTCGGTCCTGCAGCGCCTGCATGAATTCGAACGCACCGTCAGCACGCCGCCACGCACACGCATCACCCGCATCGACACGCAGGCCCCCGGCCTCGACATCCGCGACCTTGTCCTTGACCGTCCCGATGGGGGCCGCCTGCTGCACATCCCGGAACTGCATGTCGGCGCGGGGGAACGCTGGCTGGTGCGCGGCGCGTCGGGCAGCGGCAAGACCACCCTGCTGCGGGCCATTGCCGGGCTGTGGGAACATGGGCATGGCACCATCGCCCTCGATCCCGGCGACAGCATGTTCCTGCCGCAGCGCGCCTACCTGCCGCAGGGCAGCCTGCGCGCGGTCCTTGCCTACCCCCATGCGCCGGACCGCCATGACGACGCCCGGTACGGGGCGGTCCTGCACGCCGTCAACCTTGACCACCATGTCGCGCGCCTTGACGAGGACGCGCAATGGGATGCCGTCCTCTCCCCCGGCGAGGCACAGCGCATTGCCATCGCACGGGTGCTGCTGCGGCGGCCGGGCCTGCTTTTCATGGACGAGGCGACCTCCGCCCTGGATGCGGACAACACGCGGCGCATCCATGCGGCCCTGCTTGCCGCGCTGCCACGCACGACCATCCTGGGCATCAGCCATCATGAGGGGCCGTGCGCCTTCTATCCCTGCGAACTGCGGCTTGAAGGCGGGCATGCCATTGCGCGGATTTCCCATGATATCCGCCCGTAGGGCCTGCCGTCCCCCCGCCCTTAACCATGGGTTATGGGGAGGCAGCGTTTTTAATCTGGCCTGCGGCGATATCTGTTCCTAGGTTTTCAGGTTCAATAACACCATGAAAACATTACCATGGCGTAATATATAGTGAGGACAGGGGACCAGGGTCGATGCCGGCACAACGCAATATCACGGTCATCGGTGGCGGCGTCACGGGACTGGCGACGGCCTATGCGCTGCTGCGCGACGGGCATGCGGTCACGCTCCTCGAACGCAACGGCGACGTGGGGGAGGAAGCAAGTTTCGCCAATGGGGGGCAACTGAGCTACCGCTATGTCCATCCGCTGGCGGATGCGGGCGTACCGCGCGAGACCCTGTCATGGCTGCTGCAGGCGGGTTCGCCCATTTCGCTGCGCCTGCGCGCCGACCCGCACCAGTGGCGCTGGATGCTGGCGTTCCTGCGGGCGTGCAACAGCACCACCAACGCCCGCAACAGCAAGGTGCTGCTGAGCCTCGCGCTGCGCAGCCAGGACGAGCTTGGCCGCTGGCGCACCGAAGGGCTGAAGGATTTCCTGTGGCGGCAGCCGGGCAAGCTGGTGGTCTATCGCAACGCCGCCAAATTCCGCAAGGCCGCCGCCAGCGTCAGCAACCCCGAACTCGAACAGGTCCTTTCCCCTTCGGACTGCGCGCGCGTGGAACCGGCCTTCGCCGCCCTTGCGCCAAAGCTTGCGGGGGGCATCTTCTCGCCCGCGGACGAGGTGGCGGACTGCCACCGGTTCTGCCTGTCGCTGCGTGACGCCATGACGGCCATGCCCTCCTTCACGCTGCTGCGCGGGCAGGCCAGCCTGGGCGCGGGCGCGAACGGGCGGTGCGACGTGATGGTCGATGGCCGGGCGCACGATACCGACCTTGTCGTGCTGGCCGCAGGCGTGGGATCGCGGCAACTGGCGCGTCCGCTTGGCTTCGACCTGCCGCTTTACGGGCTCAAGGGCTACAGCCTGACGGCGAATTCCCCCGCCGGGACCATGCCCGATGTCAGCGTCACCGATTACGACAACCGCGTGGTCTATGCCCGCCTTGGCGATGCGCTGCGCATTGCGGCGATGGTCGATATCGGCGCGCGTGACGCCAGCATCAACCCCCACCGCATCGCGCGACTGCGTGCGCTTGCATCGGAAACGCTGCCGCAGGCCGGGCCATATGACACCGCGCGGCCATGGGCGGGCCTGCGCCCCGCCACGCCCAGCGGGGTGCCGATCATCGCACGCACGCGCTATCCCAACCTGCTGCTCAATGTCGGGCAGGGCGCGCTGGGCTTCACGCTTTCGGCCGGGTCGGCGCTGCGGGTCCGCGACCTCATACGCGGCACGGCCACCCCGTCCCTGACCGACGCGGCATAAGGAGCCCCAGCATGCGCAACATCGGGTGCAGCCGTCGCGAGGTCCTGCTGGGCGGGGCGGCGGCTGCCGGCCTCATCGCCCTGTCGCCCACGGTGCGCGCCACGCGCCACCGCAGCGTGGTCGCGGGGCTGGAGGGGCTGTCGGCCCCGGTGGACGTGCTGGAGGACCACTGGGGCGTGCCCCATGTCCGCGCAGGCAGCATTGCCGACGCGTTCTTCGCCAACGGCTACCTTGTCGCGCGCGACAGGCTGTGGGAACTGGATTTCGGCCACCGTCAGGCGCTGGGGCACCTGGCGGAAGTCTTCGGCGCGGATTTCGTGGACTCCGACACCGCCAACCGGCTGTTCCTGTTCCGGGGCGACGCGGCCGCCGAACTGGCGCGCTTCCCTGCACAGGTGCAGGACTGCGCGCGGGCGTATGTGGCGGGGATCAACGCGCGCATTGCACAGGTGCGCGCCAGCCCCGACCTCCTGCCGCCCGAATTCACGGTTTTCGACTACATGCCGATGGCGTGGGACGTGCTGGACCTGATCCGCGTGCGCGCCGAGGTCACGGGAAATACACGCGCGGAGATCCGCCGCGCCCGCCTTGCCGCGCGCGGGGTGCTGTCCTACGACACCCTGACCACGCCGCTGGAACCCGCGCATGAACTGCGCGTCCCGAACGGCCTGGACGTCCATGCGGTTTCGGATGCGGACCTTGGCCTGTTCGATGTGCTTCAGGCATCGCTGCCGCTTGGCCGTGTGGAAGAGCCGGGCGATACGCAGCACCGGCGCATGAACTCCGGCAGCAACGCCTGGGTCATCGCGCCGGCGCGCACGGCAACACAGCGGCCGATCCTTGCCAACGACCCGCACCTGAGCTTTGGCGTGCCGGGGCCGCGTTACGTCATCCACCTCAGCGCGCCGGGGCTGGATGTGATTGGCGGCGGCACGGCGGGGATGCCCGGCGTGATGCAGGGCCATAACGCGCATATCGCCTTTGGCCGGACGAATTTCCACATCGACCAGGAAGACCTGTTCATCCTGCGCACCCATCCGTCGCATCCGGACCGTTATTTCCATGACGGCGCATGGAAACGGATGGAAACCGTCTCCACGCATATCGCGGTGCGGGGGGAGGCCGGGCGCGACGTGGTGCTGCGTTACGCGGCGCAGGGGCCGGTCGTGTCCGCCGATCCCGCGCGCCGCCGCGCAACGGCGGTCAGCGCGACATGGCTGTATCCGGGGGCGAACGGGCTTCTGGTCAATATCGGCCTGAACCTTGCCCATGACTGGGACAGCTTCCGCGAGGCGCTGCGTGTCCATACCAGCCCCACCAACTTCACCTATGCCGACACGGCAGGCAATATCGGCTGGCAGGCGGCGGGCGGCCTGCCGTCGCGCGTGGACGGGCATGACGGGTTGCTGCCGGTGCCGGGCGACGGGCGCTACGACTGGAAGGGGCTGCAGCCGCTGGAGATGCTGCCCTCGACCTTCAATCCCGCCTGTGGCTGGTTCGGCACGTCCAATGAAATGAACCTGCCACCCGGCTATCCCGCGCAGGAACGCCGCGTCAGCTTCGAATGGCGCGACCGCTTCCGCTACGACCGCGTCGCCCATGTGCTGCAGGCAACGCCCCGCACGACCATCGCGGACTGCGCGGCGCTGCAGCATGACACGTTCTCCCGGCTTGCGCTGGACATGGTGGCGCTGCTGGGCGATGTGCCGCCCGACCTTGCGGACGTGGCGGCGCTGCTGCGCCGCTGGGATGGCAGCATACAGGCCGACAGCGCGGCGGCGGCGCTGTACGAGGTCTGGTGGTCGCGGCTGGAACGCGCGCTGCATGCGCTGCTGATCCCTGCGGACCTGCACGACCTGCTGCCCGGCCCCATCAACGCCACGGTGCAGAAGACGCTGCTGCACACACCCGATACCCGGTTCGGCGCAGATCCGGCCAGGGCACGCGACGCCATGCTGGTGGAGGCCCTGCGCGCGGCGAAGGCGGAACTGCGCGAACGCCTTGGCCCCGTCATGGCGGCATGGCGGTGGGGAACCCTGCACACGATCACCCTGCATCACCCGCTGGCGCATGCGCCCGGCGTGGCGACCCGGTTCCCGACGCTGGGCGGTGCGCGGATGGGCACGGGGGGAGATTCCTATACCGTCATGGCACGATGGTACAACCCGCTGTCGAAGGGGCATGATCCCTATGCCGCCACCGGAGGGGCGAGTTACCTGATGGTCTGCGATGTCGGCGAATGGGACAATTCGGTCTTCCTCAACTTCCCCGGCCAGAGCGGCGACCCACGTTCGGCCCATTATGCGGATTTCATGGGCGACTGGCTCAGGGGGAAGATGCAGCCCCTGCCCTTCTCCGCCCACCGCGTCAGGGCGGCAACACGCAGGCGCACCAGCCTGCAGCCGGGAAGCACACCATGAAACGCATGAAACTGCTTGGCGCGATCGGCGCGCTGGGACTTGCGGCCATCAGTCCCGCCGTCGCGGCCACACCGGCCCCCAACCCCACGGACAGCGCCATGGACGCCATCCTGACGCAGGGGGAATCACGCCCGCTGGCCGCGATCGTGGCCATGCGGCTGCACAAGGGGCGCGTTGCCTACAGCTACCATGGCGGGTTCGCGCGCCGCACCGAAGACAGCAGCGTGCCCGCCGGCCCGGACACGCTGTTTCGCATCGCCTCCGTCTCCAAGCTGGTGACGACCATCGGGCTGATGGAACTGGTGGAACAGGGGCGTGTGTCGCTGGATGCGGATGCGTCGGAGTACCTTGGCTTTCGCCTGCGCAACCCGGACTTCGCGGATGTGCCGATCACGGTGCGGATGCTGCTCAACCATACCTCGACCATCGTGGATGCCGACCGCTATACCCTGCCGCCGGAACAGAAGGTGGCCAACCTGTTCGGCCCGGACCATCGGGTGGGACAGCCGGATTACCATTTCGCGCATGGCGCGGGGCACCCGCCGGGGACGTGGTTTGAATACTGCAACCTGTGCTACGGCCTGATCGGCACCATCATCGAACGGGTCAGCGGCGAGCGCTTCGACCGCTACCAGCAGGCGCATGTGCTGGAGCCCCTGGGCATTGACGGCGGCTACAACATTGCGGAACTGCGCCATCCCGACCGGCTGGCGACGCTGTATCGCGACATGCCCTCCGGTTACGTGGCGCAGGTCGATACGCAGCCGCCAAAGGGATGGTCCGCAGCACAGCTTGCCACCTATGTCATCGGGTCCAATGGCACCGCGTTTTCGCCACAGGGCGGCCTGCGCGTTTCCGTCGCGGGCCTTGCCCGCCTCGCCCGCTTCATGCAGCAGGGGGGCACCCTTGATGGCACGCGCCTGCTGTCCGCGCACGGCGTCCAGCAGATGGAAACGCCGACATGGCGGTATGACGGGCATGACGGGACCTGCCCCTATCCCATTGCCAGCTACGGGCTGGGCATGATCCAGTTGACGGGACAGCCGGACCCGAACGGGCGGCCGGGCATCCCCTATCGTGGCTATCACGGGGGACTGCGCGGGCACCTTGGCGATGCCTACGGGCTGCATTCGGGCTTCTGGTACGAAACCGCCAACGGGGATGCGTTCGTCTTCGCGGCGGACGGTTATCCCGATGAAGATGCCATAACGCCGGGCGCCTATTCTTCCTTCACACGGGTGGAGGAACAGATTTTCACGACCCTTGCCGGAGCCGCACCCTGATGACCGACATCTCCTTCCTGCTGCGTCGTACGGGCCTTGGCCTGCTGGGCAGTGCGCTGCTGGCGTCCTCCGCGCTGGCCGCCCCCGGCGGCGATGCGACACCGGGTGATACGTCACTGCAGACACGCCTTTCATCCCTGCTGGCGATGCCTTACGCCAACGGGCTTGCCGGTGCGGCGCAGGCCCCGCGCATCGCGTGGGTGGAACGGCGCGCGGGCGTACGCAACATCATGGTGTCAGACCATGGGCAGGCCCCGCGCCGCCTTACCCATTACACGCGCGATGACGGCACCGACCTGTGGGGCCTGGTCCTGACGCCCGACGGGCGGAGCCTCGCCTATGTCGAGGGGGGCGATCCCGAATACCCGAACGACGCGCCGCCCAACGCGGGACAGGCGACCTTCGCGGGCAAGGAAACGGTCCACCTGATCGGCCCGTCAGGGCACGATACCGTCATGGGCGAAGGACATTCGCCCGCATTTTCCCCCGATGGGACCTTCCTGGCCTTCAGCCGTGGCGGCACGCTGATGATCGCGCGCACGGGGGCGATGCCTGCCGCCGCCTTCACCACGCCGGGTGCGATCACCGGGCTGCGCTGGTCGCCTGACGGGCGGCACATCGCGGTGGAAGTCGACCGTGGGTCCCATGGGGTCATCGCGCTGTGGGATGCGGGCGCAAAGGCCAGCAGCCTGACCTTCATCCCGCCGGCCCTGTCGAACGATCGCCAGCCGGTATTCTCCCCGGACGGGAAGTCAGTGGCGTTCTTCCGCACGCAGGACCCGATCCTGGGGACAGACCCGCAGAAGGGACGGTTCTGGTCCATCCATGTCCATGACCTTGCCTCCGGGGCGGAACACACCGTCTGGACCGCGCCTGCGGGCAAGGGATCGCGGTTCGCGGCACCTGAAGGGTCCGTCCCGTACTGGGCGGCGGATGGCAGGCTGCTGTTCCCGTGGGAAGGCAGCGGATGGATGCGCATCTGCGCCCTGCCGATGACGGGACAGGGTGCGCCGGACTGCCTGACGCCCGATGGTGCGGAAGTTTCGGCCTACCAGTTGTCGCAGGATGGAAAAACCCTGCTCTATACTTCCAATTCCGGGGATCTGGACCAGTGGCGGGCCTGGTCGCGGCCTGTCGCGGGGAATGGGGCCGCCGTCGCGCTGACACCGGGCAATGACGAGATTTCGACCCTGGTTACGGCAGGGGCCGACATTGCCGTCATGGCAACCAGTGTCACGCAGACGGCCCACCCCGTTGTCCTGGAAAATGGGCACGCCCTTTCCCCCGTGACACCGGCACTGCCTGAGGGCATCGCGTTCGTGACACCGCAGGACGTGCGCTTCCACAGTGCCGACGGGCTTGACCTGCACGGGCAGCTTTTCACGCCCCCCGATGATACGGCCCGTCGCCATCCCGCGCTGGTGTTCGTCCATGGTGGCCCGGAACGCCAGATGCTGCCCGCGTTCAACGCGATGGGATATTATTCCAACGCCTACCTGATGAACCAGACGCTGGCGTCGCAGGGATATGTGGTGCTGTCGGTGAATTACCGCAGCGGTTCGGGCTATGGCGAGGCCTTCCGCAATGCGCCTGAAACCGGGCGCGCCGGGGCCAGCGAATATCGCGACGTGCAGGCGGCGGCGGCATACCTGCAGGCGCGCGACGATGTGGACACCCACAGGATCGGGATCTGGGGCGGCAGCTGGGGTGGATACCTGACGGGGCTGGCGCTGGCGCGTAACAGCGATGTCTTCGCCGCCGGGGTGGATTTCCACGGTGTCCACGACATGACCGAACCCGACCATCCGGGCCTGTCACCCCAGCAGAACCGCGACGCGCATGAACAGGAATGGCGCTCCTCCCCCATTGCGGACATCGGGCACTGGCGCGCGCCGGTCCTGCTGGTGCATGGCGATGACGACCGTAATGTGGAGTTCGAGCAGTCCACGCTGCTGGCACGGATGCTGACCGCGCAGGGCGTTCCCTACGAAGACCATGTCTTCCCCGGGGAGCGCCATGCGTTCCTGCGTACGCAGGACTGGCTGCAGGGCTACATGTGGATGACGCGCTTCTTCGCGCAGACTCTGCTGGCACCAGGCAAGCCGTAAGGCGCACCTGCCCGTCCCCGTTTTATCATCGCATCAGGGTCTCCGTTCCAGCGCCATCACCTCGAACGGGGGCCAGCGTGACCACGACGGATGTGGCCGCATCCAGCGTGGCGGGGGCGGGTGATTTCGCCCACAGGGCATGGGACATCCGCTGGCAGTTCTAGCACCCGGCCCGGTTCGATCAGGATGGGGCGAGAGACCTGATCGGGATTGCGCAGGGTGAGGAATGCCTTGTGCGGTGTTCATGCTGCCCAAGCCAAGGGTTCGAGGCGGCCGGGATCACCACCGACCCAGTGGCTGTCCTTGCGGATTCCGGCGTTGGCGCGGACCTATTTCGCGATCACGGCCCAGTCGGCAGGCTGAGCAGCGACGGCGGAGCCTGCTGCGCGATGCGGCATCCCCCGCTGTTTCTGTTTCCTGACACACAGCCCCAAACAATATTTCTCCACAGGCCGGAAAACGAGGATTGAGCATGAACGCAACGGAACGCGGCATTCGCGAACAGTTCCCGCTCTGGAACAGGGTGGACATGAACCATGTGCGGCCGCGCGCCGGGCAGGTCCATGTCGTCGTGGGTTGCGGCACGTCTGTGCATATTGCCGATTCAATCGCCGCGACGCTGAATGCACAGGGCGTGATGTCCCGCGCGGTGCCGGGCAATGAATGGACCCGACGCCGCAATGATTACGTGCCCGCGACAGTCGCGCCACATGTCGTCGCCCTGTCACGTAGTGGAGCTTCGACCGAGACGGTAGCCGCAGCCAGGGCCAGTCGGGATGCCGGGCTGGAGGTCACGGCATTCAGTTGCGCCCCGGGAAGCGCCCTGTGCAAGAATGCAGACGAGGTCGTGGTGGCGCAGACACATCCCGAAGAAGGGATCGTGATGACCGCATCCGCCAGCCTGATGCTGCTGATGGGGCTGCGCTATGCCGGGATTGCGGTCGGGCCGGAGGCCACGCGCGCGGCGGAAGAACTGCTGGATGCGGCCGACCCACACCTGCGTGCGATCATCGAAGGACGTTCGCATTTCGTCTTCCTGGGCGGCGGCGCATTATATGGCGTCGCGCGCGAGGGAGCGCTGAAACTGCAGGAAATGAGCCTGAGCCAGACCGAGGCTCACCATCCGCTGGAATATCGTCATGGCCCGATCAGCCTGATCGACGAACGGTCATGTGTCATCATGCTCTATCATCCGGACACGGCGGCCGAAGAAGCGCAGGTCGCGCGCGAGGTCATGGAAAAGGGCGCGCGCGTGCTGGGACTGGGCGGTCCGGGCGATGTCACGCTGCCCATCTCCAGCCCGGCATTCGTACGTCCCCTGCTCTGCCTGCCGGTGCTGCAGTTGCTGGGCGAATATGTGGCGCGGATGCGCGAGCTGGATACGCTTGCGCCACGTCATCTGACCAAGGTCGTAACAATCGCCTGACGGTCACGGCAGAGGGGAAAAGCGCCATGACCCGTCGGTACTGCGTGCGGCGCGCTAGACCTGACATTTAGTCTGGCGCATCGCGGCGCACGCGATCTGCTGGGGAACAACCATCTGGGACCACACCGATGGAAGTTCCTGCCGCCGGATGCAGACTTCCCGCCGAAGGTGGCTTCGCATGTTGGTAGAATTGGAGGGCTGGGGATTACCCGGCTGTGTGGGGCCCCGGCTGGTGTTTCCTGCGTTGGATTTTGGGCACAAAAAAGCCACCCTTTTGGGTGGCTTTTCTGTTGTCTTATCAGACGCTTACGTTTGGTTGCGGGGGCAGGATTTGAACCTGCGGCCTTCAGGTTATGAGCCTGACGAGCTACCGGGCTGCTCCACCCCGCGGTGGTGAGTTGGAGGGACTGACTGGAAGATCTGGCGGCGACCGACTTTCCCGTGCCTTGAGGCACAGTATCATGGGCGCTGGGGTTTTTCACGGCCGAGTTCGGGATGGGATCGGGTGGAGCAATTCCCGCCATGGCCACCA
>NZ_POTC01000012.1 GCF_002906255.1 Novacetimonas maltaceti | reverse complement strand
ACCGGGAAAGCCGCTCTTCAACATCAAAAAAACCAGGCTGCTTCATATCGCCATTCCCTCAATCAACGCAGAAGAAATAGAATCATACAGAAGACCTCAAAACCAGGGGGTTTTTAGAACCCTCCAGCTGCTGGGGGTCGGGAATTTCGGCTGGGGGGGATCGCTCATGTATTACGGCATGGCGACGGGCGTGGGCGAAGGCTATGCCGTGGCCAGCACCGATACCGGGCATGACAGTTCCACGCCCGATGGGCAGGGCGGACGCTTCACCCTTGGCCATCCGGAAAAACTCATCGACTATGCCTATCGGGCCGATCACCTGATGACCGTCACCGCCAAGGCGCTGGTCAAGGCCTTCTATGGCCGCGCTGCCTCCCACGCCTACTGGATCGGATGTTCGCTCGGCGGGCTGGAAGGGCTGATCGAGGCCAGGCGCTACCCCGACGATTATGATGGGATCGTGGCGGGGGCGCCACCGAACCCGATCGTGGATTTCAATGCGGAACAGCTCTGGGCGGGCTGGATGAGTTCCCATGATCCTGCCCTTCGCGTCCCACGTGACAGGTTCCGGCTGCTGAATGCCGCGGTGATGGAGGCGTGCGCCTCCCCCGTCGGGAAAAAGCAGGGCTTTCTTGACGAACCGGACAGATGCACATTCACGCCGCAGCAGCTTCTGTGCAAAAAGGGACAGACGACGGGATGCCTGAACGCGAACGAGGTGCAGGCCGCGCAGAAGATCTATCAGGGGCCTGTTGACCCGCAGACGCACCAGGTCATCTTTCCCGGTCCCGCCAAGGGCAGCGAGGATGGCTTTTCTGCCGATGGCAGGCCCTTTCCCGTGGCGCTTGACCTGTTCAGGTACGCAGCCTTCCAGAACCCGGACTGGGACTGGACAACCCTGAAATGGGATACCGACGTGCAGGCGGCGACCCGCAGCCTTGGTCCGCTGCTGCATGTGGATGACAACCTGACGCCATTCTTCCGCCATGGTGGCAGGCTGCTGATGTATATCGGCTGGAATGACGGACATAACCCCGAACAGCTGGCTGGTTATTACCAGTCACTCCTGCACAATGCGGGACCTGTGGGCGCGGACGCCGTGCGGCTGATCACGATTCCGGGCATGGGGCACTGCCACGGGGGCGCGGGATGCGATACGTTCAGCAAGCTCGGGGCGATCGACAACTGGGTCAGCCACGGGCAGCCGCCAGAGCAGATCATCGCCGCGCGTGTTGAAAACGGGCAGGTCGTGCGCACCCGGCCCCTTTGCGCATGGCCAAAGGTTGCCCGCCATGACGGGCATGGGGACATGGACGCGGCCAGCAGCTTTGCCTGCGTTTCACCCGATACGCATTAACGGCGGCAGTACACAAAAAAGGCCCGGCACGAAGCCGGGCCTTTCGATCCCAGGGATGGAATCAGTTGGAACCGGAGTTACCGTTCTGGTTCCAGCCGCCACCCTGACGATCACCGCCGCGACCACCACCGTGTTCGCCCCAGCCACCGTTCTGGCCACCGCCGTTCTGGTTGTCGCCACCGCGACCGCCGCGGTTGCCCCAGCCACCGTTCTGGCCGCCGCCATTCTGGTTGTCGCCACCGCGACCGCCGCGATCGCCCCAGCCACCGTTCTGGCCGCCGCCATTCTGGTTGTCGCCGCCACGACCGCCATGTTCGCCCCAGCCACCGTTCTGGCCACCGCCGTTCTGGTTGTCACCGCCACGGCCGCCGCGGTCACCGCCGCCCTGCTCTTCACCGCCATGATGACCATGATGCCGGCCACCTTCGGCATGTGCAGCCATCGGCAGGGAAGCACCAAGAGCCAGTGCGAATAAAATTGCGCGCTTCATAATGTCTCCTAACAATCTGACCCTCAAGACATCGGTCCGCATGGTTCCAAATGTAAGCCCTCAAAGTGTTACAAATAGAATCAGGGAATTCAGACCGGTCAGTTCCACAGATCAACCTGCGAATGCATGAGATGACGCGCAACACATGCATTTCCCATGATTCTGCCATGCAGATATACTAATTCGTTTTTTGAATTACGATGATGTTTTAAACTGATATATCTTTCCGCTGTCCTGTATCTGCCGATATCCCGATATTGGATGGACCAGGCAGAAAGGAATGAAGCGATGCAAACATTACTGTCACATATATTTCAAATTCCTGTTCCAGACTGAATTTATACACAGTATTGAATCCATGCCCCGGACACCATTACGGGAATGAAAAGTCATCGCATTAAAAACCCCTTCCTGTTTCATCATAAATGCCGCTTATGATTGTGAACAACTTGTGATATTCCCATCCGCCCCATCGCATTCCCCATCTTGTCATCATCGGGCACCTGCCTATGCTGGGGTTCTGTTCATGGTTATGCGAACACGACCGGCATGGGAGTTTCAGACAGTTGGCGACACCTCAACCCATCGACACCAGACTGACACAGGCGGCTGTCTTCCTCGTTCTCGGCCTGAATGGCGACACATCTGCCAGCGCCCAGGTACGGGATCTGCTCGGTGATGTTTCCTCCCTCGTGCGCGGCGTAGGATTCAGGGTTCCCGATGGCAGGCTGAGTTGCATCACGGGCATCGGTTCAGACGCCTGGGACCGTCTCTTTGGCCACCCCCGCCCGAAGGAGTTGCACCCGTTCCAGGAAATCCACGGCGTGCATCACGCGCCTTCCACGACCGGGGACCTGCTGTTCCATATCCGCGCGACACGGATGGACCTGTGTTTTGAACTCGCCACCGCCATCGTCACGCGACTGGAGGGCGCAGCCAGCGTGGTGGACGAGGTACACGGGTTCAAGTATTTTGACGAACGCGACCTGCTCGGCTTTGTCGACGGGACGGAAAACCCCACGGGGCAGGCAGCCCTTGCCTCTACCCTCATCGGGGAGGAAGATCCCGAATTCGCCGGGGGCAGCTATGTCATCGTGCAGAAATACCTGCATGACCTGAAGAAATGGGACGCCATCCCCACCGAAGTCCAGGAACATATCATTGGCCGCAGGAAAGTCTCGGACATTGAACTGCCGGATGCCGCCAAGCCCAGCTATGCCCACAATGTCCTGACCAATATCGAGGAAAACGGACAGCAGCTTCAGATCGTGCGCGACAACATGCCTTTCGGTGAAGTGGGCAAAGGGGAATTTGGCACATATTTCATCGGGTATGCCTGCTCCCCCGCACGGACAGAGCAGATGCTGCGGAACATGTTCATCGGAAAACCACCGGGCAATTACGACCGCCTCCTTGACGTCAGCACGGCGGTGACCGGGACACTGTTCTTCATCCCGACGGCCGACTTCCTCGATAACGCGCCGGACATGCAGGCAGGCGGTCCTGCCGTCATATCGCCGGCCGATGCGCCGGCACCGGGCGGCGCACATTCCGGCTCCCTTGGTATCGGGTCACTGAAAAAGGAATCCTGACATGAATAATCTGCACAGACATCTTGCCCCCATTTCCAGCGCCGCATGGGCACAGATCGAGGAAGAGGCCGCCCGCACCATCCGGCGTCACCTGGCGGGGCGGCGCGTGGTCGACACGTCGGAACCGAAGGGTGAAGCCTTTGCCGGTGTCGGCACGGGACGCGCCCGGCAGATCACACCGGCCGGCGACGGCATCATCGCCACGCAGCGCGAGGTGCTGCCCCTGGTGGAACTGCGCGTTCCCTTTACCCTGTCGCGCGCAGAGATCGACGCGGTGGAGCGCGGTGCCCTCGATTCCGACTGGCAACCGGTCAAGGAGGCCGCGCGCAAGATCGCGTTTGCCGAAGACCGCGCCATCTTTGACGGCTATGCGGCGGCGGCGATGCAGGGCATGCGCAATGGCACGTCCAATGCCCGCCTGAAACTGCCTGCATCGGCCCGGGACTATCCCCGTGTGATTACAGAAGCCCTCGGCACGTTGCGCCTTGCCGGGGTCAATGGCCCCTATTCGATCGTGCTCGGGACGAAGGCCTATCAGGCCATCAGCAGCGGTGACGAAGACGGCTATCCCGTGCGCAAGCACATCGAAAGCCTGATTGACGGGGAACTGGTCTGGGCCCCCGCCATAGACGGCGCCTTTGTCGTCTCCACGCGCGGCGGTGACCTTGCGCTTGATATCGGGCAGGATTTTTCCATCGGTTATCTGGCGCATACGGCCCAGACGGTCGAACTCTACCTGCAGGAAAGCTTTGTGTTCCGCGTCCTTACCAGCGAGGCAACCGTTGCCCTTGATCCCGCTTCCAATGAAACAGGCATGGCAAAAGATCCTGCCTGATTTCCGGTCCGGCATGGTATCAAGCCGTTCAGGTATGGTTCTGTACAACTGGCAGGCATGCCGGAACCAAGGATAAGGACGTCAGACATGGACAATCCGCTTCAGGATACCCCGCAGAAGGAAGCACGCATCCTCGCCAAGGCGAAGGAACTGTGGACGGCGGACGGAAAACCCGGTTGTGGGCCGGAAGCCTACAAGGAGGCGGCATCGGAACTGATCGGGATGGAAAGCAATCCCGATGCGGGGCAGATCCCCGTGGACTCTCCCGTCCCGCTCGATGCCAACGGCCAGCCCATCGAGCAGGCATGGCTGGAGGAAAACCTCGGGAACCCGGGTGGCAGCATGAACGAGCTTGATGACAAGCAGGAAGTGCCTTTTGCCACGCGCAAGGAAGAGAAAGAAGCGCTGGACGACTGATGGCGCGCCGGGATGGAATTCCCGGCCTGTCCACGCCTTTCCCTGACATGGATGCCGCAATCCTGCAACGGCAGCGTGCGGCATCCATTTTCCAAAAAAACATCCGGGTATGTCGCCAGTAATTGGCGCCGTGATTTGTGGGCGCCATGCCCATGGGTCATGCCGGGCAGGCAGGGCGATGTTTCACGCCCCCCCAAGACCTGCTGCTGTTTCCAGCCCTTTTTTCAAAGGGCCGGTTTTTCGATGAAACCGTAGGGACAATGCACCGTTGATCTCCCCACAGCGCGCAGTCCTGAGATCGCTTCCTGCGGAAATTCCTTTATCCGGCAGGAAAAACAAGGATCTCCTGTAGCCGCTGCGATATGAAAAGGTGGAGATCATGAGATATCATATCTTCCAGCATGCCCCCGTCGACGAATGCCCCCCTGTCCCGGCAGGCCATCGCAGGCACAGGGGCGCCGGCATACTCCCGACAACTGTGTAAATCGCCGCAAGGTTCGGCCCACAACGGGTATGGAAACCACCAGCAGGCGGAATGGACAGGTGCCATGGCGCTGCCTGCGCCCATGCACGGCATCCTTCCCCTATGGGCCAGAATACGGCCATCAGCGACAGCCTGCCTGTCCGGCCGGGGCGGGTCTTTCACTTCGGCAATGGACAGGGACACAGTTGTCCATGGTGAAAACGAAACATCCATCATAATGATGAACAGGAGACGTTTCATGTCCACGACAATGACAAATGGCAACACCACCAGGCATGACCTTATCGCGTCCGACAAGGTTGAAGGGACAAATGTCTACTCCCCAACCGGGGAGAAGCTCGGTACTGTCAAGTATTTCATGGTGGACAAGGTCTCTGGCGACGTTGCCTACGTCGTCATGAGCTTTGGCGGGTTCCTTGGAATGGGGAACAGCTACCATCCCCTGCCGTGGAAATCCCTGAAATATGATACGGACCGTGGTGGCTATATCGTTTCCCTGACACGCGAACAGATGGAAGCGGCGCCGGCCTATGACGAGACAATGCCCCCGGACTGGAGCAACGACATGTATGGCACACAGGTCGATACCTATTACGGCGGGTTGCCGAACCGGTAATCGCTGAAAACGGGACCACAGGTGATGGACGGTTGGTCATCACCTGCGGTTTTCCTGAGACCGTGATTTCGTAAAACCTATTCCTGCGGCAGGGAAAATTCCCGTTTCAGTGCGGAAAAATACGACTCCCTGAAGATCCTGCTCAACGGAGCCTCGGGGATGAATACATCAAATACATGATAGGCCCCCGGGATAACGCAGACTTCCGTTGGAATCCCTGCGGCCATCAGGCGTTTTGCGTAATCAAGATCCTCGTCAAGGAACAGGTCGAGCGAGCCGACGCCAATATAGGCCGGTGGCAGGCCAGACAGGTCCGTTGCACGAAATGCCGCGGCATATTCCGATACGCCTTCACTCCCCGGCGCCTGCCCCAGATAGGCGTTCCAGGCATAATGGTTGGCAGAGCGCGTCCAGATATATTCCCCCAGTTCCGGCGACGGCATGACGGTGGTTCCCGTACGATCGTCAAGCATGGGATAGATCAGCAACTGGAAACAGACCGGCACCTCGGCCCGATCCCGCGCCATCAGGGCAAGGCATGCCGTCAGTCCCCCGCCCGCGCTATCCCCACCAATGGCGATGCGTGCCGGGTCAATCGAAAGTCCTGCGGCATTCGCATGCACCCATTTCAGGGCGGCATGGCAGTCCTCTATCGCGGCAGGATAAGGTGCTTCCGGCGCAAGGCGGTAATCGACGGAGACAATGACGATACCAAGTTCGTTGACAAGATCGCGGCATCGCGCATCGTCCACTTCGGGCGTACCACTGACAATGCCGCCACTGTGGATGTACACCAGTGCGGGCGCATTCCCGTGGCCCGTTCGCGGGGAATAGATCACCACAGGCACATCAGGGGCCCCGGATGGTCCGGGGACGGTCCGGTTCCTGACCTCCACATTCACATATGGCGCCACCTTCACCCCGCGGATCGCGGTAATGAATGCCTCGCGCGTCTGCGCAAGGGTCTGGTCGGACAATCCGTCAAAGGACGGCAGGACCTTCAGGGCGGCACGGAATTCGGGGGCGACAGTATTATGGGGCATCAGGATTTTCCTCCGTTATCTGCCACCACGATAGGACCCACCAGCCCCTGCCACCTCATCACAAGCCATGCATTAAACAAAAGTTGTTTGTCCATGCCTGGTTATTCCGAAAATGGAACAGAAAATCCGGACATGAAAAAAGCGGCTCCCGCACTCCGGAAGCCGCTGGAAAAATTACTGGGAAGTGCTGCCTTTTTTCGAAAAAGGCAGCAGATACCCGACCGGGTTCAGGACTTCTGCGTGGATGCCTTGTAGATCTGGTCAATGGCCGTGGCCAGCGCCGCATCAAACTGTTCATCCGTCATGGTGCAGCGCAACTCCTCCAGCAACGCGCGGGAGAAACTTGCGATCATGCCATGGTTCTGCGCAAGGCGTTCACACGCCTCATCACGCGAATACCCACCCGAAAGCGCCACCACACGCTGGACGCGGGGATGCTTGACCAGATCAAGGTACAGGTCCGGCTTTTCAGGAATGGAGACCTTGATCATGACCTGATAGTCACCGGGCAGGGCATCAAGACCACGATGCAGTTCATCATGCAGCAGCGTTTCCGCCCCAGCCTTGTCCGGGCTCTTGATCAGCACTTCAGGCTCAAGGATGGGCACAAGTCCGCGCTCCGCAATCTGTTGTGCCAGCGCGAACTGCTGCTTGACGATCGCCGCAACCCCGTTGCGTTCGGCCAGATGAATGACGGAGCGCGCTTTTGTCCCGTAGATCCCCTTCTTGATGGCCTGGTCAAGCAGCGCCTCAAGGTCGGGAATGGGCTTCATCAACTGCACGCCGCCCGCTTCGGCCTCCAGCCCCTTGTCCACCTTCAGGAACGGCACCACGCCGCGATCCTGCCACAGGAAGGTCGGGACGGGCGTGTCCTTGACCAGGCCGTTCATCGTCTGCTCGAACAGGATGGCGGCGAGGATCTTCTTCCCCGTAAAGGATGGTGCGGTGACGACCCTCACCCGCATTTCATGCATCAGCGCAAACATCTGCGCATCGGTGCTGTAGGCGCTGTCGGGGATGCCATAATGGCGCAGCGCGCCGGGCGTGGAGCCCCCACTCTGGTCCAGGGCCGCGATAAAACCCGCATTTTCAGACATGTTCTTACGCATCTGGGCGATCGACATAGCTATCTGTACCTCCTGTTCCCAATATTCTATATCATCAGGGCGATATTTTGAACGTCATATATAAGTGTCCGTGCCTGTGCGTATCCACTTTTCCCTGTGGCTGTACTGGTCACGGCCGCAAAAGAACCGGGCACATACGCCCGGCGGTAACCGGTTCGACCATCCGCCCTCAGATCAGTCCATAACGCTCCAGCAGGTCACCGATTTCCGTTCCCGTGGACAGGTGCCGCACCACGCCCGAAGCCGGGACCTTCCGGCCATCACGCAGTTCCGCCGCCGCCTGCAGCAGCATGCGGACGTCATAGACACTGCCAAAGACCTCGGGGACCGCACGGTCGATATCAAGCAGCGTATAGACTGCCTCCATCGCCGTGCGGACGGAATATTCCGTCGTGAACACGGTATCGCGTGGTGTTTCCGCGAACTGCCCCAAAAAGGCGAGGTTGACGCTGCCGTCCGGCACCACCTTCGGCCGGTCGCCCCCGGCGCGGGGCATGAACTGCGCCGTGATGAACGGCATCATGCAGGGATGCGTCACGGCCCCGGTCGCCGCCATGTCGTCGATCTGCTCCACGGGCACGCCCATGTGGAACAGCCATTCCCGCGTGATTTCCTCGCCCGTGCAGTCCTGCATCGGCTTTTTCACGTAATTCCCCGGCACATCGCTGAACAGGCCATACAGCCATGCCACCATCTGCCCCTTGGGCTGCCCCTTGAAATGCGGCTGGCGACTGACGACCCAACTCATCAGCCAGGCGGAATCCGCAATGGTGATCGGCCCACCCGTCACGGTGCGGCCCGAAAACGGGTCACGCCCCGTTACCTTATGCACAAGGTCGGGAATGCGCGCGTCCAGCGTCGTGACCGTCGCGGACTCCCACCGTGATTTCGTGGTATCGCCACAAAACACGTCCGGCCGTCCAAAGGCGGGGTCCTGGTCCGCGATGTTGCGCCACAACTGCCAGACGCTCCCCTCTGTAATGGTCGCATCCACGGGCGCAGGCGTATGGTGGTCCCCCCAGCGGGAATTTTCCACCATCGAGCCATTGGTGACAAAGACAAGGTCACCGCGACCGATATCGATCCCTCCCGCCCCAGCGCCCTCCAGCCAGTCGATGCGGGTCGCGACCTTCGTGCCGCCGGAGGTATCGACCCGCACGTTGGTCACACGCACGCCATGGCGGAACACCACCCCCTGCCCGGCAAGCCATGTCGCCAGTGGGCGACTGAGGGATTCCTGCTGGTTGAACCGGGTGAATTTCAGCGTATGCAGGTCCTTGAGGCCAAGGATCTGGTGGACAAACCGTGCAAGGTAGCGCTTCATCTCGATCGCGCTGTGCCATGTCTCGAACGCGAACATCGAACGCCAGAACAGCCAGAAATTCGACTGCATGAACTCTTCGGACAGGACGTCGCTGATGGTCCTGCCGCCGAGCTTTTCCTCATCCGTCAGGATCAGGGAAATGATTTCGCGCCGCGCCTTGCCCGTCAGCTTCAGGCTGTCGCGGTCCGGCAGGGGCTGCCCGCGCCCGCACATGGCCCGCACCGGGCTGCTGCTGGGATCGGCGCGGTTCAGCCGATAGAACTCATCCAGCACCGACGCATCAGGCACTTCGAGCGACGGGATGGAGCGATACAGGTCCCACAGGCACTGGAACTGCTCCTCCATTTCCCGCCCGCCCCGGATCAGCCAGCCCGTCCGGGCGTTGCCCGTGCCATCCAGCGCACCACCATCCGCATCCGATGCCTCCAGAATGGTGATGCGCGACGGCGGCATCCGCGCATCACGGATCAGGAAGGCCGCAGCCGCCATGCCCCCAAGGCCACCCCCCACGATCCATGCCGAACGGGTGTCGATCCCTGCCGGTTTTTCAGGCCGCGCGAAGGATTCAAAATTGCTGTGAGCGTATCTCATGGGACGTTATGCCTCTGTTGGGGCCAGCATGGACCCTGCTGTCTTTCCAGATGGAAAACCCTTCTGGTCATAGCGTGCCTTTTTGCCTTTGCTGTCGTTGATGTAAATCAACTTCGCGGGAGTCCAATGATCCTCAAACCACCCCGGCACCGGCGGAACATGCGATACGGACGGGTCAGGATATTACGCTTTGCATGAAAAGGAATTTCCAAAACCCGGCACAGGCGTCAAAGGATGCACATCATGCGCTTTCCCTGTCGCCCTGCGTCGGAACCGCGTCCAGGCAGGCCGGGCAGAGACATCCCTGCTGTCCCTGCGCGGGGACAGGCAGGACCGGCGGCCGTTGCATGCACCAGCACGCCCCGTCCGGCTGGCAGGGGAATTCGGCCCCACATTTTTCACACTTCGCCATTCGACCCCATTTCCGGATGAAATCCTTTCAGCAATGGCATCCCCCACGCCCTGAATCCGGTGCCTCCGGGGACATCCTGCACACCATTGCGTACAGATCCGGGGATGTCATTTCTTCGCGTCATCATGTCGCTGCCTGACCTCGAACCCGCCCCCGATGGCCCTGTACATGTCAACGGAGGCATCAAGGCGGGACAGCAATGCTGTCGTATGCGCCAGTTCCGCCTGCTGGGCGAGCACCTGTGCGGAGAGCACATCCAGTCGGCTGGAATAGCCATGCTCCAGCCGCAACTGCGTCAGTTCCACTGTTTTTTCAGCCGCCGTTTCCTTGCCCCCGTCACCCTGCTCCCGCTCATGGGCGTTGTTCTGTTCCAGCAGGGCGTCATGCACTTCCTTGAATGCCGTGCGGATGCTCTGCTTGTACAGGATGACCTGCTCGTTCTTCTCGGCCCGTGCCAGTTTGACGCCACTTGCCGTACGGCCGAAATCCAGCACGGGCGCCGCCATCGACGCCGCCAGCGTCCATGACCGCGTTGTGGCGCGATACAGGTTGTCGATGTCGATATTGTTCACCCCCGCAAGGCTGGCGAGCGAGATGGTGGGGAAATAGGCCGCACGCGCAAAGCCGATGTTGAAGTTGCTGGCGATCAGCGTCTGCTCACGCATGGCGATGTCCGGCCTGCGTTCGAGCAGGGTGGAGGGGATTTCCGGCGGCGTCGGGATGGGGACGGTCAATTCGTCAATGTTCTTGCCCCGCTCCATCGCCTGCCCGATGATCTGCCGGGGCGAGCGGCCAAGCATGACGGCCAGCGCGCTTTCCGCCTTGCCGCGCTGGTCCTCCACATCCGGCAGGGCCGCCTGTGCGGCATCACGCTGCTCGGTCACGTTCTGCACGACCAGCGCATCCACCGCGCCGACTTCATGCTGGCGCTGCACCAGGGCCAGAAGGGCCGTCTGCGTCTCGATCGTCTGCTGCAGGATCTCGCGTTCCCGGTCCAGCGCGCGCAGGCTGAAATACAGCTTCGCGGTGGCCGCGGCGATGGACAGTCGCGCGGCCTCGTGGCCATAACCCGCCGCCTTTACGCCCGCCTTTGCCGCCTTGCTCAGGCTGGCATTCTTGCCCCACAGGTCCACTTCGTAATTCAGCATGCCGCCAACGAAGCCAAGATTGCTCATCTTGTGCGTAACGGGCAGTTCATCCTTCAGGTGCAGGCGGCCCATGGCATCCGCCCCCGCCACGGAAATGGAGGGCAACTGGTTGGCAAAGGCATATTTATACTGCGCGCGCGCCTGCTGCAGCTTCGTACCTGCCAGCGCAAGGTCGTCATTGCCCTTCAGCGCCTCGGCCACCAGCGCGTCCAGCACCGGATCACCATAGCTGCGCCACCATTCGCCGCCATCGGGCACGGTGGCGGCCTGCTGCGTGCCCCATCTATCGGGCATGGGCATCTGTGGGCGGTGATAGGTGGGCGCGAGCCACGCACAGCCCGCCAGAAGCATGGGCAGCAGCAGGATCGGGGATCGTTTCATCGGGCGGTTCCCCCAGCCTGCGGCGATGGCGTTTCCTTCACCCTGAACCACAGCACATAAAGCGAAGGCAGGAAAATCAGCGTCAGCACCGTCGCCACGGCCAGCCCGCCCATGATGACATCGGCCATCGGCCCCCAGAAGACGCTCGACGCAATGGGCAGCATGCCAAGGATGGCGGCGACCGCAGTCAGCATGATGGGGCGGAAGCGGATTTTCGCGGCATTCATGACCGCATCCCATTCGGATTGGCCCAGATCCTTCTCGATCTGGATCTGATGAACAAGGATGACCGAGTTGCGGATGATCATGCCAATCAGCGCCACCAGCCCCAGCATGGCGATGAACCCCATCGGGTGCTGGGTCAGGAACAGCGCGCCGACCACGCCGATCAGGCCGAAGGGCGCCACGCTGATGACCAGCGCCAGCCGCTTGAAGTCCTGCAACTGGATCATCAGCACGCCCAGCATGACAAGGATCATGACCGGCACGACGGCGATGACGGATTTCTGGGATTTCGCGCTTTCCTCCACCGTGCCGCCCACCGCGACATGGTAGCCCGATGGCAGGCCCGCGTTGAACGCCGCGATTTTCCGGGCCAGCGTGGCAACTGCCGTATCCGCCTGCACCCCGTCACGCAACTGCGCCTGTATGGTCAGCGTCGGCAGGCGATCGCGCCGCCAGACCAGGGGATAATCCTCGACGTAGGAGACGCTGGCCACCGTGGACAGCGGCACTGTCTGGTCATTGGGCAGGCGGATGTCGAGGTTGCGCAGGTCCTCGATCGACAGGCGCTGGGCGTGGTTGGCGCGCAGCACCACGTCCACCAGATAGATGCTGTCACGCACCTGTGTTGCCGTAAGGCCCGTCACCGCCGAATTGATGGCCAGCGCAATCGCCCCCGACGACAGGCCCAGACGGTGCGCCTCGTCCTGCCGCACCTCGATCTTCAGCTTGCGCGCGGGATCGCCCCAGTCGAAATTGACCATGTGCAGCTGGTTGCTGTCGGCCATGATCTTCGCCACGTCATGCGCGTAATGCCAGACCCGGTCCGGGTCGCGGCCGGAAACGCGGTACTGCACCGGCCAGCCCACCGGCGGGCCAAGTTCCAGCGGGAACAGCCCATGCACCACATCGGGCATGTCGCGGCTGAGCGCCACATCCAGCCGCTTGCGCAGCCGTTCACGCGCCACGGCACTTTTTGCGACAATGACGGTCTGGGTAAAGAAATCGTTGGGCAACTGCTCATTGAGCGACAGGTAGAAGCGCACGGCCCCGCGCCCGACATAGGAACTCCAGTGGTCGATATCCGGATCATTGCGCAAGATGGCGTCCAGCCTGCGCGAGACATCCGCCGTCGCCTTGATCGACGCGCCCTGCCGCAGCGACAGGTCAACCAGCAGTTCCGGCCGGTCGGATGCCGGGAAGAACTGCCGCGGCACCAGTGGCGAGAGCGCAATGGCCACGACCAGAGCCGCAAGGCTGGCCAGCACGGTGGCACGCGGGCGGCGCATGGTGAACAGCAGTGCGCGGCTGAAGACACGCAGCAGCCGCCCTTCCGGCGGGGCATGGGGGGATGCCGCCGGGCGCTGCTTCAGGATGGTCACCCCCACCAGCGGGGCGACCAGCACGGCCACGAACCATGACGCGATCAGCGCCATGCCCACCACGGCGAACAGGGAGAACGTGTATTCCCCCGCCACACTTTTCGCGAACCCGACCGGGATGAACCCCGCCACGGTCACCAGCGTGCCGGTCAGCATCGGGAACGCGGTGGAGACATAGGCATAGGTCGCGGCCCGCGTCAGGGTCCAGCCCTCCTCCAGCTTGCTGACCATGCTTTCGACCGTAATCATCGCGTCATCGACCAGCAGGCCGAGAGCTATGATAAGTGCGCCGAGCGAGACGCGCTGCAGGTCGATGCCAAACATCTTCATGCACACGAACACCACCGCCAGCACGAAGGGAATGCAGAACGCAACCACCGTGCCCGCACGCGCGCCGAGGCTGAGGAAGCTGATGCCCAGCACGATGACGATGGCCTCGAACAGCGCCTCGGTAAAATCACCGACCGCGTCATGCACCACCTTGGGCTGGTTGGCGACAAGGTGCGCCTCGATCCCGATGGGCATGCGCGCATGCAGTTCGGCCATTTTCGCCGCGATGTTCTTTTCCAGTTCCAGCACATTGCCGCCGCTGCGCATGGACAGCGCCAGCCCGATCGCATCCTGCCCGCCCACGCGGAACATGGTCTGCGGCGGGTCGGAATAGGTGCGGGTGATGGTGGCGATATCCCCCAGCCGGACCTTGCGGCTGCCCGCATAGACCGTGACGTTGGCGATATCCTGCACCGACCCGAACTGTCCCGTGGGCTGGACCTGTATCTGCTCGCGCCCGGTATCGATCACGCCGGACGGCACCGTGGCGTTCTGCGCCAGCAGGGCGGCGGCGATCGTCGCCCCGTTTATGCCCAGTCGGGCAAGGTGATGGGTGGAGAAATCGACATAGATCTTCTCATCCTGCGCGCCCAGCGTGTCGATCTTCGCCACGTCGGGCACATGCAGCAGTTCGTCGCGCACCGTCTCGACATAGTCGCGCAGTTCGCGGTGGGAAAATCCGTCGGCGGTAAAGCCGTAGATGATCCCATAGGTATCACCGAACTCGTCATCAAAGAACGGGCCGACAGTGCCCTGCGGCAACTGTGCCTTGATGTCGCCCACCTTCTTGCGCACCTGGTACCAGATATCGGGCACTTCCGCCTTGGGCGCGCCGGACAGCAGGTTGACGAAAATCGTCGTCTTGCCCGCCAGCGTATAGCTCTTGACGTAATCGAGGTCGGGCGTTTCCTGCAGCTTCTTTTCAATGCGCTCGGTCAACTGGTGGGTGGTTTCCTCCACCGAGGCACCGGGCAGGAACGCCTGCACCACCATGGTCTTGACGGTAAAGGGCGGGTCCTCGTTCCGGCCCAGCCTGAAGTAGGACTGGATGCCCGCGACACCGATCAGGATCATGAAGAACAGGACCAGCGCACGATGGCGGATGGACCAGTCGGACAGGTTTATCCCCCCCGGCGGGCGCGGCTCAGGGACGGACATCGGCTTCATCCAGCAGGCTGACCTTTTCTTGCGGATACAGCGCCTGCACGCCCGCCGTCACCACCCGCTCCCCCGCCTTCAGGCCGGAGGCGATCACCACGTCATCGGTCGCATACCGCGCGATGGCAACGCGCTGCTGGGAGACGCGCATGGTATCCGGGGCGACAATCCAGACGGCGGGGCTGCCGTCCTGCGTGGTCAGGGCGGAAGGCGGCAGGTGGATGCCCGTGCCCGATGACAGGCCCAGATGCCCCGTCACCACGGCCCCCAGCGGCATCATGTCGCGGGAGGCATGCAGCAGCGCCTTCGTATGGTAGGTGCGGGTCTGCGGGTCGGTATCGGGCGCGATTTCATAGATCGCGGCGGGCGCGCAGACCGCGGGCGCCGCATCCAGACAGACCTTCAGCGTCGTGCCCGCGGCAATATGCGATTGCGCAAGGGCCTCGGGCATGTCGAACTGCGCGTCCAGCCCGTCATTGGCCGCCATGCGCAGCACAGGCTGGCCCGCAGCCACGACCTCCCCCGCCTCCACCAGCCTGTCGGTCACGATGCCGTCCTCGGGCGCCACAAGGCGGGTATAGCCAAGCTGCTCCTGCGCCACGCGCACCTGTGCCTGCGTGGCCTGCACCTGGTCCTGCGCGGTTTTGTACCGGCGCACCGCATCGTCATAATCATTGCGTGAAATGGCCTCCACCGGCAGCAGCGCCGTCGCGCGCTGCTTCAGGGGGGCAGCCTGTTCCAGCGCCGCTTTCGCCGTGGCGGCCTCCGCCTGTGCGGTGCGCAGGGTCTGCTGTGGCACCGTGTCATCCAGCCGCGCCAGCACATCGCCCGCATGCACGATGCTGCCGGCGGAAACGGCGCGCGCCACCACCTTGCCGGGCAGGCGGAAGGCAAGGTTGATGGAACGATGGGCCGCAACCTGTCCTGTCACGACCTCTGCATCCGTGTCGAACACGGTCGATACCACGACCGAACGCACGGGGCGCACTTCTTCCACCGGCGCCTTCTTGTGGCATGCGCACAGCATTACCGACAGGCACGACAGGGCCAGGATGGGCTGGAGCGGCCTGAAGGCCCTCCCCTTGCGTGCGGGTACGGTCCTGCCGGTGTCCGGTGGGGAGAACGGTTCGGTAGGCACGGATGCGCCTGTGCCAGCATGTCTGGAGTGCATGAATATGGACCGTCCTTACCCAATCTGCAGAACCCGGAGGGGCCAGCCATCATGGTTTACATATACGATGCCGTATCGTATCGCAATATAGCAAAGGACTACGGGCGCATCCGCGCTGCGTCACGGGCCGGGCGGCAGGATGCCGGCACCGGGGCATGCGGGGGAATCAGGCATCTTCCCTGCGGCATATGCCCGACAGGAAAATATCCCATGCCCGGTCAAAAAACCGTTTGCGCGCATCCATGTCCTGCATCCGGTTCTGGCCCAGCATGGTGTTCTGCAACGGCCAACCGATCACGAAGCTCATCAGGACACGTGTCGTTTCCTCGTGATCCCTGGATTCAATGCGCCCGGCATCCGCCGCCGCCTTGAGGAGGCGACTGAGGGTGGCGACGAAAGGCTCCACGATGGTTTCCATCATTTCATCGGCGATGAACGGGATGCGATGCCCGTCGCCAATGACAATACGGTAGGCTTCGCGCGTTTCCGGACGCAGCATGAAATCCAGGAAGAACAGGGCGATTTCCTTCGTCGCCACCAGCGGATCCTTCGAGGACGCCTCGACCGCGCCCGCTTCGTCCAGCAGCATCCGCCCGCGTTCCGCCACCACGGCCTTGAACAGGTCCTCCTTGGAGGAATAGCGGCGGTAGAGCGTGGCTTTGCTGCACCCGATGACGCGCGCTATCTTTTCAAGCGACGTGGCGGCATATCCCTGCTCGACGAAAAGTTCTGTCGCAACCTCAAGAACCTGCCGATCAAGCAGTGCCGACATTTCAGGTGTCGGGCGTCCGCCTGTATGCTGGGTCCGTGAAGATGTGTCGGGCATTTCATGTCCTTCGGTTGCGCCTGTCGATCATGACAATGGCGACCATCATAACATGAAATCATCGCGCGACGCCATGACGGCTACGGGTCATGGCCCTGCCCGCCTTGCGCAGACCGGCATTCCCGGCAACCGTGCGGCCCCGGGCGACAAAAGGCGGCAGGCGGAAAAAAGGACCGGATCTCTGGCCCTACGTCCGATCCTTTTTTCCTGCTCATCATTTTTCGCAAATGGGTACGATCATTCAGATCCGAACGTTCATCGGCACCTCCGCTGTTGTGGTGATGGTGCGGCCCTGCGCCAGCAGGCCGACCAGAAGGGGCGTCTGTCCCGCGTCCCACGCCATGTTGACGAGCGTCGGGGGAACATCGACATCGGTATAGGGATGCGCCATTTCCATGGCATGGGACACCATGTGCCTGTATTCCCCGACCGTATGTGTCACGCCATGGGCACCGCCACGCCGTGCGGGGGGATAGGACAGGAACTGCGGGTCATCCCCGTACATGGCCTCTGGCGGGTAATCGGGTTCATACCAGTCGACCACGGCATCATAATGATGGTCACGGCCCGGCTTCATCGCGACTTCCGCGCTGCTGAGCGTAACCAGCAGCACCAGTTTCACACGACTGCGGGTGCCTGCCATTTCCAGCGCCCTGTCGAGCATGGCCTTCAGCGGCCGTTGCCCCGCCCCGTCACAGGTCGCATCACCTGTCAGGACAGCCACCGCGCCACAATCGGCCAGTTGCCCGGCCATGCGCGGCGCATCGGCATGTATGCCCAGCAGCACGTGCACCGCACCGATGCGCGCGCAGGCAAGAACCGCGACGATACTTTCCACCATCAGCGGCAGGTGGATCGCGACCCGGTCGCCACGCTGCACGCCCTGGTCCGTGAGCGCATTCGCAAGACGGCAGACCCGTTCATGAAGTTCGCGAAAGCAGACCGCCTCCTCACCCGACACACCATGCGCCAGCACGGCCACATGGTCGGGACATTCGCCAAGGTGGCGGTCAACGCACAGGGCGGAAACATTCAGCGCCCGGCGGCCATGTTCCGGCGGCGGACGGAAACGGTGTTCGCGCATGCCATCCGCCCATCGCGGGACAGGCAGCCCCACCGGGGGGATCGGACGGGTGGAGACATTTTCATGGGTCGCACTGATCACGGTCCTGTTCCTTGTCATTGGGTAATATCTGTCCCCGCCATTTTGGAAATGACGCGAAGACGACCGGGGGAAAGGTTACGTATGCCTGGCGCCATAATGGATGGAATGAAGACCGTGATGCCTGGTGGCAGGGGACCTGCCGGACAGTGACCTTGCGATATGCCCGGCAGGCCGTGCCAGAAAGCACGATCCGCATTCCATGTGTTCCGGAACATGTTTATTTTATTGTTATTGATGTTCCGTCATGGCGTTTCATGTTTTCTGTTCTTGTTGTTTTTGTTGACCCGGACTTTGCCAAATCCTGATTGTGGACGGAAGATGGTTTGCCGTTTAAAGGGGCGAATGCCGCGCCGCAGATTGCAAAGATTGCGAAGATGAAAAAAGCAGCCACCAAGACCTTCACCGGATCGCGTATCCGCCACCAGCGCAACCGCGTCGGCATGACGCAGAGCGCACTGGCGCTGCAACTCGGCATTTCCGCGAGTTACCTGAACCAGATCGAACACGACACCCGGCCACTTCCGATCACGCTGCTTGGTGCGCTGTGCAACATTTTCTCCGTGGGGGCGGAATATTTCAGCGATACCGAAGAAACACGCGGCATTCAGGCCCTGCGCGAAATACTGGCCGATCCGGTTTTCGACATGGATGCCATCAGGCTGGACAGCATCCAGGCCGCGATGCGCGTGGCGCCCGACCTGTGCGCGCAGTTCGTGCGGCTGTATCGCGCCTACCTGCTGCGGCAGGAACATGCCGAGGCGGCGCTGACCGGCGGCACCCTGCCCGCCGTGCGCACGACACCACACGACGCCCCGGACCGGGTGGAGCCGTACGAGGCGGTCAATGACTGGGTGCAGGCGCAACGCAACTATTTCGATGAGGTGGACCGCGCCGCCGAACACCAGTTCGAAAAGATGCGGCTGGATGAAGGAAGTCCGGGCGAACAGCTGGCCCGCTACCTTCTGGACCATCATGGCATCCGCACCGAAATCGACCTTGGGCTGAGCCACAAAGGCCTGATGTGGCGGCTGGAGCGACGTCAGCGCATCCTGTTCCTCTCCCGCCTTGTCCCGTCGGAAAGCAGTACGTTCTGGATGGCGCAGGCGCTGGGGCAGATCGAACATCAGGGCCTGTTCACCCGCGTGATCCGCCGCTCCCGCCTGAAGGAAAGCGAGGCCCGCGGCCTTGCGCGCGTGTACCTGACCAATTATTTCGCCGGCGCGCTGCTCCTGCCCTACGGGCGGTTCCGCATGGCGGCACATGATGTCCGCCATGACCTCGAACTGCTGCAGCGTCAGTTCGGCGTCAGCTTCGAACAGGCCTGCCACCGGCTGAGCACCATGCAGCGACCCGGGCATGAGGGCATCCCGTTTTACTTTCTCAAAACGGATATTGCGGGGAATATCCTAAAAAGTTTCAGCGCAAACCGCTTTACCCAGTCCCGCTTTGGTGGCCCGTGCCCACTGTGGAACATTTTCCGCGCCTTCAGCACGCCGCAGCAGGTGCAGGTCCAGCTTTCACAGACAACGGACGGAGCGGTCTACCTCAATATCGCACGAACGGTCGGGCGCAACAGCATCTCCTACCTTGACCGGCCACGCCTGACGGCGGTCGTCCTTGGCTGTTCCATCACCGATGCACCGCATCTTGTCTATTCCGCAGGACTGGACCTGAAGGATCCGCGCATGATCATTCCCATCGGGCCGGGATGCCGTGCATGCACGCGCGAAAACTGCCATCACCGCGCCCTGCCGATGGTTGGCCACCGTGTCGATGTGGACAACGAAGGCCGTGGCATCGCCCCATACCGCACGGCACGATGACACCCATTACGAGCGGCCGCATTCATGCAGGGCATCCCAACCGGACGACCAGCACGGCGGCGGTGGTCAGGAAACACAGCGACAGCGTGACGACGGCCACGACCCTCGGTCCGGCCGCCATGACATTGCGCAGATCGACCCCCAACCCAAGGGCCGCCATTGCAACAAGCGTCAGCGCATTAGCCGCCCCCTGCGCCATGGTGACGGCAAGATGGGGGACCAGCCCCACGGATCGGGCAATCATCAGTCCCACGAACACGAGAATGAAAGGCGGCAGGAATTCGGTAACGCGAAAGCGGCGCGGCACACCGCGCTCCTGCTCCATCCGGCGCGCCCGCACGAACGCACAGCATGCGACAACCGGCCCCAGCATCAGGACCCGCAGCAGTTTCGCCAGCGTGCCCGCCGCGACCGCCACCGGCCCCAGCGGGGCTGCCGCCGCCATGACCTGCGGCACGGCATAGACGGTCAGGCCAGCCAATGTGCCCCCTGCCGTTTCCGTCAGGTGCAGGCCGTGCGCGAGACAGGGCAGCAGCATGACGACAGGTATTCCCAGAACTGCGGTAAACGCCACCGAAGTCGCGACATCATCGCTATCCGCATCAATGACGGGCGCAATGGCCGCGATGGCGGAATTGCCGCATATCGCATTCCCGCATGCGATCAGGACCGCCATGCGCACCGGAAGGCCGAAGGCCAGCCCGATCAGGATGCCCGCCAGCACCGTCACCCCGACCAGCATGATGATCGCCAGCACAAGGAAGGGATGCGCCCGCGACAGAAGGTCCATGCCGATTGTCACGCCCATCAGTGCAACGGCCATTTCCAGAAGGCGATGGGCGCAGAAATGGACGCCCGCACCAAAACGCGCCGCAAGGCCGCACGATGTCCGCAGAACCGTGCCGACAGCAATGGCAAGAACGAGGGATTCGATCCATACCCGGCCGGTTACGGCACGTTCGGCCTGCTGCAACAGTCCTGCGATGCCTGCCACCCCAAGGCTGAGCAGGAAACCCGGAAGATATCGGTAAACGCGTGAGGCATATGTCATGGCGCAAGGATCGTCGCTGCGCCGTGACAAATCCAATGGATTGAATTTCTTGTTTTGATAAGGAATATTTATTGGATGACCCTGGAACAGCTTCGCATCTTCGCAGTGGTTGCCCGGACGCTGAACATGCGTGTCGCGGCGCAGGCGCTCAACCTGACGCAACCCGCCATCAGTGCGGCAATCAGCGCGCTTGAACATCGCTACAGCACACGCCTGTTCCATCGTATCGGGCGACGCCTTGAACTGAACGAGGCAGGTCATGCCTTCCTGCCCGCCGCACAGGCCGTGCTGGCGGCGGCAGGCGATGCGGTGCGGACCCTTGACGACCTGTCCGGCCTGCTGCGCGGCAGGCTGCGCATCGCGGCCAGCCAGACGGTGGCGACATACTGGCTGCCGGCCTTCCTTGCGCGGTTTGCCCTGCGCCATCCGGCAATCGAACTCGACCTTCACGCCGGCAACACCGCGCAGGCCGCCGCCGCCGTTATCGCGGGCCATGCGGATATGGGATTTGTGGAAGGCAGGGCTGATGGTGACATCGTGCTGCACCAACCCGTCGGCGGCGACAGGCTGTGCCTGTACACCGCGCCGACGCATCCGCTGACGGCACGAAAAATCACGCGACAGGATATCCTTGGCGCGCAATGGGCCGTGCGGGAGGAAGGATCGGGCACCCGCGACCACCTTGCATCGTGCCTGCACTCCCTTTTCCGGGTGGAGTTGCGCGACCTCAATATCCGGCTGGTCCTGCCCTCCAATGACGCGGTGATGGAAAGCGTTCTGGAAGGCGAACTGGTCACGGCGGTTTCCAGCCTCGCGGCAGGCCCGAGGGTGCGGGCGGGCCTGCTTGTGGCGCTGGAATGCGATCTGGAAAAACGCAGCTTTCACATGCTGCGGCACCGTGAACGCCCGATGGGACGCGCCGCGGCGGCCTTCATGGAGATGATACAGGCCGCACCCCCATGAAGGCGCGCGGATGCGCCGTATCCTGCCACAGGTTCAGGTGGCGATCCCACCGAAACGCCCGTTCCTGAAATCCTCCATCGCCTGGTGGATTTCCTCGCGGGTGTTCATGACAAACGGGCCGTAACCGGCAATCGGCTCGTTCAGGGGCTGCCCGGTCAGGACAAGGAAACTGCTCTGCGCCGCCGCCTGCACCGTCACCTGCGTGCCTTCACGGCCCATAAGGGCGAACTGCGCGCCCGTCAGTTCCTCGGTCCCGTTGACAAGCAGCCGTCCCTCCAGCAGGACGATCGCCGTATTATGTCCCGCAGGCAGGTCCAGCGTGACCTGCGCCCCTTCATGCAGGGTGCCATCCCAGACATTGAGCGGCGAGAATATCCGCGCAGGCCCGCGCTGCCCCGCATATTCCCCGGCAATCACGCGCAGGCGGCCCGTGGCATCGGCAAACGGCACGACAGGAATGCTGGCCGACTGGATCGTCTGGTATCCCGCGGGCGCATTCTTGTCCTTGGCGGGCAGGTTGACCCACAACTGGACCATGCGGAACCGTCCCCCCGTCCTGGCATAGGCGGGGGAATGGAATTCCTCGTGCTGGATGCCATTGCCCGCTGTCATCCACTGCACGTCGCCCGGGCCGATGATGCCCCCGCCGCCCGAGGAGTCCCTGTGTTCGACCTCCCCGTCATACACGATGGTCACGGTCTCGAACCCCTTGTGCGGGTGTTCGCCCACGCCGCGACGGATTTCGGTAGGGTGGAATTCATGCGGCCCGGCATAGTCGAGCAGCAGGAAGGGGCTGAGATGCTCGCCAAAATCGGTGTAGGAAAACAGCGAACGCACCGGGAACCCGTTCCCGACCCAGTGACCGCGATCATTCCCGTAACGGCCAAGAATTTTCTTCAGCATGATGAGTATCCCATCTGCGGAAGGACGGCCCGATGCCCCTTCCGTTGCCCCTGAACATGCGCCTTTCCCATCGTATCATGAAGTTTGCCAGATCGAACAATGCGTCCTATGGAAAGGACGATGAGGGACCTCAACGACTTTGAATATTTCGTGCAGGTGGTGAAGCATGGTGGATTTTCCGCCGCCGCGCGGGCCACGGGACTGCAGAAATCTCTGCTCAGCCGCCGTATCCGCGCACTGGAGGACCGGCTGCATACCCGCCTGCTGCAACGTTCCTCACGGCATTTCAGCGTAACGGAAACCGGCCACAGGTTTTATGAACATTGCCTCGCCATGCTGGCCGAGGCCGAAAGCGCCGAGCGTTCCGTCGCCCGGCTTCAGGCCGAACCCTGCGGGCAGATCCGGCTGAGTTGCCCTGTCGCCCTGCTCAATTTCCAGTTCGGCGCCCTGCTGGCCCGGTTCATCCTGCGCTACCCCTCCGTGACGCTGCAACTCGACAGCACCAACAGGCGTGTCGATGTGCTCAAGGAAGGCTTCGACCTTGCCATCCGCGTCCGTTTCCCGCCGCTGGCGTCGTCGGACCTTGTCATGCGCACGCTCGACACCAGTACGCAGTGCCTGGTCGCGGCCCCGGCGCTGGTCCGCACGCCCCCTGCCTCCCCCGCCGACCTGAATGGCTTTCCCTCCCTCGATTTCCATACCGGTCCGGGCACACATTCATGGCTGCTGGAAAACAGGCAGGGACAGACGGCCACCATTTTCCACGAACCCCGACTGGCGACGGATGATATGGCCGTACTGCGCGAAGCCGCCTTGATCGGGGTCGGGATCGGGCAGTTTCCCACCATGATGGTCTGGCCGGATATCGAGGCGGGGCGACTGGTCCCCGTCCTGCCCCAATGGCGTCCTCAGGCGGGCATCGTCCATGCGGTCTTCCCCTCCAGGCGCGGCCTGGTACCTGCCGTGCGCGCCCTGCTGGACTTCCTGGCGCAGGAATGCGCGGCCCAGCGTCGCCTTGCGGCGGGGGCCTTACACACCCCGGACGCCTGAAAACGCTCCGGCCGTGACACGAGGCGGGCGGCATTCGCGGCAATTCCCGGAAACGCAGCATTTCCGATTTTGGCCTGTTCGCCATTTCCGACGGACATATGATCATGAGCATCCGGACGGGGCATTTCCCAACATCCCCATGATCCCCGTTCATATTTTACATTCAGGAGATTGCGGTCATGCCAAAGGTTCTCGTGCTTTATTACTCGTCCTATGGCCATATCGAGACGATGGCCCATGCGGTGGCGGATGGTGTGCGCTCCGCCGGGCTGGAGGCCGATGTGAAGCGGGTGCCCGAACTCGTCCCGCAGGACGTGGCCCGGTCACACCATTTCAAGCTGGAACAGGATGCCCCCATCGCAACCGTGGACGAACTGCCGGAATATGATGCGATCATCCTTGGCGCGCCCACACGCTTTGGCCGCCTGCCCGCGCAGATGGCCAATTTCTGGGACCAGACCGGCGGACTGTGGCTGCGTGGGGCACTGATTGGCAAGGTGGGCGCGGTATTCACCTCCACCGCGTCGCAGCATGGCGGGCAGGAAACCACGCTTTATTCGCTCATGTCGAACCTGATCCACCATGGCATGGTCGTCAGTGGCCTTCCCTACAGCTTTCAGGGGCAACTGAAACTTGACGAGGTGACGGGCGGGTCGCCTTACGGGGCCACGACGATCGCCGCAGGCGACGGTTCGCGCCAGCCCAGCGAAAACGAACGCGACGGGGCGAAATTCCTTGGCCAGCATGTCGCCAGCCTCGCCAGAAAGCTTGCATGAACCGCAGGGCGGCCACCGCATGAAACATGAGGGGGCCGCCCTTTCCCACGTCACCAGCTTCCGCTCCTGTCGGGATCAGGTGCCGCGTGCCGTTTTCCTTCCGGGAACGGATGCACCACCCGACCGCGCCCAGGGCGGGTCTTCAAATGCCGTGACAAGGTAGTCGAGGAATGCGCTCACCCTGACGGGACGCAGCGGGCTGGAAGGCGTCACCAGGTACAGCGCGACAGGCGGCACCGACCATCGGGGCAGCAGGCGTTCCAGCCTGCCGGAACACAGGCCGTCCCAGACCATGAATTCCGGGAAAAACCCATATCCCATCCCGGCCTCCAGCGCTGGCAGGAAGGCTTCCGCATTGTCCGCGCGCAGCCGCGCCGTCTGGCGCAGGACATATTCGCGGCCATTATGGTCGTGCCGCAGCCGGATCATCCCCGGTGCCGATGTATTGGTATAGACAAACCCCTTTTCCCCTTCCAGATTCCGCGGATGTTCGGGCCGCCCGACCCGGTCGATGTAGCCGGGCGCTGCGACGGGCAGGATCCTGACGGGGCACAGCTGCCGTGCGCGCAGGGAGGAATCCGCCAGCGCGGCAATACGCAGGGCGACATCATATCCTTCTGCGACGAGGTCAACGAGGACGTCGCTGAAATCAATGGTGACGTCGATTTCAGGATATTGCCGCAGGAAACCGGGCAACAGGGGGGAAAGGTGCCTGACCCCGAACGTCATGGGCGCCGCGACACGGATCAGGCCGGCAGGGCTGAGCATCCCTCCACGGGCCTCCGTTTCCGCGGCCTGCGCCTCGGCGAGAATCCTGTTCGCATGACCAAGCAGCAGGCGCCCGGTATCAGTCAGGGACAGGTTGCGTGAATTGCGATTGAACAGTGAAATTCCAAGGGTCTGTTCAAGCCTGCTGACGGCTTTCGAGACGGTCGGCTTGGAGCGCTGGATTTCTTCTGCCGCCCGCGCGAAGGAACCCTGCTCCGCCACCTTTGCAAAGATGGCCCATGCTTCAAGATCCGGCAATCGCATAGATAACGTCCGTGGGGATGATTTTCAGGAAACAGTTTCCGGCTGGTGTTTCCATACCTTACCTTCCGCCCCCTGTCGCCTGCAGTGGGAATCTTCCCCACGGGTCCCATACCCGGTCGCACCAGCGCCCGAAATAGACGGACAGGTCTACCATTCCCCGACATGCAGACCATTCGGTCTCTTTAATCGGCCCAAGGCACTGAAAAGAAAAGGTTCACACCCCTACCCGTTATGGATACGGAACAGTTCCTTTCATGAACAAAAAAAATAACGGCGTGTCGCACAGATTGCATCAATCGCAGGGCTGTCTATTGAAAATGGAATGACATGTGCGTTTTTTGGCAGAATACTGTTGGTTCCGTAACAATATTCATAAAGTCGTTACCGCTTTCACGACTTCGTTTTTTCACGTTCCACAAATGTAGGACTAGCCTTCGCTCCACAATACTTTGGAGGAAAATCCATTATGTCTGTTTTCACGGCGCCCCAAACCGCTGGTGGATGGGCGACACTGGTGCTTGCGGTTGTCATCATCGCGCTTGGCCTGCCACTGGTCTACATGGGGGCGGAACTCGCGTTCCTTGGCGGGTCCTGGTATTACGTCCTTGTTGGCCTTGCCGTTACCGTGGCGGGCATCCTTATGGCCATGGGCCGGGTCGCGGGGGGCATGCTCTACCTTGCGGCGGTGGCGTTCACGTGGCTGTGGGCCCTGTGGGAAGTCGGCTTTGACGGCTGGGGACTGCTGCCCCGCGTGTTCGGCCCCACCCTGCTTGCCATTGGCGTGGCACTTAGCCTGCCGGTCCTGCGTCGCGCACAGGCCGCACGCACCACTTCCGTGCGGGAGGTCGCATGATGTCCAGGAATTCCATGCTGCGCCCCATGCTGCTCGGCGCCACGATCATCGCCGGCCTGTCCTGTACGGCGGCCTTTGCGCAGGTGCCCCCCGCTGATCAGCCCCCCGGCAATGGCAACGCCACGGTCCCGCCTGCCGAACCTGCCCCGCCCGCGGATGCGTATGCACCGCCCTCCCCCAATGCCGCGCAGGCACCGGGCGTGAACGCGGCCAACATCCCCGACGGGCCGCCCGCCGAACCCAGCGAGGCCACGCCGATGGTCGAGCAGGTCACGGCCAACCCGGCGCATGACGACTGGCCCGGCTATGGCCGTGATGACAGGGCGACGCGTTTTTCACCGCTGGACCAGATCACGCCTTCCAACATCAGTCACCTGAAGCGTGCCTTCATCTACCACACCGGCAGCAAGCCGGGACCGGGACAGGTGAACAAGTGGGCGGCCGAAACCACGCCGATCAAGGTGGGTGACGGGCTGTACATGTGTTCGGCGCTGAACGACATGATGCGCATCGACCCTGCCACGGGCAAGGAAATCTGGCATTTCCATGCCAATGAGAAATATGAAAGCATCCCCTATACGGCAGCGTGCAAGGCGGTTGTGTACTACACCTCCTCCACCGTGCCGGAGGGCGAGCACTGCCATCACCGCATCCTTGAAGCCACGCTGGATGAACGCCTGATCGAGGTGGACAGCGAGGACGGTAAGGTGTGCGAGGGCTTTGGCTGGCACGGCATGGTCAACCTGATGAAGGGAATGGGTGAATCGGTGCCCGGCTTCGTGGCCGAGACCGCGCCGCCCCCCATCGTCAATGGCGCGATCATCACCAACCAGGAAATCCTCGACGGGCAGCGCCGCTGGGCGCCGTCGGGCGTGATCCGTGGCTATGACGCCGAAACCGGGCGTTTCCTGTGGGCATGGGACGTCAACCGCCCGCATGAGCATGGCGAACCGAAGGAAGGCGAGCATTACAGCCGTGGCACCCCCAATTCGTGGGCGGCCATGATTGGCGACAATGCGCTGGGCCTGGTTTACGTGCCGACCGGCAACTCCGCCGCCGATTATTACAGCGCCATGCGCAGCCCGGAAGAAAACAAGGTTTCCTCCGCCGTTGTCGCGATCGACGTGAAAACGGGCGAACCGCGCTGGGTGTTCCAGACCGTGCACAAGGATGTCTGGGATTACGACATCGGGTCGCAGCCGACACTGATGGACTTTACCAAGCCTGACGGCTCCACGGTGCCTGCGCTGATCATGCCGACCAAACGCGGCCAGACCTTCGTGCTGGACCGTCGTACGGGCGATCCCGTGCTGCCGGTGGAAGAACGGCCCGCCCCGTCGCCGGGCATGGTGCCGGGCGATACGCGTTCACCCACGCAGCCGTGGTCGGTTGGCATGCCGCGCCTGGGCTTCGCGCCGCTCAAGGAATCCGACATGTGGGGCATGTCCCCCATCGACCAGCTTTACTGCCGCCTGAAATACCGTCGCGCGCATTATGTGGGCGAGTTCACGCCGCCGAGCATCGACAAGCCCTGGCTGGAATATCCCGGCTATAACGGCGGTTCGGACTGGGGCAGCGTGGCCTATGATGAAAAGACGGGCATCCTGATCGCCAACTGGAACAATACGCCGATGTATGACCAGCTGGTCAGCCGCAAGAAGGCGGACAAGCTGGGCCTGATGCCGGTGGATGATCCCAACTACAAGCCCGGCGGTGGCGGGGCAGAGGGCGCTGGCGCCATGGCGGAAACGCCTTATGGCATCGTCGTGTCGCCCTTCTGGGACGAATATACGGGCATGATGTGCAACCGTCCGCCCTATGGCATGATCACCGCCATCGACATGCACACGCAAAAGGTGCTGTGGCAGCATCCGCTGGGCAGCGCACGCGCCAACGGCCCGTTCGGCCTGCCGACGCACCTGCCGCTGAACATCGGCACGCCCAACAATGGCGGCCCGGTCATTACGGCCGGTGGCCTGATCTTCGTTGCCGCGACGACCGACAACATGATCCATGCCTTCGACATCCATACCGGCAAGGAAGTGTGGAACGATGTCCTGCCCGGTGGCGGACAGGCCACGCCCATGACGTATGAATACAAGGGCAAGCAGTACGTCGCCATCATGGCTGGCGGGCACCACTTCATGATGACGCCGGTGACGGACGACCTCGTGGTCTACGCACTGGATAACGTCAACTGATCGCCTGCATCATTACGGGCAGACGGAAACGGGGTCGCACCATGCGGCCCCGTTTTCTGTTTGCCCGCTGATGGGGAAGACGAAGACCCCCTTACCTGCGTGCCATCATATTACAGGTCGAGGGTCAGCGATGGCGTGCGACTGCGTGAGCAGCACAGCGCGATATGACTGCCCTGCTCCTCCTCCGTCAGCACCACATCGCGGTGGTCCCCCTCCCCGGCCAGCAGGGGCACGATACATGCGCCGCACATGCCCTGCTCACACGACAGGTCCACATCCATGCCCGCCGCCAGCAGGGCGGAGGCGATGCTCTGCCCCGCCGGGACCGCGACCGTCCGGCCCGACCGCGCCAGCACGACCTCGAACGGACGGTCCGACAGCGCGTGGGAGGATTCGGTGGGACGGAAATATTCCGTATGGATCTGCTCCGCCTGCCACCCTGCCGCAACCGCATGGGAGAAAACGGCATCCATGAACCCGTCCGGCCCGCACAGCATGATGGCCGTATCGGGCGAAGGCGTCGCCAGAAAATCGGGATACCCGTCCTTCAGGCTCCTGCTGAAGCGGACATGATTCCGATAAGGCGGGGCGCACAGCATGTCGCGAAACGGGGCCTTATCAGGCTCACGCGCGTAGTAATACAGTCCCCAATCCGCGCCGTTGGCCTGCAGGTGCCGCATCATCGACAACAAAGGCGTAATGCCGATGCCGCCGCCCACCAGCATGTAACGTCGCGCATCAGGCAGTGAAAATGCGTTGCGGGGGGCGGAAATCTGCAACTCCATCCCCGGCGTGACCTGCGTGCACAGTGAATCCGATCCCCCACGCGACACGGCATCTCGCTTGACGCAAAGCACATAGGCGGACGGATCATCCGCATCACCGCACAGCGAATACTGCCGGATCAGGCCCGAAGGCGTCATGACATCGACATGCGCGCCCGGTTCAAAGGCCGGCAGGGCTTCCCCACCCGGCCGCGCGACCAGGCGCAGGCGCACGCAGTCCGCCCCTTCGGGGGCCACATCCTCGACACGGACTGCAAACAGTGCAGACATGCTCCCGCCTTTCCTTACGCCGTGAAAAACTGGCTCAGCCCCATCGTGCGCAGGGCGCGGCGATAGGCGATCGAACTGCGGTCCGCCATCACATGCGCCTCCAGCGTCACGTCAAGCGGCAGGTTCTCCGGCTTCTGCGCCTCGACCAGGGCGCGATCCTCCTCGAAAACCCGCAGGTTGAAATCGTACACATCCTGCAGGGGCAGGTCCTTGTCGAAATTGCGGCACATGGGCGCGAACATCCGCGTCTTACGCGCCGAGACGGGTGATGCCGCGTTCATGATCACCAGGCGGCCATTCTCGGGGAAATGGATTTCCAGTGTCGCGGTAAAGGGCACATGGACGCGGAAATGCCGCAGCCATTCAAACCCCGGACGCCCCCGGTCGCTTTTGCCAATGGGGTAATTACCCACGCTGCTGCGATATTCCGCCTCGAACCCGTCGGGTGTCACGCGGGTCCTGTACGGGGGCACGACGGGATTTTCCGGATCGGCGAACGTATCGGTATGGACGAAGGCGAAATGGGCGACGTCAATGAACCCTTCCACCTGCCGCCCGGCAAAACCGGCGATATCGATCCATGGGCAGTTGATCTGCTGGAATGCCGGGTCGTCCCAGTGCGGCATCGGCGGGATGGCGGGGGCCTCATCCCCCGGCCGCAGGCAGGTCCAGATCAGGCCATAGCGTTCGACCGCGGGATAGGTACGCAGGTTCAGCTTCGACGGGATGGCGCTGTCGGGATGGGCGGGCACCCTGACGCACTTCCCCTGCCCGCCAAAACGGAACCCGTGATACGCACAGGCAATCGTCGTGCCGTCCCCTTTCCCCATGCTGAGCGGGACGCCACGATGCGGGCACAGGTCATCAGCGATCACAATACTGTCACCGGCGCGATAGATCACCAGAGGCGCGTCGAGCAGCGTCACGCCCATCGGCCCGTCACCAAGGTCACGCACGAGGGCGACCGGATACCAGCACCGGGCAAGGATGTTCCAGTCATCGACATCGAACGTCATGTTGCGCGGCAGGACATGGGCGTTGGTCGGGCGCGGATGGGTAGTCGTGGTCACGGCGGGTTCTCCTGAACAGGGCCGGAATCCATCCGGCGGCGTCTGGGAAAGATCATTTCACACACCGTGCGATCTCGGATATATCATAATCGATCATTTCCCATTCTCAAAACAAGCACGCATGCAGCCGTTTTCCCGCTTCCTCCTCTATTTTCTGGCCGTTGCGCGCCATAAATCCATCCGCAAGGCGGCAGAGGACCTCCACATTGCGGGGTCCGCCATCAACCGGCATATCCTGCTGGGGGAAAACCAGCTCCAGACCCCGCTGTTCGAACGCCTGCCCAGCGGCATGCGCCTGACGGCGGCGGGCGAACTGCTGTATGGATGCGCGCGCCGCTGGGTCAAGGACCTTGATGACCTCAACCGCCAGATCGACGACCTGAAAGGGGTCCGTCGCGGACAGGTGGACCTGCTGGCGCCCGAAGCCCTGGCGCGCACCTTCCTGCCCGAACTTGTCGCGCGCATGAAACGCAGCCATCCCGGTGTGGTGCTGAACATCAACATCCGCGACAACAGGCGCATCTGCCCCACCCTGCTGTCTGGCGAAGGGGATCTTGCCCTTGTGCTGGATCCGGCGGAAATACGCGACCTTGTCGTGGTCCGGCGGCTGTCCTTCCCCCTCGGCTTCGCCTGCTGCCCCGGCCATCCGCTGGCGCGGCATGCGGCGGCGCGGCTGGCGCAATGCGCGGCCTATCCCATGATCGTGCCGGAACAGCCCCTCGCCCTGGCCACCACGTTCACAAGGCTGGTGGAAGCCGGGCGGATCGACCCCGTGGTGGCGGCGCGGGCGAACAACGTGCAGATGATCATCTCCCTTGTCACGGCGGGCGTGGGGGTCTGTTTCCTGAGCTACCTTGACGTGATGTCCGAGGTGATGCGCGGCGATGTGGCTTTCGTGCCGCTCCTTGGCACCGAAATGCCACACCTGACGCTGGCGCTGGTGCATGACCGCACCCGCCAGCTGTCGCGCGTTACCCATCTGGTCGGGACGATCATGGGCGACATCATGGCCCAGCCGGTGGCCTGAGCGGAACAGGTGGAAAAAGACGGTTGCCCGACCATGGAAGCACGGCAAAATACCCTATTGACCAAGCCCTTGCGCTGGCGATGGTATATCCCGGCCCAACGGAAGGTGCGCGCGGCGGAAAATCGTGTCAGACTGCCGCATATGCACGGCGTGCATGGAACCTGACCAATGGGACGGAAGATGAGCGGAACGATGTCGTTATCAACAGGACGGAGGCATTCCCTGAAAGAACTGGCGTGCCGACGCGCCTGTCCGTCCCCGATATCGGTGTGGATGACATCCACGGCCCGGTGCAACAGCCCAAAGATCGCGCGATGGCGCGGTCCGGGTGCGAACGGCGATATCACGCTTGACGTCAGGCGCCCGATACCCGAAGCAGCCGCCTGACCTGACGGCAGGAACCAGCGGGATGTGCGCCCCGGCATGACATGCCGGCGCAATGAACTGAAAAGATACAAGGATCAAAATGGCCTACGCAACCACCAATCCCTATACCGGCGAAGTCGTCGCCACCTTCCCCGACGCCACGGACGCAGACGTGCAGGCCGCGCTGTCGGAAGCCCATGCCGCATTTGAAAGCTGGCGCAACACGTCCTTTGCCGAACGCGCGAAGGTGATGAACGCCGCCGCCGCCATCCTGCGCCGCGACATCGACAAATATGCCCGCCTCGGCACGCTGGAAATGGGCAAGCTGTTTGAAGAGTCGAAGAAGGAAGTCATCCTTTCGGCCGAAATCCTCGAATATTATGCGAAATACGCCGAAGAGCTGCTGAAGCCGGAAGTCCTGCCCGTGGCCGACGCGGCCGAAGGCCGGCCCCTGCTGGTGCATGAGCCGCTGGGCATCGTGCTGGCGATCGAGCCGTGGAACTTCCCGTTCTACCAGGTGGTGCGCATCATCGCGCCGCAGCTTTCGGCCGGCAATGCCGTGCTGCTCAAGCATGCGTCCAACCTGCCGCAGTGCGCCGCCTCGTGCGAGGAACTGATGCTTGAGGCCGGGCTGCCGAAGGGGCTGTTCCGCAACCTGTACGCAGCGCGTCCCCACACCGCCATGATCCTGAACGACCCGCGCGTCTGCGGTGTCGCCCTGACGGGTTCGGAAGGCGCGGGCACCGTGATTGCCGGCATCGCGGGCAAGGCGCTGAAGAAGGCGACCATGGAACTGGGCGGCGCGGACGCGTTTGTCGTGCTGGACGACGCCGACGTGGAAAAGGCGGCCCGCTGGGCGGTGATCGGCCGTCACTGGAATGCCGGTCAGGTCTGTGTTTCGGCCAAGCGCCTGATCGTTGCCGACGCCATCTATGACCGCTTCCTCGCCATCTACAAGGAAGGTGTCGCGGCACTGAAGGCGGGGGACCCGATGGACCCGGCCACGACGCTGGCGCCGCTGTCCTCGCAGGGGGCGGCGGATGACCTGCGCGAACAGGTCAAGCGGGCGGTGGAACACGGCGCGAAGGTCGAGGTCATCGGCGCACCGGTCCCCGAAAAGGGCGCGTTCTTCCAGCCGCTGCTGATGTCGAACCTTGACGAAAAGAACGAGGCCCGCCACTGGGAGTTCTTCGGCCCGGTCACCCAGATCTATCGGGCGAAGGACGATGCCGATGCCATCCGCATCGCCAATGATTCCCCCTACGGGCTGGGCGGTTCGGTCTTCACGCGCGATGAGGCGCGTGGCATGCGGGTGGCGCAGGCCATCCACACCGGCATGGTGTTCATCAACCATCCCCTCGTGCCCAAGGCCGACCTGCCGTTTGGTGGCGTTGCACGCTCCGGCTACGGACGCGAACTCGTTGGCCTCGGCATCAAGGAATTCGTCAACCACAAGCTGATCAACATCGTCGATATCGACGCACCGTTCTGAGGACGTCATGCAGGCAGGTGGCATGACGCCACCGCCTGCCGCTTCTGGCGGAAACGAAAGAACCTCCCACGACATGCGTCGTGGGAGGTTTCTTTTTATCAGGACCGCCAGCGCAGCCCCGACCGGGACTGGTTACGCAGGGGTATGGACCAGCTTCTTGTTGATGAACTCCTCGATCCCCAGCGAGGACAGTTCACGGCCATAGCCGGAATTCTTGACGCCGCCAAAGGGCAGGCCCGGCGCCGTCCAGGTGGAGCGGTTGATGAAGACCATCCCCGTTTCGATCTGGCTGGCCACGCGCTTGCCGCGTTCGATGTCGGTCGTGATGACCGAACCGCCCAGCCCGTAGGGAGAATCATTGGCCAGGTCGATGGCGGCCTGTTCGTCCGGCACACGGAAAATCATGGCTACCGGCGCGAAGAATTCCTGATGGAACGCCGGATTGTCTTTGGTGATGTTCTCCAGGATGGTGGCCTGCAGGAAATAGCCGGGACGCGCGATACGCTTGCCGCCCGTGACAATCCGCGCGCCATGTTCGACCGCGCTTTCGATCTGCCCCAGCACAAGCTTCAGCGCGCTTTCGCTGCACAACGGCCCAAGCGTCGTCTTTTCATCCATCGGGTCGCCATCGACCAGTTTTTCAAGTTCCGCCTTGAAGCGGGCGGTAAAGGCATCGGCGATCTTTTCATGGACAATGAAGCGCTTGGCCGCGACACAGCACTGCCCCGTATTGTTCATGCGGCCCCACACGGCCCATTTGACCGCGACATCAAGGTCCGCATCATCCAGCACGATGAAGGCGTCACTGCCGCCAAGTTCCATCGTGTTCTTCTTGAGCGCACTTCCCGCCTCTGCCGCGACGGCCTTGCCCGCACGCTCGCTCCCGGTCAGGGCGACGCCACGCACGCGCGGGTCCGCCACGACCGTGGCCGACTGTTCATTGGTGATGAAGACGTTTGAATAGGTGCCTTCGGGGGCACCGGCATCGGCAAACAGTTCCTCGAACATGACAGCGCATTGCGGCACGCCGGGCGCGTGCTTCACGATCAGCACGTTCCCCGCCATCAGGTTCGGCCCGGCAACGCGTGCCAACTGGTAATAGGGGAAGTTCCACGGTTCGATGCAAAAGACGATGCCGATCGGCTGGCTGAGGATCGTGGCCTTGCCGTCATCGACCTTCAGGTCGACAGGTGCGAGGAATTTCTCGGCGTTGTCGGCATAGTAATCAAGGATATCGGCGCTGAGGTCCACTTCGGCCTGCGCCTCGCGGAACAGCTTGCCCATTTCAACGGTAATGGGCGTCGCGAAGGCATCGCGGTTATGCCGCATGATTTCCGCGGCCTTGTGCAGGATGGCGCTGCGCTGTGCGTAGGTCTTCTTGCGCCAGTTGTTCCTGTATGTGGTGTCGGCCGTGGTGATGATCTTCGCAAGCTGCGCATCCGAATGCAGGTCGAAGGTCTTCAGCGTTTCCTCGGTGTACGGATTTATTGTCTGGTACAGCATGGTTTTACGGTAGCCTCCCAATTTTTTTTGCCAGCAACACACCTGCCGGCCCCGACACGGGCCTGACCCCCGCACCATGTACAGGCATCGCGCATGGCGGATGACAGGGGGTTTGCTGTGAATCGTCTATATACGAACATATATAGTCGTCCTCGTATAACAAAGCTTTTCATGCTCAAGATCTCGTGAAACTTCCTTTTATGACAAGGTGTTATGCGTTTTACTCAGGTCTTGTCCAAACTCCTGCCCCGTGACCGGGCGGTTGATTCCACGCCATATGCCTATGGAACTGTCCTTTGGTGTCCTGTCATCGCCGGGATGACACGCCCCCCATGCCATGCGAAACTTGCCGGTCCGAAACATTCCATACCCAGACCGGGATTCCTTCATGAAGCGTCGCCCACTCCTGCATGGCCTTTCCATCATGCTGGCGGTTTCCACCATGTCCCCGCCCACAGGCGGACATGCTGGCACGAAAGCCACGACACAGCCTGCCGACATGGTTGACCCGCGTATCGGCACGGGCGGACCGGGACATACGTTTCCGGGGGCAAGTGTCCCGTTCGGCATGGTCCAGCCCTCCCCCGATACCGCAATGCCGGAATTCCACCATGCCTATGACTGGGCGGGTGGGTACCAGTATAATGACCCCACCATCATGGGCTTTTCGCAGACCCATTTCTCCGGCGCGGGACATTCCGACCTTGGCGACTGGCTGCTGATGCCGGTTTCGGGCGATGTCAGGATGGAACCGGGAGATCCCGCAAAGCCCGAAAGCGGCTACCGTTCACGCTTCAGCCACGCGGGCGAGGAGGAACATCCCGGCTATTACGCCGTGACGCTGGATGATTACGGCATACGCGCCGAACTGACGGCGGGACCGCGCGTGGCATGGCACCGCTATACTTTCCCGGCCGACCAACCCGCGCATGTACTGCTGGACCTGCGGCCAAGCATCTATGACTATCCCGGCAAGGTCCTGTGGACACGCCTGCGCGTGCGCGCGGATGGCACCATCACGGGGTGCCGCACGACGCGCGGCTGGGCGCCGGGCCGGACGACATGCTTTGCGATGCGCTTTTCGCGTCCGATGAGCGCGCACATGCTCTACAACCATGAAACCGGCCTGACCTATCACGGGTTTCGCGGGCCGGGGAACGCGCCGATGGACCCGAATGTCCAGACAGGCCGCGCGGTGGAGGCCGTATTCGATTTCGGCAGGCTGTCCGCGCCACTGGTGGTGAAGGTGGCGATGTCCCCCATCAGCGAGACGAACGCGATCGCCAACCTCGATTCCGGGGGACAGGGCTGGGATTTCGATGCCCGCCGCACAGACGCCACGAACGCGTGGAACCGTGCCCTGTCGGTGATTGATGTTTCCGGCACGGCGGAACAGCGCACGCAATTCTATACCGCGCTGTACCATGCGATGCTCGCCCCGACGCTGAGCATGGATGCAAACGGGGATTATCGCGGCCCGGATCAGGAAGTGCACAGGGCGCGGGGTTTCAGCTTCTATTCCACATGGTCCACATGGGACGTCTATCGCGCGCAGCAGCCACTCATGGCGTTGCTGCGCCCGGACATGAGCGCGCAATTCGTGCGCTCCCTCGTCGCGGCACAGCAGGCCAGTCCCGTGGGCGTGCTGCCGATCTGGTCATATCTGGGGCTGGAGACATGGTGCATGACCGGCTATCACGCGGTACCGATCATCGCGGATGCCTATCTGGCGGGAGTGCGTGGTTTTGACGCGAATGCCGCGCTTGATGCAATGGTGGCGTCCGCCACATCGCCCGTCTATGGCGACCTGACGGATTACATGAAACTCGGCTACGTCCCGATCGACCACGAGGCCGAGGCCGGGTCAAAGACGCTGGAATATGCCTATGACGACTGGTCCCTGGCACGCATGGCGCGTGCGATGGGCCGGACCGGCATTGCCGAGACCTTTGAAAAGCGCGCCCGCAACTGGCGCAACGAATGGGACCCGCAGACCGGGTTCATGCGCGCACGGCTGAGCACCGGGGAATTCCATACTCCCTTCGACCCCGGCGCTGCTGCCTATGGCAGTGATTATACCGAGGGCAATGCGTGGCAGTACCTGTGGTACGTGCCACAGGACGTGCCCGGCCTGATCGCAACGGTCGGGGGGGGCGCGAAATTCACGGCGAAGCTGGACGAACTGTTCGATACGAAGGTCGATCCGGCGCGGTTCAGGAATGTCGAGGATATCAGCGGACTTATCGGCTGGTATGCACATGGTAACGAACCCAGCCACCATATCGCCTACCTCTATGACTATGCCGGGGCGCCATGGAAGACACAGCAGCGGCTACAGCAGATCATGGACAGCCAGTACAGTGCCCGTCCCGATGGACTGGCCGGCAATGATGACCTGGGGCAGACATCGGCATGGTACCTGTTTACCGCGCTGGGCTTCTACCCTGTTGCGCCGGGCAGCAACGAATACACCATCGGCCGCCCCTTCGTGCCGAAGGCGGTGCTCCACCTGCCCAATGGACGGACCTTCACCATGGTGGCAAGCGGCCTGGATGCGGCGCACCCCTATGTCGCGTCCGTCACCCTCAATGGCAGGCCGCAGGACCTTGTGCACCTGCGGCATGAAGACATCCTCAAGGGTGGTGAACTGCGCTTTGTCATGCAGGCCGACCCGAAACACTGATCCCATGCGGGGTCACGCGGCAGGCCGGGTATCACTGCCCGCCTGCCGTTCTTCCCACAACCGCGCCAGACGGGCATGCAGATCGGGTTCACTGGCGTAGATATACAGTCCCCTCACCCCCCGGGTCATGAGGACATTGATCGAATTGAGGATGATCCGCGCCATGACTTCATGCGGGTCTGCCACGCCATCGCGACCGGTAAAGGCGGCGCGGTCCTCGTAACGTGACGGGTCGATCACGATCCGGTCGGCGGCGCGGTCATAGGTGACGGATGGCCCCAGGATCACGCCGGCGTAATTGAGGTCGAACCCCTGAATGGTATAGACCGACCCCACCTCATCAATCGTATCGGGACGTTCCGCCCATGGCAGCCGCGCCTGTGGCATGGCCCGGTCCCAGCGCAGGTGAAAACGTCCCTCGGTAATGAAGTGGTCCTGCCCGTTCAGGGTATAGGGATAATCATAGGTCGCCAGCATGCGACACAGGCCGTATTGCGCGTTACGCTGCCTGATGGCCTCATACATGTCCTGCGCATCATCGAATATACGGAAATCGAACGCCTGCGGCGCGGGCAGTGGACGCAGGACGCCATCCCGCAACGCGCGGATCCAGTCCATGACATCGGCATGGGCGTGCATGCGGAACTGATGGTCCAGCCTACGGGTCACGACGGGAAAGCCAGATACCAGTTGCGCAAGGGAGGCATCATCCCACAGGCTCTTGAACTTCAGGACCTGGCGGGCATCGAACACGATCACCACCACATGCGCATGGCGGATGATCTCCTCCAGCTGGTTGTCCTGATGGAACCGGTTATAGGGATCACGGCGGGTCAGCAGCAGATGCGCCTCGTCCACCAGCACGATGTCGGCACGCCTGCCACTGGCATTGGCCTGATTGATGAAGGTTGTCGGGCGTTCGAAATCCTTCTTGCGCAGGGCGGCCTGTGTTTCGGAAATATTGCGATACAGCTTTATCATTTCCGGATGGTTGACCAGCAGGAAATTACGGCTGCCATGCAGGGGGTCATGGATGTCACACCCGCGCGCCGCACCCTGGATGGCGGTGAACAGGGTATTGAGCAGCAGGCTCTTGCCGGTCCCCGCATCGCCTTCGATGATGAACAGCGCATGATCCTGCGCCCGGTGGGCACGGCAGAAAGACAGCACCTCGGCCTTCAGGGCTTCCTGCCCATCAGTCAGCGCCATCGTGGGCGCAAGCCGCGACACGGCACTGTCGGGACCGGGTTGGGGGGACTGTTTCATGCCGTTTTCACCTATGTTCTTCAGGGGAGCGCAGGGTTCGCGCGGGGATGCATTTCCAAACCATCATACGATATCATGCAAAAACCGTAATGGCGGCGAATGCCCCGGTTGCGGCACCCGCGCGCCCATACCGAAAATGGTTGGGCGCGCGGGCAGGCCCTCATGCCGCCTCAAGGCTGATGACGGCACCGGATGTCGCCATGACGATCAGTCCCTGCCGCGCACCCGTCATGTCCATGTAGGCCCGAACCTGTGCCTGATAATGGGCAAGCGTCGCCGCCGATGGATTGACATCGCTTTTCCAGTCGATGATGACCTCCGGCGTGCCATCGGCGGCCGGCACGACGGCATCGGCAATTCCGCAAATGACATCCGTTGCTTCTGCGTCGCCCTGCACCATGTAAAGTGGATATTCCGCGACCATCACGGTGCGCAACCGGGATATTTCGGGGGCATGGAGGGCGCGGAGCACGGATTGCGCCAGTTCGCCCGCTTCAGGCCCTGCGGCCGGATCCGACACCACGGGACAGCCTGCCTCGGCCAGCAGCGTGCCGGCACGGGCTTTCAGGGCATCTGGCGTGTCGGGGGTTTCATGGTTGAGCACTTCTTCCAGAAGCTTGTGCAATATGCTGCCACGTTCGCTACTGCCCCGCACGACAGGTGCGGACACGGGATGGTATGTCTCCCCCGCCCCATCATCCGCCGTTGGCAGGATGATCTGCGGGACAGGCGTCTCCATCGCGGGAGACGTCGCGCCCTCGTCCCTGCTGGGTGTTTTCCATATCAACCTTGTCGTGGCGCGTACAATGGTTTCTGCTTCCGCCACGAACCGTTCACGCGTCTGGAGGTTTTCCACGGTATCGGACTGAGGCACACAATGGCTGTTGCCTTCGGGCAGGGTGATGGAAGGCAGGTCCGTGATTTTCAGATCCAGCAGTGACGTCCATGCCCTGTCGGACAGGGGCAGGTCGAAACGCGGCAGGACCAGCATTTCACGCGCACGGGTCAGGGCGACATACCACAACCGGATCTGTTCGCGCCGTGCTTCGGCCGCTTCCTCCTCGCACACCGCGTCGTATCCTGTCGTGGGTATGCCCATCAGCGGGGCATGTATGTGCCCCACCCCACGCTCGATCACCATGCCTTTGACCGACCGCGTTCCCGACATGGTATTGAGCGGCATCACGATGGGCCATTCCAGCCCCTTGGCCGCATGCACGGTATACAGGGCAACGGTTTCCTCCTGCGCGTCGGGCCGTCCCTCCGCATCACGCGCGCCATCGGTCCAGGCCGTATTCATGGCATCGGCAAAGGCACGCAGGCCGCGTACGTCATAGGCCTGGGCGAAGGTCAGGAACAGGTCCACATTCGCCAGCGCGCGTTCGGCCTGCCGGCCCATGCGCTCGATTAGCACCGGGCGCACACGCAACATGTCTATGGCCTGCGCCAGCAGGTCATACGGCGTGGTGGCGTGCATGCGGCGTCGCAGAACCTGCAGCTTTTCGATGACCGTACGGGCCAGTTCATGCCCCACATGGGCGATATCCAGCGTCACCCGAAGGGCCGGCAGGCGGTCGGGCCTGTCCGTGCCGCGGGGTTGGGCGGCCACGATATCCAGCAACTCCCCGTCCGTCAGGCCGACCAGCGGCCCGCGCAGCAGTGCGCCGAAAGCAAGGGAATCGCCCGCATCGGCAAGGACACGGGTCAGTGCGATCAGGTCCTGTATTTCCTGGCGCTGGAACAGGCCCTTTCCCGCCTGCGTGGCAACGGGGATGCCAAGCTGTTCCAGTGCTTCCTCATAATAATGCAGCCCGGTTCCTGTCGGGGCCAGCAGGGCGATATCGCCGGGACGGCAGGGACGCGGCAGGCCGCTTTCACGATCGCGCACGGTTTCATGCCCGATCAGGCCCGCGCACATGCGGGCGACGGCACGCGCCTCTGCCTGGCGCATGGCATCCACGGAGCCCCTGTCACCGCCCCCTGCCACGGGAATATCGAGCGCGATGACACAGGCGCCGGCCGACCGCCCCGCGATGAAAGCATCCAGTGATGTAAAGCCCGGCTGTCCATTCCGTGCCGAAAGGGGATGTGCGAAGCAGTCGTTCACGTAATCAAGGATTGGCGCGCAGGAGCGGAAATTGGTCGTGATCGACAGCAGTCCCTGCGTCCCATGCTGGGTATGGAACAGGTCACGCGCCTGTACATATGCCCCGACATCCGCCCCCCGGAAACGGTAGATCGCCTGCTTCGGATCGCCCACGAGAAACAGCGCCCCGGGGCGGATATGCCATGCAGCCCATGGGGCATCCGGCGCATCGGACGGGGGATCACCGCACAACCGCCAGAATATCTCGGTCTGCGTGGGGTCGGTATCCTGGAATTCGTCAACCAAGACATGGGAAAAACGCTGTCCCAGTGCATGGCGCACCTGCGCATGGTCACGCAGCAGGTCACGGGCCGTCCGGATCAGGTCATCAAAATCCAGCAACCCGACCGCGCGCTTATGCTCACGGAACCGGTCGATGACCGGCCGCAGTTGCATGACAAGGTCATGGAACACATGGGACGCCACGGCGGACTGCACCGCCTGCCACGTTTCATGGCAGGCGTCATACAACATGGTGGCCCGGTCATTGAGTTGCTCGCCATAGGCCTGCGATTCCCCCGCCATGGCCGCAGCGGCCTTCCACTTTCCCTTCTTGCGATATGTTTTCCATCCCCCGTCGCCTTTACGTACGCCTTCGGGCGCAGGGGTGCGCAGCAGCCGGATGCGGCAGGCGGCCGTATCCGCGTCGCGCAACTGCCGGACACTCCGCGCAAGGTCCGCAAACCCCGCACCAAGGGCGAGCGTTTCCGCCTCGATCTGGCCTTCCCCGCGACAGAAGGCCATAAAGGCGTCCAGTGCGCCCATGCAGTCCGCCACGACGGCATGCAGGTCTGGCAGGGGCGGTGTTGCAAGGTCGGGCTGTGCGCGCAGGGTATGCAGGATTTCCCTGATTTCGCCAAGCGTGCCACCGGGGTCCTCGATCGCCATGGTGGCGATCAGGCTGTCCTCATGACCCGACAGCACATCACGCAGCCAGGTCTCGGTAATTTCGTCAAAGATCAGGCCACCCTGCCCCGGGTCCACCAGCACGGCGCCGGGGTCCATATCGGCCTCGACCGGATAGGGGCCGATCAGGCGCTGGCAGAAACCGTGGATGGTGCTGCATGTCATGTCATCAATGCTGGTGGCCGCTGCCGCAAGACTGGTGCGTTGCGCCGCGTCCAGTCCGTGCGGCAGGGCAACACGCAGTTCGGCAGGCACATCGCCCTGGCAGAGCCGCTCGACAAAGGCGCGGATGCGCATGACCAGTTCACTGGCCGCCAGTTCCGTAAAGGTGACGGCCGCGACGTGGCGTGGATGCACCCCGCCCGCCAGCAGCATGACGATCCGGCCCGCCAGCACGGCTGTCTTGCCCGACCCTGCCCCGGCCTCCACAAGGAAGGAGCGGGAAATATCCGCAATCGCCGCCCTGCGGGCGCCATCGTCCTTCAGTGGCACACGTATCTGTTCCATCAGGGGGCCTCCCACACTGCAATGGCGTCATCACCCAGAATCATGTTGGCCTGCGCCTCCTTGCGCTTGCGGTAGGCGTCCAGCCCGGCAGGCAGGCACAGGCGCATGTCGTCATAATCCCCCCCGCTATCGGGGCCGATCAGGGCATGGCCCGCAAGCATGGTCCGGCGCGCGGCCCGCAGGTAGGTGGTCAGGTCCGCCATGGCCTGGTGGGGATCATCCAGCCGCAGGACGGTTTCATCGCGCAGGTAAAGCAGGGTTGCATCCACCTGCACACGGGGACCAAGCAATGCCCGCACGGCAAAGGCATACAGGCACCGCTGCAGTTCGGCGCCGCCTTTCAGCACGGTCCCGCCCCCTGCCGCCCGGCCTGTCTTGTAATCGTACACCCAGGCCTGCCGCCCATCGGCGGAGATGTCCAGACGGTCGATATACCCGTTGATGAAGAACCCGGTATCGGCAACCGGGACCGGCTGTGCCGCATCCCACGCCGCCTGCCTGTCCCGGTCGGTGGCAATGCCGCCAAACGGCACTTCGGCGTAGGAGCAGCCACCCGTGGCGTTTTTGCATGTCACACGCAGGCCCCATCGTGCCATGGTACGCACGGTATCGAGCAGGTGGTGCCATAGCAGCCGGGGTGGCGTGGCATTTTCGCGCTGCCATTCCTCCGCCGCGGCGGCAAGGGCCTGCTCCACAACGGTGTCATGGTCTGGATTTGCCGCTGCCTCCCGCGTCGTGAGCCGAAGGGCATGTTCCATCGTGGCGTGGACAAGGTTGCCCACGGCCATGGCGTCGGGCATCAGGCTGTCCTGCCCTTCCTGCGCCGCATTCAGGCCCAGCCCGTAACGCCACATGAAACCCAGCGGGTTACGCAGCAGCAGGCGCAGCGAACTGGCGGACTGCGTGCGCTGCATGATGGCCTGCATGACCGGATGTTCCGCGCGGAGCAGTCCGTCATGCGGCGTGATATCGGCGCGCTGCCAGTCATGCCAGCAGGCCGTGGCGGAACGGGCCTGTGGCGTGCGGGCGAATTCCCCCCGACGTGCGGTCAGCCGGTCCGTCTCGCTATAGGCATGGGCGGGCACGCGGTTGCGCCGCAGGTAGGTCTCCGCCGGGTAGTCCCGCAACAGGGCGCTGCGGCCCAGCAGTCGCCCGTCATTGCCACGCCGCGCGCGCGAAAGGACCACATGCCCGGCGGTTGTCGCCATGATGGTGGCAAAGGCGCGCCGGTCCGCCATGCCGGTGGGCGTGGGGTTGAGTTCGGCGGAAGGAATGATGTGATCGGGCAACAGCCTGTCTTCGCCCGCATTGCGGGGCCAGCGGGCGGAATTGAGGCCCAGCAGCCTGACAAACCGGCGTGGCGATGCGGCCAGGGCCTCCGCCGGCATCCATGCGACCGATGCGCAGGGGTCCGTGCTGTCATCCAGCCGCATCCCTTCCACCGTCAGGTCCACCGACTGCGCCGGACCTGCCGCCAGCGCCGCCCGCCAGATCAACCGCGCACAGCCTGTCAGCACCTGTTCGCCCATTTCGCCCGCCGCCGTGGCGCCACGGTGCAGCAGGTCAACCAGTGCCTGCAGGGTGGCGCCATGGTCGGTACCATCGGGCCAGTCCCCCGCCGAAAGGCCGGACAGGTACCGTGCCCACGCATCGGGCGTTGCCAGCGGTGCCGTGCCCAGGATACGCATCCACCCTTCGGGCAGGGCCGCCAGCATCGGGGCGCTGGCCTGCGTCAGGCTGACAAGGCGGCGCAGTCGCTGGCGTGACAGGCCACGCACCACGATATCCGCCAGCGCGGCCGCCGCCTGCCCGTCCCGTGTCGCGGTAATGGGCTGGCCGTGGACAAAGTGCAGGGCGAAATTCGCATCGGCCCGCAGGCTCAGGAAGCTTGCGTCATAGGCGTTCACACCCGTGGTGGCGATGGCGATGTCCTCCGGCCGCGCCTGGCCGGACGCCATAAGCGCCCGCGCCCAGCGCATCGCCTCGATGGCTTCATGGTGGGGTGTCGCCGTGCTGCAGCACGTTACATCCGGCATGGAGGGCGCGGCGGTCACCACTGCCATGCCCGTCCCGGCCAGCCATGCGGGGGCCTGGCGCGGTCCGGCATGCCATTGCACGGGCACATGCGCCGCAAGCGCCTGCGCAACGGGCCGCCAGCATGGCGAAAGATCCGGCACGCCCATGATTTCAACCGGGCCAAGCAGCGCGGGGGCATGCACCATGCGGGCACAGGCCCGTCGCGCCATTTCAGCCCTGCTCAGGCAACCGGGGGGCAGGGCGTCAAGGATTGCGGCCTCGATCCGTGCCATTTCGGCAATGCGCGGATGGGTGTCCGCGCGTGCCGCAAGGTCGATGCCGGCATCCCACACCCGCCGCAGGGTCGCAGTTACCGCGCTGGCCATGCCGGGCAGGCTGCTGATGGGGGCCAGTTCCACAAGCCGCACATCGTGCAGGGTGTCCCGCACCGCCTGTTGCAATGTTTCTTCATCGACCTCATGCGCAAACCCACCGGCCAGCCTGGCAATGGCCTGCGCGAATGTCATGACCTGAAGGCCGTTCCACCGCGCACGGGCGGCCTTGAGGCGCCATTGCCGCATGGCATGGCGATCATGGACGATAACGGTCCGTCTTTGCGGCAGCCTGGCCGTCGCGTCGTGTTCCTGCACGACTGTGTCACCCCATCACGTTCTGTACCGATCCACGCCCTTTCTGGCATGGATACATACGCCCCAAAAAGATACATCCCGCATGGCAGCCCCGCCTGACGCCGCCATGCGGGCAGGCCGCGCCTAGCGTGCCGGGATGGTCGACACCTGGCGGCCCCGTTCGTCATGGACATGAATGAAGGCGCCACGCCGCACGCTGACGGTTGCGCCCGTATAGCCCTCTAACCCGTCCCCCGACTGGCTGCCTGCGGGGATGACAGTCATCTGCCGTCCCTTTTCGTCATAAACGTAAACAAAGTGTCCGCGCTGGACTGCGGTGCCGATGGTCATGTGCCGTGTCTCCCTTATCCTGACGACAGCACAAGCATGGGGCACCGTTACGACAGAAACGGTCATATCTGGGAATTACACGGAAATGCGTCATCGAATCGATGAAATGCGGCTGCCATGCCGACCATGGGCCGCCAATACCATCCAGTCTTTATATAAATTTTCCCTGCCGGTTATTAATGTAGAAAATGTACAGAAAACAGTTTGATTGACGGCAGAAATGAAAATGCACATGATGCCGGTATTATTTACCACCCAAAATGATTGATGCGCCTTTCCCATGAAATTTCTGAAGTTTTCTTCCCTGGCAATGAGTTTTCTCTTCTGCTGCGGGACCGCCATGGCGGATGACCTTCACCGGGCACAGACCCGCTTTGGCCTCGCAGATGGCTCGGAGAATGTTCTCAAGATCAATGGGCATCACACCACGCCTGAAGTTGATGGCGATGGCGGGATGTTCGTCGAAAAAATCAGCGAAACTGCCGATGCGGATTATCTGCTGCTGACGGATGTCGGGGGCTCGGTCTGTCCGGCGCTGTATTCCATTGTCAAGGTTGCCGAACACTCCGTGACACCGATGGCCTATTTCGGAAACTGTAACGTGGATCCGAAACGCACCATCGTTCCCGGCAAGAGCATAACCCTGGCATTTGAAGCCTACCACCCACTCCGCTACAAGGGAGCGCCAATGGCGACCTATGTCTATGACATCCCTACAGGCGTCCTGAAGAAAAACGGCAGGGTCGTTTCGACAGACTGCAAGGGAAAATGCTGGTAAGCTGGACGGTTATGGCACGGGCCCGTGTGATCCCATTTTACGGATCCGGTCATTGAAAGTCGCGTCGGTCATCAGGCGCGACATTCCATGAACCGGAGGAAAAAACGCCTCAATCCGTGGCACCCGGTTTCCAGACAGTAAAGACAGGCCATTCACAGGTTTGCCGCCATGCAAACCTGTGAATCATGCACCGTTACCCGGTTCAGTGCCCCGGCGCGTAATGCAGCATGAGCATGCCGTGGACTTCATCCCAGCTTCCCGAACGGGAATATCCCCCCTCCACGCCAAGGCGCAATGACGGGGTCATCTGGTAAATGGCGCGCGCCATGACATTGCCCGCAAGGCCACCGGTCGACTGCCCGGCATATTTCTGCCTTGCCGCGATCCCGCCCTCCCCCAGCGGGAACATCGCGGTCGCGTTTTCGGTATAATGCTGGTAGCCGCCTTCGCCCTTGAACAGCCATGTCCACCGCCCGGCATGCCCGTCATAGGTCAGCGGCATCAGCGCCGCCATGAACGCATGCGGGGAGAAGTAGCCCCCCTGCCCCCATGTAAAGAAGTAGGAATTGCGGCGATACCCGAAATAGACAAGGTCCAGCCCAAGGCGCAGATGCTGCGCATCATGGCGGTGCCACACCAGGGCGGAGCCACCTGCCCCGGCCTCGGCCTCGTGATTGGCCACCGTATTGGTGCCCTGCATCACCGCATAGCCACCACCGGCATACAGGTTGTATCCCGGCTGCGACCATTCCAGTTGCCCATGCCCGCGGTTGCGCGTCACCCCGCCCCAGATCCGTCCCGTGCCGGGATCCCGCGCCCCGGAATAGGCCAGAAGGCTGTCGGTCACCGCGCGGCGTTCCCCCGTCACGCGCAGGATCAGGTCATGGGTCAGGTGCGGCGTCAGTTCGATCCCGCCAAGGACATTGGACGTGGCAAACCCCAGCGGGGTTGACCCGACATCGGCCGCCACCCACCGCCACTGGTAATGCGCCGACAGCGCGACACCCGCGACGGCGGCAGGCACATGGAAACCGGAGCGCACGCCATTACCCGCGACACTGCCATATTGCAGCGCCGTGCCCGTGGACGCCAGCGGGTCCCCGGACATCAGCACACTGGGCATCACCGAAAAGGAAAACTGGTGCTGGGTGGAGGAAAACGGCAGCGTGGCGGTCATGGGGATATTGACCACTGTCATGTGGCCCAGCCCCGACTGCCCCGAACGGTCACGGATTTCCAGATTGCCGTCAGCCTGTGGCCCAAGCGCACGCGACAGGTAGTCCCCCTGCCGGTCCAGCGCCTGCACCGGGGTCAGGGACGGGTCGTAATGGTAAACCTCCGGCATGCCTGCCCCCATGCCGGGCACGAAACCGGTGCTGATGTCGGGCCATTCATCGGCGGCACGCACGCGATACGGGGCGCAGCCTGCATCGATACGCGTCCCGTGGCCGGTGGAATCATCCTCGTCCCGCGTGGGCGTGCAGTCCAGTGTGCGGGCACGTTGCACATCGCGCAGGCGGCGACGGTCGCGACCGTCCAGACCGTCGATCTCGGCCTGGATTTCCCATGTGTCGCCCCATTGCGGGTGGGCCTGCTGCAACGTGCGCGCCATCTCCCGCGCTGCCTGTTCATGGCCACCTGCAAGGCTGTCCCGGGCAAGGGCGGCCTCGCCCATCCTGTCATCGGGACGGATGGCAAGCGCCCGGCGGTCATAAACCAGCGCATCCACGGGCCTGCGCATCGCGGCCTCGACACGCCCGCGGGCCAGAAGCAGGTCGGCATCCTCCGGATTTTGCGCCAGCAGCGGGTCAAGCAGGCGTCGCGCCGCGTCGGGATGGCCATCAATGTCATCATGGTCGGCCTGCGCGATCGCAAGGCTCTTGCGCATGTCATGCAGGTCGCGCGCCTGCGTAGGCGTCAGCTGCCTGCCCTGCATGATGGAGGGCAGCGCATCAAGCACCCGCTGCGCCGCCATGGGGTCGCCAATCTGCATGAACATGCCGGCGTAGGACAGGCTCTGGTTCACCGTGACATGCCCCGCATCCTGTGCCAGGGCACGTTGCAGCACCCCGGCCGTGGCCTGGGCCGACGCATGCCGCCTGAGCATTGCATCCACCACCAGGCGCGCGTGCGTCCCTTCGGGGTCAGGCACCACGGACATGCTCTCCAGCATCGCAACCGCCTGCGCATCCTGCGGTGGCAGGGTGCTGATCCGGTGCCACAGCATCACCTGCGCCACGCCATCGGCCATCTGCGCGGTGATGTCCGCGCGCGGCAGGTGCGCCAGCAGCGCATCGGCACGGGGCATATCCTGATCCTGCAGGGCGAAGGCGAAACAGATGCGCATGTCCTCGTCCGTCTTCGGCAGGGAACCGCATAGCGGCGCCATCAGCGTGCGTGCACGCGTCGCCTGCCCCTGTGTCAGCAGGGCCTGCGCCAGATGCAGCCGCAGCCAGCCATTGCGCGGGGCATCACGCACCGCCTGTTCCAGCAGCAGGACACGTTTGCGCGGGTCCGTCTCGATCTCCGCCATGGCACCGAGCACACTGGCCTCCAGCCCCGTAACGCCGGGATAGCGCGCCGCCCTGAGCCGCGCGACCCATCCCTCGGCCTCACGGATCTTCCCCTCTTCGATCAGCACGTCGGACAGGGCCGCCGCAGCAGGCATGTCGCCGGGCACCATACGCAGCACCTCGCGCCATGCCGCCTCCGCGCTGCCCAACTGGTGACGTGACTGTTCGATGATGGCGCGCACCCGGACCGTGTCGACAATCCTGCCATGGTCCTTTTCCACGGCAGGCAGCATGGCCCATGCTTCCTCATACTGGTGATGCGCCACCAGCGCCCACATGCGCGCCAGTTGCGGGTCGCCGCCCGGCGCATCCAGCCCGGCAAGGGCCGCGCGGATGCCTTCGTTCCCCGGCGCAAGGCCCAGCGCCTGCGTCAGGAAGGTACGCGCGGCCTTTGTATCCCCACGGCGCTGCGCCACAAGGCCCAGCCCCTCCAGCGCTTCCGGCCGGGGGGTATCGGACTGCATGGAATTGTGGAAATCCGCCTCCGCCTGGTCCAGATCGCCATGCGACAGCGCATGATACCCCCGCCCCACCAGCGCCATGCGTTCAGCCTCTACCCGTGCGGCCTGCACCGTATCCAGACGGGCGCGCATTTCCGCATCGTCGGGATGCAGCGACAGCCATTCGCGGTAATACGGCTCCGCCTGCGGGTCCGTTCCCATCCATTCCAGCGTCTTGCGCCATGACTGCATCACCTCGTCACGGATAAAGTCCGGCGTCGCGGATGACGTGGCCAGTGTGCGCATGTCCTCGATGGCGGCGGGGCGGGAGGCCGGGCGATAGCTCAGCGCCTGCGCAAGGGCCATGCGCACCTCAAGGTCGTGCGGCAGCAGCGCGCCAAGCGCACGCAGTCGCTGCGTGGCCTCGGCATATCCCAGAAGCGACCCCGACAGGACCCGGTCATATTCCAGTTCCTGTTCCGGCAGCGGGTGCGCGTCGCGGAAAACGGCGCGATAGGCCAGCGTCGCCTGCAGTGGCTTGCCATGGTCGGCCACGGCACGGGCATTCGCAAGCGCGGCAGGGTCGATGGGGGGCTGCCCGATCCAGCCACGCAGCATCGCGGCCTGCGCCGTCGCCCCCTGCGCCTGCAATGCCTGCAATGTGGCACGGGCCGCGGGAAGGTCGTTCTGGTGCACCTGAACCGCGCCCAGCATGAGGCGCGCCTCCAGATTGTCCGGCTCGATCCGCAACGCGCGCTCAAGCGCATGCAGGGCGTGCGTATCGTTCCCATGGTGGATCCAGAAGGCCCCTTCCTCTATCTGCTGGTCGAGGATGCCTTCGGCATAGCGCACCGGCGTCTGCGCGGATGCGGGTGGCGTGCACAGGCACACGGCCCCGGCAAGCGCAATGCCCCCCCACATCCATGCCACGGGGCGGCGGGCGGACGGTACGGAAACGCGACACGGGACAAAAGGCCCATCAAGCATGGTCAGACTCATTGTATTACAGGTCGCCCGTCAGGTCATCGTTCAGGATGCGCCGCCTGCTGCGTGCGCCCAGCAGTTTCATGGCGCATGACGTTCCGCACAGTGCGGCCATGACCCCAAGCACGCACAGCAGCAGCGGATGGCCGCCAAGGTACCAGTCCGGCAGCATCCATGCCGGCATGTTCCCCACGGTATAGACCCCCCCGGTGCGGTAATCATCCAGGCGGTCCCCGTGGCGGATCACCATATCCCCCTGGAAACGCGCCATGTGCGCCGGGTCACGCAGGTCATGGACCATGGCCGACAGCGCGGCGGGTGTCGCCCCCAGCACCGCAACCACGGAACGGTGCGCAACGAACGGCGACTGCGCGGCCACCACCGCCCCTTCCGCCAGGTCATAGGACGGCGGGGCAGCGCCCCGGTCCGGGTGCATCACCCGCGCCCCGACACGCTCGAGGAGGGAGCGGTGACGCACATACCCCGCATTGGCAAGGGCCGCCCGCGCGTTGCCCAGTCCGTCCAGCGTGGAGACCACCAGCACATCGCCCGTGATCGACCCGTCAACCGGCATATCGGTGGTGCGGACATCCACGCCCGTCACGGGATAGCTGCTGATGGCCCCGGCAAAGCCCATCAGGTCAAGGAATGTCGCAACGGTCTCCGCCGCCGGGTGCGGCGGCAGCAGCACGGTCGTTTCCGACAGGTCCGCCATGCGGGAGAAGGGAAAGGCCGCGGTCGCGAACATCGTGATATCCGGCAGCACCGCGAAATGGCGCGACTTCGAAAAATCCATCGTCGAGGACGGGTCGAGTTCGACCACATCGGGCGAGGCGATGGCCGCCTGTTCCGTCATGTGCCGGGGCTGGACATCGAAATACAGGCGCAGTTCGTTATGCTGCGACATCTTCCAGACCGGCAGTTCCAGGTCATGTTCCACCGGCGCGCCACGTGCGCGGAACGGGTTGAGCGACCACGGCACCAGCGGGTAGGAATGCAGGTATGTCCCGTTGAGCGTCACGCTGACATGCGATTTCGCACGGTCCAGCACCCCGTCTTCGGGCGCGCGGAGTTGCAGGCGCGCCATGAACGGCCTTGAACGCCATGACCGCAGGTCCGGCGGCAGGGAGATCGGCACCTGGAGCGTCCCGGACATCAGGCCGTGGGTGCGCAGGGATGCGGTCGAGACCAGTTCGCCAAAGGTGACGGGCCGGTCGGTGCGCACCAGTCCGGGGGCATCATAGGGCTGCCGGGCGGGGGGATTGAGGACCGGGGCTAGCGCGTGCGCGCCCACCGCGTCATGTTCGGCCCCAAGGGCAAGCGCCCGGGCCGCGATCCTGACCTCCGCCATGCTGCGCCCGGTCACCACCAGTGTCGTGCCGAACCTGTCATGCGGGTTTGGCACGGCCGCCAGTTCCGGCCCCGCCGGCACGGCCCCCCACGGTCCCGGCAGACCCGGTCCGATGGCCACCGCGTTGCCTTGCGATGGAAGGGTATCCGTCACGTTGAAATGGATGCGGCGGTCACGCGCCTGCAACCCGAACCATGACGCCAGCATCCCCGCGGATGCCAGCATGTCCGGATCGGACAGGCCGGGCATGACGAAGGTCACCACCGGCGCCTGCGCCGCATCAGGGTCGAGCACCGGATAAGGCAGGGCCGACAGCAGGCGGTGCGGCACAAGGCTGACGGTTGTCAGCGTCAGGGTGGATTGTGGTGAAATCGTAATCCGGGTGGCGGGATCCGTGACCTGCGCCACAGTGCCGGTCGGCCCGCGCGCATCCGGCCCGCAGGCCGGTGCGGGATACCCGGACGGCTGGGGGCCACGCATGAACAGGCGGAAATTGATCCTGTTGCGCGTATCAAGGAACATGGTGCTGACCGGCAGGTCCACCGGGCCGAAGCTTCCATCGGCCGCAGGACAGATCACGCCCACATCCTGATTGTTGATGCTGACCGCGACTGCCGCGTGACCTGCCGCGCTTCCCATGCGCGCGGTCCCTGAAACGTCAAGGTGCGCGGCCGTGATGATGACGTCGCGCCCCACCTTCGCGATCAGGCCCTGCAACGGTGCGCCTGCCCGCAGGACCATCTCCTCCCCCGGCCGTATTTCCGCCAGGGTGCGCGTACGTGTGACGGGCTGGCGCGAGACCTCGTCCACATCCGCGACGGTCATGTGCGCATCGTCGATGGCGACGACCGGATTGTCGCGACCCGCCGCGATGTCCGCGCCCTGCGTGGCCTGTGCCGCGCACGCACCCCACGCCCCGCCAGAAAGGACGAACAGCACCGCCAGCATGACCATCGTGCCGACATTGCGCATCGTCACCTTCTGGTCCGGCGGGATGACAAGCTGCCGGGCGGGCAGCTTCTCTTCGGGCGGTGCCTTCTTTTCCGCGGCCTGCGGGACGGGCGTCGCCGCCTCCGCGCGGGGATAGGGGCGGAACAGCGCACAGATGCTGACCACAAGCAGGTAGAGGCTGCGCAGGGGACGGTCCGGCGGGAAATCGGACCACTGCGCCCAGGCATCATCACGGCCGAACACCAGTCCCACGACCTGCCTTTCCGCCGCAATCCCGGGGATGATCCACTGCAGGTGCAACCGCCCCTCGCGCCGGGCGATGACAGTTGCGCGCATCGTGACCGGACCGGTTACAAGCGACCAGCCCAGCGACACCACCTGCCCCACCTCAACCGGCAGTCCGGCGGGCACGTCAAGCTGGCAGCCCCCCATCGAGACATCGACGCTGCGGCATGCGAACACCCCTCCCGCCCCGTCCGCAAGACTGAACGGGAGTGTGGCGGCAACGCGGTGGTTGCGGCGGCGCTGGCGCGTCTCACGTGCGGCGGCCACACCGCCAAGGACGATGATCAGGCTGAACAGCACCCAGATCGAATTGACCGCCATCGCCCGGAAAACCAGCGTTTCATGGTAATGGGCGATCGCCGCCCAGATACCGCTGAACAGGCCGACCACCAGTATGACGGCCATGATCACGCCGGGATAGGAGGCGCGCCAGTCGAAACGCTCCCGGTCCAGCAGGCCGCCCTTGTCCGTGACGTTGAAACTGCCCTTGTGCGGCGCGATCATGGTGACGAACGTCATGCGCACCAGAAATGGCGCAAGCATGGATTCGTAAATTTCGCTCCAGAAGGAGTAACGCCACCGCCCCTGCAGGCGCGACATGGTCATGGTCGTATGGAACAGGTGCGGCAGCGCATAGACCGCAAGTTCGTACGGCGATGCCGCGATCATGGTGACGCCCAGGAACAGGTAGGCCAGCGGGGCCATCAGGAACATGATCCTTGGCATGGCGAAAAAGTAGTTCGTCGCCGCCGCCATGTAACAGATCCGCTGCGTCAGGCGCAGGCCACGCCCAAACAGCGGGTTGTCGAGGCGCAGCATCTGGAACATCCCGCGCGCCCAGCGCACGCGCTGCCCGACCTGCAGGAGAAGGGTTTCCGTCTCCAGCCCGGCGGCAAGCGGTTCACGCAGGTATCCCGTCCCCCACCCCTTGCGCTGCATGCGCAGGGCCGTATGGGCGTCCTCCGTCACGGTTTCGGTGGCGAACCCGTTGATCGAGGTGATGGCCTTGCGCCGCAGCAGGGCGCACGAACCGCAGAAGAACGTCGCATTCCAGAAGTCGTTGCCGTCCTGCAGCAGCCCGTAGAACAGGTTGCTTTCGGGCGGGACCTCCATCCCCCTGCTCATGTTGCGCCGGAAGGGATCGGGGGAATAGAAATGATGCGGCGTCTGCAGCAGTGCCAGGTTGGGGTCCGCGATCATCCACCCGACGGTCTTCTTCAGGAACCCGCGCACGGGCACATGGTCGCAGTCAAAAATGGCGATGATGTCGCCTGTCGTCACGCTGATGGCGTGATTGAGGTTGCCTGCCTTCGCATGCATGTTCTGCGCGCGGTTGATATAGCCCGCCCCCACCTGCATGGCAAAGTCGCGGAATGCAGGCCGCCGCCCGTCATCTAGGATATAGACGTTGAGCTTGTCCGCGGGCCAGTCCAGGGACAGGCAGCCCAGCACCGTGGTGCGGACAATGGAAATATCCTCGTTATAGGTCGGGACGTACACGTCGATGACCGGCCAGGTTGCGGGATCGTCCGGCAGGGGATGGATCTGCCGCCGCAGGGGCCACGCAAGCTGGAAATACGTGAACCCGACACGAATGGTGGTGTAAATTTCGCCAATGGCCAGCGCCAGCACCAGAATGGTCTGCAAGGCACCATCAAGGTCGAGGGTCGAGGTGAACCGCCACACCAGGTAGCGCCCCGACACAACGAGGGAAAGCACCATCAGGAAGCAGCGCGACCAGCGTTCATTATGCCGGCGGACAAGGAAAAACAGGACAGCACCGCCGATCGCCACGAACGCCTGGCGATCAGGGGGCAGGTACGTCAGGCACACCACCGCCATCAGCAGCGCAAACAGCACCCCGGAAACAAAAGGAGACTTCAAGAGACGCCAGATCATGGAATTGGGACTATATCCTGTATTCAATATGCTGTTTCAGGAACAAACCAGAGGTATTCCGGAGGAAAATTCTTACAGGTTTACATTCACGCGGGAACGCATTACCAAATAACAATCAATCATCTCATAATGATTATTCACCAAGAAAGCCTGATATTCATTCAGAACCCTAGAACAGAATATAAATTTTTCAGTAGTATACCACCTTATTTTTCCCATTAGATTGAAAATATATTTCTGTCAATGCTTGCTTTACGGAAACAAGATTGGATTTTCTGTTTGATTTTTTTGCTCATGTGGGACTGCCACCGCATGAAGACTTCATATCCAGCAAGACCGGCCATCCGCCAGCCATGAAAAAAGACTCCCGGGTCGAGATCGAACGCTCGTGACCTCCTGCCGGGACATATATGCCGCGTGCCGATTGAGGCTGAAGCCACAGGCGATGTATGATGACCGCCAACCCCAAAGATCAGGTGGACCTGCACACCCTCCCCTCACCACAAAGGAAAGAACATTCCGATGACTTCGTTTCAAGGTGACACGACAGGCCTGATACGCTTTCCCAGGAAGGCCATTCTTTCCCCTGTGGAGGCTTCGCAATATCTTGGGATAAATAAATATCTTTTATTCGTCATGCGTATATTACGATGTGGTCCGAAGACAATCTCCATCAACAGGGAAACCTTGTACAAGGAGGACGAGCTTGGCGCGTTCCGCCTTTTCCTGATGGAATCCGTGGGGATCTGCGAAAATAACGGACTGTACCGGGAAAAGGATAAAAGAGCGTTCAGGGAGTTTCATGACCCCCTCATTTCCCTGCTGTCCAGAAATGTCATAAAGAGAAAGATGGTCCTGGTCACCCTGTGGAGCATGGTTTTATTTGGGCTGTCGATCAACCTGATCCTGTTTTAAGAAATTACAGCACACGCCAGATTAGATTGGATGGAAATTCATGACGGAACAGACCGTATATAAAATCCTGACGGCACCTGAATATGAATCCCTGATGCGGGAAAACGTGTTCGCCGGCTCCGCGCTCGATCTCGCCGATGGTTTCATACATATGTCCACCGCCGCCCAGGTGACCACCACGGTCGACCTGTATTTCAAGGGACAATCCGGCCTGATGCTTGCCGCAATCGACCGGAAGAGCCTTGGGGATGCCCTGCGGTGGGAGCCTTCGCGCGCGGGTCAGTTGTTTCCGCATCTTTATGGAAGCCTGTCCCCCAAAGCCATCATGAGGATTGACCCCGTGACGCGGAACCCGGACGGGACCGTCAGGATCATGGGTGACTGAACAGTCCGATGCTTTCCTGCGCATAATATTCAGGAAAACAAAACCATTTTCCATGTATATCAATACATTCAACCATGCTAAAATCTGAGGAACAATAGATAACACGCAGGGCACGTTATGTTAAAGACAGCACTCAGATTTACATCAAATATTTTATTTTTCGCGATATTATTTTCTGTTTTTGGTATTTTTATTTACAAATATGCCAGCACATACAGTGCATCTGAAATCGGGACAGGGAAAATACATTGCGACCTGAATGAAAGCCTACGGACATGCTATTTTAACCCGATAGACATGTCCCGATCATCGGAAGGTATGAGAACCAGCATTTCCTATAAGATAAATTACAATGACATAGACGATGACAGCAAGAAATACATAGGAAGCAACTGCTCCAATGCAAACCGCGCTTCTGACGGGCTCTGCACGTTTACCGTATTCGGCAATCTGGATGCGCAAAAACACGAAATAAAGTCAGCAAAAATCAAAATGCCTGACTGACCGCCTCCCCCATTATCGCTGAATGATTTTCCATCCCGGCCTCCAATATGTCAGGATGGAAAAAACGCCTGCAATTCCGGGATCAGGACATGCCCCATGGTCCATTAGGCTCAGGACTCATAGCCAGAAGATGACGGTTGCGGCGAGGCAGATGGCGGAGAAGAAGACGGTGGGGCATCTGTCATAGCGGGTTGCGACCCGCCGCCAGTCCTTGAGCCTTCCGAACATAATCTCGATGCGGTTGCGTCTTTTGTATTTTCGCTTGTCGTATTTGACTGGCTTTCCGCGGGATCTCCGTCCCGGAATGCAGGGCCTGATCCCTTTTTCCTCCAAGGCATCCCGGAACCAGTCAGCATCATAACCCCGGTCCGCCAGCATCCACTGTGCCATAGGAAGGCTGTCCAGCAGAGCAGCGGCACCGGTGTAATCACTGACCTGTTCCGCCGTCATGAAGAAGCTCAGCGGTCGTCCGTTCTGATCCGTGACCGCATGCAGCTTCGTATTCATGCCACCTTTTGTCCGTCCGATCAGACGCCCTGGATCCCCTTTTTTAGCCGCAGGCTTGAAGCCGTGCGATGTGCTTTGAGATAGGTCGCATCAATCATAATGGTCTGAGGCTCTGCTTTTTCGGCAGACAGGCCATCCATCATCCGCATGAAAATGCCCATGTCGCCCCAACGTTTCCAACGGTTGTAGAGCATCTTGTGTGGGCCGTATTCCCGGGGCGCATCCCGCCAGCGCAGACCATTGCGGTTCACGAAAATGATGCCACTCAGCACGCGGCGGTCATCAACACGAGGTTTGCCGTGGCTCTTGGGAAAAAACGGTCGCAGGCGCTCCATCTGATCGTCCGTCAGCCAAAACAGGTCGCTCATCTTCAGTCTCCTTGCAGAGCCTGAATCAAAATTCCCTACAAAAATCAATGGGTCCTGAGCCTAGGGGCCATGTCCAACCTGTTGCCATTCGTTACACAATGTTATCTTTTTTTCTTCATAATTGCCCGGCATCCTCCGGATCCAGTTTGATGGGAATAGAGATTGCATGCAAACCCTTCTGCAGCCTGTCGTTGGTGTCAAAATGTCCAGTGACCTGCATGAACGTCTTGCGGAACTGCATATCCCTTATCCCCCCGGTCCCAAGCGCAGGAAACGTCTGAAAAGGATCCGCCAATGCGGGTTGCTGTTCATCCATATCCCCAAGAATGCAGGAACATCCATTTCCCGTATGCTTTACGATATGGAAATCGGGCATGAAACCATTCGTTACTTTCACAATCGCATGTCGAATGTCCATAAATACCCGTCCTTTGCCATCCTGCGTGATCCGTTACAGCGTTTCCTGTCTGCTTATCGATATGCACGGATGGGCGGAAGCAGCGACAGGCGCGTGACTGCGGGCTTCCGGCGGCAATACATGAATTTCCGCTGCATTGACGATGCCCTTGACCATATTGATGCGGCGCGCCGTCCCTATGACATCGACCATATTTTCCGGCAACAGAAATGGTATCTTACCGACAGGAACGGCAGGATCGCGGTCGATCACCTATTCATGATGGAAGACATGGACAGCATAAGGAGATTCATGAAGGCATATACCCCGAACCGCATCCCCCACGCCAACAGGACACAAGACGACCTGCCGCCCCTGAATGCAGACCAGCTCTATCGTATCCGTAAGATTTACGAGGAGGATTACAGGCTGATATCCCAGATCAGAACCCTTCAGGGCAAATGACCTTTTCAGGCTGTCTCCTCAGGTCGGGCATTTGCCGTCCTCATCACATGCGAATACGTCCTCGATATCTTCTGGACATATCACGCCTGCTCATCCAGTCTGACCCGGAAGGCATGTGCTTCCCTTATGGGTTCAGAAAAATTACGAACTATTCTTGAATTTCCAAAACTGTGGTCCCTGCCGTCATGAAGGCCGGCCACGCACGAACGGAATTTTTCCAACGCACCCCGTTCCGGGAGTATTGCTCCTTTTTAAACAGCTTCCGGAAAATAGAGCACATTTTATCAAACGTCATAATCTTCAAATGTGGCATATCTTGTAAATCTTGACCTCAGTCCGGGGTTTGACCGAAGGAAACTGCCCATCGGCGCGGCATGACAGGCACAGCCGTGCAGGTGCGCACCGTGTGGAACTTTTCATCTCAGGATGAAATTCGTTATGAGATCAGTAATCTTTCCAAATGGTGGCCGAAGGATATCCGCCGCATTGAAGCGTCCCTGCCGGTAAACGCCACGCGCATGGGTCAGTTGAATGAAGCCTTCTTTCCCGTGGTATGCCCCAATCCCGCTCTCCCCCACGCCGCCGAATGGCAGGTCGTCCTGCGCGTAATGCAGCAATGTCCCGTTGAGCATGACATTCCCCGAAAGCGTACGCTGCAGCAGCCTGTCCCGCCCGGCGCGCCTGTCCCCGAAGTAATACAGAGCCAGCGGGCGGGGACGCGCGTTGATGAAGGCGATGGCATCATCAAGCGTCCGGTATCGCAGCACCGGCAGGACAGGACCGAAGATTTCCTCCTGCATGACGGCCATCGCAGGCGTAACGTCCAGGATAAGGACAGGCGCAAGGACATGGCTGTCTGCGGAATCACGTCCCAGATGCACGACATGCGCGCCCTGTGCCCCGGCATCGCAGATCAGGTGGTCCAGTCGCGCGTAGTGATGCGCGTTGAGGATGGCCGTATAATCGGGGGAGCCCACATATTCACCCGGATGCTGCTTCCTGACGGCCTCCTGATACGCCGTGACAAAAGCCTGCTGGTCCGCCTCGTGAACCAGCACGTAGTCGGGCGCGATACAGGTCTGTCCCGCATTGGTCAGCTTGCCGAACGCCACACGCTGCGCCACCCGGTCCATGGGAAAACCGGGTTCGATGACCACGGGGGATTTGCCACCGAGTTCGAGTGTCACCGGGGTCAGGTTGGCGGCAGCAGCGGCCGCCACCTTCTTTCCGACCGCCGTACTGCCGGTAAACAGGATATGGTCAAATGGCAGGGCTGAAAACGCCGCCCCCATTTCCGCATCACCCGTAACCACACAGACCTGCTCTGGCGGGAAGGCCGCCTGTATGATCTGCCCGATCACCACCGATGTCGCCGGTGTCAGTTCCGACGGCTTGATCATGGCGCGATTGCCTGCGGCGATGGCCGTGGCCAGGGGCACCAGCGCGAGGGAGAGCGGGTAATTCCAGGGCGCGATAATCCCCACCACACCAACCGGCTGACGGATCACCCATGCGCCACCACTCTGGAAATAGGCCGAAACGTGGCGACGTTCCGGTTTCATCCAGCCCCCCAGATGCCGAATGAGGTAATTGATCGACTGCACCAGCGGGATCAGTTCCACAATGGCGCTTTCACGTTCCGACCGCTGGCCGAAATCCGCCTTCAGGGCCGCCATGATTCCAGCGCGCCGCTTCAGGACTTCTGCCTTCAGGCGGCGCAGGTCGGCCCGGCGCCGCCCCGCGCCGGGTGGTCCGGCATGCACGAACGCGGCACGCTGGCGCTCAAGGATACGCGACAGGTCGACTGGCGTGACAGGCGCATGAACCGTGTCTGACATTGCCCCCTCCATGTTTACAGGAGAAACTTGTGCAGGCAGGATATGGAGGATGAAGATCCCGTGTCAACGAAAGTTTCTTCTGTAAACATAGGCATCACGAATGAGTGAAACAAAGGACCGCCCCTATCATCATGGTGACCTGCGCCGCGCCCTGATCGACACGGCCCTTGCCATGCTCGCCACGGACCAGAACTGGGCCTTTACGCTGCGTGAAGTCGCACGGCGCACCGGGGTCAGCCATGCCGCCCCTTACAAGCATTTCCATGACCGTGAGGCATTGCTGCGGGAACTGGCCCGGATCGGCTATGTCCGGCTTGGGCAGGCCATGACGGCGGCGATGTCATCCGATGATCTGTGCATGCGCGCGAAATTCGTGGCCGGGGCCAATGCCTGCATTGCGTTTGCGTGCGACCATTCCGGCCTTTATCGCCTGATGTTCAGTGGCGATGCCGACAAGACGGCAGACCCGGCCCTGCATGACGCGGCGATGGAGACGTTCGGGATCCTCCTGCGCTTTCTGGAAGAAGGCCGGCGCGATGGCAGTTTCCGGCCGGTTGCCGTAAACGCACTGGCGGCGGCATGCTGGGCGCAGGTGCACGGCCTCGCCATGCTGGCCATCAATGGCCAGCTCCTTGAAGAAAAAGTCGGCGCCGAACCGGTGCGCGCGGCGCTCGACGTGCTGCTCGACGGAATGTGCCGCAAGGCATGAGCGGAAAGGGCCGTGCGGCTTCAGCGGATGGTCCTGTAAAAATTCCCGCGCTTCAATGCGGTTTCAATTTCTTCAAGGGTGGTGCCGGCAGTTTCGGGCACGTATTTCCATACGAATGCAAACGCCGCAAGATTGATGACACCGAACAGCCAGAACGTCCCCGTCGTGCCAAGCGCCTCAACAAGGGAGAGCGTGACGAGCGAGACAAGCGTATCGGACACCCAGACCGTGGCACTTGCCAGTCCCATCGCCTTGCTACGGATGAAAAGGGGAAAGACCTCGGCGGCGATCAACCAGACCGCCACCGACAGCGATCCGAAATTGAAGAAGATGTAGCCCAGCAGCGACAGGACCATAAGATACAGGCGCACGCCCACCAATGGCGCGGAACTGAGGAAGACCGCCCCCAGCACGAACAGCGACAGGGCCGCGACCGGCAGCATCCATAACATCATGCGCCGGCGCCCGACCCGGTCGATCAGGGCAATGCCCATCGCGGTTGTAATCGTGGAGGTCACGCCAACCGACACGGATGTCAGCAACGCCGCCGAATGGCCAAGCCCGGCCTGCGACAGGATGATGGGCGCGTAATAGACAATGACATTGGGGCCGGACAGTTGCGAAAACGCAGCAACCCCCAGCGCTGCGATCAGGGCGGGACGGACCCAGCGTGTGCGAAGACCCGCACCCCCTGCCCCTGCGGCTTCGCCCGCGTCAGCCTGCAGCACGTCATCCAGTTCCTGACGGACGATGTCCCTGTGTCCGCGCAGTTTATACAGGATCGAGACGGCACGCTGTTCATGATCATGATGCAGCAGCCAACGCGGGCTTTCAGGCAGGAAAATCATGCCAAGGCCGAGCAGGATGGCCGGGACGGCACCCAGCATGAACATCGCCCGCCATGACTCCGCGCTGCCGGACAGTTCGTACCCCACGAAGAAAGCCAGCAGCAGTCCCAGTGAAAAGACAAGCTGGAACAGCGAAACCAGCCCCCCGCGTCGGGATGCCGGGGCCAGTTCGGCCACATAGACCGGGACGATCTGCGTGGTCGCACCGATTGCCGCCCCCAGCCACAACCGCGCGACAATCAGGGTCCCGACATCTGGCGCCAGCCCGCACCCCAGCGAGGCGATGATGAAAATGCCCGCAGCCACCATGATGGCGGGCCGTCGCCCCCACCGGTCCGACACTGGGCCACTCAGCAGGGCACCAAAAATCGCCCCGATATTCAGGGCCGCCGCCACCCATTCCTGCCCGGCGGTTGACAGCGAGAATGTCTGCGTCACGAAAATCAGGGCGGATGCGATGATGCCGGTGTCATATCCAAACAGCAGTCCGCCCACTGCGGCAACCGTGGCGGCAATCGACACGTAGCGGCGCGCGGACACGGTCTGGTCACCACGATGCACCATGCCCGCCAGGGCTGCCAGCGCGTGTTGATGCACCTGGTTGCAGGATATGTCCTGAATGTCCGGGATGGAGGTCATGCCGGCGGGCTCCTTTTCCCTGTGGCGGGGGCGCGGGTCAACCCGCGTCGGACGCGCCGAAAATATCGCGCAGGGCCTGCTTCATCACACCGGCATCAAGTGTCTTGCCAAGCCACAACTCCACACCGATCACGCCCTGGTTGACCAGCATGCCCAGACCATCAAGCGGCGTGCAGCCACGCGCATGCGCTTCGCGCAGGAAGCGGGTCATCGGGGGATTGGGAATGACATCCGCGACAACCTGTCCACTTGCCAGCGTGTCCAGATCGACATCCGGCATGGCCTGTGCATCGCCCAGGCCAACCGATGTGGCATTGATGACGATATCGGTCCCCGCGGGAATGCGGGCCTTCCCCGCCCATGCCCCGGCGGTGGCGTCACAACCGGTATTGTCGCGCACCAGCGCCGCGATGGTCGCGGCCTTTTCAGGATCGCGGTTGACCACGGTGATGTGGCCAGCCCCCGCCAGCCCGAGCTCAACGGCAATGGCTCGCGCCGCGCCACCGGCCCCCAGCAGGAAAACATGTCTACCCGCAGGATCGCTTACGTCACGCAACGAGGCCAGAAAGCCCTTGCCGTCGGTATTATCCCCCACCAGCCTGCCATCGCGAATGGAAACACAGTTCACGGCGCCAATGATCCGCGCGGCCTGCGCCAGTTCATCAAGATGCGCGATCACGGCCACCTTGTGCGGGAGCGAGCAGTTGAACCCCACCCACTCCATCGCCACGGCACCTTTCACGGCATCCGCCAGATGGGCGGCCGTGACATCGCAGTTGATGTAGCGCGCATCGATCCCGGCATGCCGGTAGGCTGCCTCGATCATCACGACGGTCGGGTTGTCGGCACAGGGGGTGGAAAAGGATCCGGTGAGAATACTACGGAAATTCTGTGTGCTCATGAGGCGATCCTGACGGGCGGAAAATTGCATAGCTATGCAAAACAACACGCTTTGCCCGCCCGAAGGCAAGCCCTAATCTCCTATCGGGCGGCGCGCGTGCTGCCGCGTTCGATCAACTGCGCGTCAACAATACATGTCCGTGACACGGGGCCGTCCTGTGTCCCAAGGGCCTCGTCCAGCAACTGCATGGCGCGGGCTACCATCTGGTCGGTCTGCTGGTCAAAGGATGTCAGGTCGTAACTGCGCCATGCCGCCTGCGGAATGTTGTCATATCCCATGATGGCCACGTCATGCGGACAGTGCAGGCCCATGCACTCACGCAGCGCATCGATCGCACCACAGGCCATCATGTCATTGCTGGAAAAAATGGCGTCGGGCCGGATGCCCTGCTTTTGCAGGCGGGCAATCGCGTCATATCCGCTGTCATAGGTATCATTCCCCTGCACCCGGACCAGTCGGGCGGAAGGGATGCCGGTATCGCGCACCCCCTGGCAAAATCCCCTTCCCCGTGCGCGCGACGCCGAATTCCGGGAAGGACCGGCCAGCCAGAGCGGCCGCTGCATCCCATGCCGTCCCAGAAGACGCGCCGCGACAAGGCCCGCCCCGTGATTGTTCGAATTCACGGTCGAGATCCATGGCCCCACATGTGAGGAATTGAAGCAGACAACCGGGAGGCGAAGCTGGGAAAGCGCCTGCACTACGGCTTTCGACCCGATGGCCAGCGACGTGACGATGGCATCGATCCGGTAACTGACCAACCGGTCGAGCGCACTGTCAAGGGTCAGAGCATCATCGACATGCATGAGCAGCACCTGCAGGCCACTTTCCCGCAGGGCGGTCGCCAGGCGTTCCAGCGCCGTGGCATAGAACGGGTTTTCCAGCCCACCGATCACCACCCCCACCATGAAGGAGCGTCCCGACAGCATGATGGCCGGGATACGGTTGGGCCGGTAGCCAAGGCTGGCCGCCGCAGCCAGGACCTTCTGCTTTGTCCGTGCAGAGATGCTCGACCCCGGCGAAAATGCCCGCGACACCGCCGACTGGGACACTCCCGCCGCCCGGGCGACATCAATGGATGTAACGGCACGAATGATTGCGTTCTCCCACGTGGCATGCTTCGCACGAAGTCTAACCGCTACAGTGCAATCATGCCATGCGGCAATATCGCACATTCATGAAGGATGTCGCTTTTGCGGTGAGGAGCAGATATCAATACTTACTGTATGACATTAATATATCCCGTAACATGGCCTTTTGATTCCTCGCAATCTTCCTGATGCTTCATGTCAGTGGGAAAAGACTTCCACTCCACTTCCGCCATGGAAGGGAAGCCCGCTGCATCCATAGGGACAAAAAACATTTCCATATGCCCCGTGGAATTAAACGATTTCAGGAATGCGAGGGCCGCATCGGCGGGAAGGCTGAACCTGAAAATATTCCGCCTGCTCTCCGACCTTGTCATGGAGCCTTTGTAGTATTTCCCATCGTACATGAACTTCACTTCAAAATTACGATTCCTGTCCGCGCCTGTGACATCTGACGATGTCAGGACAAACTCCGCGTTCTTCCCATCTGTTGCGATGCTGACGGTATTGTTTGCCCCCTCCTTCATGCTGCTGCGGGTGATGCAGAGAAAATTCTCCCCATCGCTACCAGCGATCTCCGTAGAACCATCAGCAAACTGATAAGCCTTCATCACCGGATCGGCATAGGTTTTCTGTATGGGCAGCGCCATGCCGACACACATGCAGATTCCGGCGATATGAACATGTCTGGGGAAATACCTGAAAATCCGTGCGCCATCCATATTGCCAAACCCTTGAGTCATTTAAATACGCCCATCCTTTACTATGGATATATTGAGCAGGCAGCACATCACCATAATCCGCACGATCTGCCAGAAACGGCATTGGCAGCTCCCCATTCATATCCATGCGTTCGCATGGGGGCATGAGACCCTTTCTCCTGCAACACAGGATGGAAAAAAGCCTTGAACGCGCCCCTGCCCGTCCACCGGTTTACCAATCACAACAAAATACGACATGACCTGTCCAGTTACGACCGTTCCTGACGTAGCCGGTATCCATAACCTTCATGCACATACCGGACACCCATGATTTCGCAAAAGGCATCCTTTCCCATGCATGATCTTGCAGCACATCTCGAAAAAAGAGTCGCGTTCAGGTCCATGAGCCACAATTACGCTCCTTCCACGCTGCGGAACCTTTACGGGCTTATCGAATATTACCGCAACCTGTCGCTGGACTGGTGGTTCATCAACCTTGAACAGGGCCTGCAACTGCGCTGCGGCCGCCGGGAGCTTGACGAAGAAAAGGGCCATCCGTTCCTGTTCGCCACGTTCCTCAAGCGCGACATCGTGCTCAGGCGCACGATCTGCAACGACTATCTTGGCGCGCCCTTCTGCCCGGATGACCAGCTGCTCGGGCCAGATACCCTTGATGGCATCCGCAGGCGCAACCAGTCCCATACGGGCCTGCCCGATATCCTGCTGCCGCGCACGTCGCGTCCCGGCTACCTGCCTGACGCCTACCGGAAATAAGCCGCGCGGCACGCCATCATGAAAAATGGCGATGGGGCATTATACGCCGTGACGGGTTGGCGTGCCGCAGGCTTCTGTTATGACAGAATTGGTCATAACAGGAGCGAAGCGACCGGCGATGCGCTATGGGAAATTTGATGACCTTCTGAAGCTGGCCCGCAAACTCGCGGGCAGCGCCGAAGGCATGACCCTGGATGAAATGGCGGCCGAAATGGGGACGACGCGCCGCACGGTGGATCGCATGCGCGCCGTGCTCGAGCAGATGTTCCCCCAGTGGGAGACGGTCTCGGACGGCCACAGGAAACGCTTCCGCATTCCCGGCGGGCTTGACGGTTTTCTCCAGATGCCAAGTGTCGACGAACTGGCGGAACTGCGTGTCGCCATCGCCACGCTGAAGACAAAGGGGGATACCACGCGCGCGGGCCTTCTCGGCACGCTGTATGACAAGGTCCATGCGGCACTGCGCCCTGCCGCGCGGCTGCGCATGGCGCCTGACCTAGACGCGCTGCTGACAAGCGAAAGCCAGGCCATGCAGGCTGGCCTGCGCCCGCTGGACGATCCGACGATCCTTGAAACCATCCGCACGGCGCTCAAGGCGGGATGCGCGGTGACGTTCCTGTACAAGACCGGGTCGAACCGCCTGCGTCAGGTCACCCCGTGGGGGCTGCTCTATGGGCCGGCGGCCTATTATCTTGTCGCCCCCGGGGAGGGCAAGACGGAACCCGCGTTATGGCGGCTGGACCGCATGCATGACATAAAGCTGTCGGATGCCCCCGCCACGCCGCCGCCTGCCCAGTGGGACCTCGAGGCCTTCGCCGCGCGGTCATTCGGGATCTACCAGGACACGCCACATGATGTGATCCTGCGCTTCACGCCCGAGGCGGCGGAGGACGCAGCACTGCGCCATTTCCACCCGACGCAGGAACTCGAACGCCTGCCCGACGGCTCGCTGATCGTGCGCTACCATGCCGGGGGCCTGCAGGAACAGGCCTTCTACCTGTTCACCTGGGGCACGGCGGTGGAAATCCTCGCCCCCGTCGAACTGCGTACGGAATTATGCAGGCTGCTGCGCAAGGCGCTGGAGCATCATGAACATACCCCCGGACCCTGAGAAAGTTTTTTGCCCGCCCTGTCCCACCAACGACCATTTCTGACATAGCGCGCGGTTATCCCTGCTGCAGATGCACAGAGGAGACCGCAATGGCCTGTACCGTCAGCAAGAAGCATAGCCGCGATACTCTGAAGACCTACGCCTACGCCATGGGGGCAATGACGAAACATGCCACCAGGCGCAGCCAGCAGCGCGCCATCCGGCCCGTGGTCCTCGCCCTGCTTCTGGAGCATGGGGTGCGCAAGCCTGCCGGCGGCGGGAGCGAGATGATCTATCTTCCGCGCCGCCGCCATGCGGAACTGCTGGCGGAAGGCATATGCACCGACGATGACCGGTTGAAGGGCATCTATGCCATCATCAGCGCCGATGACCAGATCGTCACGGTCGGCCACCGCACCCGCCGCCTGTGGCGCTAGTGCGGGCATCGCGCATATTTCCAGATATTCATTCTTCCGGGGCCTTACATCATGGCAAATTACATCAAGAACGCCCGCACGCGCAGGAAGCTTTTGAGAATGTCTCCCAATGAAGCGTCAAATACCATTGCAGGCAACAATGCGGGTTTCCTGCTGAGCATACTGGTCCACCTTCATTCCGGCCTTGAGCGCCATGAACATGATGCCGCAATCATGGTTGAATATGTGGTCCAGAACCGCAGGCCGCTTGGCCTGCCCGAACAGGTCCTGCCCGCCCCCAGCCGCCAGGATGGCGAAAAGCCCCTGACGGCGCATGAATGGAAACGGATGGGCGCGGAACTCGACAGGCGCCGGGCGCAGACGGCCACCGACACCTGCCACATCCGGGGATGGCTTGCGCCCCTGCAGGAAATCCTGGGACTGAACGATACGGAAACCTTCATCCTGGGCATCATCTTCCTGTACATGACGAACCCTGTGTTCGAACAGTTCTGGGATGCCCTGACACGCAATCACGGGCGCAACATGGCGCTGTGCGATGACATACCGCTGTTCCAGTTGCTCAGCGGCGCCCCTGAATCCGCCATTGCCCAGGCGCTCGGCCCGGAGGGGCGACTGCGTACGTCAGGGATCATCGCCCTGGATGACGACGGCGATATCAGTCTCCTCCCCCGGCTTGCCAGCCTGATCGCACGCCGCACATCACCGACACATGATGTCCGCAGCCTGCTGGTCGCCTCCCCGCGCGAAGCCACGCTGCAATGGGACGCGTTCACGCATATCGGCGAACTGGGCGACATCGCGCGCCAGATCCTGCGCGCCGCCGTGGCGGAACGTGAAAAGGGCGTGCATATCCTGCTGTACGGGCCGCCGGGCACGGGCAAGACCGAATTCGCGGCAACCCTTGCCGCCACGATCGGCGCAAAGCTCTACCCGGTGGGCGAAGTCAACGCCAGCGGCGATGAGCCGTCGCGCATGGAACGCCTGGCGGACCTGCGCTGCAACCTGCGCCTGCTTGAGGACACCACGTCCGTCCTGATGTTCGACGAGGCGGAGGACCTGTTCACCTCCCCCCTCTCGATGGAGCGCAAGAGCCGCAGCCGGGTCTATTTCCATCGCCTGCTGGAACATGCCGAAACGCCGGTCATCTGGATCGCCAATGACCTACCCACGCTTGGCCCCGCCGTCGCGCGGCGCATGGCGCTGTGCATAGAGATGCGTGCCCCCGACATAACGGCCCGCACCCGGCTGTGGCAGGAAATGGCCGAGGCGGAACATGTAACCCTGAGCGGGGAAGACGCAGTCACCCTGGCGCACGCCATTCCCGCCGCGCCCGGTATTTTTCGCAATGCCCTGCGGTCCACCCGCCTTGCGCGCGGCAATTCGGATACAGCCAGCACGATCGCCATGAGCATCGCGCGCGCAACAAATGGTGGTCTGATGCCGCAGGCAAGCCAGCCCCTGCCTGCGGATTACGACCCGGCACTGGTCAATGCCGACTGCGACCTGGTCCAGCTTGCGCGGCAGTTCGCGGCACCTGACTGCCCGCGTGCCATTTCACTGCTGCTGTCCGGGCCGCCGGGATCGGGCAAGAGCGCGTGGGCGCGCCATGTGGCCGACCTCATGAACCTGCCCGTGCTGCAGAAACGAGCCTCCGACCTGCTGGGGCAGTATGTGGGGCAGACCGAACGCCAGATCGCCGCCGCCTTTGCCGAGGCGCGCGATACCGGGGCCTTCCTGATTTTCGACGAGGTCGACAGCCTGCTGGGCAATCGCGGCAACGCCGAACGCGCATGGGAGGTCAGCCAGGTCAACGAGATGCTGACATGGATGGAACAGCATCCCCTGCCCTTTGCCTGCACCACGAACCTTGCCACCCGGCTTGACCCCGCAAGCATGCGCCGTTTCCTGTTCAAGGCCCGTTTCGATTACCTGACGCCCCGGCAGAGGGAGGCGGCTTTCACGCGCTTTTTCCGCCACGCCGCCCCGACCGGGCTGCGCCATGTCGGGCCATTGACCCCATCGGATTTCGCCCTTGTGCGCCGGCGCGCGCGTTTCATGCCGCAACCCGTCTCCCACCACCGCCTGCTGGCCCTGCTGGACGAAGAGACCCGTGGCCGTGAAAAAGGCCGGGTGATCGGGTTCTGTGCATGAACGCCGGCTGAACACCGCACGATGTCCCATCCGGCCTGCACGGCCGGGTGGGCGCGACAGGCCCGGCACGATCCGTATCCATGCCGGGCCTGCCGTGCCTCATGCAATCATATTCAGGGTTTCGCGGCCCCCGACGCCGCCGCCTGATGCCCGTCGAGCAGTTCATGCACCAGTGTCGGTTCGTCATACACGTCGCGCAATGCCGCGATGATGGCGCTGGTATCCGTGGAAACCGCCCGGTTGCTGGAAATGTCATAATAAAGGTCGCCCGCCAGACTGGGCAGGTTGCCATCAAAAATCAGCCCGACCACATGGCCGTTACGGTCGATGACCGGCGATCCCGAATTGCCGCCGACAATGTCGTTCGTGGAAACGAAATCAAGATGGGTCGCCGGGTCCACCTTCGATTTAGCCCCCAGCCAGCGTTTCGGCAGTGCGAACGGATCGCTGCCGGTGGCGTGGCGATACATGCCCGCGAAATCGGTAAAGGCCGGGATGTCCGTGCCATTTTCCGTCCATCCCTTTACCGTCCCCCATGACAGGCGCGGCGAAAAGGTTGCATCGGGATAGATATCGTCCGCATGCCCTTCGGCTTTGGCCCGTGCGAAGATGGCGCGCGCGATGTCCCCTTCGGCCTTGTGCAGCGGCGATGTCACTTCGTTGAGCATCCGCTCACGCAACCGGGCATAGGCCGGGTAGAGCCTGCGGGCAAAAACGATCATCGGGTCGGATGACGCATCCACCGCCGTGCGTCCCCTTTTCCACAGCGCGACACGCACGCCGGGGTCAGCCAGTTTCGTCCCTTTCACCAGGCGCTCGGCCAGCGCCTCCGGGCTTTCGGTGCCCAGCACGCCCGTCACCAGCGGGTCATCCGCCCCCAGCGTCTGGCGCATCAGGCTCAGCCCGAGGGCAAGGGTATCCGTCTCCAGCCGGGGATAGACGGGTGTCTTCGCACCAAGGGACGTCTCGATTTCGCCAAGCTGCGCTTCGTGGAAGCCCGCATGCCGCTTTGCATCCGGTTTTTCGCGCTCCGCCGCGCCATCCACCAGCGTCACGGCATCTTCCGCCAGTCCCGGCATGGCCATGCGCAGCGCCAGGTACGTGGGAAAGAGGGTCTTCTGGACTGCCACGGCCTGCTCGATATCATGGAAAGGGTCGCCATACTCCTTGCGACGGCTGGCGTCCGCCTCGATCCATGACCGCAGCGCGGCATCCTCCCTGCCACGCCGCGCGACAATGTCCCCGGTACGCAGCGCGGCCTGCGTCCCGGAATAGGATTTCAGGGCATTCTGGACACCGAACAGTGCGTCCTGCGCCTCCTTGGCGGGGGTGGTGCCCTGACGGGAATATTCCCACAGCATCCCTTCGCGGGTCGAAAGGTAGCCGATGATCGCGGGATTGGCGACATCGCGCTGGAACGCAAGGGCCGATGCCGGGAGGCTGCGCTGGGTCCGGCCGGGATTGCCGGATGTAAACACCAGATCCCCCGCCTTCGGCCCCATGGGATCGAATTTCAGGAACGGGGTATGGACGGGCCTGCCCCCGTCATAGACCCGCAGCATCGAAAAATCGATGTCATAGCGCGGGTAGCTGAAATTATCCGGATCCCCGCCGAAAAAGGCGATCCCCTGTTCCGGCGCCATGACGACACGCACATCCTGGTAACGGCGATAGCGATAAAGCGCGCTCTGGCCACCGTGAAAGAGTGATACCATGTCACAGCGCCAGTGCGTCGGATCGCCCTTGACACAGTCCCTGGTCAGTTCACTTTCGACCTTCTGCATGGCAGCGGTATAGGCGGCCCCACTCGTGCCCCGTGTCGCGTCGGCCACCTGCCCGGATACGTCGCTGATGGTATCAAGGCGGTCCAGCTCCATGCCCGGACACTGGCGCTCCTCGGCCGGGGTGTGGGAATAAAAGCCGTCGCGGAAATAGTCGTGCGTCCTGTCAGACAGTGCGGCAAGGCACGAATTGGCGCAATGATGGTTGGTCATGACAAGCCCGCCCCCCGACACGAAGGAGGCGGAGCACCCTTCGGCAAGCCGTGCGGAAGACTGCACGACATGCTCGATCCATGCGCTGTCGGGCGTAAAGCCGTAGGTTTTCTGCAGGGTCGCAACGGGAAGGTGGTTGAACGTCCACATGCCTTCTTCCGCGCGGGCAGGACCTGTTGCCGCGAACGCCACGAAAACGGCTGCGGAACCAAGGAGAAATGATTTTGACAGCATAAGGCACCCGATGAAATATAATATTATAACATAGCAGATCATGCCATGGCGTCATTGGCAATCCCTGCGACTGCCCGCGGAAGGTGGAACGGGACTCCTGCCTGTCACCATGCGATCCCATGATGTGGCCACAGGCAGGCAACCTGCCAGGGGAATTATCTGTTAAGCATGACAGAACGTCGCGGACGCGACACAAAACGCGGCAATATCGACCACGACAGTCCCGGATGGCCGCCAGGCCAGCAACGCCAGAAAATGAGGAACACGGAATGAAGGCAGGATACAGGGTTTACCTGGCTGGCGCGGTGGCAGGCATCGTGGTGGTCGGGCTGGTGGGGTGGAAGGTCATGCTTCATCCCGAACAGGCCACGCTGCCGGTGGCGGCCGGCATCGGCCCGCATCCCCTTTTGCCTGCGCCCAACCCGACGATGATGCCCACCGTCAATATCGCGACACCCGTGGGATGGCATGACGGGGCGCATCCCATCGCGGCGCCGGGCCTGAACGTTACGCCCTACGCCACTGGCCTGGACCATCCGCGCTGGCTCTACAGGCTGCCGAACGGCGATATCCTCGTGGCCGAGAGCAATTCACCGGGAACGGACATCAGGACATTCAAAAACCGCGTTGCCCGGTTCATTCAGGGACAGGTCGGCGCGGGAGAGAAAAGCCCCGACCGCATCATCCTCCTGCGCGATACGAAGGGAGACGGCCACGCCGACATCCGCACGGTCTTCCTTGATAGCCTGTATTCCCCCTTTGGCATGACGCTGGTGGGAAATGACCTGTATGTCGCCAATGCCAACGCCCTGATGCGGTTTCCCTATCATGGGGACGAGACACATATTGCCGGACCGGGGGTAAAGGTGCTTGACCTGCCGGCCGGGTACAATCACCACTGGACCAAGAATGTCGTCGCCAGCCCTGATGGAAAGCAGCTTTACATAACCGTCGGTTCAAACAGCAATGTTGCCGATAACGGCATGGATGCGGAAAAGGGGCGCGCGGCCATTTACCAGTATGACCTGGCCTCCGGCACGCTGCGTGAATATGCAACCGGCCTGCGCAACCCCAACGGACTGGACTTTGAACCCACCACGGGCGCGCTGTGGGCGGTCGTCAACGAACGTGACGAAATCGGCAGTGACATCGTACCGGATTACATCACGGCCGTGAAGGAAGGCGCGTTTTACGGCTGGCCCTACAGCTATTACGGGCAGCATGTCGATCTGCGCGCACAGCCCCAGCGGCCCGACCTTGTGGCGCACGCAGTCGTGCCCGATTATGCGCTGGGGCCGCATACGGCCTCGCTGGGCATTGCATTTTCGGCGCGCAGCCAGTTGCCGCAGGACTGGCGGCAGGGACTGTTTGTCGCGCAGCACGGTTCATGGAACCGCCAGCCCAAGAGCGGCTATCGCGTCATCTATGTCCCGTTTGCCGATGCTCACCCCGCAGGGATGCCCAAGGACGTCCTGACAGGGTTCCTGACCACGGATGAAAACCATGTCCACGGCCGCCCGGTGGGCCTTGCGCTGGATCGCGACGGCGCCCTGCTTGTGGCCGACGACGTGGGCAACACCATCTGGCGTGTGACCGGCGCACAGACCCCGCCCCCTGCCCCCGCAAACGAGTGACAGGGAAACATGGCCTGTCCCGGCCGGGGGTTACAGTTTCATCCCCAACTGGTCGAACAGGAATGCCACGTAATCGGCCGTCTGCCCCAGGCGCACGTTGACCGCGCTGCCCATCCCGTGCCCTGCCTTGTCACTGATGGAAAGGTAGATCGGATATCCCGAGGCCGTATCCGCCTGGAGTTTCGCGATCATCTTGCGCGACTGCGCGGGATTGACGCGCCCGTCATGCGTTCCCGTCGCCATGAAGACGGCCGGGTATTTCACGCCCGGCCTGACCGCCTGGTACGGGGAATAGGCGATCATGGCGCGGAACTGCGCCGGATCACGGACCGTTCCGAACTCCGTCACATTGAAGGCCCCATTGGGGTCCAGTTCGATCCGCGTCATGTCATAGATCCCCACCAGCGACACGATCGCACGGTAAAGTTCCGGCGTCTGGGTCATCGCCGTGCCCATCAGCAGGCCGCCATTGCTGCCGCCCAGGGCTGCAAGCCTGCTGGAACTGGTATAACCCTGCGCGATCACCTGCCTGCTGACGGCGGCGAAATCGTCAAAGACGTTCTGCTTGTGCGTCAGGGCGCCATCTTCATGCCATGTCGCCCCGAATTCCCCGCCGCCACGCAGGTTGGTATCGACATATACACCCCCGGCATCCAGCCACGCCCGCAGCCATGCCCCCATGAAGCGCGGGGTTTCCGAAATGCCGTATCCCCCATAACCGTATACCAGCGTCGGGTTCTGGCCATCCAGGCGGGTTCCCCGGCGGCGGATGACCGTCATCGGCACACGGGTTCCATCGCGTGATGTCGCCGTGGTCCGCACGGTTTCGCAGTCGGCAAAGGAAACCGGGCTTGTGCTCGACAGCGGGGTCGGCTTCAGCTTCCCTGTCGCGGGGCGGTAACGCATCACCTGATGGGGGGTGAGGTAGCTGTTGAAGGAAACCAGCATCTCCCCATGGGAAATGGGGGTCACATCCGATACCGAAACCACCGGCGGAAGGGGAATGTCACCCGCTGGCTTCCCATCGGGGGAAAAGACCGCCACATGGCTCGGCCCGCCGACCATTTCACGCACATACAGTGCCTTGCGGGTCGCGATAACCGGCGCGCCACCGAATTCCGCACCGCCCATGATGACGCCCTCGCCCTGCGCGACCAGGCGTTTTGCATCCGCCACCGCCGGGTGGTCGAGGCTCGTCTCCAGGATTTCGCCACGCGGCGCGTTCCTGCGCGATATGAGGTAGATATGATCGTCCGGGCCAATCGCGGCCGCCACGACACGATCGTCAAAATCGCTGATGCGTGTCACCTGTCCGGTTTTCTGGTCGATGACATACTGCTGGAACCGGCCGCCATCACCGTCCTGCACCGACATCAGCACGGCATGCCCGTTCTGGCTGACGCCATAATTGTCCAGCGCGATTTCGGCGATACGGGGGAAATCCCGTCCCGCCACGTAAACATCCTGCGACACTGGCGTGCCAAGCCGGTGGTACCAGACCTGCTGGTAGAAATGGCGGTCCGCCTCGGGGCGTTCCTCACCGGGATAGCGAGTGTACCAGAACCCGCTACTGTCAGATTTCCACGCCAGGCTGCCCCCTGCGGTCGGAAACTGCGCACGGGGCACGACATTTGTGGTTTCCTTACCGGTCTTCGTATCGAAGACGTGTACGGTCCCGTCCTCCGTCCCGTTACGTGACAGGGACACGGCCAGCAGCCTGCCATCGGGTGACGGGACGCTCCAGTCGATCGTGGTCTGCCCTGACGGGTCGATCCGGTCGGGATCAATGATCGTGCGGAAGGTTTTCGGATCCGCGCCGCCATCCATGACGCCCACAACCGGCTGCTGGTGCGGCGGCAGCACGGCCTGCGCGAACACATGCCCCCCGGCAGGGTGGAAATCCGTATAGGAAGGGGACTGTGCACGATAGGCCGCCATCAGGCGGTCAAACACCACCTGACGCTGCCCGAGATGATCGAGATAGGCACGCGTACGCGTGTTCTGCGCATCCGACCATGCGATGACCTTCGGATCGTCACTATTTTCCAGCCAGCGGTACGGGTCGGTCACGCGCACGCCATGATAGGTCTGCGACACGGGATGCGTCTGGGTCACGGGCGCGCCCCGGTCTGCCGCCCAGGCCGTTGACCCCATGGACATGACAAGCAGTGAGAGCAGCAGGCGCTTCGGACGCGGCATCGGATCAAACCTTCTGTCATCGAAATGAAATTGAGCGGTAGATACTTCCGCCGCCCCCGTCAACCGACCCTCCCGACATGGGCGGATGTCCCCCGTGAATGGCGCAATGCCCCGGCCCGGTCCTGCCCGGCATCTGGATTGCGCCCGGCACCGGTCCCATATCTGCCCTGCGAAAGGACGGCGTGATGTGCAATCTCTATGCGATGACAGGTAGCCAGCAGGCGATCCGCAAGGCGGCCGGGGTCGTGACGGACCGGACCGGCAACCTTGCCCCCCTGCCCGATATCTGGCCCAACACCATGGCGCCCATCGTGCGGAATGCGCCGGATGGGCGCGAACTGGTCATGGCACGCTGGGGCATGCCCACGCCGCCGGGCTACCTGCAGGGCCGCAGGGTCGATCGGGGTGTCACCAATATCCGCAATCCGGCCTCGACATGGTGGAAACGCTGGGAGGGCGCGGACCATCGCTGCCTGGTGCCACTCACGGCCTTTTCCGAGCCGGAGCGGCTGCCGGATGGGAAATCACGCGCCGTCTGGTTCACCCGTGGCGATGACGAAAGGCTCGCTTTCTTTGCGGGGATCTGGTGCCGGTGGACATCGGTGCGCAAAATGGCGGATGGCGAGACGACGGATGACCTGTTCGGCTTCCTGACCACCACGGCCAATCGCGAGGTCGGGGCCATCCACCCGAAGGCCATGCCGGTCATCCTGACCCGGCCGGAAGAACTTGACCTGTGGATGACGGCGCCGCTGGGCGAGGCGCTGCGGCTGCAACGCCCGCTGCCCGATGGCAGCCTGCGGGTCGTGGATGCCCGTCACGGGGTTGGAGGCACCTGACCCGCTTTTACGTAATGCCCGGGGTGCAGGGGCGCGGTGCCCCGGACCCCGCGCCGGTCATGCGGCGCTGCGCGCCGTGACCCCAAGGCGATATCCTTCCTTCTGGAGCACCTTGATCGAGGATTCGGAATATTTCGCGACCAGTCCGGACACAGCGCCGGGCGCACACCAGAACCCCAGCGTGACCTGGATGTTCGCAGGCTTTGGCAGGAAGGACACGGACGGCCCAGGATCCTTGAGCACCTGCGCGTCATTCTCCGTCAGGCCAAGCAGCAGCGCCCGCGCCTTGTCGATATCGTCGTTGTAATCCATCAGCAGGCTGACCGAGGCAAGGAGCCGCTCCGATTCCGAACTGTTGATCACAATGTTGTTTGACAATGTGCCGTTGGGGACGAAAATAATCTCGTTATTGGCATCGAGCAGCACCGTGCGGAACATCTCGATGGATGTCACCGTGCCCGAACTGCCGCCTGCGGTAATGGAATCCCCGACCTTGAAGGGACGGAACAGCAGGATCAGCACGCCGCCGGCAAAGTTGGCAAGGCTGCCCTGCAATGCCATGCCCACCGCAAGGCCCGCAGCACCCAGAACCGCCACGAACGATGTCGTCGCAATCCCGACCATCGACGCCACGCTGATCAGCAGCAGCGCCTTGAGGAACAGCCCGATCACGCTCAGCAGGAACCCGCGCAGTGTCGGCTCTATGTGGCTGGCCTCCATCATCCGGCCCGTCGCGCTCGTGACCGCGTTGACAAGTTTCCAGCCCACGAAAAGAACGACCAGCGCCAGACAGAACTGACCCGCATACCCCAGCGCAAGGGGAAGTAATCCGTCCACCTGCTCCAGTATTGAATGAACCTGCTTTTCCATTGGCTATCCTTGACCTGATCTTGTGCCTGCGCCACGTGACGGCACAGGCCGCCCATTTCCGGTCATAGGGTAAGGGGTTTGGGCACGGCCGTCACCACCATGCCCTTACAAGATAATTTCAGGACGCCCCTGCCCTTCTTGGCGCAATGTCTGGCAGGCGCCGGATCAGGGAATGTAACGCTCCGCACGCAGGCGTTCGAACAGGTCGAAGAACGAGTCCGGCGTGTATCGATAGCCGGTAAAGCCGAGCCTGCGGCTCAGGCTCATGTCGGTCACGCATTCGACCGGCCGGCCGAGATCGGCATCCGTATGCCATGGCGAGGCCAGGCGGGCGAGTGCCGTCTCGCGCAGGCCATGCCGCCCTGCGATGGCCGCCCATTGCGCCTCCCTGCCCGCCAGCACCCGTTCAAGCGATGTGGCATGGCCGGGATAGGCCGCAGCCGTGATGCCGAACCATTCCGCCAGCACCGGCCACAGCCAGTTCCAGCGGAACACGTCGCCATTGACCACGTTGAACGCCCTGTTGCGCCCGGCAGGACTGGTGGCGGCCCACAGGATCTGGCTGGCAAGCTGGCGGGCGTCCGTGACATCGGTCAGGCCGTTCCATTGCATGGGGGAGCCGGGAAAGACGAAAGGCAGCCCCTCCTCCCGGCACAGCGTGGCATAGACCGCAAGCGTGGTACCCATGTTCATCAGGTTGCCGATGGCATATCCGATTACCGTATGCGGGCGGTGGACCGTCCATGCAAAGCCATGCCTGCCGGCGGCCTCGAACAGCACGTCTTCCTGCGCATAGTAGAAGTTTTCGACATCCAGACGGGGCATGCATTCACGAAAGGGCGTCTGCGGCGGGGTGCCCTGCGCATAGGCCTCGAACGGCCCCAGATAATGCTTCAGTCCCGTGACAAGGCTGCAATGGACCAGCGCCTGCGGTTCCGGCAGGGCGTCGAACACATTACGCAGCATCGCGCTGTTGGCGGCACAGTTTTCCTTTTCGGTTGCGCGGCGGGTCCATGTGGTGAAAAACACATGCGTGGGCACGACATCCGCCAGTGCCGCGCGCAGCGAGGCCGGGTCCAGCGCATCAGCGGCAACCGGGATGACGGTACCCAGCATGTGCCCGACCTGCCGTGCAAGGCCATGGACGGTCCATCCCTCCGCCACGAGACGGTTGGCAAGGTTCTGGCCGACAATTCCCGTCGCCCCGATGACAAGCGCCCTGTGAGACATCTTCTGTTCCTCCGTAAATGAGCATGGGTTCCACACGCTGTTGGCAAACGCGGCAAAAGGCAATCCGGCATCTTTTCGTGCCCTGTTCACCAAAAGGTTCCCCGGGATGCGCGGGGCCTTCAGGTTCCTTTTGCCCCATCATGGGCGCCCCAGCCGCCGCCCATGGCCCGCACAAGGTCGATGCCACTCATCAGCCGGCGCGTATTGACCGTAATCAGGTCTTCGCGCGCCTGTAATTCCGCCGTCTGGGCAATGACGACCTGAAGGTAGTCAACGGCCCCCTCGCGGTACCGGATCGCGGCCAGCTGATCGGTGCGCGTGGCCGCCACCACGCCTTCTTCCTGCCGGGCGGCGGCATCGGCCAGATGGTTGAGCAGCGCAAGCTGGTCTTCCACCTCCCGGAAGGCCGTCAGTGCCGTCTGCCGGTAACCGGCTGCGGCCTGTGCATATTCCGCATGGGTCAGGGAAAGGTTGGCGAACCGCCGCCCGCCGTCGAATATCGCCAGCGTCGCCAGCGCCGGGCCAAGCGCCCATACGCCACTCCCGGCGGAGGCCAGCATGCCGGCCGTGGTTTCCGATCCCCCCGTCGCCCCAAGCGTGATGTTGGGAAAGAACGCCGCCCGCGCCACGCCGATCCGGGCGTTTGCCGCGGCCATGTGCCGTTCCGCCGATGCGACATCGGGCCTGCGTTGCAGCAGGCGGGCGGGGGCGATGACGGGAATGACCGGCACGGGCGGCAGGTCATCCACCGGTGGGATTGAAAATGTGGAAGGCTGCGCGCCCACCAGCACGGCAATGGCATGTTCCACCAGCGCGCGATCCGCCACCTGCTGTTCCAGTCGGGACTGTGTCGTGGCCAACTGCGTGCGGGCGCGGCCTACGTCCATTTCGTTCGCGGCCCCGCCGGCAAAACGCGCTGTCGTCAGGTCCAGCGCGGCCGAATAGGCGCCTGTGGTCTTTTGCAGCAGGCTGATGCGGGCATCCAGACCACGAAGCTGGAAATAATCATCGCCCAGTTCGCCCTGCAGGCTGAGGCGGATCGCGGCGAGGTCGGCGGCACTGGCCTGTGCATTGGCCCGCGCCGCCCTGACCAGATTGCGGATGCGCCCCCAGATGTCCGGCTCCCACGAGACGGTGCCGCCGGTTTCGAAATCATGATATTCGTAATAACTGCCCGTGGCGGGAAAGAGGGTCCGTTCACGCCGGGCGCTGGCGGTTGCATCGATCTGGGGAAAGAACTCGGCCCGTGCCCGCCGGACCAGTGCGCGCGCCTCGTCATATCGCGCCGTGGCGGCGGCCAGTTGCGGACTGTCATGTTCGATCCGCTCCTCCAGCACGTTCAAGGCCCCGTCTCCCATGACCGACCACCATGCGCCGCGCGGCAGCGCATCGGCGGGTTGTGCCGGGGTCCAGATGCCGGTTTCCCTGAACGTGGCGGGAACGCCGGACAATGCGGGCCTGTGGTAACGGGGGCTGAGGTCGCAGCCACACAGCAGCCCGAGGCAGAGCAGGACCACCCGGCCGCGTTCAGGCACCATGCCCGCCCTCACGCGGCCGGACGGGGTCCCCGTCCCCGATGTCATCGGGCGGGTTGGTGATGATCCTGTCGCGTGGCGTAAGCCCCGTGACCTCCAGTTCGGTTCCGAAGTCGATCAGGATCGAGACGGGCCTTATCCTGACATGGTCCTGCGCATCGACGACCGCCACGGTTGTCCCGTCGCGGCGGAAAAGCAGGCTGCTGGCAGGAATGCGCACAGTGGGGGGCGCCTGTGGTCCGGGGCCATGGAATGTAAAGGCGATCTGGGCATAAGCCCCCGGCTTGAGAAGGTTTTCGCCGTTGTCATAGACAAGCTGCACCAGCATCGTGCCCGACTGGGGATCAACCGCGTCCGAAGAATGAAGCAGCCGCGCCCCGAACTGCCGGTTACGGTAATCCGGCACCGTGAAGTGCGCGACGAATCCCTCGTGCATCCGCGCGGCATAGGCCTGCGGCACACGTACATAAAGCCGCAGGCGGGTGACGTCCGATACGGTAAAAAGCGGCTGGCTGGCCGCCGTTCCCGCCACGATCAGGGCGCCGATGTCGGTCGCGCGACTGCTCACCACCCCGGCGAAGGGGGCAATGATGCGCTTGAAGGCCGAAAGCGTTTCAAGCCGCTCGACCTCGGCGGCGGCCTCGTGGCGTGTGGCCTCGCTGGCGGCAAGGTTGCCACGGCGTTCGTCCGTTTCCTGTTGTGATACGGCATTCTGGGCATTCAGCCGGTCCCACCGGCGCGACGTAATCCGCGCAAGGTCGCGCTGCGCGGTGCGGGTGCCCAGCGCGGCCTTTGCACCGGCCAGCTGGAGGTCGACTTCGGGCGTATCGATTTCCGCCAGAACCTGTCCCGCCGCCACTTTCTGCCCGATATCGACATACCATTGCCGCAGGTAGCCACTGGTCCGTGCATAGACGGGTGCGCTGTACCATGCCTGCAGGATGCCGGGCAGGACCAGCGTGTCCACGGCCTGCCCGCCCGGATGCACGACATTCACGCTGGGCACCAGCGCCGCGACATTGCTGGCATGGAGGCTGCGGCATTCATGCAGCCGCGTGAGCGTTCCCGTCACCACGATGATGCCGAAAACGCATGCCCCGCCAAGGACGATCCGGCGCAGGCGGGGCCGGGGCCCGGCATGGACGGCAACATGGGTGTCAGCCATGGGCGCGCGCCCCGCCATGACCGTGGCGTGCGCGCCGGTCATATATGACGGCAAACAGCGTCGGCACGAAAAACAGGGAGGCGCAGGTAGCGAATATCAGGCCGCCGATCACGGCCCGCCCCAGCGGTGCATTCTGCTCCCCCCCTTCACCCAGCCCCAGCGCCATGGGCAGCATGCCGATGACCATGGCAAGCGCCGTCATGATGACGGGCCGCAGGCGGGTGCGCCCCGCGTTCAGGGCCGCCTGGAGCGCATCGCCATGTTCCGCCAGCTGTTCGCGGCAGAAGGTGATGACAAGGATGGAATTGGCCGTCCCCACCCCCATGCACATGATCGCCCCCGTCAGCGCGGGAACGGAGAGCGGGGTATGCGTTGCGAACAGCATCCAGCATATCCCCGCAAGCGCCCCCGGCAGCGCGAGGACGACGATGCACGGGTCGGTCCAGCTCTGGAAATTGATGACGATGAGCAGGTAGATCAGCACGATTGCGCCCAGCAGCCCGAACCCCATGCCCGAAAATGCGGTGGTCATGGCCTGGTACTGCCCGCGCAGCGTGACCGTGACGGTCCCGGGCCGGTCATGTTCAAGCCGATGCAGGGCCGCCAGCACGTCCGATGCGATGCCCCCCAGGTCGCGCCCGTCCCCACCGGCGAAAACATCGATGAGCGGGCGGATGTTGTACTGCGCCTCCACCGGTGACGTCGTGCCGCGTGTAATCGTGCCAAGCGCGCCAAGCACCTGCAACTGTGTGGTTGACGCCCCGGTTACGGGCAGGCCGATGATATCCGCCAGCGAACCGATGCGGTATTCGGGCATCTGCACCGCGATGGGATAGGTCACCATGCTGTGCGGATCCAGCCAGTAAAGCGGGGCGGTCTGCACGGTCCCGGCAATGGAGGTCGCGATGGAGGTGGTGACGTCGCCTTCCGTCAGGCCAAGCTGGCTGATGCGGGTGCGGTCCGCCTCGAAACGCAGTTCGGGATAATGGCCGGGCTGCTGGATGCGGGCATCGACCACGCCATCAATGCGGCGGATGGCGCGCAGGATGCGGCCTGCGAACTGCCGTGTCTCGTCCGGGTCCGGGCCGGAAACCTGGATGTCGATCGGGGCCGGGGCGCCGAAATTGAGGATCTGCGTCGTGATGTCCGATGGCAGGAAGGCAAAACTGGCCTCCGGGAAGGCACGGGGCAGTTCGCGGCGCAGGATATGGATGTACCGCGCGGTCGGGCGGTGGTTTTCCTTCAGTGCGACAAGGATGTCGCCATCCTGCGGCCCGATCGTGCCTGACGCGTTATAGGCAGTGTTGATGGCGCTGGTGGGCAGGCCGATATTGTCGGCGATGGAATCAAGTTCGGCCGCCGGGACCCGCTGGCGTATCTGCTTTTCGATGCGCTGGAACAGGGCCGATGTCTCCTCCATGCGCATGCCAACGGGGCCCCGCACATGCAGCGTCATCGAACCCGCGTCGACCTGCGGGAAGAAGTTGCGGCCAAGGAACGGAAGCAGACCCATGCTCAGCGCGGCAAAGCACAGGAACCCGGCCACGAAGCGGCCGCGATACTCCAGAATGCCCTGCAGCAGCGCACCGTAGCGCCCGCGCAGCGCCTCGAAACGCCGTTCGAAACCGTGCTGGAAGCGGACGAGGATGTTTTCCTGATGCCGCGCTGCTGCCCCCCCATGCGGGCGCAGCAGGAACATGGCCATGGTCGGCACCAGCGTGCGTGACAGGATGAAGGACATGACCATGGCGAACATGACCGACAGCGCCATCGGCACGAACAGGAACCCCGCAACCCCCGGCAGGTAGAACATCGGCACGAACACGATGCAGATGCACAGGAGCGAGAGAAAGGCCGGGACAATGATCTCCTGCGACCCGTCAATGATGGCGGCATGGACATCCTTGCCCATTTCCAGATGACGCTCGATATTCTCGATCGTGACCGTCGCCTCGTCGACCAGGATCCCCACGGCCAGCGCAAGGCCGCCCAGCGTCATGACATTCAGCGTCTCGCCCAGTGCCGACAGGGCCGCGATCGCCCCCATGACCGACAGCGGGATGGAGGTCGCGACAATCAGCGTGGAGCGCCACGAGCCAAGGAACAGCAGGATCATCAGGCTGGTCAGTCCCGCCGCGATCGCCCCCTCGCGCATGACCCCGTCCACGGCGGCGCGGACGAACAGCGACTGGTCATTGACGGGCCTGAGCCTGAGCTGTTTCGGCAGGCCACGCGTCGCATCGGGGATCATCGCCCTGATCCCGGCCACGATGGCGATGGTGGAGGTCGCGCCCGATTTCAGCACGGTCATCAGCGCCGAACGCTGTCCATCGACATGCACCACGTTCTGCTGGGGCATGGACCCGTCACGCACATGGGCGACATCGCGCACCCGCACCACCGCCACGTTGATTGTGCGCACGGGCAGCATGTTGAGCAGTTCGACGGAAAGCGGCGCGTTGTTCAGCCGGAAATTATACTGGTATTCACCGATTTTCACAAAACCTGCGGGGGTGATCTGTGTCTGGCTGCCCAGGGCATTGCCGACATCCTGCGCCGATACGCCGCGCGACTGCAGCCTTGCGGGGTCAAGGTCCATCTGGATCTGGCGCACGCGGCCACCATAGGGATAGGGCAGGGCCGCGCCCGGAACCGTGACCAGGCGGTTGCGGATGAAGTTGAAGCCATAATCATAAAGCTGCTGTTCGGTCATGCCTTCCCCCGACAGGGCAAGCTGCACGATCGGCACGGTGGAGGCATTGTAATTGAGGATCAGCGGCGGGGTGGTGCCGGTGGGCAACTGGCGCAGGATGGTCTGGGCAATGGCGGTGACCTGCGCATTGGCGACGCGCACGTCGATCCCCGGCTGGAAGAAGATCTTTGTCACCCCGATCCCGGTCAGCGACTGCCCCTCGATATGTTCGATATTGTTCACCGTGGTGGTCAGTACGCGCTGGAACGGCAGTTCGATACGCCCCGACATGTCCTGTGGCGAAAGGTTGCTGTAGGTCCACGCCACCGCGATGACGGGAATGCCGATCTCGGGAAAGATGTCTTCGGGCGTGCGGATGGCGCAAAGCACACCGGCCATGGCGATCAGGATGGCCATCACGACAAATGTATAGGGACGGGCAAGCGCCAGTTGGACGATTGCATTCATGCCACCTGCCTGTTTCCTGTCGGCCATGACACCGCATGCCGCATATGCGCTCCGACGTCAGACAACGCCCGTCATGCGGGCCGGTTTATGGCGCGGGACACGTAATTTCACATCAGGGCGCGATGTCGGGCACGATACGCGGGTCATGCGCGGCGGAAGATAACGTATCGCCCACGGGGAAATTGGTGCGCGTAAAACTGTCCAGGCTGCCCAGCGCCAGCAGGATCGACAGCCAGAACAGGCCACCGATGGCAAAGATCGCGGCCAGCGCCGGGGCGCGGGCAATCCGCATGAAGCCACACGCAACCAGCAGCGCCATCAGCCCGGCGCACCCGCCCACACCCCATCCGGACCCTGCCGCCGCCAGCAGCAGTTCCACCCCCAGCAGTACCAGCAGCACCGCCCAGCATGACAAGATGGCGGCCATCACACCCGTCCGATCAGGTACAGGACCGGGAAAAGCAGGACCCAGACCAGATCGACAAAGCTCCAGTAAAGGCCGACGACCTCCACCGGCATGACCTGCAGCGATGCCCCCCGCCCCCGGTAAACCCGCACGCAGACCCAGGCAATCAGCCCGATCCCCACCAGCATGTGCAGCCCATGCAGCGCGGTGGACAGGAAATAGAAACTGTAGAAAAGCTGCGCCCCGCCTGCATCTGGACCCGCAAGGGAAAATCCCGGACCGGGGAACAGGTGTCCGTCCAGTTCGCTACGCCATTCCCACCCCTTGAGGCACAGGAAGGCCACGCCCAGCGCCGCGGCCCCCATCCCGGCACGGATGGTCGCGCGCGCATTGCCGTTGCGCGCGGCCTCGACCCCAAGGGTATAGACCATGCTGCTGCCCAGCAGGAGCACGGTATTGATGCTGCCAGTCACAAGGTCTGTATGGCGCACACCCAGCGCCCAGCCTGCGGCACGGGTGTGGGAATAGACCACGAAGACCAGGAACAGCCCCCCGAACAGCAGGATTTCACTGGCAAGGAACAGCCACATGCCCGCTATTGCCGTCCCGTCACGATGCTGCGGGCTGTCATAGGGCGCGAGGTGCTCAGACATGCGGGGCCTCCGCAGGCGGGACGGTCTGCGGGTGGTCCAGTGCCGCGTAATCATACGCCTCATGCGTCACCACCGGCGGGGTAAGGAAGTTTTCCGTCGGCGGCGGGGAGGATGTCCGCCATTCCAGCCCGGTCGCCTGCCATGGGTTGGCTGTGGCCCGCGCGCCACGAAACAGCGACCATGCGAAGTAGGCCAGCGGCAGGATATAGGCGAGCGCAAGGATGCTGGCACCGGCGGAGGACAGGACATTGAGCACCTGAAACTGCGCGGGATAGGTCGCATACCGGCGTGGCATGCCCTCATACCCCAGGATGAACTGGGGAAAGAATGTCAGGTTGAAACCGAAGAACAGCAGCGCCGCCGCCGTGCGCGCCCACATTTCGGGATACATGCGCCCCGTCATCTTGGGCCACCAGTAATGCAGCCCGGCGAAATAGGCCGACACCATGCCGCCGACCATGATGTAATGGAAATGCGCCACCACGAAATATGTCTGCGTCAGGTGCAGGTCGCTCGCCAGCGAGGCGAGGAACAGCCCCGTAAGGCCGCCAACCGTAAACAGCCCGATGAACCCCATGGCATACAGCATCGGCGCATCGAGCCTGATGGCCCCGCCATGCATGGTGCCCAGCCAGTTGAAGACCTTGATGGCCGACGGTACCGAGACAAGGAAGCTCAGCATGGAAAACACCACCGCCGCATACAGCGAGGTTCCGGCCACGAACATGTGGTGCCCCCAGACCAGAAAGCCGATGGCGGCGATGGAAATGGAAGACCACGCCACGAAACGGTAGCCAAAGACAGGCTTGTGGCAGAACGTGCTCACGACCTCGCTGATTACGCCCATGCCCGGCAGGATCATGATGTAGACCGCCGGGTGGGAGTAGAACCAGAACAGGTGCTGGAACAGGAGCGGATCGCCCCCCAGCGCGGGATCGAAGACACCGACATGGAAGAAATGCTCGAACGCCAGCAAAAGCAGCGTGATGCTGAGCACCGGCGTCGCCAGCACGAAAATGACGCTGGTGGCATACAGCGCCCACAGCATGAGGGGCAGCCGGTACCATGTCAGCCCCGGCGCGCGGAGTTGGTGGATGCTGATGATGAAGTTCACCCCCGTGGCGATGGAGGAAAACCCGCTCAGGAACACCCCGGCCACGACCGGCAGCACGCGCCCTTGCGTATAATCGGCGGAAAGCGGGGTATAGAAGGTCCATCCCGTTTCCAGACCGCCACGGAACAGCCCGTAAACCACCAGCGCGCCCGCCATGATGAACAGGTACCAGCTGAGCAGGTTCAGGCGCGGAAAGGCCAGGTCCTTTGCGCCGAGCATGAGCGGCACGAGGAAATTGCCCAGCGTGACCGGGATGGACGGCACGAGGAACAGCCAGACCATGACAATGCCGTGCATGGTGAACATGCGGCTGTAGGTCCCGTCGGACAGGACGGCGCCGGTGGGGGAAACTAGGTGCAGCCGGATCAGGGCGGCGCCAAGGCTGCCAAGGATGAAAAACGCGGTAATCGTCGCCATGTAGAGCAGCGCGATCCGTTTATGGTCGGTCGTCAGCAGCCACGCGCGTACCGTGCCGTCCTGCCACAGGTAGCTGCGCTGCATGGGGTCCGGGCCGGGTACGCAGGTCATGGTGTCAGTCCCCCTCACGCATGCTGGCGGCCGATCCCCCCATGCCCGGCGGGCGCGATGGCGACAGGATACGGATATAGGCAATCAGGGCGGCCAGTTCCTCCTCCCCCAGCACGCCATGATAAGACGGCATGCGGGTGGTGTAAGTTTCCGCCAGCCCGCGCACAGGCCCGGCATGCACGATGGCGTCATGCAGGAATGCGTCGTCCACCCGCAGGCGCCGGCCATCCATCCCGGTGACCTCGCTGCCATACAGCCCCACCATGGAGGGCGCGCGGACGGTATCATCTGCGCCGGGGGCATAAAGCTGCGACACATGGCAGCCGCTGCATCCGTTGCTGATGAACAGGGCCTCCCCACGGGTCGCAAGACTGCCGCTTGCCGGGGTCTGGCCCAGCCATCGTGCATATCCGCCCGGGGTCAGGACAATCAGGGTGCCGGTCATGCGCGAATGCCCGATGCCGCAGAACTGCGTGCAGTAGAAACGGAATGCCCCCTCCTTCGTCGCGGTGAACCACAGGCTCTGGTACCGTCCGGGCAGGACGTCATGCTTGATCCGCAGCACGGGGATCGAGAAATCATGGATGACATCTTCCGACGTGAGCAGGAGTTGCACCGGCCGGCCCAGTGGCACGTGCAGCGCATTGATCTCGCGCTGGCCGCCGGGATACTGGACCTTCCACATCCACTGCTTGCCCGTCACATAAATCTGGATCGCACCGGAAGGGGGCTGGAACCCCACCACGTAAAGCCGCGCCGCCCACACAAAAAGCGCGAAGAAGACAACCAGCGTGGCCGTTGTCCAGCCGATCTCGAAACGCCAGCTTTTATGGGCCACCGTTTCCTGCGATACGGGCACCCGGCTTCCCACGCGAAAACGGATGATGTTGAGCATCATCAGCCCGAACACCAGCCCGAGCACCGCCAGGCTGATGAGCAGCAGCCCCGCCAGCAGGATATCCACCTTCGCGGCGTGGGCCGAGGCTTCGGGCAGCCAGGTCATCGCTGCCCCCGCCAGTGGGCCATGCCCACCACGCCCCCCAGCATCAGCACCGTCAGCACGCCGCCAAGTTTCAGCAGCTTTTCGACCGCCAGCGTATAGCGCCCCGTCGTCTCGTCATAATGGAAGCACAGGAGCAGGATGGGCACGGCACGGGCCTGCCCGCCACGCGCGGCATGGGACAGGGCCTGGCGTATGTCGTCCGGGCGGTAGCCAATCCCCAGCACATAGCCCGACACCACGCCCGCCGGTGTTATGAACACCAGCCCCATGGGGTGGAGATACTGGCGCAGCCTTGCGTCATAGCGCGCATGAAACCCCACTGCACGCGACAGGCGCGCTATGCTGGTGGCCGGGCCGGTAACGAAATGCCATCCCCGCCCTGCACCGGGATCGGGAAAGCGGGCCATGTCCTCCCGCAGGGCCTGCCGCGCCATGGCCCCCGTTTCCGCCGGGTCGATGCTGACAGCCAGCAGCGTATAGTCGGCCGGCGTCTTCAGCCCCCCACGCGCCAGCGCATCGAGCAGGTCCCGGCGCTCAAGCTCACACATGTTGGGGCAGGCGTAATATCCCATCGCCACGATGGTGGCCCCATGACCCAGAAAGGCGCCAAGCGGCCGGATCTGCCCCGATGTATCGGCAAAGGGGGCATCAAGCGGCAGCATGGCGCCCTGGCGTGGGGTAAAGGCCAGCGCCTGCATGTCCCCCTGCCC
>NZ_POTC01000011.1 GCF_002906255.1 Novacetimonas maltaceti | reverse complement strand
ACTTCTTCTGCAAACTCAAGGAGTTCAAGCGCATCGCCATGCGAAGCGACAAGACAGACAGATCATTCGCAGCAATGATTTATCTCACCGCCGCTATCATCAATTCACGGTAATTCCCAACAGACCCTGGAAAAAGCTTCACCAAAAACTTTCGTACATCAGGCCTGCCGGGCCGTCGCGCATCCCCGCGCGGAAGGGGCCTTTGACGGGGTCCGTCATTATTGCTGGTATTTCAGGCCATCTTTCTTTATGCACCCCCTTCCCCCATGACGCATGAAGGGCCGGCGGCCTCTCCTCCTGCGTCGCCCTGAATTTATTCTGCCCGGATTGCTTCATCACATGTCGTTTCCTGAGACCCATCCCGCACTTCAACGCGCGCTGGACGAGCGCGGGTATGAAAACCCCACGCCCGTGCAGACCGCCGTCCTCGACGTTGCCGCCGACGGGCGCGACCTCCTCGTCTCGGCCCAGACCGGGTCGGGCAAGACGGTCGCCTTCGGCCTGGCGATGGCCGATACGCTGCTGGGCGGTGACGAACGCCTTGGCCCGGCTGGACCGCCGCTTGCGGTCATCATCGCCCCCACGCGCGAACTGGCCATGCAGGTCACACGGGAACTGACATGGCTGTATGCCCCTGCGGGCGCGCGCATCGTCTCGTGCATCGGCGGCATGGACGCCCGGCGCGAGGCACGTGCCCTGCAGATGGGCGCGCATATCGTCGTCGGCACGCCCGGACGCCTGTGCGACCACCTGTCGCGCGGTCGACTGGTCATGACGGACCTGCGGGTCGTCGTGCTCGACGAGGCGGACGAGATGCTCGACCTCGGCTTCCGTGACGAGCTTGAACAACTGCTTGACGCCATGCCGAAGACGCGGCGCACGCTGCTGTTTTCCGCCACCATCGCGCGTGAGATCGCCTCGCTCGCCAAGCGTTACCAGCACGACGCCCTGCGCATCGACACCCTGTCGGGCAGCAAGCAGCACGCGGATATCGAATATCGCGCGCTGCTGACGGATGCGCGCGAAATCATCCCTTCGGTCGTCAACGTCCTGCGTGAAACCGACAGCCCGACGACGATGGTGTTCTGCGCCACGCGTGAACTGGTGCGGCACATGCAGTCGGCGCTGGTGGAACGCGGCTTCTCCTCCGTCGCGCTGTCGGGCGAACTGGGACAGGCCGAACGCACCCGCGCCATCGACAGCCTGCGCAAGGGGCAGGCCAGCGTCTGCGTCGCGACCGATGTTGCGGCGCGCGGCATCGACATCCCCGCACTTGCGCTGGTGGTCCATGCCTCCCTGCCGACCGACCCGGCCACCCTGCTGCACCGTTCGGGCCGCACCGGCCGTGCGGGACGCAAGGGCGTGTGCGTGCTGATGGTGCCCGTCTCGCAGCGCCGCCGCGCGGAACGCCTGATGATGGGGGCCAAGATTTCGGCCACATGGTCCGCCGTTCCCAGCGCGGACGAAATCCGCGTGCTCGACACGCAGCGCCTGCTGGCGGACCCCGCCCTGTCGCAGGAAGTGCCGGAAGCGGACCGCGAACTGATTTCGCGCCTGACCGAAGGCCATTCGCCCGAACAGCTGGCCGCGGCCCTGCTGCGCACCTATCGCGCGCACCTGCCGCAGCCGGAGAATGTGCGCCAGATCACGCCCGACAGCCGCCCGCCCCGCGCCGAAGGCCCCCGCGCCCCGCGTGAAGGCCGTGATTACGCCCCGCGTGAACCGGGGGAATGGTTCTCCATGAGTGTCGGGCGCCAGGACAAGGCCGATCCCAAATGGCTGGTGCCGCTGATCTGCCGCCTTGGCGGGGTGCGCAAGTCCGATATCGGCGCGATCCGCATCGCCGATACGCAGACGCTGTTTGAAATCGCACCCGACACGGCGGAAAAGTTCCGCTCCTGCATCGGCGCGATCGATAATGACGAGGTCCAGATCGCCCCGGCTTCCGCCCCCGCCGGTGGCGCGGGGCCGCGCCGTCCGATGGGACCGCGGGGTCCGCGCCCGCCCGCAGGCGGCCGTCGCCCGCGTCCCTTTGGTGGTGGTGGCGGCCATGGCGGCCCGCGTGGGGGTGGCGCGCATGGTTCGTCGCGCAAGCGCAGCGCCCGCCCGGCCTGATCCCGCCCATGACCGGTCTGGCCTGACGCCGGACCGGTCCGGCAAAAAGAAATGGCGCATGTCCCGGCTGTCCCGGAACATGCGCCATTGTCATTTCAGGCCCCGCACCTGTCGGAAGCCCCCTGCCCCGCAAGGGCGGGAGCAGGGACGTTACTGGCCACCGCCAAGCAGGCTGTCCACGTCGGAGCGCGTCTGGTTGCGCATGTTGTCCCAGTTCTGCCGTTCCGCATTGCCGGCATTGCGCAGCTGGTCCATCTTCTGCTGCGGGGCGTTGCGGATCGCGTCAATGCGGTCACGGCCCGCCTGCAGCTTTTCCTGCCCGGCCTCACGCGCGCGATCAAGGCGACCGGTCGTATCGTTGCGCAGCTGGTCTTCCCTGTCCTTCAGGGCCTGCTCACGCTGCTGCATGCGCTCATCGCTCTTCTGGCGATAGTTCTGGAGGCGGTTGTTCGCACAATCCGTCGCCTGTGCCGCGCGGTCGAGCACATCCCAGCCCGGCGTGGAGGAATTCTGGCTGCAATCCGTGGCGTGTGCTGCAGGAGACATGGCCAGAACGGCACCGGACAGACTCGCTACAAGAAAAAAACGATTGAAATTCATTATTATCCTCATCAACTGCAAGATAAGCTGACCCGACGGGAAACAACCATGGAGTTATGGCCGCATTTGGACGGATTTGTGACAAAGCCCCACCCCATCCCTTCCTCCCCCACATAATCTTCCCCATCCCCGGATGGGAGTCCCCCTGACACATGGCAGCCTTTTCCGGGACACAGGGGGCATGAAACCGCCCTTATCCAGCTATATTGAAAAATAGCATGTTCATTAAAATATTGTGATGATATATACTGAACATACCTTATTGGAAGTAACACATTTTCTTATCGAAATTCATGACACCCTGTCCTTCATGCGGCCACAGGCGCGGATTGCACGCCCACGGGCCACACCCGTCCGGCCGCGCCCGTACCGCCATGGCCGGTGTCGCGCCCATGCACTGCGGTAACTGACGCCGTGTGGGACCAGCCCTACCTTGAGACATGCTGCCGTTCGGCGCTGCATCGCCTGTGCCTGAGCGCGCAGGCAGGCCGTCCGGCGGACATGGCCGACGCCCCCTGCCTCCAGCGGTTGGCGGGCATGGGACTGGCCCTGCTGCGCGATGACGGACGGTTTGTAATTTCAGCAACGGGAACCACACGGCATTGCAGCGAAATCATGAAACGGTCCTGACATGATCAGCCATGAAGATATCTGGCGGGCGCTGGATCTTCTGGCGACAGAGCGTGGCATGACCCCATCGGGACTGGCCCGGGCGGCAGGCCTGGACAGCACGACCTTCAATCCCTCCAAGCGCATGACGCCCTCTGGGCGGCCACGCTGGCCCGGCACCGAAAGCCTGGCGCGAACGCTGTCGGCCACCGGCATCTCGCTCGAAGGGTTCGGGCGCCTGATGAACGGGCATGGGGACAGGTCGGCCGGGGCGCATCATGAGCACCTGCGGATCGTGCCCTTTTCCGAACTGCGCCAGGCCGCACTGTTTGACGAGGCCGGCCTGCCCTGTGGCGAGCGGTGGGAGACATGGGATTTCCACGGGCTGGCGGACCATCACTCGTACGCCGTTCTGGTCGATTCCGACAACATGGAACCGGTGTTTCGCAATGGCGCCGTGCTGGTCGTCTCCCCCACCGCCGCGATCCGGCAGCATGACCGGGTGCTGCTGCACGGCCCCGATTCCCACCCGTGCTGCGGGATCGTGACCGACCGCTGGCACGATGCCCTGCCGAACGCGCCGCTGCATGAACGAATCCGCATCCGTGGCGTTGGGCGCATGGAGGGGGAAACGCTCGAAATGGATGGCGACACGCGCGTTCACCGCATTGCGATGGCCTGCCTGTAGGCATCGCCGCCGGATCAGGCGCGACAGCGGCGCAAAACAGGATGAATTCATGATGTTCCGGCTGACTTTTGGCAATTTTTACCTTATGTCTCGCGCATGACCGACACGCCCCTTTCCCTGATCCGCAATTTCTCGATCATTGCCCATATCGACCATGGGAAATCGACGCTGGCCGATCGCCTGATCCAGGCCTGCGGCGCGCTGACGCAGCGCGAGATGACGAACCAGGTCCTCGACAACATGGACCTTGAGCGTGAACGCGGCATCACCATCAAGGCGCAGACCGTGCGCCTGACCTATCCGGCGAAGGATGGGAAGACCTATGTCCTCAACCTGATGGACACGCCGGGCCATGTCGACTTCGCCTATGAGGTCAGCCGCTCGCTGGCCGCGTGCGAGGGATCGCTGCTGGTGGTCGATGCGTCACAGGGGGTGGAGGCGCAGACGCTGGCCAACGTGTACCAGGCCATCGACGCCGACCATGAGATCGTGCCGGTCCTCAACAAGGTGGACCTGCCCGCCGCCGACTGCGAACGCGTCAAGGCGCAGATCGAGGAGGTCGTGGGCATCGACGCCGAGGACGCGGTGGAAGTGTCCGCCAAGACCGGGCTGAACATCGAAGCCGTGCTGGAGGCGCTGGTCACGCGCCTGCCCCCGCCAAAGGGGGATGCGGAAGCGCCGCTCAAGGCGCTGCTGGTCGATAGCTGGTATGACCCCTACCTTGGGGTCATCACGCTGGTCCGGGTCAAGGAAGGCCGCCTGAAGAAGGGCATGCGCATCCGCATGATGTCCACCGGCGTCGTCCATAACGTGGACCAGGTGGGCGTGTTCGCCCCGCGCCTGACCCCGGTGGAGGAACTTGGCCCCGGGGAGATCGGCTACATCAACGCGGCGATCAAGACGGTGGCCGACTGCAACGTGGGCGACACGCTGACCGACGACCGCCGCCCCGCCGACAAGCCGCTGGCGGGGTTCAAGCCGTCCGTGCCGGTGGTGTGGTGCGGGCTGTATCCCGTCGTGGCCGACGATTTCGAGAAGCTGCGCGACAGCCTTGCCAAGCTGCGGCTGAACGATGCGTCATTCCATTACGAGGCCGAGACCTCGGCCGCGCTGGGTTTCGGGTTCCGCTGCGGGTTCCTCGGCCTCCTGCATCTGGAGATCATCCAGGAACGCCTCAGCCGCGAATTCAACCTCGACCTGATCGCGACCGCGCCTTCGGTCGTCTATCGCCTGTGGCGCACCAATGGCGAGATGGAGGAACTGCACAATCCCGCCGACATGCCCGACGGCTCCCTGATCGAACGGATCGAGGAGCCATGGATCAAGGCGACCATCATGGTGCCGGACGAATATCTGGGCGCGGTGCTGACGCTGTGCACGGAACGGCGCGGGGTGCAGCAGGACCTGACCTATGTCGGCAATCGCGCGATGGCGGTCTATCGCCTGCCGCTCAACGAAGTGGTCTTCGACTTCTACGACCGGCTGAAATCCGTCTCCCGCGGGTATGCCAGCTTCGACTACCAGATGGACAGCTATGAGGAGAGCGACCTTGTGCGCATCTCCATCCTTGTCAATCAGGAACCGGTGGACGCGCTGTCCTTCATCGCGCACCGTTCAGCGGCGGAAACGCGGGGACGTGCGATCTGCGCGAAGCTGAAGGACCTGATCCCGCGCCAGCTGTTCAAGATCGCCATCCAGGCGTCGATTGGCAGCCGGATCATCGCGCGTGAGACCCTTGGCGCAATGTCAAAGGATGTGACGGCCAAATGTTATGGCGGTGACATCTCGCGCAAGCGCAAGCTGCTGGAAAAGCAGAAGGAAGGCAAAAAGCGCATGCGCCAGTTCGGTAAGGTGGAAATCCCGCAGAGCGCGTTCCTCGCCGCGCTGAAGATGGACCAGTAAGGACAGGTGCGACATGGTGCGATTATCCCGCAAATGAGTGGGATAATCGTGCTGTTCCCCCTTGCGCTGGCATGAATTGCTGCTATGTTCCGCATCCATCAGGCAGGATTTCAATCCTGCTCCTGACCGGCTGGAGAGATGGCCGAGCGGCTTAAGGCGCACGCTTGGAAAGCGTGTGTACGTTAATAGCGTACCGTGGGTTCGAATCCCACTCTCTCCGCCATGTTCTATTTTCCCCTATAAAATCAGTCGCTTGGCGACTTCTGCCGTTACAGTCTTGCATGGTGCAGTTACATGTGCAGCGTTACATATCGTAGGGTAGGCACAACGTCTTCCGTCACGCCGGTGCCCATCCTGTCAAAGACACCGTCACCTGTGCGGGGTGGTAATAGCGGAACGGCACACCGGGCTGTAAATAGCGCCCTGTAAAACGGCGCCACGGACGCATAACGACCAAGTGTTTCAGTCGCGGGGGACGAGACCGTGTCACGGGATGCGGCACACCCTGGCAACAACAGCGCATAGACCAGAGGCAGCCAGCAGTTACGGAGCAGGCCATTACCCAGGCTATGGCGAGAGAATAACACAGGGTTTTTAGTAAAAATTCTGGATAACGAACTTCTACCATGGGTCATGTGGCCTGTAACCAGATATTTTCTGGACTTCGACAGGTACCGGACCGGCCGGTTGCCATGTCCATGCAACCCCGGCGTGGATGCGATGTTGTCTCCCTGCGGCCGTTCGCGACCCAACCGGACCGGGCGCACGACAGCCAGAAACGGCCATCCCGCGCCCCACGATCGCGGTTGCCAATCCTCGTTCCCCACCAGTGCCCGCCAGAGCTGATGAACGGACATCGCATGCCCTGCCCCGTGCAACCGCCAGGACTCCCTGTCCTGAATTCAGGCCCAAATATTAACAGCCTGCCAAAGTGGAATTCAGGTGTTTGTCCATTTGAAGATATATGTTATTGGCAACAATCATGCGATATATTTTGCATCCCATGAAGCACAGGGTGATAACTCTTTTTTCTGTTGCTTCTATTGCCATTTTTTCTTTGCCAACAACACTTTGCCGGGCATCCGACATTTCGGGCCAGCCCCTTGCGGCAGATGAGGTGGCCATGGCCGTTCCCATGCGGCAGGGGCAGGCGGCCCTCTCCCACCCGCTGTCCCCAAGTGATGCCGCACGGATCCGTACCGCTTTTGAAAGTCAGGCTGCCGGCAATTTCGGACAGGCGGATGCACAACTGCAACAGGTCAGGGACAGCAGCCTGACGGGCACCGTCCTGGCCGAACGGTGCCTGTCGGCCCCCTCCGCCTGCCCGACATCCATGCTGGAAGACTGGCTGGCGCGTTATACGGACCTGCCACAAGCGCCCATGGTGCAGGCAGTGCTGGAATCCCGCCACGATATGCCCACGAACGTGTCCGCAGGATACCCGGTGAACGCGGCCCCCGGCGTGAACAGGGCTTCTGGTGACGTCATCAACGCTGCCGAGGCCCAGAACCTTTACATACAGGGACAGGACCAACGCCTTCTCGACAGGGCCCTCGCCACGCCCATATCAAGGGATGCGACCGGCAAGGTGGCGTTTTACGCGGGCCTGTCGGCGTGGCGGCTAGGAGAGGTCCCCCAGGCACAACTCCTGTTCGCGCAGGCCGCCAGTGCGGACAGGGGCACCACCGAACTGCACAGCGCCGCCGCCTGGTGGGCCAGCCGCGCCGCGGGACAGATTGGCAATACGAAGGATGCGTCGCGCTGGCTCGTGCAAAGCGCACGTTGCGGGGACTGTTTCTATGGCGTGCTCGCCCGCCGCACCCTTACCCGGGACAGCACGCAGTTACATGAGGCCCGCGTGCCGACAATCGCGGATGTCGGCGCGGTTTCCGCCCGGCCCGCAGGCCACCGGGCACTGGCCCTTCTGCAGGTCGGTCGTGTGGACCTGGCGGAAGCCGAACTGCATACCGATTGGACACAGGCCAGAAACCCCAACGAGCGGCAGTCCATAGCGCTGATTGCCCATGCGATGGGTGATGCGGCTGATACACCAGTCCGTCGCACAGGCGGCAGCCAACTGGTCCCCGGCCACAGCATTGACCTCCCGCAGCGTTTCACGCCACAGGGCGGATTTGTGGTGGACCCGGCGCTCATCTATGCAATCGTTTCGATCGAGTCACGTTTCCAGCCCAGGGTGGTCTCCAGAAGCGGCGCACGGGGACTGATGCAGTTGATGCCCCGTACAGCTGCGAATTTCGCCGGTGGCCGGAAGGAGGATTTAAGCAATCCTTCCGTCAACCTGCTGATCGGGCAGCGTTACCTGATGGCTCTTGCCCAGGATGAGCATATCAATAACCATCTTATCCGTTTGCTGGCGAGTTATGCTGCTGGCCATACTGCGGTGGCCCACTGGAATGCTTCGGAACAGAGCGAAAATGAGTCCCTTTCCTTTCTGGAGGCCATTCCCACCCCCCAGGTCCGCAAATGGATCGAGACAGTCCTGCTGCACAGCTGGATGTATTCGGAAAAGCTCAACCGCCGGCCCGTAAGCCTTGACCTGCTGGCCGAAGGCAAGAAAGCCCAACTCCCGATGGAGGAGGAGACATCCCTCCAGTAAGGGTCCCATTGCCGCACGACAGTCCTGCCAGCACCCGGTTGCCAGTGGATTTACATGCACAGGCCCCAGGAAAAACGCCCGAAAATAACGCGCCACCAGCAGGTGCCACCGCCGCATCGACAACGGCGGCCTCCCAGCCCTGGTCCCCCGCTCCCGCCTAGGCCAGGTCTCCCGGGGCGTTCATGGCGGGGCATTTCGTCCGGGACGCGATACGCCCCATGAACCGTTACCCTGAAACAGCAGGGATCACGCGAAAATCCGCTCCATCCATGCCTCAACCGTATCGCCGCTGCTGATCGCGGGGTCAATCAGGCCATCGACCATGAAGGTGGGCGAGACATGGATGCCATTCTGGCGTGCGTATCTGCTGTGCCATTTGACGGCGGACTGCAGGTCCGGCACGGCAAAGGCCTGCGCCAGCGCGACCCCGCTATAGCGTTCCATGCGCCGGATGATGTCGTTGGGCGTGGCATCCATGTTCGGGCCGGCGCAGTGGTTGGTGAACTCGAATTCCTCGCGATGGGCGGCGACGGCACCCATGACCCTGCGCGCCGTCTCCCTGCCCCCTTCCAGTGTGGAGGCCGCAAGGATGGCGCGGATAATCACACCGGAAAACATGTGCCATGGCTGGGACTGGAAACGGATTTTGATCGTGATCCGGTCTTCCCCCGCCTGACGGAGCAGCGCATCAAGCTTGCCCAGTGCCCGGACCGAAAACGGGCAGGTGGGTTCCACGAACATCTCGAACACGCGGGGACCATGCCCCCAGACAAGCGGATCGACACGATAGGATGTGGATGGACCTGACATATGTGGGACTCCCCGCTGTTTCGGACATCTCTGCTGGCACGCGACAACAAATCCAAAGAAGTTTTTGGTGAAGCTTTTTCCAAAAAGCTTTGGAAGACGCCGCCTTCTGGATCAAAGGCATCCCCCGGGAACGGTCATGCTTCATAATGACCATTTCAGGACCGTGCCTGAAACGAACAGCGCGCGCACCGCATCTTATGTGTATCTGGAAATCTGGTGCCGGGTGAGGGATTTGAACCCCCGGCCTTCGGTTTACAAAACCGCTGCACTACCACTGTGCTAACCCGGCAACTGGCCCCTGCCCGGGGCTGCCCATGGGCGGGGCATGACCCAGCCATGTTCCCGACCTGCCACGGAACCATGGTTTTCTTTTGCCCATATCATCCCGCATGGTCAAGCAGGGATTCCGCTCCATCGCGCATCAGTGCGACGCCTTCATGCGCGTGGCCCAGACCGCCCGGATGCGGGCACGCTCGGCGGCACTCAACTGCCCTGCCTGCCCTGTCCCCGTGGGTCGCGCAGTCGCGCCGCGCCGCGTGGCGACATGGCGGCGGCGAGCTTGCGGGCGTCCCGCGACCGGCACCTGGCCAGAGGCCGGGTTGTCCCGCATTTCCCGTATGGCCTGCGCACACAGCGACTGCCTGCCCACCCCGGCCTCGATCGTCGGCAGCAGGGCCACCGGTGTGACCACGCCCAGCAGGACCGTGCCCACCGCGCGGGCGATCGTCTCCGTGCTTGGCGTGATGGACGGTTTCTTCAGCAGCCCCGTGATATGCAGCGTCCCCGGAAAGGAGCCCACCGCGAAATGCCGTGAATCCGTCATCAGCGCATAATCGATCGTGTTGTTGCGGAAATCGAGGCTCCCCTTGCCGACCGTGCGGGTATCGCCCGTCTCGATCAGGAAGGTGCGCGTATCGAGTATGCCCTGCCGCAGCGGCATGTCGGCGATCATGCACTTCAGGTCCGTCTTGCCCGGCAGGCCAAGGATCGACAGCAGCGCCTTGCCCAGTTCCAGCCCCAGCAGGTCCGGCAGCACGGCAGAGATATCGCCCCCCTGGTCCAGCGCGACCGTCATGCCGCCATCGCCACTGGCGACGATGCCCGCAAGCGAACGGCCGGTGCCATGGATCGCAAGGTGCCCGCCAAAGATGCCATTACCCTCGAACCTGCCAGCGGCCTGCATCAGGCGGGAAAGGTTGATACGCACAAGGTCGATGCCGATCCGTGCCTCCACCGCGTCGCCACGGGGCGTAAACGTGCCGCTGCTGGCCAGCGTGCCCGAACCCACCGCGAAATTCAGGTGATGGACATCAATCACGCCGTCGCGGATATCGGCCAGCACGTCGATATTGTCCAACGGCGTATGGCGGTTTTCGATATGATCCCCGTGATAGGCGAAATGGACATTCGTCGCGCGCAGCTTCGGCATGTTGATCGGCGTGCTGGGAAGCACGGCGTTGCTGCTGGCATGGGCGCGGGCTTCGGCCTGCTGCTGCGTGGTGGAGGGCTTGTCCCCCGGCGTCGCGCCAAAGAAACCGGCAAGGTCAGCAAGGTCCACGCGGCGCGAATGCAGTTCCGCATCCACGAACGGCACCGCCTGGTGCGGGTCGATCGACAGGTCGCCGCCAAGGTCGCTGGAGCCCACATGCCCGTCAAGATTACGGAAGCGGACATGCGCCGCGCTGTAATCAAGGTTCCCCACCACGCGATAGGGCGGCGTCTGCGGGATGACCACGCCCGTCAGCGGGTAGAGCAGCGACATGTCCGGCCCCGCAAGCGACAGTTGCAGCCGCGCCCCGGCAAGGGTCAGCGGATCTTCCACCGTCCCGCGCAGCGTCAGGCGCGTCGCGCCATGGCGGATGTCGAGGTCAACCGGATAGGGCTGCGTGCGGTCCTGCAGCGACACCAGCGTCCCGCCGGAAAAATGGCCGATGATCGCCTGCCCGACATAGGTGCCCCTTGCATCCATCAGCAGGCGGGCATCCTGCCCGTCCGTGGCGTCGGTCGTATGGACCTCGCCCTGCATGTCGGTATGCAGCCCGGCATGCGCGACATGCAGCCGCCCGTTGGCGATGCGGATCGCCCCGATGCGCGGCATCGCCGTAGCATTGCCAGCGGGGACGGGGGACGTGTCCTTACCCGTCGTGGCGCCCTTTCCCCCGGCCTCCTGTTTCGCCGGGGACACCGGTTTCGCATCGGGGTCGGAAAAATCGTAATTCGTGCTGCCATCCGCGCGTTCGCGGACTTCCACCACCGGGGTGTCAAGCGCGATCAGCGGCAGGTCCAGGCCGCCACCCGACAGCAGCGGCCACCAGCGGATGGAGACATCAAGCCGCCGCGCGGTGGCAAAGGGCGGCAGGTCGCCAAAGCCCCCGGGCTGTTCGATACGGACGTCATCGGCGCCGATCGTAATGACCCGGCCGGGATGGACATGCAGGTGCGCGATCGTGACCCTGCGATGGATCGCGGCCCCCGCCCTGCGTTCAACCAGCGGAATGAACCAGTCCCACGACCACAGGATCACCAGCGCAAGCACCGCGACACACAGCATCCCCGCCACGATCGCGCGCACGGGGGGAACCGCACGTCCCCCACGCGATGGGGGATCCTGCCTGCGTACGATTCCCTTGCCTGTCTCGGTCATGCCTGCCCTTTCTTCCGGATTGGTGCGAAACGCCTGCGATTGCACGAAGTTTCGACCCACGCCCCGCACCCCCTGCCACCATATACCCCATGGCCCCGGCATGCGGGGGCCGATATGGGCGCAACAACAGGGTGGCGTGGAAGGATGCGGTCCTGTAATTGCCGTGTAGCCATATCCATATCATCACTGGATGTCCCAGTTACCGCAGAAAGGTTTACCGATGCCTGCCTATCGTTCCCGCACCACGACACATGGCCGCAACATGGCCGGTGCGCGCAGCCTGTGGCGTGCAACCGGCATGCAGGACCAGGATTTCGGCAAGCCAATCATCGCGGTCGCCAATTCATTCACGCAGTTCGTGCCCGGCCATGTCCACCTCAAGGACCTTGGCCAGCTTGTCGCGGGCGCGGTGGCCAAAGCCGGTGGCGTTGCGCGTGAGTTCAACACCATCGCCGTCGATGACGGGATCGCCATGGGCCATGGCGGCATGCTCTACAGCCTGCCGTCACGCGAACTGATCGCGGATGCCGTGGAATACATGGTCAATGCCCACTGCGCCGATGCGCTGGTGTGCATCAGCAACTGCGACAAGATCACGCCGGGCATGCTGATGGCGGCGATGCGGCTGAACATCCCCACGATCTTCGTCTCCGGCGGGCCGATGGAGGCGGGGAAGATCCTCAATGAAGGCGTGGAACGACGTGTTGACCTGATCAGTTCGATGGTCGCGGCTGCCGATAGCCGCGTCAGCGATGACCAGTCGCAGCAGATCGAACGCTCCGCCTGCCCCACCTGCGGGTCGTGCTCCGGCATGTTCACCGCCAATTCCATGAACTGCCTGACCGAAGCGCTCGGCCTTGCCCTGCCCGGCAATGGCAGCCTGCTGGCCACCCATGCCGACCGGCGCGACCTGTTCGTGCAGGCCGGGCACCGCATCGTCGAACTGGCGCGGCAGTGGTACGAACGCGACGACGCCACCGCCCTGCCGCGTGGCATCGCGACGCTGCCCGCCTTTGAAAACGCCATGTCCGTCGATATCGCGATGGGGGGATCGACCAACACGGTGCTGCACCTGCTGGCCGCCGCGCATGAGGGCAAGGTGCCCTTCACCATGGCCGACATCGACCGCCTGTCGCGCCGGGTGCCGAACCTGTGCAAGGTCGCGCCCTCGCGCTCCGACATCCATATGGAGGACGTGCACCGCGCGGGCGGCATCCCGGCCATCATGGGCGAACTGATGCGCATGGGCCTGATCCATGACGACGTGCCGACGGTGTACGCCCCCACCCTGCGCGCGGCGCTGGCGAAATGGGACATCAGCAGCCCCGACGTGGACGAGGCCGCACGCACCCTGTTCCGTGCTGCCCCCGGCGGGGTGCGCACCACGCAGGCCTTTTCACAGGCCAGCCGCTACGCCGAACTTGACACCGACCGCGCGGAAGGCGCGATCCGCGATGGCGAGCATGCCTACAGCCGTGACGGCGGGCTTGCCGTCCTGTTCGGCGACATTGCCGAGGATGGCGCCATCGTGAAGACGGCGGGCGTTGCGGCGAACCTGCTGACCTTCACCGGACCCGCGCGGATTTTCGAAAGCCAGGACGATGCCGTCTCCGCCATCCTTGGCGACCGGATCAAGCCGGGCGACGTGGTTGTCATCCGTTACGAAGGGCCGAAGGGCGGGCCGGGCATGCAGGAAATGCTCTATCCCACCAGCTACCTGAAATCCAAGGGGCTGGCTGAAAAGTGCGCCCTGATCACCGATGGCCGCTTTTCGGGCGGCAGTTCGGGCCTGTCGATCGGCCACATCTCCCCCGAGGCGGCGGAAGGCGGCCTGATCGGCCTGCTGGAGGAAGGCGACACGATCGAGATCGACATCCCCGCGCGCGTGCTGCGCACCACCGTGGGTGACGCCGAAATCGCAGCGCGCCGCGACCGCATGGAAGAGCGTGACGAACAGGCATGGCAGCCCAGGCGCGACCGTGTCGTCTCCACCGCGCTGCAGGCCTATGCCGCGCTGACCACCAGCGCATCGCACGGGGCGGTGCGTGACGTGACGCAGCTGCGTCGCCGCGTCATCCGCTAAGGCTGAATATGCCGGGCAGGGTCGTCCCCTGCCCGGCGGGCTGATGTTCTTTTTTTGTCAAAAAAGAACCAAAAGCTCCAAAGGGCGCTGCCCTCATGAACAAAGGCGGCGCCAGGCCATTCCTGAACGCGTCAGGCCTGCCCCTGCGGGCGCAGGCGGCCAAGCGCGCCCATGTCACAGCGCGCCATGCGCCGGAATGTCTGCGCCACGCGATGCTTCAGCGCCGTCATGTCCGGCACGATCATGTTATGCAGCGAACGTACATTGTCGTGCGTGGCGTAAAAACGATGGGTCTGGTTCCTGTCCACCAGGATCGCCGTGCCCACGAAGATCCCGTCTATCTCGATAACCTGTGAATCAAGCATGGTATCCTGCCTTCTTGCGACCGGTTACGCCAACGGCACCGGGACATGGGGTTGCCTTGCCCCGCGTCACCTGCCGCACCGCTGTCCCGGTACATATTCTTATTGTCATCACGGGCGGGCCGGACGGAGTGTCCGCGCGCCCTGACATACATCCCCGCTGATATGCGGGCCATTGCGGCCTGCATGCCATGCGGATGTGCCAACGCATATTGCCTATCACAAGGCAGCATTCAATCGGAAAAACAATATTTTGATGTGAATTTTAAAATAACATCCCTGATATACTTTTGGGAAAGGTGCCGCGAAAAGTGGAATATTATGTCTTTTTTATGTCTCGTTGTTACTTTTACTTAATGACGCCCACGAAACGGACTGCCGTGGATCGCGCCCACCTGCTGCGCCTGTCATGCGGCGGGCGGCCACTTCGTCGGGATGGGGGTTTGTGGTAACGTACGGCATGATTTCGTCGTGGCATGGCGCGACAACCGGTCCTGTGCGGGTCATCCACCCGAAAGTTTAAGAAAAAATTAATGCGAATCTGCTCGTTTCCGTTCCTGTCCGAACATTCCGGAACATCCTTCAACGCACGGTCCGGTCATGCCGCCCGTGTGGCCATGATGGTCGCCACCGTGCTGCTGCCGGCGGCCGTGGCCCATGCCGCCACCTATCCCGCGCCGCTTCTGCCGCCCAATTCCACCGCGCAGGCATGGGGGGTCAACGCCCGGATCGAACATACGGCACATGACTGTACCGTGCATGCCACCATCGACCAGCAGCGCTTTACCGCACAGATGCCGCAGATGATCGCCGCCGGGATCTTCAGCGCACGCCTGACGCCCGACCTGATCCGCAGCACGCCACATTACCTGATGAATACGTTGCAGACCGATATCAGCCCCGGCTTTGTCCATGCGCTGTTTACACAGACGAATGCCCCGGCACGCTGCCATTTCATATGGGATTATGTCGCGCCCGGACCGTCGGGGGCACCGGTTTCCCACCCCATGCTGTCATTTGACGTCACCCATGCGACCCATGACCGGATCGACTGGCCACACCTGAAATTCGGGGACATGGCCGGCCACGAGGACGCCGTCAGCGTGGACCACATCTTTGACGCGCAGGTCAATCAGGAGACGCTCGACATCACCATGGCGCTGGCCCATGACGGCACGGACATGGATGCCCCGCCCTGACAGACGGGGTCGGGTTTTCCCGTAAAGCCCGCGAAGACGGCGCCCCGAAACTTTTGTTTCTATCAACCTGCCGTTTTGAAATACCCTGCGCCGTCAGGCGGCATGCAGCCACTGTACCAGCATGTCACCCACCGCCAGGCAGGCCAGGAGGATCACCAGCACGCGAATGGCGACATACAGTTTCCGCTGCGCAGGGGTCAGCGGCCTTTCACGCCGCCGGAGCACCACCTTGTCCGGGTCCGGGGCCTGCACGTAACGCACATGCGGGGTCTCATCCGTCATGTCATTCACCTTCGTTCTGATGCCGCCGTCATTAACAGACATGACAGGATTCGACCACCACATGTTCATATCCCCCCGTCACGCTGCTCCATCTGTCCCTGCCCCATGAAAGTGCGCCTCCCTTCCCTGCTGGCGTTCGCGATGCTGATGATGGTGCTGGCACCGGGGGCGCGGGCGACCCCCTGTGATTCCATGGGGCCGAATGGACGCCTGCCCGCCCTGACGAACGAGAAACTGTCCGCACAGGCACGCCTGCTGTGCAATACGGCCTTTGTGGTGCTGCATTCCGGCATTGCGCATGAACCGGTCTGGTCCGCCGAACACCTGACGGCCGCAGGCATCCGTTCGGCCGAATCCACACCCCGCCGGGGCGAATTCCAGCCCGATGACCGCCTGCCCCCGGGGGAAGGCGCGCAGTTGGCGGATTATGTCCGTTCCGGCTACGACCGGGGCCACATGACCCCGTCGGGGGACATGCCCGATGAGGCCACGCAGGCGGAGAGCTTCCGCCTGTCGAATGTCGTGCCGCAGAGCGCCGCACTCAACCGTGGCAAGTGGGAGGAGATCGAAAGCGCGGTCCGCCGCCTCGCCGAGAGGGACGGCGAGGTCTATGTCGTGACCGGCCCGGCCTTCCGTGCCCGCCGCCTGTCAAGCATCGGGCGCGACCGGGTACTGGTCCCGACATCGACATGGAAGGCCATCTATGACCCGCGCCAGCGCACGGCGGGGGTCTATGTGTGCCACAACACGCTGCGCACCCCGACCTGCGCGCGCGTCACGATTGCCGTGCTGATCCGCACGGTGGGGGTCGACCCGTTCCCCGCACTCCCCGAAGCATTGAAGCAGACCTATATCACCCTGCCCCTGCGGACTGTCCGGCACACGACCTCGCGACGTCACAAGCATCGCGCCCATTCTTATTGGCGATAATATTTCAAAAGGATGATAAAGGATGTCCGCATTTCCTTTCTTTATTGATGGTATATCATCCACAACATTCGTATTCATCTTTCTGGAAATTTCGCTTCTGGCAAATGGGATATTACCTGGTCAGACGAACATATAATGTCTTTATTTATATTATCAGCGGTGAATGCTCCGGCCACGAGACTGCCCCACTCCACACACGCATGCCCGATACAGGAGACGCAACATGAAACAGCCCACCTCACCGGCGCTGGTCCCCTTTGCCGATGACAGTGCATCCTGCACGCTTGACGGAATCACGATCGAAAACGGCACCGACAGCATCGCCTTTTACGGACAGACGGACCTGACCCGTGACAAGGCGGGGCTGCGCAGGGCACAGGACCTGCTGGCGTTCCTGCAATCGGTGGTGGACAGGCTGCAAGCCACGCCCGACCTGCCCACCGCCATCAAGCCGCCGTCCCACAAGGGCGGGAAGGTGGATAATCCGTTCATGTAGGGTGTGGGAGGCATGGGCCGGGCATGTGTTTCAGGAAGATGGCCTTCCCATGCCATTCGATCTCCGGTCAGGGCTCTGCCCTGAAACCCGCCAAAGGGCATTGCCCTTTGGAAACCATGACTTGGCAGGCATTTGAAAAACCCGATGCGGCATTCATGCCCCAAACGCAAAAAACGGGACAGACCATGACTGGTCCATCCCGTTTTCCGATAATCGCCTGATCCATCGCATCTCCCCGCGGTAGCGGGAGAGACGCGACAGGCCCCGCAATCAGCGCTTGCTGAACTGGAAGGAACGACGTGCCTTGGCGCGACCGTACTTCTTGCGTTCGACAACACGCGGATCGCGCGTCAGGAAGCCCGCGGCCTTCAGGATGCCACGCAGGGCCGGCTCATAATGCGTCAGCGCACGGCTGATGCCGTGACGGACCGCACCCGCCTGACCCGACAGGCCACCACCGGTCACGGTGCAGTAGACGTCGAACTGGTTGTAGCGATCAGCCACCAGGAACGGCTGCGTGATCAGCATGCGCAGGACGGGACGGGCGAAGTAGGTGCCGACCGGACGTCCGTTGACGATGATGTCGCCCTTGCCCGGCTTGATCCACACGCGTGCGGCGGCGTCCTTGCGACGGCCCGTGGCATAGGAGCGGCCCTGCGCATCGCGCTTGGCTTCGTAAACCGGTGCGGCGTTCTGGGAGGCCTCGATCTGACCCGACGCGACTGCTCCCTGCAGGTCGGCCAGCGTGCCTGTACGTTCTTGGGTTTCAGACATGGTGATCAGGCCCCGTTCTGGTGGCTGGAGACGGAATTCTTGCGGTTCAGCGCCGCAACGTCGAGAACCTGCGGCTTCTGGCCTTCATGCGGATGCTCGCTGCCTGCATAGACATACAGGTGCTTCATCTGCGCGCGCTGCAGCGGGCCACGGGTGATCATGCGCTCGACAGCCTTGCGCACGACATGGCCGGGGTTCTTGCCCTCAAGGCGCTGGGTGATCGTGCGCTGCTTGATTCCACCCGGATAGCCGGTGTGGTAATGGAACAGCTTCTGCGACACCTTGTTGCCGGTCAGGCGAACCTTCTCGGCGTTGATGATGACGATGTTGTCGCCACAATCAACATGCGGGGTGAACTGCGGCTTGTGCTTGCCGCGCAGGCGCTGCGCAACAATGGCGGCCAGCCGGCCCAGGACCAGGCCTTCGGCGTCGATCAGGGTCCAGCCCCGTGTCACCTCGGCAGGTTTCAGGGAAAGTGTGGTCTTCATGGATTCAGTGTTCCGTCTTGATATGAGCGGTAACGGGTGGCGCGTTATCATCGGATGCGTCGCAAACGTCAAGAGGACAATGCCATTTTTCCGCACTTTCCCGCAGAAAATCACCTTGTGGTAATATGATACCACAATATTTGCCACCAGAAGATTGCCCCGCCCCCTGTGAATGATATAGCTGACATGCAAGAGATCACTGTGGACACCGCGCTCGTGAAGAAAATATTTCCCGCCTTACCGATGGTCGCACTTGTCCTTGTGGTGGGCGGCTGGGGCCTCCATCACTTTGCCCAGCGCAGGCTGGAGGCCGGCATAGCGGACTTCCGCGCCGCCATCGGGCCGGACGCCAGCTTCAGCTACGCCACGGCAAAGCCCCGCACGCTGGCGCGCGGTGCCCGGTTTACCGCCGTGACCTACCACAACCCGGCCATGACCCTGACCGCCGCGAACGTGAAGCTTGGCGGGATGAAGGGGAACAATGTCCAGGGGGAGAAGATCGGCAGCGTGGTCCTGCAGAAGGTGCAGGTCATGGCGTGGGGCAACACCTTCTCCCTTGACGAGGTGGACCTGTCGGACCTGACGCTGCCCAATGGCGCACGGCCTGCGGGGAATGCGCCACAGTCCCTGGGCTTCGATTCGCTGGTGCTGGGCGAAGGCGACTTCACCAACCTGCACATCGCCGCCCCCGCAACCCAGACGGACATGACGGTCGCGCACATGCGGATCAGTGACTACGGGCTGGGGCAGTCCTCGCACCTCGACCTCGATCACCTTGCGACCCAGATCAACCTGACCCCCACCCGGCGCATCACGGTCGAGCACATGCAGCTTGACGGGCCGGACTTCGCCGGGCAGGTCGCAAGCCTGACGCAGTCGGGCCACCTGATCCATGAAACCCATCCCTACAAGCTGGACCTGAAGAAGGGCGCGATCGACAGTTCGCACCCGCTCCTGCAGGTGGACCGGCTTGTCTCCTCGCGCACCTCGACCGAGGTGGAGGACAAGATGGATACCCGCCTGACCAACCTTGCGGTCTGGTCCACGGGCACCGACAGCCCGTCGCTGCTCAACGCGTTCGGCTATGACCATTTCATGGGCAACGTCCATGCGGTCAGCGCGGGCGACCGTACGGCGGGCCATCTGCGGCTGGAACCCCTGACGGTGGAGTCGCCGGACATGGGCAACCTGACGGTGATCGCGGAACTGGACCAGATTCCCTTTGACGACATGAGTGTCATTCCGGAAACGGCGCGCGTGGTGTCGGCCGCCATTACGTGGGATGACAGGTCGCTGGCCGGGCGCGTGGTCGAAAGCCTCGCCCGCAGCCGCAATACACCCGTGGACGAATATCGCCAGGCGCTGCTGTCGGGACTGGCCGCCTCTGACGATGCCTCCATGCGGGCGCTGGGACGGTTCCTGCAGTCCCCCGCCGACCATCCGCTCCAGCTTGCGCTGCGGCCGATGAAGCCGGTGAACCTGATGATGATCGGCATTGCCATGTCGATGGCAAGCGACCCCTCCATCGCCGCCCCGCTGGGCCTGACGATCTCCACCCCATAAGGGCTGCCCGCGATGCGCCCGTCCCCCGCCATGCCCGCCCCGGTCCATGTGATCGGGGCGTCGGGGCGGTCGGGACGCGCCCTGTGCACGGCGCTGCTGGGGGCGGAAATTGCGTATGTGCCACTGGTGCGTGATGTTGCGCGGTGGCAGGCGACGGGACTGCCAGGGGTGGCGCGGCGCCTTGACCTGACCGATCCCGCGCCCTGCGTCGCGTCCGCGCTGCACGATGCCCGACGCATCGTGTCCACCGCGCACGCACGCCATGTGGGGGCCATCGTGGCCGCCGCCCCGCCTGGTGCGTCACTGGTCTGCCTGGGTAGCACGCGCATGTTCACGCGCTGGCCCGACGCCCATGGCATGGGTGTGGAACAGGGGCAGCAGGCGCTGCTGTCCTCCGGCCGCGACGGGGTGATGCTGCATCCGACGATGATCTATGGCGCGCAGGGGGAAAACAACATCCGGCGGCTGCTCGGCCTGATCCGGCGCCTCCCGGTCCTGCCGCTGCCTGCGGGCGGGCGGGCGCTGGTCCAGCCGATCTTTCAGGATGACGTGACCCGCGCGATCATGGCGGCCCTGGCGCGGGAGTGGCAGGGCGGGCATGCGCTGGTCATCGCGGGGGGGGAGGCTGTCGCCTATCGCGACCTTGCAGCACTGGTGGCGCACCATGCGGGCCTGCGGCAGCGGCCGGTCCTTGATGTCCCGGCCTCCGTGCTGATGGCGGCGTGCCGCGTGACGGCGCACCTGCCGGGCCTGCCCCGCGTCACCCCGGCGGAGATCCGCCGCCTGACCGAGGACAAGGCGTTCGACATCGCCCCCATGCGCGCGGCACTCGGCTTTACGCCCCGCACGCCAGACGATGGGCTGCGCCAGTTCCTTGGCGCATTGCGATAGAAGACGCCGCGCGACGGGACAAAAGTTTTCCGGCGGCGACTCGCCACTACCCTGCCGGTCGCGAAGTCACGATCCGGCATGCGTGCGCTGGTAACGACACCCGGGACCGGGTCAGGGGCGCCGCGCCGCTGCGGGCGTCAGGCCCCACCCGCGCAGGGCATGGCGATACTCCTTTGTTCCCAAGGATCTGACGACATCCCACATGGTCATGTGTGGATGTCCCGCACACCCCTCGCATTGCGTCGGGGCATGACGACAGCCCTGTGACGCACAGCGACAGGCCAATGGGACAGCACTTCACAGACTGCTGATTTTTAAGGGAAAAGTGATGATGGGGCGAATGACGGGGCTCGAACCCGCGACATCCAAGACCACAACCTGGCGCTCTACCAACTGAGCTACATCCGCCGCAACGAGGGGTGATTTAGAGGCTCTGATGCGGCGCGTCAATAACCCTTTTTACGCCATGTTGCGTTTCGGTGGCCATTGCCACGTCATCCGCGCAGTTCCCCCACCCGGCGCAGCCTGCGCACCGCCTCGGTCACGACTTCGGGCCGCTTGCAGAACGCAAAGCGCACCAGCGTGCGTGGCCCCGGCGCGCCATCGGGGTCATAGAAGGCGGAAACCGGGATGCCGGTGACGCCAAGCGTGCATGTCATCGCCCGGCAGAAGGCGACATCATCACCATCAAAGCCAAGCGGCGCGAAATCTGCGATGACGAAATAGCTGCCGTCGCAGGGCAGGACATCGAATCCGGCATCGCGCAGGCCCTGCGTCAGGATATCGCGCGACCGGCGCATGCTTTCGGACAACTGTTGGAAATACGCGCCGTCCTTTTCCAGCCCGACGGCCACCGCGCGCTGCAGGTTCGGCGCGACGGTGAAGGTCAGCAACTGGTGCGCCTTCGCCACCAGGGCCGCAAGCGGCGCGGGGGCCGTGACGTATCCGACCTTCCATCCCGTCATGGAAAAGCTCTTGCCCGCGCTGCCGATACGGATGGTGCGCGCCTTCATCCCCGGCAGGGACATCAGCGCGACATGGCGCACCGGGGCGAAGGTCAGGTGTTCATACACCTCGTCACACACGGCATAGACATCGTGGCGCGCCATCAGGCCGGCGATGAATTCCAGTTCCTCTCGGGTGAAGACCTTGCCCGTCGGGTTCATGGGGGTGTTGAGCAGGATCGCCTTCGTCCGCGGACCGACCGCCGCCTCCAGTTCCGCGCGCGGCAGGGACCAGTCCGGCGGCAGGAGGCGTACCGGGCGCGCCACCGCCCCCAGCATCCGCAGCACCGGCAGGTAGGTGTCATACAGCGGTTCGAAGACGACCACCTCATCCCCCGGATTGACCAGCGCCATCAGCGACGCGGTGATCGCCTCCGTCGCGCCGCAGGTCACCACGACCTCGGTCGCGGGATCGACCTCGATCCCGCAGAATCGCAGGTTGGCCGAGGCCACCGCCGCGCGCAGTTCCGGCAGTCCGGCCAGCGGCGGATACTGGTTGCGCCCATCGCGCAGGGCTGCGGCGGCAACCTCGACCAGGTCGGCCGGGCCTTCGGTATCGGGGAATCCCTGCCCCAGGTTCACGGCGTCATGTTCCACCGCCAGCGCCGACATGACGGAAAAAATAGTCGTCGGCAGCGCCGACAGCATCGCATTTGCGGGTTTCATACCTGCCATCCTGTCCATAGAGCGGCAATGACTGACGCCAAGGTTGCGATTTTTGCAATACCATCCGATTGCCTGAAATCCCAACCCGTGCAAACCTGTAGGCGAAAAGAACCTGGTACGGCATCTGCGTCCGTTTTTCGCAGGAATACGATCTGGTACCGGAATGCCACCGGTCCGCAAGACTGGAGATTGACGACGCGGCATGAAAAAGATCGAGGCCATCATCAAGCCCTTCAAGCTCGACGAAGTGAAGGAAGCCCTTCATGAAATCGGCCTGATGGGCATCACCGTGACCGAAGCCAAGGGTTTCGGCCGGCAGAAAGGTCATACCGAACTGTATCGTGGCGCCGAATACATCGTCGATTTCCTTCCGAAGGTGAAGCTGGAGATCGTGTGCTCGGACGATCTGGCGGACCGGGCGATCGACGCCATCATCAGCGCCGCGCGCACGGGCCGCATCGGCGATGGCAAGATCTTCGTCTCCCCCATCGAGGACGTGATACGCATCCGTACCGGCGAACATGGCGAGGATGCCGTCTGACATGTGACATGTCCGTGCCCGCGCGTTGGCGCGCTGGCATGGCCCCCTCGACACGGGCATCCCTTTTTCGTAACCGTTTCGGTCTCCGCGTCATTTGCTGCGGAACCGTTCACCACAGGCAGGTAGAGAACAATGCCAAAAAAAGCATCGGGTACCCCTTCTTCCCCGACCTCCGGCGTTTCGGCTGAAGCAGTCGCCAAGGTCTTCAGCCTGATCAAGGAAAACGCTGTCGAGATGGTGGACCTGCGTTTCACCGACCCGCGCGGCAAGTGGCATCACACCACGCAGTATGTCACCACCATCGAGGAAGACACCTTCCGCGAGGGGTTCATGTTCGACGGTTCGTCCATCGCCGGGTGGAAGGCCATCAACGAAAGCGACATGATCCTGCTGCCGGACCCCACGACGGCGGTCATGGACCCGTTCTCGGCCAAGCCGCAGCTGATCCTGATCTGCGACATCGTCGAACCCTCCACCGGGCAGTTCTACAACCGCGACCCGCGTGCGACGGCGAAGCTGGCGGAACAGTACCTGAAGTCCACCGGCCTGGGCGATACGGCATTCTTCGGCCCCGAAGCCGAATTCTTCATCTTCGACAGCGTGCGCTTCGGCACCGGCCCGAACTACGGCAAGTACGAGCTTGAAAGCATCGAAGGCCCCGACGCGTCGCTCAAGGACTATCCCGAAGGCAACATGGGCCATCGCCCGGGCGTCAAGGGCGGGTATTTCCCGGTTGCCCCGGTCGACAGCGAAGGCGACCTGCGCGCCGAAATGCTGACCACGATGGGCGAGATGGGCCTGCCGATCGAAAAGCACCACCACGAAGTCGCGCAGTCGCAGCATGAGCTGGGCACCAAGTTCGCGACCCTGGTGGAATCGGCCGACTTCATGCAGATCTACAAGTACTGCGTGCACAACGTCGCCCATTCCTATGGCAAGACGGCGACGTTCATGCCGAAGCCGATCTATGGCGACAACGGTTCGGGCATGCATGTCCACCAGTCGATCTGGAAGGCGGGCAAGCCGACCTTCGCCGGCAACGGCTATGCCGACCTGTCGGACGAGGCGCTGTACTACATCGGCGGCATCATCAAGCACGCCAAGGCGCTCAACGCGTTCACCAACCCGTCCACCAACTCCTACAAGCGCCTGATCCCCGGCTTCGAAGCCCCCGTGCTGCTGGCCTATTCCGCGCGCAACCGTTCGGCCTCGTGCCGCATCCCGTATGCGACCAGCCCGAAGGCCAAGCGCGTGGAGGTCCGCTTCCCCGACCCGACCGCGAACCCCTACCTCGCGTTCGCGGCCATGCTGATGGCGGGCATCGACGGCATCAAGAACAAGATCCATCCGGGCGACGCGATGGACAAGGACCTGTATGACCTCCCGCCGGAGGAACTGAAGCAGATCCCGACCGTCGCAGGCTCCCTGCGCGATGCGCTCAAGGCGCTGGAGGAGGACCACGAGTTCCTGCTCGCCGGTGGCGTGTTCACCAAGGACCAGATCGAAAGCTACTGCGCGATCAAGTGGGAAGAAGTGTTCAAGTTCGAACACACCCCCCACCCGGCCGAGTTCGAGATGTACTACTCGGTCTGAGGACCGGTTGCGCCGCGCCTGTCGCGGCGTGACGCAAAAGGCGTCGGGATCACACGATCCCGGCGCCTTTTTTCATGCGTGTCGTGCTGATCCGGCAACGATGTCCCCCGAAGCTTTTTGAAAAAAGCTTCACCAAAAACTTTTTTATTTTCAGTATGTTGCCGGGGGAGTCCATGGTTTCCAAAGGGCAATGCCCTTTGGCGGGTTTCAGGGCAGAGCCCTGAGCGATACACCACAGCAGAACCCACCCTGCGCCCCGGCGTTACGCACCGCACGCGGACATGTCATCGGGCCGGGACGTGATCGGGGCATGATACCGACGCACGATATGCTATCCCCCGGTAAGGATATCCGTCGCGGATATTTCCCCGATGGCCTTCCCATGCGCGCTTTCCCCGAGGCGCGCGCCATACATGCCCGTAACGGGCGGGCCAGCCACCGGGGTGCTTTTCCTGTCATGCGTGCGATACGGACGAAAGGACGATCATGGACCCCACCCTCCCGGTCATGATGCAGGCCGTCACCATTGCCGAACCCGGCCCCCCCGATGCCATGGCAATCACCGAGGTGCCCATCCCCACGCCCGCCGAGGGCGAAGTGCTGGTGCGTGTCATGGCCGCGGGCGTCAACCGCCCCGACATCATGCAGCGCAAGGGGCTGTATCCCCCGCCACCGGGGGCCAGCCCGCTGCTGGGGCTGGAAATCGCGGGGGAAGTCGTCGCCCGTGGGCCCGGCATCGCCGATGATGCCTTTCCCTCCGTTGGCGCGCGTGTCTGCGCCCTGTCCAATGGCGGGGGATACGCGCAGTACTGCGTGGTCCCGGCGGGGCAGTGCCTGCCATGGCCCGTAGGGTCTGACGCGATCCACGCGGCCGCCCTGCCGGAGACGTTCTTCACCGTCTGGTCCAACCTGTTCATGACCGCGCACCTGCGCGCGGGCGACCGGGTGCTGGTCCATGGCGGCAGCAGCGGCATCGGCACCGTGGCCATACAGCTTGTCCGCCAGATGGGGGGGATTCCCTATGTCACCGCAGGCACTGCGGAAAAGTGCGAACTGTGCACGACCATCGGGGCGGAGGCCGCCATCAATTACCATGAGGAGGATTTCGTCGCCCGCATCGCCGGACTGACGGACGGGCGCGGGGTGGACATCATCCTCGACATGATCGGGGGCGCCTACCTTGAACGCAACCTGCGCTGCCTTGCCCCTGACGGGCGGCTGGTGATCATTGCGCTGCAGGGCGGCGCGCGGGCGGAAAATATTGGCCTCGCGCGCATCATGACACGGCGCCTGATGGTGACGGGCACGACGCTGCGCCCGCGCAGCAGCACCTACAAGGCGGAAATCGCACGCCAACTGCACCGGCAGGTGTGGCCGTTACTGGAAAAAAAGGCCGTCCGTCCGCTGATCCATGCCACCTTCCCCTTTGCGCGGGTTGTCGATGCCCATAAGCTGATGGAAAATGGAGCGCATAGTGGAAAGATCATCCTGAACCTCCAGACGGCTTGAACCAGGGACAAGGTAATCTCGGTGCTACTGAATGTGATTGAACGCGGTCCGGAGGAAGCATCGGGACAGGATGCGGGGCGGCCACCGGTCGTCCTGCTGCACGGGCTGTTCGGGCGGGCGCGCAACCTTGGCTTTTTCCAGCGCAGGCTGGCGCGCACGCGGCGGACGCTGGCCATCGACCTGCGCAACCATGGCGCAAGCCCGCACGGGCTGATGGATTACAACACGATGTCGGCCGACCTGCTGGACACGCTGGCCCATCACAATGCGCTGCCCGCGACCCTGGTGGGGCATTCCATGGGCGGCAAGGTCGCGATGACGCTGGCGCTGATGCGGCCGGGAATGGTCCACAGCCTCCTTGTCGCCGACATCCCGCCCGCGCGCACCGGCCATGGGCAGTTCGGGCTGGGCGAACAGATGCTGCATGTCTCCTTCCCGCCATACCTGAACCGCGCGGGGGCGGACATGCTGCTGCAGCACTATATCCCCAACGCCGATGTCCGCGCGCTGATGCTGCAGAACATCCGCGTGGGGGAGAATCCGGGCTGGTGCATCGGGCTGCGCGAGATCGTGGAGTCGATGCCCAATGTCGAAAGCTGGCCCTACATCCCCGAAGGCTACAGCTATCCGGGGCCGACGCTGTTCCTTGCGGGGGCGAACTCGCCTTACATCCGTCCCGAACATTACATGACGATGCGCCGGCTGTTCCCCAACTACCGGCTGGAACTGATCGAAAAGGCCGGGCACTGGCTGCATGTCGAAAACCCCGAACGCTTTGCCGAGCTGCTCGAAAACTTCGTCGAAACTTACTGAAACACCCACAATGGCGGGACATGTGCGGCATCGCTCTTGACATCGTGACCGGTCCCCGCAGTTATGCTGGCAAGCTGGGGCAGGTGATGGCACGATAGTGACGGCAGCCTGTCGTTGCGATCACATGTTCCCATGGCGGAGAAACGCGCCCTTTCATGACGGTGACACTCAGTCCTTCTTCCCGGTACCGCCATGCCGTGGAACCCGTACTGATCCCGCGCGGGGACGGATCGGACCGTCCTGCCGCTCCGCCGCCTACCGCGCCGTCCCATCCCGACACCCGAGAGAATGAACGGCTGGAATCGCGTGAAATCGTCCCGCGTCCCCCCGGCTACCGCGCCCTGCGGCCCGTTACCTCCGGCCTGATCCGCCCCGACACGCTTGAGGAACCGGGGGCGGGCAAGGCCGCGACCATCTCCATCCTGCTGCATGCGGCCCTTGTCAGCGCGATCATCATCAGTTCCGCCCACCACAATCCGCACGGCGATCCGTCTTCCTCCTCCGAATCCCCGCAGGTGGAGATGGTGTTTTCCCCTCCCTCCTCCAGCGGGATGCAGGGCCAGTCGTCGCCCGACATGGCGGGTGGCGCCGACGCCCCGCGCAAGGAAAGCGAACACAGCACGTCCGAAAGCGCCACCGCGCCCAAGGAACAGAGCGAGGATTCGTCACCCGCGCCCAACATCCCGACACCGGAGACCCCGTCCTCCCCGCCGCTGACGCAGGCCCCTTCGGACCTGTCGGTGCCGCAGTCGCAGAACCAGCAGCAGTTCAATCCCGGCATGCAGAGCCCCGGCCATTCCACCCATCCCGCCCAGCAGCCACGCCACCAGTCATCCAGCAGGTCACATTCGTCGCTGCATTCGCCCATGGACCTGTCGTTCGCGCCATCGCCGCTGCCGCACCGCAACCGCCATGGCCGCGCGGGCGGGTCGGGATCGCCCATCGACCTGTCCGTCGGCCCACTGGTCAGCAACGGGAAGATCAACGCGCCATATTCCACCAATACCCAGATCCATGGCGTAAGCGACGATTACGCCTCCGAACTCGACCAGTGGATCCGCAGCCACATGTACTACCCCGAAGAGGCCGCCCGCGCGGGCGAGGAAGGGCCGTCGTCGGTGCATGTCGTGCTTGACCGCAACGGGCAGGTGGCAAAGGTGCGCCTGACGGGACAGTCGGGGTCGTACTACCTCGACGCCGCGACGACAGGGATGTTCCGCAATGCGCAACTGCCCCCCGTGCCGCCCGACATGACGGGGGACCATTTCGATATCGACCTGACGATCAATTACATCCTGATCCGTCACTAACCATCTGTTTTGGAATGGCAATTCATAAAACCAAAAGTTTTTGGTGAAGCTTTTTTCCCAAAAAGCTTCAAAGAGCGCCGCCTTCTTGAAAAAGCCGGCGCCCAAAAACTTTCATCAGCTTCTCAACCGGCATATTTCCCCCCCCGGTCACCCTGCCGGTACGTCAGTTGATTGTTTTTCCCGTCCTCTTCATAGTTTCCACAAGATGGAAGGGAAAAAAGCCGCCATGACGCCCACGACGATGCGCCTGCTGGATGAGGTCGGGACCGATTTCGAAGCCTTTGACAACGCGGATGCCGCAGTCGCACGGATTACCGAACTGTATGACACGGCAGCGCACCTGCTGCGCAATGCCTTTGCCACGCGTGACACCAGCGGACTTGCGCGCGGGGTGTATCCCTACCTCGCCTTTGCGCAGGAAGGCGGCGTACCGACCGACATGCCACGGCCACCATTCGACATCGTGCTTGAACCGGGCTTCTATGGCACCACCCTGACGCACCCGGAACTGTATCGTGCCTACTGGCGCGAACAGATCGACATCCTGCTGCGCCATTACGGGCAGCCCGTGCTGGTCGGGCGTTCACGCAGGCCCATTCCCCTGTCCTATGTGATGGAAGACGCCGTGACCTCGCTCAGCGAAGGGGACATGGCATGGCTGCAGCAGCATTTCGCGCTGCCCGACCTGTGGATGACCGACGATTCGATCGCCAACTGCGAACGGATCCCGCGTCCGGGGACGCCACGCCCGCTGGCGCTGTTCACCGCCGAACGCACCGATTATTCCCTTGCCCGGCTGCATCATTACACCGGCACCGCGCCCCGGCATTTCCAGCGCTTCATCCTGCTGACCAATTACCAGCGTTACGTTGACGCCTTTCGCGAATATGGCCACGCACAGGTCGATTCCGGCGGGGAATACGACGCCTTCGTCGAACCGGGGGGCATCATCCACCGCCGGGGCGACACGCCTGATGCCCCCGGCAGCGTGGGCAGCCTGCCGCAGATGCCGGCCTATCACCTGTGCCGCCCCGATGGTGACGGCATCACGCTGGTCAATATCGGCGTCGGCCCGGCCAATGCGAAGACGATCACCGACCACCTGGCGGTGCTGCGCCCGCACTGCTGGCTGATGGTCGGGCACTGCGCGGGGCTGCGCCGGACGCAGCGTCTGGGGGATTACGTGCTGGCGCACGGCTACCTGCGCGATGACAACGTGCTGGACGAGGACCTGCCCCCATGGGTGCCCGTGCCCCCCATCGCGGAAGTGCAGATGGCGCTGCAGGATGTGGCGGAACGGGTGACGGGCCTGCATGACGCGGAACTCAAGACCCGGCTGCGTACCGGCACGGTCATGACGACGGACAACCGTAACTGGGAACTCCGGCTGGAGGCGCTGTTCACGCGCATCAACATGACGCGCGCCATCGCGGTGGACATGGAATCGGCCACCATCGCGGCCAACGGGTTCCGTTTCCGCGTCCCCTACGGCACGCTCCTGTGCGTGTCGGACAAGCCCCTGCATGGGGAGGTGAAGCTGCGTGGCATGGCCAACGCCTTCTATCGCGAACGCGTGCGCCAGCACCTGATCGTGGGGATCGAGACCATGCGGCAGTTGCGTGCTCAGGGCGTGGACCGGCTGCATTCGCGCAAGCTGCGTGGCTTTGACGAACCGGCCTTCCGCTGATGGCGGCCGCCCGCGTGCCGTCAGACGCCATCCGATCAGGAGATAAAAGTTTTTGGTGAAGCTTTTTCCCAAAAAGCTTCAAGGAACGCCGCCTTTTTGAAAAAAGGCGGCACCCAAAAACTTTTACTTATTTTCAGATCCTTGCTGGAATGTCTTTTCAGAAATCCGGCAGCGTCTGCGCCAGATGCCCACCCAGCCGCACCGGGGCCATCCGCCGGGCAAGGCCGGTGGCGTCATCGGTTTCGACCATCATGCCCGCGATGCTGGCCTCCCCTTCCGCCGGCTGCAGGCGATCACCGGGCATCTTGCGCACGAAACGCGCGATGGCGGCCTCCTTGCCCATGCCGATCACGCTATCATAATCGCCGCACATGCCCGCATCGGTCTGGAACGCCGTCCCCCTGGGGAAGATGCGATGGTCGGCGGTGGGCGTATGGGTGTGGGTGCCGATCACCAGCGACACGCGGCCGTCACAGACATGACCCATGGCCCATTTCTCGCTCGTCGCCTCGGCATGGACATCGACGACGATGGCCTGCACCGTCACACCAAGGCGATGACGCGACAGGATATCGGACACCGCGCGGAACGGGTCGTCCATCGCATCCATGAACTGCCGTCCCATGACACTGACGACCAGCGCCCTGTGCCCGTTCACCAGTTCGACGACCACGCTGCCCTGCCCCGGCGTGCCGGGGGGATAGTTGGCGGGACGGATGATGCGCGGTTCGGCATCGATATGGCCGATCATGTCGCGCCGGTCCCAACTGTGGTTACCCAGCGTGATGACATCGGCCCCCGCCTCGAACAGGTCGCGCGCGATGGCAGGCGACAGGCCGAAGCCGTGGCTGGCGTTTTCCCCGTTGACCACCACAAGGTCCAGCGACAGTTGGTTGCGCAATCCCGGCAGGCGGCTGATCACCGCCTCCCGCCCGACGCGGCCGACAATGTCGCCCAGAAACAGTATCCTCAAAAAACCCGACCTTCCTGTTTTACGCCCGCACCGGTCCGGCCCCGTGCCCCCCGATCCATCCGTGGTCCGTGATGATACCCGACAGCTTCACATCATGCCTGCCCATGGGGATGTGCGCGACCTCCTGCGTGGCGAGACCATATCCGATCGCAACCGCATGGGGCAGGCATGCCAGCGTGCGATCGTAATATCCCCCCCCATATCCCAGCCGCCCCCCCTGCCTGTCAAAGGCGAGCAGCGGCACGAACACCATGTCGGGCACATCGGCATGGCTGTCGGGATGCCATGTCGCGAACCGCCCGTTGCACATCGTCACGTCAGGATGCCAGTGATGGAAGGAAAGTGGCTGCCCCCGTGGCGGCGTAAAGGGCAGCAGCACGCGATAGCCCCGCCGGTGCAGCGGCGCGAACAGCGGGCGCAGGTCGATCTCACCGGGCAATGGCCACACCAGCGCGATCGCGCTGCCGGGCGGGGCCATGTCCACCCGCGCGGCGATGCCCGCACGCAGCGCATCCTCCTGCGCCATGGTGGGTGGCCCTGCCGCGCGCAGGGCGCGGCAACGCCGCCGCAGTTCGGCCTTGGCCGCCGCAAGGGCGGGGGAATCGGTATCAGCGGGATTCGTCATAGGAATTACGGAGCCACCATGACCGTTGGTCTTATCAGCCCTCCCGGACCTGCAGGTGCAGGTGGGCGCCAGGTAACGTGACCACGGTCACGACAGTGCCAGCTCCCTTAGGAAGTGCTTATCGGCCCAGGGGTTGAATTTTGCCTGACGCGTCCGGCAGCCCCGCACCTGCTATCTAGTCATGTTCGAGGGCGGCTGCAATGTTTTCCGCACGCTCGACCAGATGTTCAAGCTGGTCGCGGCGGCGTTCGTTCTCGATCCTGGCCTGCCGCCCCTGCGCCAACTGGTGGGCGGTGTCGGCGGACATCTTTTCCTCCGTCAGGTCATGGATCTCGTCCGCCATCAGCAGGGCCGCAAGCGCAAGCAGGCGTCCCTCCCCGCTATGGCCGCCGATCGCGCGGATGCGGTCGATTCGCCGCTCCACTTCCTGCGCCATGGCCTGCAGGTGCTGTTCCTGCCCTTCCTCGCATCCAACGCTATAGGAATAGCCGTTGATGCGTACTGTGACCTGTCCCATCGTCATTCGCCCTTTTCGCCCTTTATCTCCGCGATCACGACGGCTGGCTCCACCTCGGCGAGCGCATCGCGCACGCGTGCGATCAGGACGTCGATATTCGCGGCAAGCGCCTGGAGGTCGATTCCCGGGTCGGCGGCCCGTGCCGTGGGCGATTCCGTGACGGGCGACGGCGCGGCGGTGGGGGACGGCCATGTCCCCTGTTCACGACATTCGATGGCAAAGGCGATACGCGTCAACGCCTGTTCCAGCCGGTCCGCGGGATCGCGCACGCTGTCCTGCGCGGATACGGATGCTTCCTGCCCCGCCTGCATTGTGTCAGTATTGGACACGTTCATCCTTCATAATTTCCTGCCCTGGTCCCTTGCAACAGATCGCCCGGTGACGTCTGAACGTCAAGCATGATCGATAATCATGACAATTTTACGCACCTTCTCCATTCCGTCGTCATTTCCACGCGTGACGAGGTCACATTGCTGCGCGCCGCCATGGATGACACGGGCCTGACATCGTGCATCATGATATCGCCGCCGGACGCGGGATGTTTCATGGGGGTGGGATGGTGGCGTGCCCTGGTTGCGGATGCGCCCGCCCCCGCGTTCCTTGACTGTGGCATGGCGGCGGGGCGCGCGGCGGAGGGGCTGCGCGCGGGCCTGGCGGGGGTGATTGTCGATCCTGCCTGCACGCAGCATGTGGCACTTGCCGAACTGGCGCGGGTCACGGGGGGGCGCTGCCTGCGCGCACGGCCCGATGCCCATGTCATCGGCGGCCCGGATGCGGCGCTGCGCCTGCGTGGGTACCTGCGCCGTGCCCGCCCGCCGCATGACGCATGAAGCCCTGTGACAAAGGTGACTGTTCCCCACGGCGCATGTGCGCCATATGATCGGGCCACCATGACCGATTGCCAGCTTTACCTTGTGACGCCCGAGTCGCTTGATCCGCCCCAATTCGCCCCCCTGCTGGCCCGCGCGCTGGACGCCGGGCCGGTGGCGGCGGTGCAACTGCGGCTGAAGGACGTGCCCGACGACACGATCCGCCGCGCGATCGACGTGCTGCGCCCGGTGGCGCATGAACGTGACGTGGCCTTCATCCTCAATGACCGGCCCGACCTTGCCCGCGCCACGGGCTGCGACGGCGCGCATGTCGGGATGGAGGACATGTCGGTGGAAGATGCGCGCCGCATCCTTGGCGATGACCTGCAGCTTGGCGTCTCCTGCTACGACAGCCGCGACATGGCGATGCGTGCGGGCGAAGGCGGGGCGGATTACGTCGCTTTCGGGGCGTTCTTCCCCTCCCCCTCGAAGGAAACCAGCGTGCGCGCGGGCACGGACCTGCTGACATGGTGGAGCAGCGTGATGGAACTGCCGGTCGTCGCAATCGGCGGCATCACGCCCGAAAACTGCCCCCCGCTGGTACGGGCCGGGGCGGATTTCCTGGCGGTCATCAGCGCGGTCTGGTCCCATCCCGACGGGCCGGGGGCAGGCGTGCGGGCGATGAACGCCGCCATGGACGCGGCCAGCGACGGGATCGACTGAGGGGGATTGCTGACGTTTCCGGGCGGTGGACTTTTTCAAACAGGGCGGCGTTCTTTGAAGCTTTTTCGATCAAAAGCTTCACCAAAGACTTTGGTTCGTCTGGCACGCCTTGCCTCCTATCCCGGCAACCACAGCACGTCCTCGATCCTGCGCGTTCCCGCCGCCAGCATCACCAGCCGGTCCAGCCCCAGCGCAATCCCCGCGCAGGGCGGCATGTTCCCCACCGCCGCAAGGAATGCACGGTCCATCGGCCATGCCGCCTGCGGGTCATCGCCATACAGCGTGGCCCGGCGGGCGCGATCGGCACGGAAACGGGCTTCCTGCTCCACCGGGTCGGTCAGCTCCTCGAACGCGTTGGCCAGTTCGATCCCGTCGGCATAAAGCTCGAACCGCAGCGCCACGCGCGGGTCCGCCGGGTCCCGCCGCGCAAGGGCCGCCTGACTGGCGGGCCAGTGGGTCAGGAAGGTCGGGCGCGTGCGGCCGATATGCGGCTCGATCCGCTCCATCAGCAGGCGGAAGAACAGGTCCTCCCAGCTTTCACCCGCGCGCAGGGAACATCCGGCGGCGGATGCAAGGGCCGCCGCGTCCTCGCCCGTCGCCAGCAGGTCAAGCCCGGCATAGCGTGCAAACGCCTCCGCCATTGTCAGGCGCTCGAACGCAGGCGTGATCGCGACCGGCGTGGCCGCGCCTGCCAGCACGGGCGGCAGCGTGGCGCGCAGCAGGGCCTCCGTCTCGTCCATCAGGTCCGACAGGCTGGCATGCGGGCGGTACCATTCCAGCATGGTGAACTCATGCGCATGCAGGCGGCTGCCTTCCGCATTGCGCCAGACCCGCGCCATCTGGAACACCGGCAGGTGCGTGGCCGCGACGATGCGCTTCATCGCGAATTCGGGACTGGTGTGCAAAAACAGCGGCAGCACTGACCCGTCGGGACGGTGCCGTTCGGTGCGGAACACCTTCAGGTGCACTTCCTCCCCCGGCGTGGGCACGGCATAGGGGGTTTCGACCTCCAGATAGCCACGCCCCTCGAAAAACGCGCGCACGCCACGCACCACCAACCCGCGACGACGCAGCAGGGCAAGGCGTTCGGCAATGCGGTCGGGATCGCCAGATTCGGACATGGGCGCACAAAACTCCGGTTGCAGGAAAAAGCGGCGCGCAGTACAGCGCGGCAGTCCCCCCGCCGGTCAACCCCTTTGCGAACCAGGATATCGTAAAGAAGTTTTTGGTGAAGCTTTTTCCAAAAAAGCTTCAGAAGAACGCCGCCTTTTTGGAAAAAGCCGGCACCCAAAAACTTTTATGATATTTATCAACATGTTACGAGGCACCACCATGCCAGACACCCGACGCCCCACGCCTACGCGCACGTTACGCACCGTCCGCGACCTGGTGGAGGCAGGGCTGGTGTCACAGGCAGCGCAACCCGCGCTGGAGGACGTGGCGCGTGAATATGCCACCGCCATCCCCCCCGCCTTTGCCGAACTGATCGAACATGCCCACGACCCGATCGGGCTGCAGGTCATCCCCGACCCGGCGGAACTGCACATCACGGCGGAGGAACGCTCCGACCCGATCGGCGACGATGCACTCTCCCCCGTGCCGGGGATCGTCCACCGCTATGCCGACCGCGCGCTGCTCAAGCCGCTGCTGGTCTGTCCGCTCTACTGCCGGTTCTGCTTCCGGCGCGAACATGTCGGCCCCGATGGCGGCGTGCTGGACGAGGCCGCGCTGGAACGCGCGCTCGACTGGCTGCGGGCGCATCCGGCCATCGGGGAGGTGATCCTGTCCGGCGGCGATCCGATGATGCTCTCTCCCCGGCGGATGGCGCACATCATCCGCGCGCTGGAGGCGATGCCCCACGTCCACACCATCCGCATCCATACCCGCGTCCCCGTGGCCGACCCGGAGCGCGTGACGCAGGAGATGGTCGCGGCACTGGACACCACATGCAGCCTGTGGGTGGTCGTACATGCCAACCATGCCCGCGAACTGACCCCTGCCGCGCGCGCTTCCATCCGCCGCATGCAGGTCCGCGCCATCCCCGTCATCGCGCAGTCCGTGCTGCTGCGCGGGGTAAACGACACGCCCGAGGCGCTCGAGGCCCTGCTGCGCGCGCTTGTCGCGGCGCGGGTCAAGCCCTATTACCTGCACCAGCTTGACCCCGCCCCCGGCACGTCACGCTTCCGCGTACCGATTGCCGAGGGGCAGCGCCTGCTTGCCGCGCTGCGCGGTCGGGTGACGGGACTGGCATGGCCGACCTATGTGCTCGACATCCCCGGCGGGCACGGCAAGGTGCCGATCGGCCCGGCCTACCTTGAGGCGGCCGGCGGGACCATCACGCAGGTGCGCGATCCGCAGGGCAGGCCCCATCGCGTGGAAGAAGGTGGCGCGCAAACCTTGCCCTTCCGCGCCGGGGAAGGTAGAAGCCCATCCTTGCAAGACATTCCCACAAGTTCAGACAGAGACCCCAATGAAACAGCAGGCGAACCTGATCCGCGCCGGACAGGTCATCGAGCATGACGGCCGTCGCTGGACGGTCCTGAAGCAGCAGATCATCACTCCGGGCAAGGGCGGCGCCTTCATCCAGGTGGAGATGCGTGACCTCAAGACCGGCAACAAGACGAACGAACGCTGGCGCACGGCCGATACCGTCGAACGCCTGATGACCGAGGAAAAGGAATACACCTATTCCTACATGGACGGCGACAACATCGTCCTGATGGACCCCGAGACGTTCGAACAGCTGCTGCTTCCGCTCGACCTGCTTGGCGACCAGGCCCCGTTCCTGCAGGACAACATGACGCTGGTCCTCAACCTCGTCGAAGGTGACCCGGTGGGCGTGGTGCTGCCCAGCCAGGTGACGCTCGAGGTTGTCGAGGCCGATCCCGTCGTCAAGGGCCAGACGGCCAGCTCGTCGTACAAGCCCGCGCGCCTGTCCAACGGCGTGAAGACCATGGTTCCCCCCTTCATCGAAGCGGGCGAGAGCATCGTGGTCCGCACCGAGGACAGCAGCTACGTCGAGCGGGCGAAGTCCTGACCCACGCCATGTCGCGGCGCCCCTGCGGGCGTTCGCGGCCAGCGTGCCTTTTCCCATCCCCTTCCCATTTCCGATTCACCGCCGAACCAGACAGGACCGATCACCGTGGCAATGCGACTTTCCCCTCATATGACGGTGATGCAGAATGCGGCGCAGAAAGCGGCGCGACGGCTGCTGCGTGACTTCAATGAGGTCGAACAGCTTCAGGTCAGCATCAAGGGACCGGGCGATTTCGTGTCGCAGGCCGACCTGCGCGCCGAAGCCACCCTGCGTGAGGAGCTTGGCCGCGCGCGTCCGGGCTATGCCTTCCTGATGGAGGAAAGCGGTGCTGCGGGTGGTGACGGCTGGACATGGCGCTGGATCGTCGATCCGCTGGACGGCACGACCAACTTCCTGCACGGCATCCCGCACTGGGCCATTTCCATCGGCCTGCAGCGCCGCCTGCCCGACGGGACGATCGAAATGGTCGCGGCCCTTGTCTACAACCCCGCCGCGAACGAGATGTTCTGGGCCGAAAAGGGCATTGGCGCGTTCCTCAACGAACGCCGCCTGCGGGTTTCGGCACGGCGCAACATGGACGAATCCCTGTTCGCGACGGGCATCCCGTTTGCCAAGGTTTCGGCCAAGAACCGCCTGTCCTTCGCCCGCACGCTTGGCGCGCTGATGCCGCAGGTCGCGGGCGTGCGCCGCTTCGGGGCGGCGGCCCTCGACCTTGCATGGGTCGCGGCGGGCCGGTACGAGGGTTACTGGGAGCTGGGCATCCGCCCGTGGGACTGTGCCGCCGGCGTGCTGCTGGTGCGCGAGGCCGGGGGCTATGCCACCGATCCCAACGGCGTGGACCTCAACGACTTCCCCGATTCGGTGGATGCGGTCGCGGGCAACCCCCACATGCACCCCATCCTGCGCGAACTCGTCGCCAACAGCCTCGTCACACGGTCCTGACCCCTTGCGGGGCCCCGCGTGGCCATGGGGCCACGTGATGCACGGGCAGGCGTGCGCCAGACGCACACGGATGTTGAGTGCGCCCTGCCCCTCGTCTAGCGTGTCGGGCACCATGTCACATGAACCGACCTCCACGTCCCCGCCCATGCCGCGCCCGCGGGCATCCGCGCGGTGCAGGCGCAGGTCATCACCCATCCCGACGCGCTCAACACGCTCGGCGCGCCCCCACCCGCGCGCCCGGCGGAGAAACCGGCCGCGCGTCCCGTGGTGGGCAGCAATGAAATGGGGCCGCACGCCGCCGCCCCGGCCCCTGCCGCAAACCCGTCCACCACCGTCCCGGCCGCCGCCATCCCGCAGGTCGCGACGACACCCCCGGCCAACCCGGTCCTGCGACCGCCGGAAGTGCACGTCCCCCTGCATCCGCCACCCCCACCGCCGGAGGTGAAGCCCGACCCGGCGGCCAAGGGACGTGCGGCACGCATTCCCGGTGGCACGCGCCTGTATTTCGGCGCGCAGAGCGCGGACATGAACCCGCGCATGATCGCAGCCCTGCAGACGCTTGCCGGCGTGATGCAGCACCTGCCCGACCAGCATGTGATGATCGCGGCGTATGGGGAGGGAAATGGCGATGACGCGTCCACCCCGCGCCGCATCGCGCTGTCGCGCGGACTGGCCGCGCGCTCCGTCCTGATTCATGCCGGGGTCGCATCGACCCGCATTTACGTCCGCGCCATCGGGCAGCCACCGGAAAATCAGATCGGAATCACACCGGACTGTATTGACGTGACCCGCTCTGGTGTGGTGGCGTCGAGTCCTTCTCCTTCGTAAGAGAGCAGCCCTGCGTGACGCGACCAACGACCTACATCCTTCGAATCGTCCTGTTTCTTCTGGCTGTAGGCATTGTCGCCTCCATGCTGGGAAGTACCCTGTACCAGGCGTTTTTCAACAATCCCTATCTTGATGGCCTGATCCTGGGCATCCTGGCGCTGGGAATCGCATGGAACGTATCCATGGTCCTGCGCCTGATCCCGGAGGTACGCTGGGTCGATACCATCCGCCACCCGCGTGAGGGACTGACCACGCCGCCACCGCCGCGCCTGATGGCCCCCATGGCGTCGATGCTGGCAACGCGCGAACGCGGCATGCGCCTGACGCTGTCGGCCCCCGTGGCGCAGTCGCTGCTCGACAGCCTGTCGTCGCGGCTGGACGAGGGACGCGAACTGTCACGCTACCTGACGGGCCTGCTGATCTTCCTCGGCCTGCTGGGGACGTTCTATGGCCTTTTGCTGACGGTGGGGTCGATCGCGGATGTCATCGGCGGCATGACCGTGGGTTCGGGCGACATGACGGCCATGTTCGACCAACTCAAGAGCGGGCTGGCCGGGCCGCTGCATGGCATGGGCACGGCATTTTCAGGCTCCATGTTCGGCCTTGCCGGCGCGCTGGTGCTGGGCTTCCTCGACCTGACGGCGGGACAGGCGCAGAACCGCTTCTTCAACGAACTTGAGGAATGGATGGCCAGCATCACGCGGCTGTCAGGGGGCAACATCTCCGCTGCGGGCGAGGAGGCGACCATCCCCGCCTATGTCGAGGCGCTGCTGGAACATACGGCGGAAAACCTCGAAAAGCTTCAGGTCCTGCTGTCGCGCAACGAGGAACAGCGCGCGCATGAGCAGCATCTGCTTGCGGCCCTGAACGAGCGGCTGGCGCATATGGCCGACCCGCGCGGCAACGAGCACCTGCAGAACATCGAAGCCCTGCTGGCCCGTCTGGTGCAGGATTCCGAAGCGGGACGCACCCAGATTTCGAACGAGATCCGTGGCGACCTGCGCCTTCTGGCCCGTACCATCGCCGCAGCCGCCCCGGGTGCGGGACGTCCGGCCTCCTGACCTACAGAAAGTCCCTGTCATGGCCCGCCGATCCCGCCGCCAGTCCCGCGCCTCCGAACTGAACGCATGGCCGGGATATGTGGACGCGCTGTCCACGCTCCTGATGGTCATCATCTTCGTGCTGCTTGTCTTCGTGCTGGGACAGGCGTTCCTGTCGGTCGCGCTGAACAAGCGCCAGCAGGTCCTTGACCAGCTCCAGCGCGAGGTGGCGCATCTCAGCCAGATGCTGTCGCTGGAACAGGGGCATAACCGTTCCCTCGAACAGTCGGTCGCGACACTGCAGAAGGAACATGCCGCGGACGAGGCCACGGAGGCATCGCTTACGGCACAGGTCAGCCAGCAGGCCGCCGAACGCGACAGCGCGCGCCATCAGGCCGATGACCTGAACAACCAGCTTGCCCAGCTCAGCGCGCAGCTTGCCGCCGTCAGCACGGCGCTGGAAATCAGCCAGAACGAGGTGCATGACCGCGACCGCAAGATCGACAACCTTGGCATGGAGCTCAACGTCGCGCTGGCGCGCAAGGTGGAGCAGTTGCAGCGTTACCGCTCCGAATTCTTTGGCCGTCTGCGTGACGTGCTGAAGGATACCAAGGGGATACAGGTCGTGGGCGACCGTTTCGTGTTCCAGAGCGAGGTCCTGTTCCCCGTCGGCAGCGCCGACCTGTCGCCAGAGGGCGTACAGCAGATCAAGGTGCTGGGCCGGACGCTGAAACAGGTGGCGCAGCAGATCCCGCCATCGGTGCCGTGGATCCTGCGCGTGGATGGCCATGCCGACCGCCTGCCGATCCACACCGCCTTCCCCAGCAACTGGGAACTGTCCTCCGCCCGCGCCATCACGGTGGTGAAGATGCTGATTGCCGATGGCATCGACCCCCATCACCTTGCCGCGACGGGCTTTGCCGATTTCCAGCCGCTGGACAAGGGCACGACGCCCGAAGCCTTCGCCCGCAACCGCCGGATCGAATTCCGCCTGACCGACCGGTAATGGCCCGGCAGGCGTGGGGATGGGTGTCCCTGCGTCTGCCGGTTTGGGTTTCGTGTTTTAGAAAAGCAGCGTCTTTCGAAGCTTTTTGAAAAAAGCTTCACCAAAAACTTTTATGATTCCAAGACGTTGAAGGTCCTGCCTTTTCAAGAAGACCCTTGAATTTTCAAAAGTCTTTTTGCTTCTTTTTCTTCCAGAAAAAGAAGACCCTCCTCAGGTTGGCCGGCCGAACGCCTTCAGCCGCAGGTCTTCCGTCTGGTGGGCCGCGCCGGGGAACAGGGGATAGAGCGCCAGGACGTGCTGCCACGCCTTCCATGCGGCACCCCAGTCGCCGCGCACGCCTTCGGCGTCGCTCAGGATCTGCCACGCCAGCACATCGCGTTCATCATGGTGCAGGGCGACGCCAAGGTCGGCCACCGCGCCATTGGCATCCGCCCCCGCCAGACGCGCCTGCGCGCGCGTGCGCCACAGGATCTCAAGCCCCGGCTGCAGGACGAGGGCGTCGTTCAGGTCTTCCTGCGCATCGCCTACCTTCTGTTCCGCAAGGTCGGACTGCGCACGGCGGACCAGCAGGCGGGTCGTGGGGGTAATGTCTTTCTGGCGCGCCTGCTCGATTCGGGACAGAAGGTCGCTTGCGGCCCGTTTCGACTTCGCGTGGAGCAGTTCGTCCTGAAGCTCAGGGATGCCCGGCTCCTTCGTGCCCTTGCCGCTCTCCTTGCCCGCGGGGGCCGCAGATGGCGCGGCATGGGCCGGTGGCGCAGGGGGCGCGGCAGATGCAGGACACGGCACGATGCCAGCCACGATGGCCCCGCCAAGGCAGGCAACAGACAAAAGGCCGCGCAGGCCCCGGGTTTCCCCATTGCCCACGCGACCCCATGTCGCATCAATATGGAACCTGACGGTCAAATCCGTCCGGCAATCAGCCCTGACGGGCCTTCATGCGCGGGTTCTTCTTGTTGATGACGTAGACCTTGCCACGACGACGGACCACACGGCAGTCCTTGTCACGAACCTTGGCCGACTTCAGGCTGTTTCTGATTTTCATGATCCGACCCTCACTGGCGGCTGATAACCGCAAAGAGGCGCCCGAATACCCCTGACCGGGCGATGAGTCAACTCCAACGACGCGCCTGCCCTACTTTTTACCGCCGGAAACCGGCGCGCGCAGGGCTTTTTCCTCCACCCCGGTGACATGGGGCGGGATGAAGAACGGGGCCAGCGTCCTGAAATCCCCCATCCGCGGTGACCGCGGCCGCCAGGCCAGCCCGATCGTGCGCCATGCCTGGCATCCCGTGACAGGGCGGGCGACAACCGCCTGGTCCCGCAGCAGGCCCGACTGCACCGCCATCTGCGGCAGCAGCGCAACACCGAGTCCCGCCGCCACCATCTCCACCAGCGTATAGAGCGAGGTAACGGTGAATTCCTCCTCCACGCCTTCGGTGTTCGACCATCCGCGCACCTGCCGGCACAGCGCCAGCGTCTGGTCACGCAGGCAGTGCCCGTCCTCCAGCAGGATCATGCGTTCGGAGACGATTCGTTCAACCGGCACGCCCGACAATTTCGACAGCGGGTGCGTCTCTGGCATCACCAGCATGAAGGGGTCGCGCCACAGGGGCCATGTCTCGCTGTCGGCGCAGTCGCACGGCATCGCCAGCAGCACGAGGTCCAGACGCCCCAGCGCCAGCTTTTCCAGCACGTGATGGGTCAGGTCCTCGTTCAGCGACAGGCGCAGGCGCGGGAACCCCTGCCGCAGCCTGCGGATCAGGTCGGGCACGACGAACGGCCCGATGGTGGGGATGACGCCGATCCGCAGAAGTCCGCTCATCGGTTCATGCGAGGCCACCGCCACGTCAAGCACCGCCTGCAATGACTCCAGCGCAAGGCGCGCACGCGCGACCACCTCGTTCCCAAGGGGCGTGAACACCACTTTCTTGCCGACGTCACGGTTGAGCAGTCGCGCATCCATCTGCCGTTCCAGCGCCAGTATCCCGGCCGAAAGCGTGGATTGCGTCACCGCGCAGCTTTTGGCCGCGCGTCCGAAATGACGGAGTTCCGCAAGGGTCACGAGATAACGCAACTGCTGTGCGGAGGGCATGGGAATCATCGATTAATTCGATCAGGAATATGTGAATTATTCACTGGCATGATAGCAGCATCAAGGTCATAGATATACCCCATCGGACGCGCCCCACCGGGCGGCCTGCCTGATCCCCAACCGAATCAAGGGAGATTCCTCAAATGCTTACAGTCGGTGATAAGTTCCCCAGCTTCAGCCTTGACGCCGTTCCCGGCGGGGCCGAGGGCCTGAAGGGCGAGTTCGTGAAGGTGACGGACGAAAGCAACGCGGGCAAGTGGAAGGTCGTCTTCTTCTGGCCGCTGGACTTCACCTTCGTCTGCCCGACCGAAATCGTGGCGTTCGGCAAGCTGGCCGGTGAATTCAAGGACCGCGACGCCGTCGTGTATGGCGTGTCGATCGACAGCGCCTTCGTGCACCTGAACTGGCGCCTGAACAACGAGGACCTCAAGAACCTCGAGATCCCGATGCTCTCCGACATCAAGCGTGAGCTGATCGAGGGCGTGGGCGTCATGTCACAAGGTGCCGGCGCCGCCTATCGCGCGACCTTCATCGTCGATCCCGAGGGCGTCATCCGCCATGTCAGCGTCAACGACCTGTCGGTCGGCCGCAACCCGCAGGAAATCCTGCGCATCCTCGACGGACTGCAGAGCGATGAGCTGTGCCCGTGCAACTGGAAGAAGGGCGACGCCTTCATCAAGGCCTGATCGCACCCTGTTCCGGGCCTGAACGGTCCGGGCGCTCCCCCCGCGTGGCACCTGCCGGGCGGGGGGATGTCCGCATCCCCGGATGCCGTGGCGGCCCACCATGCCCGCGACATCCCGGCATACGGACCCTTCCCACGATCCTGCGGCGTGGCATGTGGGGTGGGCGGGTTCCCCTTCTCCCTTCCCATCAGTGCAAGGCATCGTCCCATGTCGCTCGATACGCTCAAATCCCTGCTGCCCGATTACGCCAAGGACCTGAAGCTCAACCTCGGCTCGCTCGCCCATGACGTCACGCTTACGCCACAGCAGCTGGCGGGCACGTTCGTGGCGTCGGCCATCGCGTCGCGCAACCCGCTGGTCACCGACCTGCTGCGTGCCCATTTCGCCGAAGCCCTGTCGGCCGAGGCACTGGACGCCGCGCGTGCCGCCGCCGCCATCATGGGCATGAACAATGTCTATTACCGCTTCGTGCATCTGGTGGGCGGGGATTACGCCAAGATGCCAGCGCAGCTGCGCATGAACGTGATCGGCCGTCCGGGCGTGGAAAAGGTGGACTTTGAACTGTGGTCGCTTGCGGTATCCGCCATCAACGGGTGCGGCATGTGCATGGAAAGCCATGAGCACGCCCTGCGCAAGGCCGGCCTGACAACCGAACAGATCCAGACGGCGGTCCGCGTCGCCGCCACCGTGCATGGCGTGGCCGTGACGCTTGACGGGGCAAAGGCCCCTGCTGCCACCTGATCCGCGAAAAAACGGCATCTTCATGAAAAAGATGCCGTTTTTTTTCATAAGGCCGTTGCCAGACCTGCCGAACCCTGTTATTTGCCCATCCACCGAATGGTTCTCGGGTTTTCTCCTTCCCGAAAGCATACGCGGGTGTAGCTCAGTTGGTTAGAGCGCCGGCCTGTCACGCCGGAGGTCGCGGGTTCGAGCCCCGTCACTCGCGCCATTTCACGGTGCCTTTCCAGACATACAATACCATGCCGGTCCCGGTGACGCTGTTATGCGTGACGCAGGGATGGCTTTCGTTGCATCACACCCATATCGGCGGCAGGATGGCCTCTGTTCTTTCCATACCCGTCAGAGGACCGGATGCCTGACCTCTTTACGCCCTATACCCTCAAGGGGCGCACCCTGCGCAATCGCATCGCTGTTTCCCCGATGTGCCAGTATCTCGCCGTCGATGGCGTGGCGGGTGACTGGCATAATGTCCATTACGCCTCGCTTGCCCGTGGCGGCAGCGGACTGGTGGTGGTGGAGGCGACCGCCGTCTCCCCCGAAGGACGCATCACGCCGGGCTGCCTGGGACTGTGGAACGATGCACAGGCCGAGGCCCTGCGCCCCATCGCGCGCGCCATCCAGGACGCAGGCGCGGTGCCGGGCATCCAGATTGCCCATGCCGGACGCAAGGCCAGCGCGAACCGCCCGTGGGAAGGGGATGACCATATCGCCCCCGACGACCCGCGCGGCTGGGAAACCATCTCCCCTTCCGCCATTCCCTTTGGCGCCAACCTGCCAAAGGTGCCGCGCGCCATGACGCCGGAAGACATCACCCGCGTCCGGCAGGATTTCGTCGCCAGCGCCATCCGCGCGCGTGATGCGGGATTCGGGTGGCTGATGCTGCATTTCGCGCATGGTTATCTGGGGCAGAGCTTCCTCTCCCCCTATTCCAACCAGCGCACCGACCTGTATGGCGGCAGCCTGGAAAACCGGGCGCGTTTCCTGCTGGAAACGCTGAGCGAAGTGCGCGCCGTCTGGCCGGAAGACCGGCCACTGAGCGCGCGTCTGGGCATGATCGAGTTCGACGGCCATGACGAGGAAACGCTGGAGGACGCCATCACGCTGGCGCGGCATTTCCGCACGCTGGGGCTGGACTTCCTTGACGTCAGCATCGGCTTTTCCACGCCGGAGGCAAAGATCCCGTGGGGTCCTGCCTTCATGGCCCCCATCGCCGCGCGCGTGCGCCGTGAAAGCGGGCTGCCCGTGGCGACAAGCTGGTACATCAGCAAGCCGGAACAGGCCAACAGCCTGATCGCGGACGAATCGCTGGACCTTGTCATGCTGGGTCGGCCGTTCCTTGAAAACCCGCACTGGCCCTATGCCGCCGCACGCGCGCTCGGGCGGCCTGATGCGGCGCATGTCCTGCCCGAACCCTACGCCCACTGGCTGGCGCGCTACCGTTCGGGGTAAGTGCCTTACTCTTTTTAAAAGTTTTTGGGTGCCGCCTTTGGATCGAAAAAGGCGGCGTCTTTCGAAGCTTTTTGTAAAAAGCTTCACCAAAAACTTTTATTCTTTAAGAGGTTATCTTATCCACGCGCCTTCAGGTGCAAGGCCAGCGCCTCTGCCCCTTCGCTGACATCGCGCCATGTGATCGCGAAATCCTCCGCCGTGCCGTAATAGGGGTCAACCACGGCCGCCCCCTTGCGATGCGCCACATGATCCAGCAGCAGCGACAGGTCCGCCACGCCATCCGGAGGCTGCATCCGCAACAGATGCTCCAGATTGGCGTGGTCCATGGCGATGACATGAGTGAATTCATGGAAATCGCGTTCGGTCACGACACGGGCGCGGTACTGGTCGATCCCGATCCCGTTCTGGCGCGCCACCGCGCGGGCACGACGGTCCGGCGGGTCGCCCACATGCCAGTTGCCGGTGCCCGCCGAATCTACATGCACATCCAGCCCATGACGGGCCGCCGCCTGCCGGAACGCGGCCTCCGCCAGTGGGGAGCGGCAGATATTGCCCATGCAGACGAACAGGACGGACAGGCCGCGTTTCATGTCTCCATCACCTGCTGATCAGGAGACGCCGCCTTTTTCGATCAAAAGGCGGCACCCAAAAACTTCTGGATTCTTCGCCCAGTCCGATCAGGCGGAAGCAGGCTTACCCTTTTCGGGGTAGCGTTCCTGCAACATGCCAACCGTCTTTGCGATCATGTCCGCCGGCGTTTCCTCCAGCGTGACGACCACCGGATGTTCGTCAGGCGTCGGCGGCTCCAGCGTGGCCAACTGGCTTGGCAGCAGGCTCGGCGGCATGTAGTGGCCGCGCCGCCGCTCCAGCCGCGCCAGAAGGATATCGGGCGGGATCTGGAGATAGACGAACACGATTCCCGGCGCGTCGGCACGCAGGATGTCGCGGTAGGAGCGTTTCAGCGCCGAGCAGGTCAGGATTCCCCCCTGCCCCGATTCCACACGCTGTTTCAGCCAGTCATGGCAGCGTTCCAGCCATGGCAGGCGGTCAGCATCGGTCAGGGGGATGCCCGCCGCCATCTTCTCCACGTTCGCCTTGGGATGCAGCAGGTCACCTTCCTGGTAAGGCCAGCCCAGAAGGTTGTGCAGGCCCGCCGCCAGCGTGGTCTTGCCACACCCTGACACCCCCATGATCACCAGGACAAGCGGACGGATACCCTGATCCTGAAGGACGGCAGAGGTCATGATGGCTCCAGATGCTTCAGCCCGTCATGCGCGGCCACGATCACTTCGGACGTCCGCCCGATGAACAGGCCGGTTTCAATGACACCCACGATGGCGCGCAGGCGGCGCGACAGGGCAACGGAATCGGCGATGGAGCCGAAATGACAGTCCAGGATCATGTTGCCGCCATCGGTGACAAACACGTTCCCGCTGCGGTCCAGACGCTGCGTGACGCGCGCGCCAAGGGCCTCGAGCTGTCGTGCGGTGCTTTCCCAGCCAAAGGTCGTGACTTCCACCGGGACGGGCACATGATGGCCCAGATGCTCGACAATCTTGCTTTCATCGACCACCACGACAAAGCGGCGCGACGCGGCGGCGACGATCTTTTCGCGAAACAGCGCGCCACCCAGCCCCTTGATGAGGTTGAGCGTGCCGAGTTCCACCTCATCCGCGCCATCGATATCAAGGTCGATCTGCGGATGGGTGGCGAACGTCACCAGCTTGATGCCGTGCGCGCGGGCCTGCTCGGCGGAATGTTCGGACGTGGGGATGGCGCAGAACCGCAGCCCCTCCGCCCAGCGACGGCCGAGCTCCTCGATCATGTAGGCCGACGTGCTGCCCGATCCCAGCCCGACCACCATGCCGTCACGCACCATGGATGCGGCCTCGATCGCGGCCTGCCGCTTGAGTTTCGCCCTCGGATCGCCACTCTGGCTTGACATTGCCCTGTCTCCTCCCCCGCGTGGGCCGTTTCCGCATCCGTGCGGCGACCCCTCGTTATTGTTGTGCCGTGCGGTCACGACCACCCGGCAAGGTTGGATTATTGCCCGGCGGCCGCCTTGTCCAGAAGCCAGATGAGTTCGCCCTCGGTCGTGATGTGGCTGGCCGGTTCGGCAGGGTCGCCCGCACGCACCTTTGCAAAGGCTTCCTTCTTCGCTGCCCCTGCCAGCATGAACACCACATGGCGGCTGGAATGGATGGCGGGATAGGTCAGGGTCAGGCGGGTATGCGGCGCATCGTCGGGCACGCAGGTGGACACCCACAATTTGCGTTCCTGCAGCACCGGCTGGCGCGGGAACAGCGAGGCGGTATGGCCATTGTCCCCCAGCCCGAGCATCACGACATCGAACAGCGGACGCCCCGGCTGCAGCGTATCCGAACCATAGACCTTCTGCAGTTCGGCCTGGTACTGCGCCGCCGCCGCCGCCGGGTCGCCGGAGGTGGGCATGCGGTGGATGTTGCCGATGGGCACCGGCACATGCTCCAGCATCTCGGTCTCGACCATGTTGTAGTTGCTGGCCGGGTCATCGGCGGGAACGAAGCGTTCGTCCCCGAAGAAGAACTGCGTGTTCGCCCACGGGAAGCGTCCGGCATATTCCTCCGACGCCAGGATCTGGTACAGCCGCTTTGGCGTCGATCCCCCCGACAGGGCGAGGACGAACGGACCATCCTTCTTCGCGAGCGCCTGCTGCGTCAGCCATTTTGCCATGTACTGGGCAATCGCTTCCCCATCGGCAAGGACGATCATCTCGCCCGTCTTGACGTCATGTCCGGCCATCAGTGCGCATCCCCCAGCACGTATTTCTCGATCCCGTTGGCAAACCCTTCCTCCTCGCACGAGGTGGAGACATAGGTCGCCTGTTTCTGCACTTCGGGGCTGGCCTGCCCCATCGCGATCGACATCCCGCTCTTGCGGAACATCAGCACGTCGTTGGGCTGGTCGCCCAGCGTGACCATCTGCGCCGCCGGCACGCCAAGCAGCCGCTCCAGCGTCATGACCACGCCGCCCTTGTTGGCGTCGCGGTTGGTGACATCGACATAGTACGGCTGCGACAGGGCGGCGGACGCGGTATCGCCCAGCGCCTGCTGCAGGTCATGTTCCAGGCGCTTCATCAGGTCGAGGTCGTCGCTGACGCCGGTGATCTTGACCACCTGGTCCAGTTCCTCGCCAATCACGCCGACCTTTGGCGGGAATTTCACCGTCCACTGTTCACGCGCGACATGCGGCGCCTTGATGTCGGAGACGATCCAGTCATTGCCGTTATAGACCCACGGGTCGGCCTTGTGGTCGCGGATGATGCCGATCACCCTGCGCGCGACATCGGCCGTCAGGGTCCGCGCCTCGATCACGGAGAAATCCGGCCGCACCATCATGCCACCGTTGAAGCCCGCGATCGGCTGGTCGATCTTCAGCGGCTTGATCAGCATCTCCATCCCCTTGGGCGGCCGCCCGCTGGTGATGGCGAACAGGATGCCGCGCTCACGCAGGCGTTCGACCGCGCGGATCGCGCGCGGGGTCAGGATCTTGTCCTTCGTGACCAGTGTCCCGTCCACATCGGCCAGCACCAGGCGTATTTTCTGGTCCCCCGCCGGTGTCGCCTGTGTTCCCACTGGTTGCATAACCTTCTCCTTCTGCGTCATCTGACATCAGGCCCGGGGCAGGACGAAACGTTCCATCGCCCGCGCCCAGCCATCATGCGTGTTGGCGTCCGTCACGAAATGGGCGTGTTTCTGCACGTCCGCCGGGGCATTGCCCATCGCGATGGCCACACCGGCGACATCCAGCATCGGGATATCATTGTTCATGTCCCCGATGCAGGCCACTTCGTGAATATCAATCCCCATCAGAGCGGCCAGCTCCCGCGCGGCATGGCCCTTGTTCGCCAGAGGGTGCGTGACATCGACCAGCCATTCGGAGGAGCGGTGGACATTCGCCCGCCCGGCAAGCTGCACGCCCAGTTCACGCTCCACCGTGCGCAGTTGCGCCGCATCGGTGGAAACGCCCATGATCTTGCCCACGCCTTCGTAATGGCGCGACAGGTCGGGGGCGACGACGGGCACGGTCTTCACCACCGCCGCCTCATGGCGGACCTGCGGCGTGCTGGCGTCGCGCACCAGCCATTCGTAATCGATGAACAGCCACGGATCGACATCGCGCGACAGCAGTTCCTCCACCGCCTCACGCGTGGTTTCAGGCGTGAGCGAATGGCGCGACATGATCTTGCCGTCGGGCGTGCAGATCAGCCCGCCATTCAGCGCCGCGATCGGGCGGTCAATGCCCAGCGGACCAAGGAACGGCTGCATCCCCACGGGGCCACGGCTGCTGACAAGGCACAGCGCGATGCCCGCCTCGCGCAGGGCGCGCGCCGCGGCCAGCACGTCCGGTGTCACCCTCTTGTCCTGTGGCACGAGGGTGCCGTCGATGTCCGAGACCACAAGGCGTATCCTGTCGGACGGCGGGCGTTTTGCTGTCATGCGTATGTCATCCTGTGTGTCCTGGCCCGATCCTGAGCCAGTGCCTGTGGTCGCGGGCCAGCAGGTCGTCGGCGGCCTTCGGCCCCTCCGACCCGGCGGGGTAGAAATGCAGGAAACCCGGATCGCGTTCCCATTCCAGCACGGGCTGGACCACCCGCCATCCGGCCTCGATATTGTCGGCGCGCTGGAACAGCGTCGCATCCCCGATCATGCAGTCATAGATCAGGGTCTCATAGCCCGTGCTCGGCCCTTCGCGGAACCATTCGGAATAGTCGAACTTCATCCGCACACCGCCCAGATGCACCGTGGGACCGGGGATTTTCGCGGAAAACTGCATCGTCACCCCTTCGGTGGGCTGGATATGCAGCATCATGATGTTCGGCGTCAGCTTCTCCACCGGCGTATCGCGGAACAGGGCATAGGGCGCGGACTTGAAATGGATGGCGATTTCCGTCTTGCGCGCCGCCAGCCGCTTGCCCGTGCGGACATAGAACGGCACCCCGGCCCAGCGCCAGTTATCAATCCGCAGCTTCATCGCGACATAGGTTTCGGTGCGGGAGTTCGGGTTGACCCCCGGCTCCTCACGGTACCCGACGACGGGTTCGCCCCTGATGCTGCCCGCGCCGTACTGCGCGCGCACCACGTCCTCGCGCCCGACGGTGTGAATGGCCTTGAGCACCTTGGTCTTCTCGTCACGCACGGCGTCGGCATCGAAGGATGTCGGGGCCTCCATCGCCGTCATCGCCAGAAGCTGCATGACATGGTTGGGCACCATGTCGCGCACGGCCCCCGTGCCTTCATAGAACTTGGCGCGCTGCTCCACGCCCACGGTTTCAGCGGCCGTGATCTGGACATGGTCGATATTGTCACGGTTCCACAGCGGTTCGAAGAACCCGTTGGAAAACCGCAGCGCAAGGATGTTCTGCACCGTTTCCTTGCCCAGATAATGGTCGATGCGGTAGATCTGGCGCTCCCGCAGGCTCTTGAGCAGGCGCGCATTCAGCGCCACGGCGGAGGCAAGGTCGCTGCCGAAGGGCTTTTCGATGATGACCCGGCGGAACATGCCGTCGGTTTCGTGGGCAAGGCCGCTATGGCCAAGCCGGTCGACGATCGCGCCAAAGAAACGCGCCGCCACCGCAAGGTAGAAGATGCAGTTCTCCTCCCCCACTTCCTTTGCGATCTGGGCGTAGGTCGCCTCGTCCTCGAACGAGCCACGGATGTAGCGGATGCGCGTGCGCATCCATTCCCACACATCCTCACGCAGGGCGACGGCCTCGGTCGCGCGGCTGGTGACGAAGTTCTTCAGCGCGTCGTGGAAATTCTGCTGCAACTGGCCGGTGGACATGTCGGTCCAGTCAACGGCCACGATGGAGAAATGATCGTCCAGCAACCCGGCACAGGCCAGGTTGTAGATCGCGGGGACCAGCAGGCGGCGTGTCAGGTCGCCGCCGCCGCCGAATATGACAAATGTGCCGGGGGGACTGCGACGCGGGGCGTTTTCATGCCCCACGTCGCCAATCTGCGATGATGCCGATGCGACAATGTTTTCCATCAGGCTGCTCCATGAACCGTTTCCATCCAGTAGAAACCCGGCCGCCAGCCTGCGGTCTTTTTGTTGCCGTCTCGATCATGGCAGCCGGGCGTGCGCTCAGACGCGAGGCGTCAGTTGTTCGTCCCTTCGATGTGGCCACCAAAGCCGAAGCGCATGGCCGAGAGCATCTTCTCGGCATAGTTGTTGCCCGTGCGGGAACGGAAGCGCGTGAACAGCGACGCCGTGATGACCGGCACCGGCACCGCTTCCTCGATCGCGGCCTCGATGGTCCAGCGTCCCTCGCCCGAATCCGCGACGTCGCCCTTGTAGTTCGACAGGTCGGGGTTGTTCGCCAGCGCCTGCGCCGACAGGTCGAGCAGCCACGACGACACGACGCTGCCGCGACGCCAGACCTCGGCGATGTCGGGCATGTTCAGTTCGAACCGCTGGTCTTCGGGCAGGGCGGTGGAGTTCTTCGACTTCATGACGTCGAAGCCCTCGGCGAAGGCCTGCATGATGCCGTATTCGATGCCGTTATGGACCATCTTGACGAAATGGCCCGACCCGGCCGGGCCGCAATGCAGGTAGCCAAGCTCCGCGCGCGGGTCCATGCCCGGCTTGTCACGGCCCGGCGTGCGCGGCACGTCGCCCAGGCCCGGCGCCAGCGCGCGCAGGATCGGGTCAATATGGTCGGTGGCGTCCTTCGTGCCGCCGTACATCATGCAGTAGCCGCGCTCCAGCCCCCACACGCCGCCCGACGTGCCGACATCGACGTAATGGATGCCCTTCTTCGCCAGTTCGGCGGCACGGCGGATATCGTCCTTGTAGAACGAGTTGCCGCCATCGATCAGGATGTCATTGTTGCCCAGAAGGCCGCCAAGTTCCCTGACCGCCTCTTCCGTGACCTCACCGGCGGGCAGCATCAGCCAGATGATCTTGCGATCCGCCGTCAGCTTTCCCACCATGTCCTTCAGGCCGGTGGCGGGCTTCGTCTTCCCGGCCTCGGCACGTGCGCCGACCTTGGACACCACCTCCGGGTCACGATCGAAAAGGACCACGTCATGGCCATGACGCGTCAGGCGGACGGAGATGTTTCCCCCCATCTTGCCCAGGCCGACGATACCGATTTGCATGATAACTCATACTCCTGCTGTAAAATCCTGCCGCGCCCCGCCCGCAGGCATGTGCGGTGGGGGCCACGGCGCGGACATCCGCCCCACCACCGATAGCATCGGCGGCGGGGCGGCGCGTTGCGGTGGATCAGACCGCCGCCTTGATGATCTGCCCCAGCTTTTCGAGGCCGGCCTTCAGGTCGCCATGGATGTGCACCCGCACCGCACGGCGGCCACGTTCGCCCAGCACCTCCAGGTCGCCACGAGCCTGCGCTTCCTTGACGATGCCGAAGGTGTATTTCTCCCCCGGGACCGGCAGGGTGATCGCATCATCCGCCGTGATCTGCACGAACACGCCCGTGTCGGGACCGCCCTTGTAGGCCTGGCCGGTGGAATGCTGGAACCGCGGGCCGAATTCCGCCGCCGTCGCCAGCTTCAGCGCGTCACGGATCGCAAGGCGCACGCCCTGGATCCATTCGCGCGTCGCCGTGTCACGCTCGATATAGGCGAGGAGCGCCACATAATCCCCGGCCTTCGCACGGGCGAAATGCGCCTTGAGGATGGCTTCGGCCGTCCTGGCGTCCTTCAGCGCCGCCGCATTCTTCGGGTCGGCATAGAACGCGAACGTCGCATCCTTGAAGAAAGGCTCGTAGGGCGGCAGCCTGCCGGTTTCGTTATAGGCGGTGGTGATCTTCTTGGTCTCGATCTTCGAGGCCTCGACATCGGGCTGGTCAAAGGCGTTGATGCCGATGATCGACCCGGCCACGGCGGTCGCGAATTCCCAGCGGAAGAATTCCTCGACGATCTGGCGCCTGTCATGCAGTTCGATGGTCACGACCGGCTCGCCCGCCGCAATCAGCGCCTTGAACGCCGCGTCCTGCTTCTCGCACGGCTTCTCCGCAAGGCGCAGATAAACGAACAGCCGATCCTTGCCATAGACCGAGGCCGGGCCCGCCGTCTCGTCATCGATGGGGATCAGGCCGCGGCCGTTCTTGCCGGTGGATTCCGCCAGAAGCTGCTCCAGCCACGCACCCATGTCATAGATCGCGGGAGAGGCGAGGATCGTCACCTTGTCACGACCGAACGACTTTGCCGCGACACCCAGCACGGTGCCCAGCAGGGCGCCGGGATTCTGTGCCGGGGGCACGGACGCGGCGCAGGATTTTTCACCCCGCAGCGCGGATTCCAGCAGAAGGCGCAGCGGCAGGCCGGCGGCGGCGGCAGGCACCATGCCGAAATCGGACAGCACGGAATACCGCCCGCCGATCTGCTTTTCACCGTAGAAGATCTTCCAGAACCCGTCGGCCTTCGCCACGGCTTCCATGTGCGATCCGGGATCGGTCACGGCGATGAAGTGCGAACCGACCTTGTCACCCAGCACCTTCTTCGCCTCGTCGAAGAAGTAGGCCTTCAGGATGTTCGGCTCCAGCGTGCCGCCCGACTTGGACGAGACGATGAACAGCGTCTTTGCGATGTCGATCTTTTTCTCGAACGCCTTGACCTGCTGCGGGTCGGTGCTGTCGAGGATGTAGAGGTGCGGGAAGCCCTCATGCTTGCCGAACGTCTCCGACAGGACTTCGGGGCCAAGGCTCGACCCGCCCATGCCCAGCAGCAGCACGTCGCGGAAGCCGCGCGCCTTCACCTCGGCCTGGAATTCCTCGAACTTCGACAGGGCCAGGATCTGGTCGTCAACGATCGACAGCCATTTCAGCCAGTTCGCCTCGTCCTTGCCGGTCCACAGCGTGGCGTCCTTCGCCCACAGGCGGCGCACCTTGCCACCCTTGCGCCAGTCCTCAAGCTCCGCCTTGACGGCGGCGTCGAGGTCTGCAGGCAGGTGCAGCGTGGTCGTGGTGACCTTTTTCCCCACGAAGGCCGCCTGCTTCGCCGCAACCGAGCCGAGCAGTTCGTCGAACGCATCCTCGAACGACTTCACGCCCTCGTCGACCAGCACGGTGGTCACGCCATCAAGGTCGAGACCAAGGCGCTTTGCATCGGCGAGGACCTGCTCCGCGCCCTTGACGTCCTCGGTCAGGGTCGGGGCCACCTTGCCATGGTCACGGAAGGCGTCGAACGTCTTGGGCGGGATGGTGTTGACCGTATCCTCGCCAATCAGGGAATCGACATACAGCACGTCGCTGAAGGACTTGTCCTTCGTGCCCGTGCTGGCCCACAGCAGGCGCTGGGGCATGGCGCCCGCGGCGGCAAGCTTCTGCCAGCGCGCGCTTTTCACCACGCCCTGCCAGTACTGGTAGGCCATCTTGGCATTGGCGATGGCGACCTTGCCGCGCAGCGCCTTCAGCGCGGCGGCGTCCTTGTCACCCGCGGCGACGCGACGGTCGATCTCGCCATCGATCTTCACGTCGATGCGGCTGACGAAGAAGGAAGCGACGCTGGCGATGCCAGCCACGCTCTTGCCCTGCGCCAGGCGATCCTCAAGCCCCACGATATAGGCCTCGAGCACCTTCTTGTAGGCGTCGTTGGAGAACAGCAGCGTGACGTTGACGTTGATCCCTTCGGCAATGGCGGTGCGCACGGCGGGCGCGCCCTCCTGCGTGCCGGGGATCTTGATCATCAGGTTGGCGGCATCGACCGCCTTCCACAGGCGACGGGCCTCGACGATGGTGGCCTGCGTGTCGCGCGCAAGATAGGGGGAGACCTCAAGGCTGACATAGCCGTCAACGCCCTTCGTCTGCTCATAGACGGGATACAGCACCTTTGCCGCGTCACGGATGTCCGTGATCGCCAGCATTTCATACAGGGTCCCGGCATCGACGATCTGGTGTTCGAGGATGGAGCGGATCTGCGGGTCGTAATCCGTGCCCTGCCCCATCGCCTTCTGGAAGATGGCGGGGTTGGAGGTCACGCCCTTCAGCCCGTCCCCATCCACCAGCTTCTTCAGGCTGCCATCAGCCGTATAGGAACGCTGGATGAAGTCCAGCCACGGCGACTGCCCGTATTTCGCGAGCTGCTTCAGCGGGTTGGCCGCGCCGCCCTTACCTGTTTCGTGCACACTCATTTCTGTGCATTCCCTTCTCTTGGGCGGGCGGGTGCGCGCATCCTGCGGCGCGGCCCCTTCCGCCCTGGTCCTGACAAAAACGGAAAAACAGGGCCTTTCGGCCCTGTTCCGCTATGGATGACGGTCTATGACGCCTTGCGGGCAAGCTGCTTGCGCGCCTCCGCCACGACGGCGTCCACGGTGAAGCCGAACTTGACCTCCAGCTGCTCCGCCGGGGCGGAAGCACCGAACGTGTGCATGACGATGGTCGCACCATCGAGCCCGACATACCGGTCCCAGCCCAGCTGCGCCGCCTGCTCCACCGCCACGCGGGCGGTGACATCACGGGGCAGCACGCTGTCGCGGTAGGATTGGGGCTGGGCCTCGAACAGGTCCCACGACGGCATCGACACGACGCGCGCCTTCACGCCTTCGGCCTTGAGCTGCTCGTACGCCTTCACCACCAGACCGACCTCGCTGCCTGTCGCCATAAGGATGACATCGGGTTTGCCATCGGCATCCGCAAGGACATAGGCCCCTTTTGCCAGCCCCGACGCAGGCGCATAGGTCTTGCGGCAGATGGTCGGCAGGTTCTGGCGGCTCAGCACCAGCACGCTTGGGCGATCCGTCAGCGGGATCAGCGTGCGCCACGCCTCGGCCACCTCGTTCGCGTCCGACGGACGGATCAGGGTGACGCCCGGCGTCGCGCGCAGCTGCGCCAGCTGCTCGATCGGCTGGTGGGTGGGCCCGTCCTCGCCCACGCCGATGGAATCGTGAGTGAAGATATACAGCACCGGCAGCTTCATCAGCGCCGACAGGCGGATTGGCGGCTTCATGTAGTCGGAGAAGATCAGGAAGCCCGAGCAGTAGGGCCGCAGCCCCGCAAGCGCCAGGCCGTTGCAGATCGAGCCCATGACATGTTCACGCACGCCGAAATGCAGGTTGCGCCCGCCATAGGTCGCCCCCCACTGCGGCGGCTGGAAGTCGCCCGCGCCCTCGAACGTCATGTGCGTCTTGGTGGACGGCGACAGGTCGGCCGAACCGCCGATCATCCACGGGTAGTTGGCCGCCACCTGGTTGAGCACCTTGGCCGAGCTTGCGCGCGAGGCGATGCCCTTGGCGTCGGCGGGGAAGGTCGCGATGTCCTTGTCCCAGCCCTCGGGCAGCCTGCCTGCGAAGATGCTGTCGAGCTGCGCGGCGAGTTCCGGGTATTCCTTGCGATAGGCGGCGAACAGTTCGCCCCACGCCTTGCTGGCTGCCGCGCCACGCGTCGCGATGCCCGCCTGAAAATGCTCCGGCACGCCATCGGGGACATAGAAGCTCTTGTCCTCCGGCCAGCCGTAGAATTTCTTGGTCTCGCGGATTTCCTCGACACCCAGCGGCGATCCGTGCGCATCCGCCGTGCCCGCCTTGTGCGGCGAACCCCAGCCGATGATCGAATGCACGATGATCAGCGTCGGGCGCGACGTCTCGGCCTTCGCTTCTTCGAGCAGGCGCCTGAAATCACCCGTGTCATTCGCGTCGCGCAGTTCGAGAACATGCCAGCCATAGGCCTCGAAGCGCTTGTGCACGTTCTCGGTGAAGGTGATGTGGGTGTCACCCTCGATGGAAATGCGGTTGCTGTCGTAGATCCACGTCAGGTTGCCCAGCTTGAGGTGGCCGGCAACGGAGGCCGCCTCGCTCGAGACGCCTTCCATGTTGTCGCCATCACCGCAGAACGTATAGACGTGATAGTCGAACAGCTTGAATTCCGGCTTGTTGAAACGCGCGGCGAGCCATTTTTCCGCCATCGCCATGCCCACGGAATTGCCACACCCCTGCCCGAGCGGGCCGGTCGTGGTCTCCACGCCTGCGGTATGGTGGTATTCGGGATGGCCCGGCGTGCGGGAATCGAGCTGGCGGAACTGCTCGATGTCCTTGACCGTCAGCGACGGCGCATCGACCACCTTCCCATCCCTGACGTCACGCACCCCGGCCAGGTAGATCAGCGAATACAGCAGCATCGACGCATGGCCGATCGACAGCACGAAGCGGTCGCGGTTGGGCCACAGCGGATTGGCGGGGTCATAGTTCAGGACATCGCGCCACAGCGTATAGGCCGGGGGCGCAAGCGCCATGGCCGTGCCGGGATGGCCGGAATTGGCCTTCTGCACCGCGTCCATGGACAATGTGCGGATCGTGTTGATGCACAACGTATCGATGTTGGCCGGCATGCTGCCGCCTCCTTCTGGCGCCCTTGCGGGACAGGGAAACAATGAATGCATAAAACCGCTCTCCTTCATCATGACTGCCCCGATCCGCAACACGCCCGACATGCCGGGACGGCAGGAAATCCGCCTCTCTTCCCGTCACTCCGGCAAGATGCACATCACGTGACAGACGCCGACGCCCCACGCCGCCCCGACGCGGGGCGGGATGTGGGTTGCGATACGCCGGGGCCTGTCCGAAACGGTTGATGGGGCAACCGTTTTACGCACAATCTCACGACCACCATATGGGAACAAGCCACCTCATCCGGCGCGACAGCCTGCCTATTGAAGGCCCGAACCGCGCGTGATGCCAGCCTTGGCGAATCACGACTGCTCGACCCCATGATACGCCGCCGTAACGGACCCGGCAGGCACGGGCCTGCTTTCCCATGCCTGTTTCGTGCGCCATCGGCGCGGCCATGAAAATGACATGACCCCATGTCAGACACATCCGCGACGATATACGCCACAGCGACGCCCGGCCCCCGTCTTGCGGAGGGGCACGGCATTGCGTAATCATCGCATGGCGGTGCCGCGCACGCATCCCGACCGGCCCGCCGTGACGCGCACGCCGCGGGCGGGCCAATGCGTCGCGGCATATGCGCCCGGGGCCGTCGCGCCGCCCCATCCGTCTTATTCCCGCAACCCGCACGCGAGGCAGGCCCATGACCCAGACAATCGCCAGCGGCGACCCCGCCGCCACCGCACCCGAGCAGACCTTTACGGACACGCAGATCGCGGACCTGTACCTGTCCGCCGCGCGGGATGGGGAAACGGACCTGGTCAGGGAGTTCCTGCGCGCGGGAATCGACCCCGACATCCGCAATGACAAGGGCTACACCGCCCTGATCCTGGCGGGTTACAACGGCCATGCCGACACGGTGCGCGCGCTGCTGGAAGGCGGGGCCAACCCGGACCTGCAGGACCAGAAGGGGGCGACCGCGCTGGCGGGCGTGGCGTTCAAGGGCGACCTGCCCAGCGCGCGCACCCTGATCGCGCACGGGGCGAAGATCGACATCCCCAACGGGGTCGGTCGCACGCCGCTGATCTTTGCCGTCATGTTCAACCGTGACCCGATGGTGGCCCTGCTGCTGGAACATGGGGCGGACCCCGACCTGCGCGATGGCGAAGGCGTCAGCGCACGCATCCTGGCGACCCGGCAGGACAATGCCGAACTTCTGGCGCTGATGGGGCGCAAGCCCCCGCAGGCATAGGCCCCAAGCCCCACCCACCCGCCACCTGATCCATCCGCACCCCACGCCCTGCGTCGGCATGCGCCATGCGTGCCGGCGTTCTTCGCATTCCAGTGGAACCCAAATGCAATGAGCCGTTTCTGGAGCCCCGTCGTCCACACCCTGACCCCCTATGTCCCGGGGGAGCAGCCGCGGATGACCAACCTGATCAAGCTCAACACCAACGAATCCCCCTATGGCCCCTCGCCCAAGGCGCTTGCGGCCATCCGGGCGGCGACGGACGACACGCTGCGCCTGTATCCCGACCCGTCGGCGCTGGCGCTGCGCCAGGCGATCGGGCGCGCCCACGACGTCCCTGCAGGGCATGTGTTCGTTGGCAACGGGTCGGACGAGGTCCTGGCCCATACGTTCCAGGCGCTGCTGAAGCATGAAGGGCCGCTGCTGTTCCCCGACATCTCCTACAGCTTCTATCCCGTCTATTGCGGGCTGTACGGCATTACGGCGCAGATGGTGCCGCTTGATGCGGACATGCGCGTCAATGTCGCGGACTACATGCGTCCGTGCGGTGGCGTGATCGTGCCCAACCCGAACGCACCCACCGGCATGGCGCTGTCCCTTGCGGATATAGAGGCGCTGCTGACCCATCATCGCGACCAGGTTGTCGTCGTGGACGAGGCCTATGTCGATTTCGGGGGCGAGACCGCGATTCCCCTGACCGCGCGCCATGACAACCTGCTGGTGGTGCGCACCCTGTCCAAATCCAGCGCGCTGGCGGGATTGCGGGTGGGATATGCCGTGGGGCATCCCGACCTGATCGAGGCGCTGACCCGAGTGAAGGACAGCTTCAACTCCTACCCGCTCGACCGACTGGCGCAGGCAGGTGCGATTGCCGCGATCGAGGATCGGGAATGGCTTGCCAACATACGTGAACGGATCATAAGATCACGCGACAGGCTGACAGACAGCCTGGGAAAGATGGGGTTCGAGGTCCTTCCCTCATGCGCGAATTTCGTGTTCGCGCACCATCCTGGCCATGACGCACTGAACCTTGCCCGGGCCCTGCGGGAACGGGCGATCATCGTGCGGCATTTCAGGACACCCCGAATCGCCCAATGGCTCCGTATCACCATCGGGACCGAAGCCGAATGTCAGGCGCTGTGCGACGCACTGGCTGACATCATGGCCACGCCCCGCGCCTGAGCGCGTACGCGCCTTCCGGCTGACACGGATCATCCGATCGCCGTCATGCCCCATGCAGGGAACCTCCCTTCATGGGTGTGGGGGCGTGCGTGTCCTTTCCTGCCTACCCTGAACAGACGTCTTGTTTTCCATTCGAATGGATTATCATCATGCGTGCATTCCACGGACAGATGTCCGACAACCAGCCCATCCGCCGTTCGCTGGCGGAAAAGCAGAAGCAGCTGCGCGACCTGCGTGAAACCCTTGCGAACATGAAATCGCATACCGCCCCCGCCCTGCGTGAAAGCGTGCAGAAGCGCATCCGCCAGCTGGAAGCCGAACTGGCTGCGGCACCGGCGATGAAAACGCCTGCGGCCAAGGGACGCGAGGCCACGGCGGCAGGAAATCGCCCTGCCCCCTCGCGCCCGGCGCGTCGCCGTCCCGAACGGGCCTGACGCAACCAGGCGCGCGCCTGTAAGGCATCATGGATAAAAAGGACGCGGACCTGCCGATGCGGGTCCGCGTTTTTTTGCGTCGATCACGCCACCGGGCCGATGGATATCCCGCCCTGAAAGACCATCCCTTACGGCAGCCCTGACATGGGGGGCATCCGGCACGGCAACCCCGACTGTCGTGCTGCATCGCCACGCATGACGGGAGGACGGGAGGACGGGAGGACGGGAGGACGGGGCATGGATGGCTTTCCCCGCCTTTTGCAACATCACGCCGCCGCGCGTCAGTACAGTCCGCGCGCCTGCCCACCACGGCACCGGGCGCAGGCGCCTTTGCGACGGGACCGCCCGATGCCGGTTTTTATCCGTTAGTGCGCACCACCGTCAGGATATACGAACGGCTTCCCGTCCTCCGTTGCCAACGGGAACTCGGGATCCTTGTTCCCGACATCAAAAGGAATGCCCTTGATGGTGGTCAGCGAGTCCAAAGCCCGCTTCATCCCGTCCAGAAGGATGACATAAAACTTATTTTCCGGCCCGATCGATATGAGAACCATCGAGCAGGTTGTCATGAGGTTCATGATTTCCGCATTTGTTTCATCATTTGTCGGGTAAAGGGCATATTTATCATTCTCAGTTCCGATAAGAAAATCCTTTGAAAGATTTTTCTTTTCCTTCCCGCATGCAAACAAAACAAAGTTTGGCTTCAGATCGGTAGAAATCACGGTTTTCAGATGGTTTTTCTGGTCAAAGGTTATGGCTGTAAAATTTTTGGAAATAATATCCATGTTCCCGTCCGGATGCGCGGCCCCTATTACAGCCTGCATTCCTATGGAGCCAAATTTATAAGTATTCCCAGGAACCGTTGAATACAAAATTGATATATTATTTATGGTTCCCACATAATTTTCCCCTTCCGCCTTTGCTGACAACGGAATTACGGACAGAAAAAGAGAAAAAACACCGCATAAAGTCTTAATATTCATAATAAATCCACATAACATTCAATCACGGAAGGAGTAATTCTGTATTTTCAGAAAATTCCCTTGGTTGAATATCACCATATCATGAAAAAAATAAAATCGGGCTGTCAGGACATAATTTGTCAATAACGACAATTATTTCACATGCCGATATGGAAATCAGGAACTGTTCGGCCACAATAGCTACGCGATGGGCCAACACGTCCCCCACTGCAGGGAAAGAAAGGCACGCGTAAACCGTTTCGGGATTGTGGCAGGTCGCACAATGCAAATGGAACCGTTGCAGATCGGACAGGGTCTTCCCTGTGCTTCGCAACGGACTGCACGCCCCGCAACCCTATGCGCAGGGCGTCAGGGGGACGCCCCCTGACAGATAACCGCCCAGCCCAAACGGGAGGCGGCACGGCCGCGTCACGATGTAAAGGCGGCCTCCCCCACGGTTTCATGCCGTGGGAGGGATGGTCAGACCGGACCGGGACTTCCCCGTGCAACGGCACGGGGAAGGTTGGGCCGATCAGTGTTCGGCGGCAGCCAGTTCCTCGGCGATGTCGCCACGGGCGGCGGCCTCGTCCATGTAACGACGCGCTTCGGGGGAGATCGTCAGCGTGATCGTCAGCAGGGCCGACACCAGATACAGGCCGGAGAAGATCCAGATGATCCCCTCGATCCCGTGCCACGATTCAAACCACGTCACGACGGCCGGACCGACCCAGGTGCTCGCCCCCGCGCCAAGGCCCAGCGCGGACAGCGCCGCCGCCTTTTCCTTGGGGCAGATCTGCGGCATCAGGCCCGACAGCGGCACGAAGGCGGCAACGGTCGCGCCATACAGCGCGCCCATGGCGGCCGCGATCGCGAAATTGCCGGGGAACATCAGCGGCACATAGTAGAACAGCAGGACCGTGATCGCGGCGCCGACACCGCCGCCAATGGCGACGACCGAACGATGGCCAAGACGGTCGGCCATCATGCCCGACACCAGGTTCACAAGGATGTTTGCTAGGAAGATGATCGACAGCAGCTGCAGCCACTGCGACAGCGAAAAGCCGATGACCTTGGTGAAGAACGCCGGCATGATCACCAGGAACGCATATTCCGACGCGGTGTCGATGATGCGCACGATCATGGCGATGAACGTCTTGGGTTCACGCCACAGGATGCTGACGGAACTGAAGAAGATCGTACTCGCAGGCGTTCCCGGTTCGGCAAGGCGCTTGCTGCCGGTGGGTTCGCGCGTCATCAGCAGCGCAAGCAGGCCACCGAACAGCACCAGCACCAGCGAACTCCAGAACGTCATCATCTCGCCGATCACGGGGATGGCGAAACTCGCGAACAGGGAGCCAAGCGTCGGCAGGCCGCCGGAAAACGCGAACCAGAACCAGCCCGCCGCCGAGCCAAGCTGGTGGCGGGGCGTTGCCGCGGCGATCCACACCAGGAAGCCATACGTGAACAGCGGATAGCCGAAGCCACGCATCGTATAGGCCGCAAGCATGATGGGATAGCTGTTGGTCGCGACACCCATGGACAGGAACGCGACCTCGAACACGGCCCAGATCCCGAGGCCGATCCACATGACCCGCTTGGGGCCCCACAGGTCGGACAGCGGACCCGATACCCACGAGGAGATGGAAACCGTCACTCCATAAATCGTGAAGAGCAGCGCGGTGTCACGACCGGAAATGCCCTGCTCTTCAAGATACGGCGCAAGATAACCCGCCTCCACGCCGTCGCCGATCATGAAGAACAGCAGGCCGACAAACCCCCAGAACAGGGGGGTGGGTATGCCAAGCTTGTCGGCAATCGAAGTTCGTTGGGACAGAATGTCTGTCTGTTTCAAGGGGAGATACTCCTCTTTCACAGGCAGCCAACACTAGATTGAGGGGCTCCGCCTCATTGCGGAGCATCGATGCAGGCTGCGTCCACGATGCACCGGCATGCCGGCATGCCATCGCGGAACCTCAGGTCAGGTACGAAAAAGCGCGGTCACGCATTGGCTGCGCCGCGCGCACGGACGAAAGTAACGCCGCAACCGGAAGAAAGTGCCGCATGACGCGACTGTCCGGGACGATTTGCGGATCGTTGCCGACCGTTCTGTTATGTCGTCCACCCACGGCTGAAATATGGGTCACAATATCGGCACCAGCCAATATATGTAACAGTCAACATATCCCGTCTCACCTGTATCAGGGGCGTGAATTCGCCTTCACGCGGCAATGGATGGACCATGAATTTTTAGGATACGCAAAATCATTACGATATCGAATGATTTTACAGGGCCATATGTCTCTGCACCTCCCGATTTTATGCGACGCAATATATCGAATGGCTGATTTTATACTCAAAACAACATCAGAATGTAAGCAAATTTTCCAAATTTTGCCACGATTGTCATTTGTTGTAGGTGGCGCAAAGATTTTTTTGACACACATTGAGATATCGGCGCCTCTTTTCCCCGTCCTGCCATGCTGTCATAATCCGTGCCCTACCCTTCCTGCGTGCCGACAGGCCGCGCGTCATGGCAAAGGCCAGGTTTCCCGGTATCGCCGTCGGCGTCCGGGGCATAAGGTCATGGAACGTTTCACAGTGAGTCTTTTCGCACGCCGCCTTTTCTTCACGCTTCCGGCCCTTGTGGCGCTGCCCGCGTATGTCTGCACCCCCGCACAGGCACAGAGCCTTGCGACACAGAAGGTACAGCGCGCGATGGATGTGCTGCATTTCAAGCCGGACGTCGCAAGCCAGCCCTGCCTGGACAAGCTCCAGGAACTCCACAAGGTCCAGGCCGTGATCGAGAAGGCCAGCGAAGGCAACCGCGACCCTGACCTGTCGCTTGCCCACGATGTCATGGAATCCGATTACGAGGACGCGACCGAAAGCTGCGTCCCTGATGCGGCCAAGCTGTGCAGTGGCAAACAGTTCCAGTCCGACACGCATTTCCGCCAGGCGTGCGAGAGCCTTGATGCGGTCATGTCCATTGATGGCTCCACCGAAGGCGAAGAAATGGCGACACCCCCCGAAGGGTCCTCGCCCTCCGACGGCAGCGGCGGCTGACCCCGGCCCCATGGGGTTCAGGGCCTGCACGTAAATTCCGGAAGTTCCCGGCGAAGCTTTTTTCAGGAAGCGTCAAAAAAGAATGCCGCCTTCCCCAGACCGGAAGGCGGCATCACTGAACCCCTGTCAGGGCCATCCTGCCAGACGGCCGGTCAGGACAGCGCCTCCAGCAGGTGCAGTCCTTCGGCATTGCCAAGGACGGCGGCCTTTTCGCGTGGGCTCAACGCCTTGCGTGCCGCCTGAAGGTCAGGCACCTCCCGCAGCTTGACCAGTCCGACCAGCAGGTTGGCGTCGATCGGGTCGCCCCTGTGCCGCGGCGGCGGCAGCATGGCGCAATGCAGCGCCAGCAGCGCGGGGTGCGCACGCAGCACCGCCAGCGCATCGCCAATCGGGCGTCCCGCCATGTCACGCAGGTTGCGCACCGCGCGCGCCAGCACGTCGGGGGGCGATGTCTCCTCCGGGATCAGCAGCAGGCCCGCGCGGCGCAAATCCTGCCCGGCGGCACGGCTGCCGGTCAGGATCGCCATCGGGATGGCCAGCACCAGCCCCAGCAGGACCGGCAGCATCCAGAGGAACAGCGACAGCGAGACCACCCACGCCGCAACCCCCAGCGCGACCCCGAACAGGGTGTAGCCCAGATACAGCCGCACGTTCTGCATCGCGGACACGCCGCCATCGTCGCGGCGTTGCGCGTTCCATCCCGAATCGCGTCCCATCAGGATCGACAGCACGCCCATCGTCTGGATCAGCATGGCCACCGGCGCGACAAGGCCGCCAAGCACCGTCTCCACAAGGATCGACACGGCCGCGCGGAACGCCCCCCCGCACCCGCGCCGCAGCCGCCCGTCAAACAGCAGCGCGACATAGGCCAGCATCTTTGGCGCCAGCAGGATCCCCATCGTGGCAAGGAACATGAAACGCGCCTGCACCGGATCGACATGCGGCCAGTGGGGATAGAGCAGTTTGGTGTCGCCGAAATATTCCGGTCGTGAAAACCTGCTCTGCAAGGACACGAGGATACCGGCAAGCAGGAACACCAGCCACAGCGGGGACGTCACATACGACCCGATCCCCATCAGCATGTGCAGGCGGCTGATCCAGTGCAGCCCCGTGGCGGAGACCACCTTGGCGTGCTGCAGGTTGCCCTGGCACCAGCGCCGGTCACGGATCGCGATATCCGTCAGCGATGGCGGGCTTTCCTCGTACGATCCCATCAGGGCGGGCACCATGTGGATTGCCCATCCCCCGCGCCGCATCAGCGCGGCCTCCACGAAATCGTGGCTCATGATCGCACCGCCAAAGGGCTTGCGTCCCGGCAGGTGGGGCAACGCCGCCTGTTCGGCAAAGGCACGGGTGCGGATGACCGCGTTATGGCCCCAGTAATTGCCCTCCGACCCATGCCACCAGGCGATGCCGTGCGCGATCAGCGGGCCATAGACCCGCCCGGCGAACTGCTGCATGCGGGCAAACAGGGTCGTGCCATTGACGATCACCGGCAGGGACTGGATCAGGCCGACACCGGGATTGGCCTCCATCGCCGCGGTCAGGCGCACGATGGTGTCGCCCGACATGACGCTGTCGGCATCAAGGGTGATCATCTGCTGGTACGCCGCACCAAAACGGCGGACCCATTCGGCGATATTGCCGGCCTTGCGGTCGATATTCTGCGCGCGACGCCGGTAATAGACACGCAGACGCCCCTCCGTCGCGCGGCACAGCGCCATATAGGCTTCCTCTTCCGCCACCCACACATCGGGGTCCGTCGTGTCCGACAGGACGAACAGGTCGAACGCACCGGCCTGTCCCGTGGCGACAAGGCTGTCGCAGATCGCGCGCAGGCCCGCCATCACACGGCCGGGGTCCTCGTTATAGGTGGGCATAAGCAGCGCCGTGCGCGCCACCAACCGGGGCAGCGGCCCGTCGGGCCGGATGCCAAGGCCAAGCCCCCCGCCCCGCGACATGAGCGAGAAGAACCCCGCCAGCGCGGACGTGAACGCCAGCGCGATCCACAGGAACAGCACCACGAACAGCGCCAGCATGACGACACCGGCGATGGAGACGCTGATGGCGTTGAACACGAGGTTCATTTCATACGTGGCCCATCCCGTCAGCACCAGCGCACTGCCAAGGACGAGCACACGGCGCAGCACGATGCCCGACCACTGCGTGACCGGCGCACCCGCGCGGCCCCCCGGCGGCAGGTGCGACAGGGAATGGACCGGCATCTCCAGCGGCGCGGGCGGCGGCAGCGTCCCCCCGGCCCCGGGTGACACGCCGGGCGTCACGGCGTCCATCGGTAAACCCATTCCTCCGAAACCGTTCCCTGGTCATTCGCCAGCGAACAGTCGAGTTCGGCGATCTTCGCATCCTTGGGATCGAATTCGAACGTGGCGCGCCAGCCGTGGATGTCTGGGTTCGCCTCGACCACGACATTGCGGATCTCGCCCGCCGACGTACGGGTCTGGAGATGGAATTTCGCATCCCGGGGAAGGTTCACGAACGGCTCACCCGTGAAATCTATGTCAAAGAAGCGGGTATGCGACCCGTCCGTCGACGCCCCGACGCGCGTTGCGGCAATGCGGGCCAGATGCGTCGGCCATGGCGTGTCCCACCCCCAGTACATCCGGTAGGTGAAGGCATATTCATGCCCCGCCGCCAGCGCATCGCGCGGACGCCAGAAGGAGACGATGTTGTCGTTGACCTCGTTCGGGGTCGGGATTTCCACCAGGTCCACGCTGCCCGCGCCCCAGTCACCAATCGGTTCGATCCACAGGGAGGGGCGTTTTTCGTAATTGAGGGCCAGGTCCTCGAAATCCTCAAACGCGCGCTTGCGCTGCATCAGGCCGAAGCCGTGCGGACGCACGTCGGCAAAGGCCGAGAACTGGAGGTCCTGCGGGTTGCGCAGCGGACGCCACAACTGCTGCCCGCCCCCGGTCCACATCGACAGCGCCTCGCTGTCATGGGCGGCGGGGCGCCAGTCATCGACATGGTTGCGGTCGTTGGCATCGAAATAGAACATGCCCGTCAGGGGCGCGATGCCCGACTGCGCGATCTCCTTGCGCGGGTAGAGGTAGGTCTGCACGTCAAAGACCGTCGTCTCCCCCGGGCGGATGGTGAACCGGAACGCCCCCGTCAGCGACGGACTGTCAAGCAGCGCATGCAGCACCACGCTATCCACGCCGGAACGTGGCTTTTCCAGCCAGTAGGCGCGGAACAGTGCGAACTCCTCCCCTTTCGGGTCGCCCGTGCCATCGGCGAAGCCGCGCGCCGACAGGCCATAGGTCTGACCCTTGGCCACCGCGCGGAAATAGGATGCGCCAAGGAAGACGCAGAATTCCTCCATCACGCCGGGCGTGTTGATGGGCGCGCGGATCCGCAGTCCCGAAAAGCCGATATTGTCATCCACCCGCAACGCCGGATTGCCATAGGTGAACAGGTCCGCCGAATAGGGAACGGGCGCGGCCTTGCCGTCGATCACCTCGTACATCTCGATCCGGGGGCGATAGAGATAGCCACGGGGGAAGAATTCCACCTCGAACCCCAGGTTCTCCCCATGCCACAGGGCCTGTTCGGGCCGGTAGGCGATGGAGGTGAACTGATCGAAATTCATGTCCCGCAGGGCTGTGGGCAGCGTTTCCTCAGGCGGGCGGTAGGCCTGTTGCGACAGGCGGTGCGCAAGCTGCCTGACGGTCGTATCGTCAAAAACGCCCGCTTCCGGCCCATCCGCCGCACGCGCGCCACGAAAGGCATCGAGCCCGCCCAGAAGGGAGAAAACCGACAGGCCTGCCCCGGCCTTTACAATATCACGTCGCAACACTGAAATCATTCCCCGATCATTATCATTATCGACCCGCCGCAAAGCCGTTGCAGTGGATCTCTTTATCAATCGAATCCGCGCCATTTCCGTGCGATGGCAGTCCAGTCACCCTGTTCCCTATGTCTGTGGTCCCTATGGCCGTGCCATGGCATTTTCACGGCACTTCGCACATGCCCGACAGTTCGGCCAGTGGCCCGTCGGCCGCATGGCGCGACAGTTTTTCTATTTCGCGGTAAAGTTTCAGGACCCTGTGCCCATCATCCGACAGGCCCGCCCCGCCGCCGCCGCCCGGGCGCGCGGCGACAAGCGGGTGCACGAAAACCGAGTTCATCGATTCCACCAGCAGCCATGCCCGGCGATAGGACATGCCCATCGCCCGTGCGGCGGCAGAGATGGAGCCCGTTTCCTCGATCTGTTCCAGAAGGCGGATCTTCCCATGCCCGAGCAGGGGTTTGCCATTGGCATCAATACGTAATGTAAGACGCAGATCCGTCATTCTGTCAGGTGCTCCTGCACTTGGGATAAAAGGGTGGGCGTCGGGCCACGAATAACCGGTATATGACCATCTCGTCCAATAATGCCCCGGAAATGTTTTATTATATTTCCCGTCTATATGCACAATGGTGAAAATGACAGCACAATGGCGCCCCCTGTACCATGCCGACCTGCCGGATGTACAGGTACTCGCAGCGCAAATCCATCCCGCCTACCCCGAGGACATGGCCGTTTTCGCTGAACGCCTTGCCCTGTGCCCGGCGGGATGCCATGGGTTGGATGGGGGCAAAAAGACGCTGGCGGGATACCTGCTGAGCCATCCGTGGCACCTGCGCCATCCGCCGCGCCTGAACATGCTGCTGCACGCGCTGCCGCCCGATCCCGACTGCTGGTATGTCCATGACATCGCCATTGCCCCGGCCCTGCGCGGACAGGGGGCGGCAACCCGCGCGCTTGCCCTGCTCGAACGTGCCGCGCGACGGGCGGGACTGCGCCGCATCGCGCTGATGGCGACACAACAGGCCGTGGGGTTCTGGCGGCGGCAGGGTTTTACGCCCGTACCCGCCGCCATGGAGGCCGCCGCGTCCTATGGCGACGGGGCCATGCCCATGTCGCGCGCCGTCCCGGACATGGGGTCGTGAAAAATTCGTCCGCAACAGCGCACGCGTATGTCCGGACAAGTTTCCGGATGCCGGCTTTTTCCAAAAAGGCGGCATCTTTCGAAGCTTCTTGGCAAAAGCCGCACCAGAAACTCCAGCCTGCGTGATCAGTCCGGCAGGCTGGCGCGGACACCGTGTTCGCGGATCGCCCGGCGCGCCGCAACGATCGCCTGCGTCAGTTCGGGCGTCTGGAGGTCACGCCACCCGTCGAACGCCGGCAGGGCAAGTGCGGCGGCGGGGTCCGTGTCGCGGGCCAGCGCAACCTGCCCTTCCGTCAGGGTCGGCTCCAGCGGGGTATAGGTCTCCCCCTTTTCATCAATACCGCGCAGCATCTCCAGATAGGCGGCAAGGCCGAAGGCGATCCGCGACAGGTCATGTCCCGACTGGAGCGAGCGGCGCACCGTGTCGGTCCAGAAGACCTGGGACTTCGACGCGCCATCGCTGCAGATCCGCAGCAGCGTATCCGCCACCGCACGGTTGGAAAACCTGCTGATGACCTTGCGGCGGTAGGCATCGAGGTCCAGTCCCTGCGGCGCATGGATCTGCGTCATGACGTCCTTCTGCAGGTAGGCGTTGATGAAACGGTGCAGGTCCGCATCCGCGATCGCATCATGGACATAGCGATACCCCAGCAGCAGGCCCAGCGCGCCAAGCGTCACATGCGCCGCATTGAGCATCCGGACCTTGACCTGTTCATAACCGGTCACGTCACTGACGAACTCCACCCCCGCCTTCTCCAGCGGGGGGCGCCCGGCGCAGAAACTGTCCTCGAGCACCCACTGGCTGAAATCCTCCGCCAGCACCGGCAGCGCGTCATCCAGACCGCTCTCACGGTTCAGCAGGTCGCGCATGCGCGCATCCACGCTGGGGGTGATGCGGTCCACCATGCTGCATGGAAAGGTCACGTTGGCCTCGATCCACTGCGCAAGGTCCGGGTCGCAGGCGCGGGCATAGCCGACGAAGGCGGTGCGGGCGACCTGCCCGTTATGGCGCAGGTTGTCGCACGACATGACCGTGAACGGCCCCGTCCCGGCCGCGCGCCTGCGACGCAGGGCCTCCACCACGAAGCCAAACACCGTGGCCGGGGCCTGCGGGTTGGCAAGGTCGGCTTCCACCCTCGGGTTGTCGATGCGGAATTCGCCGGTTTCCTCGTCGATGTTGTAGCCACCTTCGGTAATGGTCATGCTGACGATGCGGATGGCCGGATCGCACAGGCGCGCCAGCACCGCCTCCGGGTCCGCCGGGGCCAGCAGGTACTCACGCAGCACCCCGATGACCCGGACGGTGCGCGCGCCGTCGGCATCCACTTCCGTCAGGGAATACAGCCCGTCCTGCGCGCGGAACGTCTCCGCCTTGCGTTCGCTGCGCGCGCCCGACGTCAGGCCGACCCCCACGATCCCCCATGGTCCCGGCTTTCCGCGGTCAAGGCAGCGCTCCACATACCAGGCCTCATGCGCGCGAAAGAAGTTGCCAACCCCGAAATGCACGATTCCTGGCGTCAGTGTCGCCGGGTCATAGGCCGGGCCACGCACACCTTCGGGAAGGTTTCCAAGAATCGCTCTGTTCAGCATGATGATATCCAGACTCCTGCTTCATGTTGACCCGGTCCCGGAACCGCATGCGTGATGTCACGCGGGCACACGTCCCCAGACCACATGTCCACCGGGACACTGCGGGTACCAACGCACCAGCAGGCCATTGGTGGCATGCAATCCGGCGTGAACCGGAAATATGTCCCGCATATACCACAATTATGGGACAACAGGGCCGCCATGGGACCATGGCCCATCGCCGCAGGGCGCATCTCAGGCGGCGGGGGCACCTTCATCGGTGCGCCCGTCGGCCCAGACGTTGCGGATCAGGACCATCAGGTCGGTATGCAGCAGGCCGATGGCGAAACACATCACCGGCGTCCAGTGGGAACCGGGCTGGTGGATCTGCGACAGCACGTCCTCCACCCCCTCGTCCGGCAGGGGCTTGCCCCTGCTGCGGGTTGCGGCAAGGTCGCAGCGGTCCGCCAGTTGCCCCAGCACATGCGACAGGACCTCGCGCTCGCTGCGCAGGATGTCGCCGGTGCTTGCGGTCTGCCCCTCCACCGCGGCGCGCGCGACAAAGATCGCATCGGCACGCAGCCGGCGCAGCAGTCCGGGCAGGCGCATCACCAGCGGGTCATGCCGCGCCAGCGACCCGGGATGTTCGACCTCCGCCTCCTTCACCCCGTCATTGAGATCCTGCAGCAATGACCGGCACCTGTCATCAAGCGCCGCGACCGCGTCACTGTCGGGATGCTGGTGCAGCGCCAGTTCCAGCAGGGCCGAGACCTGCCGCAGCAACTGCGCCGAATTGCGCAGCACCTCGCGCCGGGCCTCGTTACGCAGCACGAAGAAGGAGACCACGAACGACACCACCACCCCGATCATGATGGAGGCGATACGGTCGAACGGCCGGGCGAACGGCGCGCCATTGCCGGGGAACAGCAGCACCACCATCAGCGTGATGACCGCAACGCGCATCTTGGGCCGCGCCGCCGCCAGCACCGCAACCGGCATCAGCATGACCCAGAACACAAGGTCCGTGGGCCAGAACAGCCACTGTTCCATTGCGATGGCGGAAATCCCGGCGGCAGCCCCGATCAGGGTGCCGACGACCTGGTCCTGCCCGGTGGACAGCGTCTGGGTCATCCTGCTCTGCGTAATCACCACGACAGAGGTAATCAGCGCCCATACGGGTTCCTGCAGGTGGACCAGGTGGGCCACGACCCCCGACCCGATGAGCGAGACGACCATGCGCACGACCTGCCGCCAGGTCCCGCCCGCCACAAGAAACACGTCATCACGTACGGAAGATAGGGCGGAACCGGCCATCAGTCGGAATGCGCACCCGATTCAGCAAGCGGGAACGGCACCCAGCGCAGGCCGTCGCTGTTCTGCACGAGGAACAGCACGGTGCGGCGCTTCTGCGCGCGGACAAGGTCGATCTGGTGCTTCAGTTCGGCAGGCGTGCTGACGCTGGCCTGCTGGACCTCGGTAATGACATCGCCCGTGCGCAGGCCGCGCTCGGCGGCGGGGCTGTCATCGGTGACACCGGTCACGACAACGCCCTTCTGGCCTTCGGGCATGTTGTATTTCTGGCGCGCGATATCGTCGATCGCCCCCACGGTAAAGCCCAGCCCCGCGACCGCCATGCTGCCGCTGGCGGGGGCTTTCTGCGCGGGCTTGCCATCGGCTTTGTCGGTCTTTTCCTCCGGCAGGGCGCCGATGGTGATCGTGACATTCATCGGGTGGTCATGGCGCACGATGCCCAGGTGCGCGACCCGCCCTGCCGGAAGCTGCGCCACAAGGCGCGGCAGGGCACGGCCGTCGATGTCCTTGCCATCCAGCGTCACGATCACGTCGCCGGTCTGCAGGTGCGCGGCGGCGGCGGGGCCCTTGGCCTCCACGCCGGCGATCAGGGCGCCATGCGCGCTCTTCAGGCCCAGTCCGTCGGCAATGTCCTGCGTCACGTCCTGGATACGCACGCCAATCCACCCGCGCGACACCTTCCCGTGCTTGCGAAGCTGTTCGATGATGCCCTGCGCCTCGGCCGAGGGGATGGCGAAACCGATCCCGATCGACCCGCCGGAAGGCGAGAATATGGCCGTGTTGATCCCGATCACGTCCCCATGCAGGTTGAACAGCGGGCCACCCGAATTGCCCTTGTTGATCGGGGCGTCGGTCTGGATGAAATCGTCATACGGGCCCTGTTCGATATTGCGCCCGCGCGAGGAGATGATCCCCGCCGTGACCGTGCCCGACAGGCCGAACGGATTGCCGATCGCCAGCACCCAGTCGCCCACGCGCGCATGGTCGCTGTCACCGAACGGCACGGCGGGCAGCGGCCTGGGGCTGTCCACCTTCAGCACCGCGAGGTCGGTGCGGTCGTCATGGCCCAGCAGGTGCGCCTTGAGCACCGTATTGTCCTGCAGCGTGACCGTGATCTGTTCGGCGTTGCGCACGACATGGTTGTTGGTCACGACAATGCCGCTTGGGTCGATGATGAAGCCCGACCCCAGCGCCTGCATCTTGCGTGGCGGCGCATTGGGGCTGTTCTGGCGGTTCATGAAGTCGTGGAAGAACTTCTCGAACGGGGAACCTTCGGGGAAATTGGGGATCTGCGGGCTGTTGTCGCCCTCGTCACCGTCATCGTCTTCATCACCGGGACGCACCATCTCGGTGGTGGAGACATTGACGACCGCAGGCAGCAGCCGCGCCGCAAGGTCGGCAAAGCTGTCGGGCGTGCCGTGGCCGGGCGCGGGCAGGCGCACGGGATCGCTGGCGGGCGTGGCGCTCGCGGCGTTCGCGGCAGCGGGCGGCGGCACGGCCGTGGTGGCAGGCGGCAGCGCGCATGCCCGCCCCGTCGCCATCGCCAGCAATGCGGCCCCCATGCCCAAAGCGGCACTGGATCTGGAAAAAGCGGAAACGTGGTCGGGCATGTGGCTGTTTGCTTCCTGATCTGGACGGGGCCTGAGCATCTACACCATTGCGGCAGACGGGGCGAATGTCACGCCCCGTCGTCACCCTGATAACATGACGCGACACCTCCCGGCAGCCCCGTCAGTTCAATAAGCCACGCCGCCAGTGCCTCGCCCAGCAGGCGGTAGCCCCGGTCGTTGAGGTGCAGCCCGTCGGGCGAGAGCGCCACCGGATCCAGCCCCAGTTCCGCGCACCATGACTTCATCCGCACATACCGCGTGAACAGCGGCACATGATCCTGCGCGGCGACATGGTGTACCGCATCGCGAAACGCGGGAAAGGCCGGGCAGGTTTCAAGGACCGGGCAGTATTGCTGGTCCATCAGCACGACATCCGCGCCCGATGCGCGCATTGTGGCCAGGTCGTCACGGGTGCGCGCGACAAAGGCCCCGACGTCATCGCCCTTGAGCGGGTCGTTGCTGCCGGTCTGCCACACGATCAGGTCGGGCCGGTCCGCCAGCATCGCGCCCACGCGGGCGTGCATCGCCTCCGCATCGTCACCGCCCACGCCATGGCCGATGACCTCCACCCCGCCGGGCGCGAACGGGGCCAGCACGGCGCGCATGATCGCGGGCAGGGCATGGGCAGGCGTGCTCGCCCCCACCCCTTCGATGGTGGAAGAGCCGAACAGGGCGATCCGCACGCCCTTCCCCTCACGCAGCAGGCGCGTCAGGCGCGGCAGCACGCACGCCGCGGTTGTCCCCGCCCCAGTCCTATCGGTCATGATCGTTCCTTCGTTGCTTGTCATATCCATCCTACACGACATTCACGCCCTGCGCGCGGCCCGGGCCAGCGCCCGCCTGCGGTCGAGTTCGCGCGTCATCCCCCACAGCAGCGCGAACCCCACCACGTTGACCGCAACCTGCATGCCCCAGCCAACGCCAAAGCTGGTGAACATCAGCCGCCCGTACAGGTCGATGATGGTGCCAAGGGTGAACACCTCCAGCGAATGGCGGCCGAACATCGCCATCAACTGTCCCCCCCGCCCCTGCGACCAGCGCGTCGCCAGCGTGGATGACTGCACGAGGTAGAACAGGCACAGCACATCCAGAAGGCGCAGCGGGGAGAGCACCATCTTGTCCGTCCATGGCGTGGCCATGGGCCGCAGGTCCGGCAGGCCCCACCCCGTCCACGGGAACGATTCCACCGCGGAAAACGCAAGGTAGGCCCAGCATACCGCCGCCAGGGGCCGCCAGCGCGGCAGGCTGCCGCCATGCCGCCCCGCAAGGATGGACGCGCACGCGCCCAGCACGAACAGGAACTGCCACGCCAGGGGGTCGAAATACCACCCGTCTGGGTCCAGCCAGTTGGGGAAATTGAGCGACGGGTCGAAATTGACCACCGCCCACAGCGCGCCACTGACCGCCAGCACGGGCCACGGCCCCACCCGGCGCAGCACCCAGCACAGCGGCACGAACGCCAGCAGCAGCACGATGTAGAGCGGCAGGATATTGAGGTTGCCCGGCAGCGCCTGCAGCAGCATCACCCGCCACAGGGAATCCAGCCCGTGGGCCAGTTCGGGTTCCAGGAAATCGACCGGCACGGGCCAGTACTGCCGCCACAGCCGGATGGTGGCGATCGTCACCACCGCCATCAGCGCCTGAAAGACATAAAGCCGCCCGCACCGGCGCACGATCCGTTCGACCACCTCCTGCCACGGCTGGCGTGAAAATGCCCGGCCATAGGCCAGCCACGACGCATATCCCGCCAGCAGCACGAACACCTCCGCCGCATCGGCGAAACCGACATTGCGCATGGTGAAACGGTTGAGGACATCCTGCGGGATATGGTCGATGCACATCATCAGCAGCGCCACGCCACGCAGGGCATCCACGCGATGGTCGCGCACCCGTGGCGCGCTGACGCCCGTCACGCCCGCCCCTGCCGGTGCCGCCCCCGCCTTGCCCTGTCCGGACGCGGCAGGCGTTCCGGCAGGGCCGGAGCTCCCGCGCCCGCCCGGCGGGGTGATGGCCATATGGGGGCCACCTGCCTGCACGCATGATGTCATGGCAACGTAACTTCTTTCCTGCGCGTGAGCCTGCGCCACCCCCATGGGCACGCGGCGCGGGCCGGGATGCACGGGGACGGGATTTCACAGTTCCGATACGATATGGATAAATACGTCACCAAGGCCAATTTATGACCACGGCCATTCGCATTTTGCACGGGCGCGATCCGGGCGGCCCCTTCCGTCATCCGGCCATGGCCCCTATATCCCGCCTTCACCGGTTTTTTTCAGCGCAGGGGCAGCATGGCACAGATAACGCAGGCGGCAATCGAACGGGTGCTGCGCGACGTTCGCGATCCACGCTCGGGGGCATGCGCGCTCGACCTCGGCACGCTTGACGCCGCGACCGTGCGCGACGGGGTGGTGCATGTCGCCATCGCCACCGACCGCGACCGCGCCGAACGCATCCGCCCCCTGATCGCGGAGATCGAAGCCACGCTGACGCGTGAGGTCGAAAGCGCCACGGGTGCGTCCGTCATCCTCACATCCCACCGCGCACCCGCAGCGCCTGCCGCACCACAGGGCGGCGGCGGGCACCGTCCGCTCAACCTTGGCGCAAGGCCGCCGGGCGGCGCGCAGCCCGCAGGCCCGCTGCCGCCCAATGTGGGGCTGGTGATTGCCGTCGCGTCCGGCAAGGGCGGCGTCGGCAAATCGACCACGGCGGTCAACCTTGCCGTGGGACTGGGGCTGGAGGGACTGCGCGTGGGGCTGCTGGACGCGGACGTGCATGGCCCGTCCCTGCCGCGCATGATGGGCATGAACAGCCAGCCCGAAGTGCGTGACGGTCGCCTCCAGCCCCTGCATGGCCACGGCATCACCGCCATGTCGATCGGCATGCTGGTGGAGGAAACCAAGGCAATGATCTGGCGCGGCCCGATGGTCATGGGCGCAATCGGGCAACTGCTGTCGGACGTGGACTGGGGCGAACTCGACGTGCTGGTGGTGGACATGCCGCCGGGCACGGGGGATGCGCAACTGACGCTGGCGCAGAAGACGGCGCTGGCGGGGGCGGTCATCGTCTCCACCCCGCAGGATATCGCCCTGCTCGACGCGCGGCGCGGCGTTGCCATGTTCGAGAAGATGCGCGTGCCCGTCCTGGGCATCGTGGAGAACATGTCCTATTTCTGCTGCCCCAACTGCAACCACCGCACGGAACTGTTCGGCCATGGCGGCGCGCGGGCAGAAGCGGAAAAGACCGGTGTCCCCTTCCTGGGCGAAATACCGCTGCTGGCCGATATCCGTGCGAGTGGCGACAATGGCGCGCCCATCGTCATCGCTGCCCCCGACAGCGCGGCGGGCAAGGCGTACCGGGCACTGGCACATACGGTGGGCGGGGCACTGCGCCGGTTGCTGGAGAAGAAACGGGGGAAGTAAGGGATCTTCTTTTTCTGAAGAAAAAGAAGCAAAAAGACTTTGGGAATTTTATGAAACCGTCAGATCAAACTGTCTTTTTTCTTATCGAATAAAAGTTTTTTGGTTCTTTTTTCCAAAAAAGAACGCCTTTCCCTTCAACCACGAAGGACAAAGGCGTTCCCCAAAACTTTTCTCAGATCTGCCGGTCCCGCTTGATCCGGTCCCATGCGGCGTTGATCTGCGCGATGCGGGCCGCACTACGCGCCATCTCGGCCTCATCCGCGCCACGGGCGGACAGGATATCGGGATGGTGTTCGCGCACCAGACGCCGCCATGTCACGCGCACTTCCTCATTGCTCGCGGTACGCGACAGGCCCAGCACGGCATAGGCGTCAACCTCGCTCACGCTGGGGCGGGCACGGCCATCATGCGCACGTTCCCACGCACCGGGCGACAGGCCGAACGCCTTGTGCACGCGGCGCAGGAACTGCTCCTCCTGCGCATTGATCTCCCCCGACGGGCCGGCATCGGCGCGCGCGATGATGAACAGGGAGGCAAGCCCCTCCTCCAGCATCTCCGTGCGGTTGGCGAACGCCTTGCCCAGTTCGCGGGCGAAATTCTCGTAATCATCGGTGCGCTGCCGGGCCATGTCGAACAGGCGCCCGACTTCCTTCATGTTTTCGGCAGGGACGTTGAAACGGCGCTTGAAGGCGTCGATTTCGGTGCGGTTGACCGGGCCGTCGCACTTCGCCAGCTTGGCCGACAGGACGATGATGACCAGGCCATACATCTGGTCGCGCTTGCCCATCGCGGCCGCCAGCTTGGCGGCGACAAACGTGGCCGCCCCGTTGGGATCGGCATTGGCGCGGCCGCCCCAGCGTTCGGTCCAGCCACCCGCAGGCGTCTCCAGCAGCGAGCCGTTATCGGCCGCATGCCCCAGCGCGGTCCCCACAAGGGCGCCCACAGGACCGCCCACAGCGAATCCCGCGACACCGCCAAACAGTTTTCCCCATATCGCCATGGCCGCGAACCTAGCACGACACGCGGCCCAACCCAACTATTCTTCCCTGCCCTGCCCCCCTGCTGCGGGCAGGGCAGGCATCCATTCCAGCAGGGCCGCGACCCGCAGCGCGGACGCCAGCGTGCGCATCGGGTCGCGCGCGGTGTCGATACGCGCGATCAGGATCGTCAGCCCCACCCCCCGTGCCGCGGCCATGCGTTCCAGCGCGTCCCAGAATTCCGGCTCCAGCGCGACGCTGGTGCGGTGGCCCGACAGCATCATGCTGCGCTTGTGCAGCGGCGGTGACGCGACGATGGCGCGCGCGCCCCTCATGACGGCAGGCGCCCCACCGCCCAGCGCGCGGCATCGGCCACGACAGGGGCCGGATCGTCACACAACGCCTGCGCAACGCCGCGCAGGTCGGCGCGCGCGCTGTTGCCGATGGCGATCAGCACATTGCGCACGAACCGCGCCCGGCCGATCCGCTTGACGGGCGATCCGGAAAACAGGGCACGGAACCCCGCATCATCCAGCAGCGCAAGGTCACGCAGCGCGGGCGCGACAAGGTCAGGCCGCGCGCGCAGCTTCATCTGCCGCGTGGCCTGCGCGAAACGGTTCCACGGACACACCGCCAGGCAGTCGTCGCAGCCATAGATATGGTTGCCCATCAGTGGCCGCAGGTCATGGGGGATGGGACCGGGATTTTCGATCGTCTGGTAGGAAATGCACCGCCGCGCATCAATCTGTCCCGGCGCGGGAAAGGCCGAGGTCGGGCAGACGTCAAGGCAGCGCGTGCATGTCCCGCACCCCCCGCCCGACGGGGCGGAATGCGGAAGGTCCAGCGTGGTATAGATCTCGCCAAGGAACAGCCAGCTTCCCTGCGTGCGCGAGACAAGGTTGGTGTGCTTGCCCTGCCATCCCAGCCCCGCCCCTGCCGCCAGCGGCTTTTCCATGACCGGGGCGGTATCGACAAACACCTTCACGCCGGGAGGCGGCGCATCGCCACCATGCTGCCGGCGCCCTTCGGCCACGACGAACTGCGCCACCTGCTTGAGCATCCCCTTGACCACGTCATGGTAGTCGCGATGCCGGGCATAGACGGAGATATTGCCCGCCGTGGGATCGCGCAGCGTCGCCAGCGCATCGCCTTCGGGGGCATAGGACAGGCCCAGCGAGATCACGCTGCGGACCTCCGGCCACAGGGCGCGCGGATCGCCACGCCAGGCCATGCGCTGGGCCATCCACTCCATCGCGCCATGGTGGCCCGCCGCCACGAATTCCCGCAGCCGCGCGCGCGTCGCGTCATCGAGCATGGCGGGCGCGAACCCCACCGCATCGAACCCCACCGCCAGCGCGCGGTCATGGATCCGGCGTGCAAGGACGCCCCGCGCATCGGATGGGTAGGTCACGGATCGCGCCCGCGCCATGGGTCAGGGCACGGGCGGGATGTCGGGAAACGGCATCTCGTCGGGGGACCAGTCCTCCATCGCCCATTGCGCGCGCAGGTGGGCGGCATGTTCAGGCAGCGTGCCATCGACAATGGCCGCACGGATGCCGCGCATCAGCCGCTGGTAATAGGCCAGGTTGTGCCATGTCAGCAGCATCGGGCCGAGGATCTCGTTCGCGCGGAACAGGTGGTGCAGGTACGCGCGGCTGTGGCGCGAACAGGCCAGGCAGTCGCAGTGGGGCGAGATCGGGCGGCTGTCGGTCGCATGGCGCGCGTTGCGCAGGTTCAGCGTCCCGCGTTCGGTATAGGCCCGCGCCGTGCGCCCCGCGCGCGTGGGCATGACGCAGTCGAACATGTCCACCCCGCGTTCCACCGCGCCAAGCAGGTCGTCGGGCGTGCCAACCCCCATCAGGTAACGCGGCGCGTCATCGGGGATCAGCCCGACCGTCACGTCGAGGGTGGAGAACATCAGTTCCTGCCCCTCCCCCACCGCAAGGCCACCGATGGCGTATCCCTCGAACCCGATATCCGTCAGGGCGCGCACGCTTTCGGCGCGCAGGTCCGGCTCCGTCCCGCCCTGGATGATGCCATACTGGGCATAGCCGGGACGCGCGACAAACGCCGTGCGGCACCGCTCGGCCCAGCGCATGGACATGCGCATGGACTGCGCGATCACCTCCGGCGGGGCCGGCAGGGCGGGACATTCGTCGAAACACATGCTGATCGTCGCATCGAGCGCATGCTGGATATCGGTGGAGCGTTCGGGCGTCAGGCGGTGTTTTGACCCGTCGATATGCGAACGGAACGTCACGCCATCCGCATCAAGCTTGCGCAGCGGCCCGAGCGACATGACCTGGAACCCGCCCGAATCGGTCAGGATCGGTCCCGGCCAGTCCATGAACCGGTGCAGGCCGCCCAGCGCGCGCACGCGCTCCGCCCCCGGACGCAGCATCAGGTGATAGGTATTGCCCAGCACGATCCCCGCCCCGGTGGAGCGCACGGCGTCCATCGTCATCGCCTTGACCGTGCCCACGGTGCCGACCGGCATGAAGGTGGGCGTGGCGACCGTGCCGTGGGCGGTGTCGAGGAACCCGGCCCGCGCGCGACCCGAACGGGCCTGCGCCCGCCAGCGAAAAGCGGTCATGCCGCACCTCCGTCATTACGATGCAGCAGGCACGCATCACCATAGGAATAGAAGCGGTAGCCCGCAGCCATCGCATGTCCATACGCCGCGCGCATCCGCGCCTGCCCCGCGAACGCGCTGACCAGCATGAACAGGGTGGAGCGCGGCAGGTGGAAATTCGTCAGCAGCATGTCCACCGCGCGGAAACGGTATCCGGGACGGATGAAAATCGACGTCTCCCCATGGAAGGGATGGACCACGCCGTCCGGATCCGTCGCACTTTCCAGAAGGCGCAGCGACGTGGTGCCGACGGCAACGACCCGCCCGCCCGCCGCGCGCGCCGCATTGATGCGCTGCGCCGCATGCGGGGTGATCGTGCCGCGTTCGGCATGCATGCGGTGTTCGGAAATCTGTTCGCTGCGCATCGGCAGGAACGTCCCCGCCCCGACATGCAGCGTCAGTGTCTGGCGCAGCACGCCCGCCGCCTCCAGCGCCGACAGCAGGGCGGGCGTGAAATGCAGGCCCGCCGTGGGTGCTGCCACCGCGCCGCGATGCTGCGCGAAGATGGTGCTGTAATCCTTGCGGTCCTGCTCCGTCGGGCCATCGGGGCGCGCGATATAGGGCGGCAGGGCCAGGTGCCCCGTGTCATGGAGGAACTGGTCGAACGCCTCGCCTTGCGCATCGAAACGCAGGACGACGCCGCCTGCGTCCTCGCACACCATGACTTCGGCCGTTACGTGGCTGGGCGCGAACGTCAGGGTGTCGCCCACCTTCAGGCGGCGTGAATTGCGCGCAAGCGCGTGCCACGTCCCATCGGGCAGGATCCGGTCGAGCGTGATCCCGATCCGTGCCGCCCCGCGCATGGCCGAAAGCTGTGCCGGAATGACGGCGGTATCATTGGCCACAAGGATGTCCCCCGCGCGCAGGCATCCCGGCAGGTCGCGCACGTGGCGGTCGAGGAAGGGCCCGTCCACCGGGACCTCCAGCATGCGCGCGCTGTCGCGGGGCCGGGCCGGGTGGTCGGCGATCAATGTCGCGGGCAGGTCGAAGTCGAAATCAGAAACGAGATCCGTCATGACCCTCCCTTTACGGAATCCACCGCCCCCTTGCCAGCGCGAACACGCAGGCATGCACGATCTTCATGCCGCATGCCGCGTCGGGGGCGGAAGGCAGACATGCAATGCACTGCACCGGCGGCATGCGGGTGCAATGGTTGGACACATACGGGCAACGCAGTAAACACTATCACCAGAAACACACATGGCCCGTGATTCGTATGCGGGACAGGTCCCGCATGCGATGCCTGAACACAAGGAATTCCACCCATGTCCTATGCCGCACTTGATGCCGCCCGCCTGGCCAAGGCCTGCAAGAACGCGCTGATCACGCTTGAATCCTCCGACGAGAAGTCCGAGGCTCACCAGCGCAAGACCCTGATGATCCAGCGCATGGGCGCCCTGGCGATGGCGGCGGCCGAATGCAAGCACGGCACGCCGGTCGTCACCCTGACGTCCGAGGAATTCTGGCTGATCAGCCAGAACTGGTAACCTGCCATGACGGGCGTGGCGGCCATGGACATGACCGCCACGCCCCGGCAACCCGCCCCATCACCCCATTCGCATGTCGCCCACCCATGACCGGCGGGACATGCAGGAAACCGGTATCATGACCTTTACACTGACCAGTCGCGCCTTCCACGACGGCGACCGCCTGCCAGAGGCGCAGGTGTTCGACGGCATGGGCTATTGCGGCGGCAACATTTCCCCCCCGCTGGCATGGTCGGACGCGCCCGAAGGCACCAAGAGCTTCGTCATCACGATGTACGACCCCGATGCCCCCACGGGTTCGGGATGGTGGCACTGGGTCGTCATCAACATCCCCGCCGATGTCTCCTCGCTGCCTGCGGGCGCGGGTTCGGGGGATGCGAACATGCCGGAACACGCCATGATGACGCGCACCGATTTCGGCGGCAATGTCTATGGCGGCGCCGCCCCGCCGCCGGGGCGTGAACATCGCTACATCTTCACGATCCACGCGCTCAACCTGCAGCGCCTCGACCTGCCGTCCGACGCCAGCGGGGCGATGGTCGGCTTCGTCGTGGGACAGCACAGCCTTGGCTCCGCCACGCTGACGGCGGTCTATGGCAAGAAATGAGTATGGCTCCCCGTGCCTTCGGGCATGGGGAGGTTTCTGGCAATCAGGATGACGAGTCTTCTTTTTCTGAAGAAAAAGAAGCAAAAAGACTTTTGAAATCTTATGAAACCGTCAGACCGAACCGATTATTTCCTATAGAACAAAAGTTTTTTGGTTCTTTTTTCCAAAAAAGAACACAACCGCACCAACCTGAAAAATATCGAAGGGGAGCAACCGCCGCCCTCACCCCTGATAGGACGCGATTTCGATCAGGTTCCCATCCGGGTCCTCGCAATAGACCGAGGTCACCGGCCCCAGCGCGCCAAGGCGTGCGACCGGCCCTTCGGTCACCCGCACGCCGCACTGTTCCAGATGCTCGACCACGTCGGTGCTGCTCACGGCAGTGATGAAGCACAGGTCGTTGGTTCCCGGCAGCGCATCTTCCGCCGTGGTCCATCCCTGCGCCCCGTGCGGACGCAGGTTGACCTTCTGCCCGCCGAATTTCAGGGCCGTACGGTTGTTGCGACCATACTCCTCCCGCTCCATGCCCAGGACACGCTGATACCACGAGGACGAGATCTCCAGATCCCGGACGGTGATAACAAGATGGTCCAGTCGATCGACGGTAAAACGCATGGCGCGCAGCCTCCGGTTGTCAGACCCGACGGGTCGTGACGGACCGATTCCTCAGCCCGTCAGCCCATCGTAGAAATCATTACCCTTGTCGTCGATAACGATAAAGGCCGGAAAATTCTCGACCTCGATCTTCCAGACCGCCTCCATGCCCAGTTCGGGATATTCCAGCACCTCGACCTTGCGGATGCAGTCCTGCGCCAGACGTGCCGCAGGCCCGCCCACGGAGCCAAGGTAGAACCCGCCATATTCCTTGCACGCATCGCGCACGGCCTTGGACCGGTTGCCCTTGGCCAGCATCACGTACGATCCGCCCGCCTCCTGCAGCATGGCGACATAGCTGTCCATGCGACCCGCCGTCGTCGGACCGAACGACCCCGTGGGCATGCCCTCCGGCGTCTTGGCGGGACCGGCGTAATAGACGGGATGGTCCTTGAGGTACTGCGGCAGTCCCTCGCCCTTTTCCAGCCGTTCGCGGAACTTGGCATGGGCGATGTCGCGCGCCACCACCATCGTCCCCGTCAGCGACAGGCGCGTGCGCACCGGGTACTGCGACAGCTTCTTGCGGATTTCGTCCATCGGCTGGTTCAGGTCGATGGCCACTTCCTCCCCGCCCAGATGCTCGTCCGTCGTCTCGGGCAGGAAGCGGGCGGGATCGGTCTCAAGCTGCTCAAGGAACACGCCGTCAGCGGTGATGCGGGCCTTGACCTGCCGGTCGGCGGAGCACGACACCCCGATCCCCACCGGCAGCGACGCGCCATGGCGCGGCAGGCGCACGACGCGCACGTCATGGCAGAAATACTTGCCGCCGAACTGCGCCCCGATGCCAAGGCGCTGGCTCAGCTTGTGGATCTTCTGCTCCATTTCCAGGTCGCGGAAGGCATGGCCAAGCGCGCTGCCTTCGGTCGGCAGGCTGTCGAGCCACTTGGTGGAGGCCAGTTTCACCGTCTCGAGCGTCTGTTCGGCGGACATGCCGCCGATCACCACCGCAAGGTGATAGGGCGGGCAGGCGGAGGTGCCGAGCGCACGGATCTTGCCATCCAGCCACTTCAGCAGGTGTTCCTCGCTCGACAGCAGGGCGCGGGTCTCCTGGAACAGGAATGTCTTGTTGGCCGACCCGCCACCCTTTGCGACGAACATCAGGTCCATCTGTTCCGCATGGTAATCGCCCGGTGTTGCGGAGATGTGGAACTGCACCGGCAGGTTGGTGCCGGTGTTGACCTCCTGGAACATCGACAGCGGCGCCATCTGCGAATAGCGCAGGCTGGTGCGGGTGTAGGTGTCATACACCCCGTGGGAGAACGCCTCCTCCTCATTGCCATCGACCCAGACGCGCTGGCCCTTCTTGCCATAGACGATGGCCGTGCCGGTATCCTGGCACATCGGCAGCACGCCGCCTGCGGCGATGCACGCGTTCTTCAGCAGGTCGAGGGCGACGAAACGGTCATTGTCCGACGCCTCCGGGTCCTTCAGGATCCTGGCAAGCTGCGCCAGGTGCGCCGGGCGCAGCAGGTGGGCGACATCGTTGAAGGCGCGCGCGGCCAGTTCACGCAGCGCCTCGGGGCGGACATGCACGACCGTGCGTCCGCCAAGGACCGAGGTCGTGACCCCCTCGATCTCCAGTTTCTTCCACGGCGTGTCATCGTCATGGAGCGGGAACAGAGGCCCATAGACAAAGGGCTTCTGTGCCGGTTTCGCGGCCTTGGTGGTTGTCGTGGTGTTCAACGGACGGTCTCCTGCCTTCTGGATGCCCCCGGATTGGTTCCAGGTGACGGTTTTATGGCAAGGGCGCCCGGCCCCACCCGGGCGCCCGGATGAAAATGTGGCTCAGCCCGGTTCGGAATCCCGCTTGCGGAAGGCGGCAAGGCTGACAACCTGCGGGGACGATGGCTGTTCCTCCGCGGATGCAGGCGCCGTATCCCCTTCCGACGTGGTGGCGGCGCGGTTTTCGGACTGCGGCGCACGCGGGGCCTTCTGCACCTGGCCGAAGACGTTGTGGATCTCGGCCGAGGGGGCGGGCTGTGGCGGCTGTTCGGGCACACGGAATGACAGGGCCAGCTTGATGGCCGGGTCGGCGAAGGCGGAAATCGCCGCCACCGGGATCACCAGCGTCGCGGGCACCCCGCCAAAGGCGAGGCTGACCGAAATCGTGCGCGCCGCGCGATCGACCTTCAACCCGTGGAACTGGTGCTGCAGGACGATGGTGATTTCATGCGGATACTGCTTGAGCAGGCGCTCGGGCATCTCCACGCCGGGCCAGTCGGTACGGAATGTCAGGTAGAAATGATGATCGCCGGGCAGTCCCCCTTCCGCCACGACATGTTCAAAGGCGCGCAGCATGACGTCGCGGTACGCATCCTCGATCCAGTCGTCATAGGGCAGGAGGCTGTCGGGAATGCTGGTATCGAAACCATTTTCCTCGTCGTGATCATCGGACATTCGGGCTTCTCCGTAACGGCGGCCCCGGATTCGCGGGCCGACCTTATCAGACATGCGGGTTCAGACCACGCCGTGCCACAGCATCAAGCTGTGCGTCAAACCCTGTCCCAAGACAAGGGAGCATGCCGCGCACGCGCCTTCACGAAGCGGATAGGCCATGCCTGCGGACGGGCGGAATGGGAAAGAGTGGGGGGGCTTCTGTTGCCCGGTGCCCCCCCGGACCGCGCTTATCGCTTATGCAGCGACAGCGAGCACCTCAGAGTTATCATTGGCACTTGTATGTTTAGCCCGATAACGGCGGTACAATGCCGGGCAAAAGGCGGGTCTTTACCATGCGTGTCGAGCCTGTTTCGTTCCCATCTTTCGGATGCACCGGCCCACGGGGCCGCATCGCGAAAATACTGGTGGAAACGCCGGGTACCGCCCCCGGGTCCACAACACTTATTCCACGCGCCGTTTATCGCCATAGCCAAGGGGCGGACCCCTCCGGCACCGACAGATATAGGGATGATGGCCCGCGGGTGCAAGATGATGTGGAGATTGGGTGGATAAAGAAACGCCGGACATGGTATGCGCGGCAACGCTCATACCCCGAACACGAATGGTGGCCCATGTTTTCCAATGACCAGAAATCGGCAATCGAGGCGGCGCGCGCCGCATGGACCCCAACCCGCCGCCTTGTCGTCCCGGCACTCGAGGACGCGATGTACGAGCCCGTCAGCGTGCTGGACACGGGGTTCGTCCGGCTTGTCGATTACATGGGCGGCGACGACGGCATCGTGCAGGGCGCGCGCGTGTCCTATGGCAAGGGCACGAAAAGCACGTCCGATGACCGGGGGCTGATCCGCTACCTGATGCGCAACCGCCATACCAGCCCGTTCGAGCTTGCGGTCATCAAGCTGCATGTCCGCGCGCCGATCTTCGTCACCCGGCAGTGGTTCCGCCACCGCACCGCGAGCATCAACGAATATTCCGCGCGCTATTCCGTGCTGGAGAAGGAATTCTACTTCCCCCGCCCCGAGGACATCGCGGTGCAGTCCGCAAGCAACAAGCAGGGGCGCGGCACCAGCCTGCCCCCCGAACAGGCGCGACAGGTGCTCGACATCCTGCGTGACGACGCGGCGCGGTGCTATGACCATTACCTCGAACTGCTCAACGAGGACGCGGCGGGTGGAACCGTCGATCCCGCGCGGCCGTCGATCGCGCGCGAACTGGCGCGCATGAACCTGCCGGTCAACATCATGACGCAGTTCTACTGGCAGATTAACCTGTGGAACCTGCTGCATTTCCTGCGCCTGCGCGCCGACAGCCACGCACAGTACGAAATCCGCGCCTATGCCGACGCCATCCTCGGACTCGTGGAAAAATGGGTGCCGCTGACCTACGGAGCCTTCTGCGACTACATGCGCGACGCCGCCCTGCTGTCGGGGCCGGCGCTGCGGGTGCTGCGCGCGGTCATGGCCGGCACGCCGGTGGACCCGAAGGCCGAGGGCCTGTCACGGCGCGAGATCACGGAGCTTGCCACCCTGTTCCCCGAAATCGCGCCCCGCCTGACTGGCGGCTGACGCGACGGGCGCCCTCAACATCGCGTGACCCCGCCCGGTGCGCGCGTCGCGCCACGACGCGGGCGGGCGGGAAGGCGCGGTGCGGGCGCAGATGTGGATTCCCGGCCACACCTTCTGCCGCAATCGCATGTTACGATGTCATTGCATGTCGGTATGAAAACCCGGTTTACTCCCATGTCGTCATTGCAATGCAGGCACAATATCCGTTCGATCCCCCGCTTGCGGATTGCACAACGCCCATCCCATGCTAGAGAGGGACGCACGCGGGCATGGCCCACACAAGGTTTTATAAATACATAGCCCCCGGCGCTCTTCCGCCGGGACCTAGAAGACAGAGGGAAGCGGAAACGAGCATGCGCGCAGAGACAGGATCGAATTCTTCGTCGCCCCGCCCGTCCCCGCTTTCCCGTCGTCCGGCACTGCGTGTGGCCGGTGCGCTCCTGGGCCTGCTGGCCCTGGCCGGGTGCGCGACGCCACCGCCCAAGGACCCCGAGGCGCTGGCGGAATACAACGAAGCCAACGACCGTTACGAGAAGATGAACCGCAAGGCGTTCGGCATCACCATGTGGGCCAACAAATATACCCTGCGCCCGGTGGCGAAGGCGTATATCTGGGCCGTGCCGCGCCCGCTGCGCAATTCGTTCGGCAACCTGTACCAGACCATGAACGAGCCGGTCGTGTTCTTCAACGACGTGGGCGCGGGCAAGTCCCGCCGCGCGGGTGACGCCTTCGTGCGCTGGTGCATCAACATGACGGCGGGCATTGGCGGGCTGATCGATGTCGCCTCCTATGCCGGGTACAAGCACCATGACAACGATGCGGGCCTGACGATGGCGACATGGGGGGTCCCGTCGGGGCCGTACCTGTTCCTGCCGGTGCTGGGCCCGTCTTCCTTCCGTGACGGTATCGGCTATGGCATTGATGTCGGGCTGGCGCCATGGAACTACGTGCCGCGTGGCTACGGGCTGGTGACCTTCAACTGGGCCTACAGCATCATGGGCACCATCAACGGCATGGCTACCAATGTCGATGCGCTTGATCAGGTCCTGAAGGATTCGCTTGATCCCTACGCCACGATCCGCAGCGCCTACCAGCAGCAGCGCAAGGCACAGGCTGCGGCCATCAAGGCCGACAACCGCGCCACGGTGCCGGACTGGTACAGCAACAGATAAAAAAAACCATACAGGGACACAGCGATGCAGACATCTTTCACCCGTCGCCATGCACTGGGTCTTCTCACGATAGCCGGCGCCCTGTCGGTGACAGCCCCCGTCCATGCCGTCGACAGCGGTGCGCAGGCCCGCACGTTTGTCCATGATTTCGGAAACAAGCTGGTCGCCATCGTCAACAACGATATTTCCCTGTCGCAGAAGAAACAGCAGATCGAACCCCTGCTGGACCGGAACGTGGACGTCGATGCGATTGGCCGGTACTGCATCGGGCGGTACTGGCGCGTCGCCACGCCGGAGCAGCAGACCCATTACCTTCAGCTGTTCCATCAGGTGCTGGTCAACGCCATTACCGACAAGATCGGGGATTATCGTGGCGTTTCCTTCACGGTGGGGCAGGCCGCCCCCTCTGGCGAGGACATCGCGGTGTCCACCGTCATCAACCGCCCCGGACAGCCGCCCGCCAATACGGAATGGGTCATCAGTTCCAGCAGCGGCACGCCAAAGGTCGTGGATGTCGTGGGCGAAGGCGCCAGCCTGCGCCTGACACAGCGGCAGGATTACAGTTCCTACATCGCGCGCAACGGCGGCAATGTCGATGCCCTGCTGCGTGCCCTGACAAAACAGCTGGCCAATCACCACTGAACATGCGCGCATTGACGCGCTGGCGCGGGGTGGGACCTTGTCCCGCCCCGTTCCTGTTTTCAGGTCCTGCGACAAGCAGGGATCAGTGCCGGTTTCCCAGGACGCTGCCCTGAAACCCGCCAAAGGGCATTGCCCTTTGGAAACCATGACTTCACGCAAGCGGAATACCGCAACAGCATATCCCTGAATTCAAAGACGTTTTTGGTAAAGCCTTTTTCAAAGAGCTTCGAAGACGGCAGAAATGACCCGCCTTCAGTGAATCACCGGCCCCGGCATGACCGCAGGACGGCGGACGCTGTGATACAGCAGCATCTGGCGTCCGTCGGGGCCGGCATAATGCTGGCACAGGGCCATGCCGCTCCCGCCGATGATCTGGCGTCCCATGATGTCGCCATCCGGCACATGGGCGATCACCCGCTCCACCCCCGCATCATGGACGAAGGCCAGCGCGGCACCCGCCGCCTCCCGCGTCAGGCCACGGCCGGCACGGGTGGGACACAGGGCGAATTCGAATTCGTAGGTTCCGTCCCGCCCACCGGGGCGCACCCCGGCCATGCCCACGAAACGGCCCATTTCACGCACGGCGAAAAGGCCGACGCCATCGCGGCCCCAACTGAAGATGCTGGCCGCCACATCGGCCTCGCTCTGCCCGCGTGAACGTATGCCACAACAGCGCACGCCCACGGCGCCGGCATTGGCCTTCAGGCGCGCCACGTCCTCGATGTCCCGCCATGAAACGGGGCTGAGTTCCAGTCGTCCGGTGCGAATGCGACGTTCCATGGTGTAACCTCACCTCTGCATGGCGTGTCCCGATGCGCGGATCAGGACCGACCGGGATATCATCCGGGGCATGTGCGGCGGAGCCCCAGCCCCACGTCATGATATCTGCGACGCACGGCGTTTGTCCCGCTTTTTATACCGCACCCGTCACATTCCCCGCCACGACAGGGCAGGACAAAGGCCCCCACGACCATCGCGCAGGTCACCCGCCGAGGGTATGCAGCCGGAGTCGCGCTGCATGGGTCGTATGTGCACAGGCCCTGCACCACGGCCATATTCCATTTGACAGGCCATGGAATGATGGTCGATTTTACCACATATCATGACCGGCCCCATCATCTCTGACGATACGCAGGCTACGGTTCATATGTTCCCCCTCAAGCGCATGCTTTCGATGCCTGAGGCCGCAGAACATATCGGAATCACCCCCTTTCGCCTGCGCTGTCTGCGTCTGGTGCGGGCCGGTCCCCATGCCGCCGTGAAGAACGCCCGTGAAATCCTGTTCCGAATCGAGGATCTGGATTCCTACGTCACCTCGCTTTACGAACGGGTCAACATTTCCACGACCGAGCAACTGCGCCACAGGAACGAATGGCGGGGACGGCTTTCGGGCATGCCCGA
>NZ_POTC01000010.1 GCF_002906255.1 Novacetimonas maltaceti | reverse complement strand
CAACCGGGAAAGCCGCTCTTCAACATCAAAAAAACCAGGCTGCTTCATATCGCCATTCCCTCAATCAACGCAGAAGAAATAGAATCATACAGAAGACCTCAAAACCAGGGGGTTTTTAGAACCCTCCAGATGATGTTGAACGCCAGGTCCCCCGCCCCGAACGCCAGCAGTTCACGCGCGCCAAACGCGGGCGTTCGCGCCGTATCCACCATGGCAGGGGAAGGGGGAAGGATCTGCACCGCACTGTCTCTGCTTCAGCAAGGCCTCAGCATGGCATGCTTCCCCCCACCCGTCGATCCTTCCTCAGCCACGGGTTCCAAAGCACTGCGCGTCGGTGGGGAAGCGGCGGTTGCGCACGTCATCGGCATAGCGGGCGGCAGCGTCCTCCACCGTTGCCCCCACCTCGGCATAGCGGCGGACGAAACGGGGGGTGAAATCGCCGAATGCACCGATCAGGTCGTCAACCACCAGAACCTGCCCGTCGCAGGCCACCGATGCGCCGATGCCGATGGTCGGCACCGCAAGTTCCTGCGTGATGGCGCGCGCCACCGGTTCGACCGTGCCCTCGATCACGATGGCGAACGCCCCGGCATCGGCAATGGCGTGGGCGTCGGCCGTGACCTTCGCCGCCTGTGTCGCATCACGCCCCTGCGTGCGGAAACCGCCCGTCGCGTTGACCGCCTGCGGCATCAGGCCCACATGCCCGCACACCGGCACCCCGCGCTGCGTCAGGAAGCGCACCGTCTCGGCCATCTCCGCCCCGCCTTCAAGCTTGACGGCGGCGCATCCCGTCTCCGCCATGATGCGCGCGGCATTGCGGAAGGCCTGCGCCGGGGATTCCTGGTATGACCCGAACGGCATGTCCACCACCACCAGCGCCCGGCGCGACCCGCGCATGACCGCAGCACCATGGGCGATCATCATGTCCACCGTGACGCCAACCGTGCTGGGCAGGCCATAGACCACCATGCCGAGGGAATCCCCCACCAGCATGACATCCACATGCGCATCAAGCCGCTGCGCCATCGGCGCGGTATAGGCCGTCAGCCATACGCCCGGCACCTCGCCCTTGGCCACGTCACGGATGGTGCGGCGACGTGTCTGTGTGGTGGTACTCAATCAAGCCTCCTGCCAATGGGGCGCAGGCCCCGCAAGGAGGCCCGCGCCGCTGTGCAACCGGATATCGCAGCACGAACGCCATTGTAAATACACGGGCCCGACAGGGGCGTTCAGCCCCATGGGTAAAAATAAAACATGACAGGTTTCATGGTATCCCGGCACGTTACGGAAACAATAAAAAGCGCCATTGCACCCAGTTCTATGTTCCATTATGTTACACAGGCGGCATGGAAATAAAATTATTGGAAAATACCATAAATTCCCGGTTTTCTTCCATACAGTTTCGCCGGCAAAGGGACATTTACCCCATGAAACCCGATACCCCCGGCGCAACTACCGTCATGCACCGACCCTCATCGTGCAAACCCCCATATTCAAGGCAGCCTGTATTATGAAGACACCAGTATTTTTTGTATTGTGCGCCTGCATTTCAATGTCCCCCGCCCTTGCCCGCGCCGCCACATTCGGGGAAGAAAAAGCAGCGATCGCCGCCCAGATGCCAGAGGCGACAAATGTCACGCTGGCGAAAAACAGGGGGTGCCAGGTAAAGCTGCTGCAACCCCCGAAAGTCACGAACCTCAACTGCGATGAAACATTGTACACCCAGTTCGTGGACAATGAGACGGCCCTCATCTTCATGGATGATACAAGGAAATCCATGATAACGGTCGCACTGAGGCCCAAGCAGGACCTTGGGAGCACAAAGATGTTTTCCATCGATTCCGTTGTCGTCGATGGCAATGAGGATGCGGCGGAGACGAACGTGCACGGCTTCTGCGAGGTCTTTTTCCCCCAGGTCGACACGCAATGCATGATCTATCTCGACAATGCCATGATTACCGCCGCCAGCAACGGCAATGGCAGGCCCAACAGGTTCAAGTGACACGGGCATGGCCGGCAGGCCGGCGGGACCGCCCGAAAAACCGTCCCGGCCGTCCCTGATGTTACCGCCTGCGGGCCACCGTGCGAAAAGGGTGCCCAACCGTGCCGCCACCCCCTAGCATGGGGGCACCCCATGAACCGGACACAGGGCAATGACCATGACACTTCCCTGCACGCAGGCCGAACTGCGCGCCCTTGCCGCGCGCTTCGCCACCCGTGCCCCCGCACATGACCGCAGCGGGGAGATCGCGACCGAAAACCTTGCCGAGTTGCAGCAGGCCGGGCTGCTGGGGCTGAGCGTCCCGCGCGCCTTTGGCGGGCAGGCGGCCCCGCTGCGCGATATCGTCACCGTCGTTGCGACGCTGGCGCAGGGGGACCCGTCCACGGCGCTGATCGTGGGGATGCAGTACCTGCAGCATGCCGCCATCGCCGCGTCGGACACATGGCCCGAGGCGCTGCGCCGCAGGGTGGGCGAAAGCGCGGTGCGCGAGGGCGCGCTGCTCAATGCGCTGCGGGTGGAGCCGGACCTTGGCACGCCGTCACGCGGGGGGCGGCCGGCGACCCGCATCCGCCGTGATGCACAGGGATGGCGGCTGGACGGGACCAAGATCTATTCCACCGGGTCAACCGCCCTGCGCTGGGGGCTGGTCTGGGTCAGCACGGAGGAGGAGCCGTTCCGCACCGGGCAGGTGCTGGTGGACATGCGCGCGCCGGGCATCCATATCGAGAGGACATGGCACCAGATGGGCATGCGCGCGACCGGCAGCAACACGGTCGTCTTTGACAACGTGCGCCTGCCTGATGACGCGATCGCGGACCTGCGCGCGCCGGAGGACTGGCGTGAAAAGGACAGCTTTGTCGCCATCTGGCATGCCATCGTGATTGCGGCGCTGTATGACGCGGTGGCGCGTTCGGGGCGGGACTGGCTGGTGTCGTTCCTGCATGGGCGCGTGCCCTCCGGCCTGGGAAAGCCGCTGGCGACGCTGCCGCGCTTCGAGGTGCTGCTGGGCGAGATCGAGGCCCTGCTGCTGCCGAACACGGCGCTGCTGTCGCACGCGCTGGCGCGGGAGGAGGACGGGACGCTGACCCTTGCCGATGCGAACATGGTGAAATATGTCATGACGGAAAATGCGATCCGCGCCACCGAACGCGCCATCGCGGCAATCGGCAATCCGGCACTGTCGCAGGACAACCCGCTTGAACGCCATTACCGCGATGTCCTGTGCGGGCGCATCCATACCCCGCAATCCGACACCGCGCTGATGCTGTCGGGACGCACGGCGCTGGCGCGTGCGCACCACCCATGAAAGGACACGACATTGGGACTGGGACGGACCGATATCTGGCGCACGGGCCTCATTGATGCCCCCATGGCGCAGGTGCTGCGCGATGGCGTGGGCGCGCACCCGGTCACATGGATCGACAATCCCGGCCCGTTCCGCTTCATCGCCGACCCGTTCGGCGTCTGGCACGACGGGCGCCTGCATGTCTTTGCCGAGGCGTATGATTACCGGGTGAAAATCGGGCGCATCGACGTGTTCGTGTTCGACCGCGCCCTGAACATGCTTGAACACTGCCCCGTCCTGGTTGAGCCGTGGCACCTGTCCTATCCCGTGATCGTGCGTGATACCGACGGCACGCTCTATATGATGCCCGAATCCGGCCGGTCGGGGCGGCAGAACCTGTATCGCGCCACCGACTTCCCCTATCGCTGGGAACCGGTGCGCGAATTCGCATTTCCCGGCGCCGCCGTCGATGCCTCCCCCATTTTTTACGAGGGGCGGTGGTGGATGTTCTATGCCCCGTGGGGACACTCCGCGACCGACCGCATCAGCCTGCTGCATGTCGCATGGGCGGACCGACTGATGGGACCATGGCACCCGCATCCGGGCAATCCCGTGCGCCGCGACATCCGCAGCACGCGCCCCGGCGGCACGCCCATCGTGACCGGGGACGGCCTTGTGCTGCCGACGCAGGACTGCGCCCGGACCTATGGCGGGGCGATCACGCCGCTGCATGTCACCACCCTGACGCCGCAGCATTTCGAAGCGCGCACTGGCGAACCCCTGCATGCGCCCGCCGCCTTCGCCCCGTTCACGGACGGGATGCACACCCTGTCGGCCGCCGGCGACGTGACGCTGCTGGACGCCAAGCATACCGACCCGTCCATCGTCGGGCGCGCACTGGTGGAAGTTGACCGACTGGTCCTGCGCCGCCTGCGGCGGCAGGGAACGGCGTAACAAACGGATGAAGGTTTCCTGCCGCCGCCTTCTGGCCTGAAAAGGCGGCGTCTTTCAAGGCTTTCTGATAAAAAAGCGTCACCACAAGCCCCTGCAGGAGTGCCTGCCGCACGCGGGGGCGGAACTTTTCCAGACCCGAAGTAGAAAACACCAAGAACACGGGCTTTTCCTGAAAACCGGCATCATGCCAATGGTATAACCATTGCCCTGCCAACAAGAAGGCAACGGTCCCGGATCGTATATACTACGCCAGGGGGCCTCGGAACACTCCATTGCCGCCCACTCCGCCTGCCACGCATAGGCGAACGTGAGGCATGACATCACGAAAGATCGTGCTGCCCGCATGGATATCCGGCAGGCAGGCCCGGACCATCCATTGGCCACATGGATGCAGGAAAGTGCGACCTGTCCTATTTTTAACTTGATGTTAAGAATGGTTATCAATAAACCTGAACTGGCATCAGGCTTTACGCGGGCGCCCGCCCGACCGATGCTGGCCGCGACGCCATCCGTCGCGCACACATGACCCCGGTCCCCCCGCGGCAGGCGCACCTGCGCGCGGGACACCACCACCTGCCACATCCCCCACCATCGCGACCATGCGAAACCCGGCATATCGCCTCCACCCGGCTACCGACCCTCCCTGCCCACCGGATCAGACCCCACCAGACAGAACCTCTGGGCCAAGAAGGATCTTACGATGCGCGAAACCCACTGCACCCGGGCCATCTGGCACCTGACCCATTCCCGCCCGGAAGTCCTGGTTGACTATTTCAACCCGTGGACGCCGATGTCACGGCAGGTCAGCATGCTGACACACCGTTTCAGCGTGGTCTCGGCCCTGTGTGAACAGGTCGGCGTGGACGAGGGGCTGGTGACGTTGCGCAACGCTCTGGCCTTTCACCTGCTGCGCGCGGCGACTTGGTGGCGGATGGATTTTGCCGCCCCGCGTGTCGCGGGCATGCCCACCACGCGCTTCATGGCCCATATCCACGCCCATATCGACCGCGTGGCGGAGGATGAAAGCCTGTTCGACGTGCTGACGTGGCAGCACCACATGCGTCGTGGCGACCCATCGCACATCATGGTGCTGGGGACCGACCCGCTGTGCCGGGGGGGTACGTCCATCCTGTATGGCATCGACGGGCAGCGGCGCTTCCGCTTCGCCCTGCACGAAGGCCGCGCGGCAAAGGCCCTGGCATGGGATGCGACGGCGCATGGGGATTTCGTGTCCACCTGCCTTGACGCCCGCGCGCAGCACAGCATGGTCGAAACGGGGAACGAGGTGCTGGGTGAATGGGAGGATGCGCGCATCGAACATGCCCGCGCGGCGAAATACCACACCCTGCATTTCCGCCACGACACCACGCGCCCGGTGATCGACCGCTATATCGAGGTGCTGGGCGAGATGACGCGCTGCCGGTCGCGCTTTGGCCGCTTCGAATTCGGCAACATCCTGAACCACATCGCCTTCCTGCTGGTACGCACGGCCCATGAACGCCAGGTCTCCGTCGCGGCCGTCCTGCGCGAGGGCACGGCACAGCCGATCAACCTGCGCGTGGCCAACAGCATCAAGAAACGCGCCCGCGCCCATGTCGCCCACGGCGTGGACCCGCTGCTGCGCGATGGACTTGATACGATGCTGGATGGCGTGGTGTCGGGCTATTCCCTGTCCGGGCAGGTCTAGACCTTATCTTTCCGAACAAAAGTTTTTGGTGAAGCTTTTTCAAAAAGCTTCAGAAGACGTCGCCTTTTTAAAAAAGGCGACACCCAAAAACCTTTATACTTTTCATCAACTGCTTGCATTCAAACAGCCGCCTGACAAAAAAACGGCCCCTCCCGCCAACCGGAAGGGGCCGTCCATCATTCCCGCACCCCTCAGTGCGCCTGCTGCGGGGCGGTCTGTCCGGGGGCCTGCTGCACGGTGGCGGATGGGGCGATGACACGGTTCATCACCTCGAACGACACGGCATCGGTCACGGTGACATCGACGGTGTCGCCCACCTTCACGGTATTCAGGAAATCCTGCATCGCCTTTTCCTGCACGACCTCGGTGCGGGTGATCTGGTCCGCATCGTCAAAGGTGATCAGGTGCTGCGCCGGGTCAACCGCCAGCACATGGACGCGTTCGCGGCGGTTGGACACCAGCATGCCATGCGGGTGCAGCCCGGCATATCCCCTGGCCGAGGTAACGGTCGATTCCGGCGGCTGCGTACCGGGCGGGACGATGGAGACGGCCATCGTCTTGAAGAAACGGATATTGATCTTGTCACCGGCCTGCAGGTGCGGGACATTGCGGGCCTCCGGCGGGATGCGCACGGTCACGAGGTCGCCGGTATGGTCGCGCAGCAGCACCGTTCCCGCCTCATGATCCACGGTTTCCACCGTGGCGGAGGACACCTGGTTCCCCACGATGATCGACGGGTCGGCCCGCGCGTCGCGCGGGGCCGCAACCAGCGCCATCACGCCAAGCGACAGCGCCGCAAGGCCGGGAACAAAGGCAGACGGCATGTAACGCAGGGCCGCCGGGGTCTTGATTTTCATATAGGTCTTTTCCATCCGCAATTCAGGTTCTTGTAAATGCCTGCCTTTCCCACCGTGGCGGGCAAGGACTTGATCCAGTATCGTATCGTGCCGACATAAGGGTTAAGACAAACCATGTCGGACGCGGTTTTCTCCTCTCCTGCGTCAAAAACGCCACGCAGGGCGCGCGGTTCGGTGCGCAGGCCGCAGGCCAGCCCTGACGGGACGCGGGGGCTGCCTTTTCGCACGACATTTGTCGCCATGGTCCGTATATTCCTTCCCAACAGCAGGAGACCCGACCCGATGCCGCTTGCCAAAAGCAGACGCCCGGCCCATCGCCGCGTGACCACCGCGCGTCCGTCGCGGGTAAAGGGGGACATGCGCCGTCTGCTGGACATGCTGTGCGCGCTGCATGGTGCGATCCACCGTGGCGCGCGCGACGCGGGATCGCTGGTGCGCTGCGCGGTGCAGGCGCAGCCCGACCTCGCCCTGCCGGACAAGGCCCTGCCCGCCATGGTCCGCCGCGATGGCGACACGCCCCCCACCGCCGCCGAATGGAAACGCCTTGGCCATGCGCTGGAAGAGGCGCGCGGCACGCAGGGCGGCCAGGGCGGCTACCTTGACGCATGGCTGTCGGAACTGCGCCGCGCGACGGGGCTGGATGACGTGGCGACCGACATCCTCGGCCTTGCGATGTGCTACCGCCTCAATGGCCATTTCGAGCAGCTGTGGGATGACCTGTGCGAAAACCGCTCCCGCGGGCCATTCCTGTGCGAGGACATCTCGCTCCTGCACATGCTGCTCAACCGGCCGGAAACGGAAATCGCCACCGCGCTTGCCCCCGAAGGGCAGCTGCGCATGAGCGGGCTGATGAGCGTGGACGAGGATGGCGACATCACGCTGCTGCCGCGCCTGATGGCGCTGATGAACCGGCGCGCGCGCGTGGTGGGCGATATCCGCTCCCTCCTGCTCGGGCAGCCACGGGCGGCCACCCTGCCGTGGGAGGCCTTCGCCCATCTTGGCGATCAGGCCGAAATCGCGGCAAAGGTGCTGGCCGCCGCCGTGCGCGACCATGCGCCGGGCATCAACATCCTGCTGTATGGCCCGCCGGGCACGGGCAAGACCGAATTCGCCGCAACCCTTGCCGCCCATGTGGGGGCCACGCTCTACCCGGTGGGGGAGGCCGACAGCAGCGGCGACGAACCCTCCCGCCATGAACGGCTGGCGGACCTGCGCTGCAGCACCCGCCTTTTGCGCAACACATCGTCCGTCCTGCTGTTTGACGAGGCGGAGGACCTGTTCACCACCGGCCTGTTCGAGGCGCCGCAATCCTACAGCCGCGTCTTTTTCCACCGCCTGCTGGAACAGGGCGGCACCCCGGTGATCTGGACGGCCAACGACGTGGAGATGCTTGGCCCCGCCATCGCGCGGCGCATGGCCCTGTGCATCGAGATGCGACAGCCCGGCGTCGCGGTGCGCACCCGCCTGTGGCAGGACATGGCGCACGAGGAGCAGGTGCCCCTGACGCCCGAGGCCGCCGCCCTGCTGGCGCGCGCCATTCCCGCGCCGCCGGCGATCCTGCGCAATGCACTGCGTTCGACCCGGCTGGCGGATGGGGATTCGACCATGGTCTGCGCCATCGCCACCGGCATCACGCAGGCCGCGTCGGCAGGGCGCGTCGTCATGCCGCCACCCGGCGGCGACGGCCCGTATGACGCATCGCTGGTCAATGCCGACTGCGACCTTGCGGCACTGGCCGTGCGGCTGTCGCGGCCGGGGGCGCCGCGTGCGGTCTCGCTCCTGCTGTCGGGGCCGCCGGGGACGGGCAAAAGCGCCTATGCCCGGCATCTTGCGGACATGATGGAACTGCCGGTGCTGCAGAAACGCGCCTCCGACCTGCTGGACAAATATGTGGGCCAGAGCGAGCAGAAGATCGCCGCCGCCTTTGCCGAGGCACGCGATACCGGGTCCTTCCTGATTTTCGACGAGGTGGACAGCCTGCTGGGCGACCGCCGCTCGGCGGAGCGCAACTGGGAAGTCAGCCAGGTGAACGAAATGCTGACATGGATGGAAAGCCACCCGCTGCCATTCGTATGCACCACCAACCTCGCCTCACGCCTTGACCCCGCCAGCATGCGCCGCTTCCTGCTGCGCGCGCGCTTCGACTACCTCACGCCCCAGCAGGCGCGCCACGCGTTCGAACGCTTCTTCGAACTGCCCGCGCCCGACGGACTGGACCGGTTGCGCACGCTTACGCCGTCGGACTTCTCCCTCGTGGTGCGCAGGCAGGCGCTACTCGACACACCCGCCACGCCACAGGCGATGCTTGACCTGCTGGCGGCGGAAATAAAGGGACGCGAAGGCAGCCAGACAATCGGGTTTTCAATGTAGGCCACGGCATCGGCCATTCAGGGGCTTCGCCCCCGAACCCCCACCAAAGGGCATCGCCCTTTGGAAACCATGACCTCATCAACGGATCAGGGTGCAGGGAGCGTGCTTCCTGCCGGGGCCGGAACACGCCGCCCGGATGTCCCATGCGCCAACGGCGACCCGTCACTGGGGCGTATGGGCGGCGGCGTCTTCTTCCTCGGCGCATTCATTGGCATCGGGAGGAAGCAGGTGGGCGGGCGGATGATCGCGCAGGGCCTCGATTTCCGCGCGTGCGGCGTCGAGGTCACGGGCAAAGTCGGCCTCCCCCCGCATGGCGGTGTACAGGACCGCCCCGTTCATCCACCCTGCCGTGATATCGCTGTGCCAGTGCACGCCGCAGATCACGCGGCTTTCGCCATAGACCCGTGCGCGTCGCATGATCTGGGCCGTGCGCGTGGGCAGCAGGTCGGACAGCACCGCCCCCGTCATCCAGCCCAGCGTGGCATAGGTGGAGGGGTAGGACGGCGTGCGCGCCACTTCCCCCCGGTCCGCCACGCACAGCGGCAGTTCGATTTCGGAATAGGGACGCGGGCGGTTCCACTGCGCCTTTTCCTGCGCGACCACGGGTTCGACCCGCTCTTCCAGTCGGGTCAGCAGCGCCTCCAGTCGGGGCAGGTGGGTGGGCGACAGCGTGAAGCCCGCGGCACAGGAAAAGGCCGACAGCATGTGCCCCACGCCATGGCGGGCATCACGCTGCGCCAGTTTCCACCGCCCGCTGCCTTCCTGCACGCGCGTATCGGCAAAGATGCTGGCGTCGGAGGCATTGCTGGCGGTTTCGGCGGCCGGCGGCGGCGGCAGGAAAATCCGCCCGTCCGGCAATGCCGGCCCGGGCGGCGGCGGGGCCGCGCGGTGCGCATGGGCCGATGACACCCCCATGCCCCCCGCCAGCATGCAGGCCAACACCGTGGCGCGCAGGCCGCATGTTCCCCGGCGCCGTGACAAAAATCCCCTGTCCATGCTGTTCCATCATTCCTTCAGAATCGACGAACGGGCTTTATTTCATATTCCCAATAACAGGTCGCATGAAATCCGCCCTGCCGCACGCACACATGCGGCCATGTCATCCCGAACGGTTCAAAATGGGGAATTTATGTGCCATGATGGCCCGATACCTGCCAATGGACACGACATGAACCGCAAACCATCGCTGCTGCCGGGGAACATCAGCCCCCTTCGTATCGCACTGTGCGTCGGTGGCGCGATTCTGGTGGTGGTGCAGTTCGTACGCTCCGCCCACATGGACCCACTGGTCGCGATGCCGGGCGACGTGATGTTCCACATCGTCATGATGGCGCTGGGCGCGATCCTGTTCGTGCTGGGCATGTGGGGACCCTCGATGTAGTCCCCACCGAACGCTCAGCGGCGTTCGGAATCGGCCCCGCTGCCGTTATCGGTAATCCCGGCGCGTGACGGCGCATCGGAACCGGGATGCACTTCGCGCCCCGCGCGGGCAACCGCCGCGTCATCGCCAAATCCCCGGCCGGAGACGCGCCTGCGTGGGGCGGGATTTTCCATCAGCACGTTTTCCAGCGCTTCGGGATCGGTGCGCTCGGCCTCGTCAAACAGTTCGTCGGCGCGCGCCTGATCGCCCGCCTGCTCCGCGCGGATGCCGGCTTCGGCCAGGCGGCGGGCGGTTGCGTGCTTGTCCCCGCCCCTGTCGCCGGGACGGTCGGTATCATCGGTGAAACGCGGCATTGCGGCCTCCTGATCGGTCATGGCGGCCCGCGACGGGCGCGGTGCCATCCGCGCGCGCCCTGCATCGCTGGCCCTGCATCACAAACCACCGCCACGCCGCGCGGTTCAATGACGTGGGTCACTTTCGCACGCAACGCGCCTATGCGCTGATGGTGTCAAACAGCGGTACGCCACAGGCCCGTGACATCGTGCGGCAGTACTGCGCCACTTCCTCCGGCCAGGTCAGTCCCGCGACGATGGTCAGGCTGCGCAGGAAGGCGAACAGGTGGATGTCGTCGTCCGACAGTTCGCCATTGACCGCATGCGGCGCGCGCACCAGCGGGGCCAGCGCACGCAGGCGCTCATCAACCTGCGCGATCATCCCCGCGCTGTCGTCGAGCAGCGCGCCGAACGGGCCGACCATCTTTTCCTTGTTGCGGATGAAATAGGCCCGCGCCGCCGTGGTCGCGAATTCCTCCAGCGGGGCGGCGGCGTCACGCGGCAGGATCAGGCGGAAGGCGACGGCATTCGTGGCCTGTATCCACTCCCCCACCTGCGGATTGATCGGCCCCGTCAGGACACGGTGGCCGTCCATGGCGTCCACATGACCGACAATGTCCATGCTTTCACCCATGAACCGCCCGTCCTGTTCCAGGATCGGCAGCATCTTCGTCCCGATCATGCGCGTGGGCGTTGCCACATAGTCATTGAGCAGGGTCACGACATCCACCGCGATGCCCTTCAGTCCAAAGATCATCCGCGCCTTCACGCAGAAAGGACAGTGATCGTAGCTATAGAGTCGCATCCTAACCCTTCATATCCTGCCGGTCCGTGCCTGACCGGATCGGCGGCCCCTTGCCTAAGGCCGCCCGTGAAACTGCCCGGCAGGCCGTCCGGAAGGTCCGGGTGCAGCCTTTGGCCGGAAAGCGTCCGGAGAACGCCGCCTTTGTGGAAAAAACCGGCTTCCGGAAACTTTTATCAATATCCAGCAATATGTTACGATAACGCCGTTTGAACCCGACTGGTGGCGAAACACGACCTGCACTATGCAGGCGGCCTGCGCGGTACGCAATCACCCATCCCTATGGAAATCCCTCGTCCACCGGGCCGGTCCCTCCCGTGTGGCCGTGGCACGCGCCTTGACCGGAAGGTGGCCGGGGGTGTAATGTGGAAACGTTATAATATAACAATAAACGCGGACCGTCTCCCACCGCGCGGAATGACAAGACCATGGCCACAGACCCAGGGGCAAAGCCTGCCCTCCCTCCCACACACACGCTACGGACCTGGATGGCCAGGTCATGGGCATGGCGACTGGCGTGGATGGGCGTGCCCATCATGCTGCTGTGGATGGCCATCGCATGGGCGGCGCGCCTGCCATGACCCACGCCAGTTCCCCCGCCACGGCGGGCGCGATCACGCTGCATGACATTGCCGCGGGGTATGGGCGCGCGCCAGTCTGGCAACATGTCCGCGGCACGTTCGCGCCCGGCAGCCTGACGGCCATTGCCGGGGCCAACGGGGCGGGAAAATCGACGCTGGTGCGCGCGCTGCTGGGCGAGATCCCGCTGCGGGCGGGGCGCATCGATTATGGCGGGCAGCATCCGCGCGACTTCGGCTACCTGCCGCAGGCCCGCGACATCGACCGGACATTCCCGCTGTGCGTGGCGGACCTCGTGCTGTCGGGCGCATGGCGGGTGACGGGGGCGTTTGGCGCGGTCAGCACCAGCCTGCGCGAACGCGCGGCGCACTGCCTGCGCCATGTCCGCCTGTCGGGGATGGAGGAGCGCGGCATCGGCGACCTGTCGGCGGGACAGTTCCAGCGCCTTCTGTTCGCGCGACTGCTGATGCAGGACGCACGGGTCATCATCCTTGACGAACCCTTCACCGCGCTGGACGCGCCGACGACGCGCGACCTGCTGCACCTTGTCGATCACTGGCGCGACGAAGGGCGGACCGTGATCGCGGTCCTGCACGACCTGCGCCAGATCACGCGGCATTTCCCCAATGTCGTCCTGCTGGCGCAGGGCAACGCCCACTGGGGTCCGACGGATGCGGTCCTGACGCCCGCCCTGCTGGAGCGCGCCTATGGCGGCAACGCGGTCTTCGCCTGCCCCGTGGGCGATGGCGGCACACCCGATGCCGAAGCGACGGAGGAGATGGTGCCACGGAACGTCACATCGGGGGACCTGTGGGCATGACCCTGCATGACCTGTTCATCGCCCCGTTCGCGGATTTCGGGTTCATGCGGCGCGCGCTGGTCGCATCCCTCGCCCTCGGGCTTGGGGCCGGGCCGGTGGGCGTGCTGCTGCAACTGCGCCGCATGAGCCTGGTGGGCGACGCGATGAGCCATGCGATCCTGCCCGGCGCCGCCATCGGCTTCCTGCTGGCGGGTGGGCTGTCGATGACGGCGATGGGGCTGGGCGGGATTGTCGCGGGCCTGGGGGTCGCGCTGCTGTCCGGACTGGTCAGTCGCCATACCCGCCTGTCGGAGGACGCAAGCTTCGCAAGCTTCTACCTCACCTCCCTTGCGCTGGGCGTGCTGATCGTCTCGGCCCACGGGTCGAACATCGACCTGCTGCATGTGCTGTTCGGCACCATCCTGGCCATCGACACGCCGACGCTGTGCCTGATGGGCGGGGTGTCCACGGTGACGCTGTGCATGCTGGCCGTGGTGTGGCGGCCGCTGGTGATGGAATGTGTCGATCCGGGCTTCATGCGGCTGGTGGGCGGCGGTGGCGGCGCGTGCCACATGCTGTTCCTGTTCCTCGTGGTGCTCAACCTCGTCTCCGGGTTCGAGGCGCTGGGCACGCTGATGGCGGTGGGGATGATGATGCTGCCCGCCGCCAGCGCCCGGCTGTGGACACGCAGGCTGTGGGCGATGATGATGCTGTCCGCAGCCCTGGCCGCGCTGTCGGGGCTGGGCGGGCTGCTGGTGTCGTTTCACTGCCGCATGGCCTCGGGGCCGACCATCATCCTGACATGCAGCCTGTTTTATGGCGTCTCGCTCCTGCTGGCGCCCATGGGGCTGGCCTCGCGTCTTTTCACCCCGCGCCTGACACGCGACTGAAAAAGGCTTCCTGACATGAAATTCCGCTTTCTGCCGCTTGCCTGCGCCGCCCTTGTGGCAGGGCTGGCGCCGGTGCACGCAGCCATGGCCGGCACGGTCCATGCCGTCGCCAGTTTCACCGTGCTGGCCGATGTGGTGCGGCAGGTGGGTGGCACGCATGCCACCGTCACCTCGCTGGTGCCGCCCGACGGGGACCCGCACGAATTCGAACCCTCCCCCGCCGATGCGCGGAAACTCCAGCAGGCGGACGTGATCTTCCTCAGCGGCGAGGGGCTGGAGACATGGTTCGTCCGCCTTGCCCGCGCGGCGGGCTACCACGGGACGCCCGTCATCGTGTCCGATGGCGTTCCCCTGCACGCCATGGTGGAGGACGGGCACGACGTGACCGACCCGCATGTGTGGAACAGCGTGCCGAACGTGGAAATCTGGACGCGCAACATCTGCGATGCCCTGATCCGCGCCGACCCGGAGGATGCCGATGCCTTTCGCGCGAACGCGCAGGCCTACCTCGTGCGGTTGCGTGATCTGGACCATTACATCCGCGAACGTATCGCGACCGTCCCCGCCGAACGCCGCCGCGTGCTGACGGGGCATGACGCCTTTGGCTATTTCGGGCGTGAATATGGCGTAACCCTGATGGCGCCGCAGGGCCTGTCAACCGAGACCGAGGCCTCCGCCGCCGATGTCGCCGGCCTGATCCGCCAGATCCGCACGCTGGGCGTCAGCACCTATTTCATGGAAAATGCCGCCGACCCGCGACTGGTGAAACAGGTCGCCACCGCCACGGGCGCGCATCCGGGCGGCACGCTGTATGTGGAGGCCCTGTCGCCGCCCGGCGGCCCTGCGGCGGACTATATTTCCATGATCCGCCATGACGTGGACCTGATGGTCCCGGCCATGCAGCCGCCGCCCTGACGCCCTTCCGCTTCAGCCCGCGGCGGCGGCCCTGCGACGCACCTGGTCGCACAGGTCCCGCCGCTGCGCGATGTCGAGGTCCGTGATGCGCGCGCCCTTTGGATTCGCGGGCTGCAGGACCCCGGCCGTGCCATAGGCATATTCCATGTCGCCCCGATGGTCGTTGAAGACCGCGTTCGTCCGGGCGATCATGTGGTCAAGCAGCGGCGTCGTCTCCCCATGCGGGAGCAGGCCATTGCCGATGCAGAAATTGAGGTACCCCGCCAGCCGCGCCCCCGGCGCGCCCTCCACCGCCCCCTGTGCCACCGACTGCGGCGACGATGCGGGGGCGGCCGTGTTACGCGGCTGCGCCAGTGCGGGGCCAAAGGCAAGTGCAAACGTCACGACCATGGGCCACGCCAGCCCGGGCGGGGAATAACGCATCGCTTTTCACCCTTCTTGCGGGATGTAAACCATCCGGGACCGGAAGGACGGAACCTGCCGGATGCAGCCCTAAACGCCCATAGGGGCCGGAGTTCCACACAGGCCATATCAAAAGCGGTCCCATGAAAACGTCGCAGGAATAATCCGGAAGTTTTTGGTGAAGCTTTTTTCAAAAAGCTTCAGAAAGACGGCACCCGGAAACTTTTACAAGCCTGTCGGTTCGCCGACGCATCAGGTCAATGACGTGCTGAACATCTTCGTCTACTGCATGACGGGAAATGCCCGTATCCGTGGAAGGGCAAAGGAGGGATTGAGAACGGCGATCTTTTGCAGTTGAGCAAGACTGATTGCTCTTTGGCGTCCATGACCGGCCTTGTGACGGATCTGTGCCCAAACCGGTGCTCCTGAACCGTTATAAACCTCCGAGAATCCTTTATGACGGTCCAGATGCAGGACAAGGAGATGGTCGCAGGCATAACTGATGGCAACAGAACTGCCCTGTGTCAGCTTGATCTGGACGTGGAGGTCTGCGTCACCGATCGCGTCGTACTGCCTGAATGAAGCAGGCAGTAACGTCAGGCCAGAGTTCTCCATATCCACCCACGCCACGAAACGCTCCGGGGCCGGATTGGCAAACTTCCGATTAACCAACTGATATAACTATACTTTATCCGGAAATGGCGGACTCGAAATCCGCCTAACCCACGTCCCAGAGTGTTTCAGGACGTACCAAAAACATAAGGTTTTCTAAGGTTTTACTGGCGTGAGTGTCCCAGAGTGTCCCAGAGTGACCCACACAATCCCCGATTCTAAGAGGGGTAATAAGAGGGGTAAACTGGATTGAGCAGACTCGGACCCAATCAACTGACGGCCCTTCAGGTGTCACGTCACAGGGCTGGCAGCATATGCGACGGTGGCGGGCTATGGCTGGTGGCGTCTGGTGGATCGCGCTTGTGGGAGATGCGCTATACGTCGCCCGCCACCGGCAAGCGCAGGCAGATGGGCCTTGGCAGCTATCCCGGCCTTTCGTTGGCCGGTGCGCGTGACAGGGCTGTGGACCTCCGCCGCATGATTAAGGAGGGCACTGACCCCTTGGTGGAGCGGGCAAAGGAAAAAGCCGCTCGGAAGATGGAACAGGGCGGCACCTTTGCGGAGGTGGCGCAGGCATACATCACCGAACAGGCACCGGCATGGAAGGATCGCAAGGCCGCCGCCACATGGGCCGGATCGCTTGCCAACCATGTTTTCCCTGTCTTTGGGGACAAGCCTATCAAAGACGTTGATACCGATGCCGTGCTGTCTGCCCTCCGTCCAATCTGGACAGACAGGACAGAGACAGCCGGACGACTCAGGGGGCGTGTGGAGCGTATCCTTGATTATGCCCGTGTGCGTGGCTGGCGGGAGGGCGAGAACCCGGCCCGATGGAAAGGGCACCTGTCCGCATTGCTTCCAGCCCCATCCAAGGTGGCGAAGGTCCAGCATCACAAGGCTATCCCGTGGAAGGATATTGCATCGGTCATGGCGGCCCTGAGCATGTCTGACGGACTGGCGGCCAAGGCTGTCCGCTTTGCCTGCCTGACAGCGGCGCGGTCTGGTGAGGTCCGCTCCTGCCTGTGGCCTGAAATTGATATGACCACCCGTGTGTGGACGATACCGGCGGAGAGGATGAAGGCAGGGCGGTTGCACCGTGTTCCCCTGTCCATGCCCGCCACCGATATTCTGGACGGCCTGCGCCAGCCGACGAACGGGACCGGCTTTGCCTTCCCCGGATACAGGCCATCACGCCCCCTGACTGACGTGGCGCTGTCCAAGGCTTTGCATCTGGCAGCGGGCACGAAGGATGCAACCGTGCATGGTCTGCGATCCACGTTCCGGGACTGGGCAGCGGAAGCGACAGACTACCCGAATGAGGTTGTGGAGATGGCGCTTGCCCATGCGGTCGGCAACAAGGTTGAAGCCGCTTATCGAAGGGGAGACCTGTTTGAGAAGCGTCGTGCCCTGATGGATGAATGGGCTGCCTATTGCTGCGGGTCACACCGGAACCGCCCATGACGCGACAGGTCACACCCTCGATTGCCATTCGGGGTCTGTGTTTTTGGGTGTGACCGGTGTGACTGGTGTGACCAAGCAAAAGAATGGCGGAATACAGTCATTTTTCAGGGATGGATTTGGTCACACCTGCCTGTAATGGGTGTGTGACCGGTGTGACTGGCAGCGGATTGGGGTGCTGATAACAGCGGGCCTGAGCGCCGTTCCCCCTGTTTTGCGGGTAAAGGGTAAAACCCCCACACCCCGCCAACACGTCCCGTCGATGTGTTATCAAAACCCAACGCCTTTACCATGTCCCCCGGCGGCATGTTCAACTTGTACACCTTCCGCCCGTCCTGTAATGTTCAATTTGAACAGGGCGAGGGCAGGCAATGGCGCAATCCGGTATCAATCTTGAGCGTCTGGCGAAGGTCTGGGCACTGGCGGAGGGCGGTAAAGAAGGCGAGACAGACGCCGCCCGGACCCGCGCCGCCGCAATGATCGAGCCGTATGGCTATGTGCTGGATGACATTCCGGGCCTGCTGGCGGATGGCGGGTTCGGTGATGACCTGCCCCAGCCGGGACCGGGGGGTCTCAGGTTCTATGACATGGGCAACCCGGCTCATATGCGGGCGTGGCAGAGAGAGCGTGATGCCGAGCGACGGCGCTGGATGCGCGACAATGCAGACCGGATTGCGGAGGTGATCGCCCGCTATGGGTCAGAGGAAGCCGTGTTCGCACCCACGGCGGAAGAAAAGGCGCTGGATGCTGCCATTGAGCCATTCCGCGAGGTTCACCCAGGCGACCAGGCGGATACGTTTGACGGTTCGCACTTCAGCCCTTCCGAGCGTGTGGTGGCGGCGATGGGTCAATCTATCCCGTGGCCCGACACCATCCCGGCGGCTCTGGCTGAATATGAGGCGTGGGACAGGCTATGCGATGACCGCAACGTAGCGGACGGGAACAACCAGTATGACTACCTGAGCAAAGGTGCCGAGAAACGGCGGTGGCACCTGTGCGACATGGTGGAGAAGCTCATCCCGGCCCGTGACCTGTCCGACGTGATTGTGCGCCTGCGCTTTCAGTTGGACGGACAGGGGAGCCGCGATAGCCCCCAGGCCGTTCTTGATGACCTTGAGCGGCTACAGGCGGCGGGCTTTGGAGCATCGGAAACACGGGAGTCTCCCGGTTTATCACCCGCTGCCGATATTCCCGGCAATGCGGATTATAACATGGGAAATCCCCATGTTTGGGCCGGTCCAAATCTGGACACCCCCCCTCCGTTCAAATTGAACACGGCAGGACAGCGACGGGCGGAGGTGGAGCGGATACTTGCCACCCCGGAAGGCAGGCATATGCCATTGCGCGAGATTGCCGCCCGTGCGGGTGTTTCCCCTTCGACCGTGCTGAACATCAGGCGGCGTATGGCAGCATGACGGAGGTATGTTCAGATTGAACAGGGGTAGGGACCGCTTACTGTGCGGACCCTTTGGTTTATCTCTGCGGCCCAAACCGTACGCGAGTTACACAGGTGTGGCCGTTACAAATGGGACAGACCCTACGCGCGATGCGCGCGAGGCGACTGACGACGAATTTCGTCGGCACAAACCGCACAAATCGCACAGGTCCAACGCGCGATGCACGCGCGCGAGACACGGATGACACACACCCTACGCGCAATGCGCACGAGGGACGGCACGACACAATGTACACAGGGTCTACGCGCGATGCGCGCGAACGGGAATTAGCTGGATGGTCGGAGGTTTCCGCACCAAGTGCGCGCGCGTGCGCGAGGCCTGAATATCTGGTTTTGTCAGGTTTTCATGGCTTAAATATTATCCGTGCGCGCGCGTGCGCGATGCTGCCCCACCTACTTAGGGGGTGCAGCGTCTTTGTGGCCCAATAGCCGGTCCACGGCCTGCTGATCCTTCTGGATCATCGCCAGCAAGGTGCGGGCTGCTGGATCAGGCTTCCGGCGTCCCTGTTCCCAGTCCGCCACGGCAGAAGCGGTAAAGCCATACCGCCTGGCAAATGCGGCCTGCGACATTGGCCAATAACGCCTTTGTGGGTTTCGTGCGCCTCGCCTGATGCTGAACACGTCCACCACCTCCGGCGGCGTCCATTCGGATATGGGTTTTGTGGCTGTCATGCCGCATCATATTACGGGCTGAACTACCCCGGCAATGCCGGGATTAATAGAGCAGTACGCGCGCGCGCGCGAGGGAGCATTGATTGTCCCGTTTTGGATAATCAAGTCGGACGCAGTACGCGCGCGCGCGCGAGGGAGCATGTTATTTTTGGCTGTATTCCGCCATTCCTGTGCAAAGTTCCTGTTATCAAATGTTAACATTGAGACGCTGGAATCCGTCACTCGGGGAATACCCCGACTGGAGGCATTCGGCGGCGGCAATGATACACATGAGACAGGTCCACGCGCGCAATAGCGCAGCACGGCCATGACCCGCTGACTGCCTCTACTCCGCCGCGACATCAACCGGCGCAGGAACCAGAAGGTCAGCCGGTATTTTCCATGCAGCACGGATGGCGGTAATCATCGCCAGACTGAGTGAGCGTCGCCCCGTCATGATCTCGCTGGCGCGGGAGCGTGAGCCGATCACGCGCGCAAGGTCTGCCTGCGTCAATCCATTCTGATCCATGTGGAAGCGCAGCACGTCCAGGGGGGAAGGGTCAGGAATAGGATAGACCCGTTCTTCATACGCGCCGATCAGGGCAGCCAGCACCTCAAAACGGTCCGCTTCCGGCGTCCCGCGCACGGGTTCATGGTCAAAATACTGTTCAATTTCCTTGAGCGCCCATTCGTAATCCGCATCATCGCGGATCGGTCGGATATCCATCAGCATCATACTGTCTCCGGGTTGATCTTGTCATATTCGCGGTGCGTTCCGATGAACTTGACCAGGACGCGCTTATATTCATAGGAAACACGAACAATCAGGCGGTATTTGTTGCCGCCAATGTTGAAGATCACGCGGTTGTCAGCCACGAAATCAGCAGAGCGGGCCATTTCACGAATGTCTGCCGTCCCCACCCACTCCGCCTTGGAAACTACGCGGTGCCATGCCCGGAGCGGGGCCTCGGCCTGCGGGTGCTTTTCCCAGAAGGCGCGGAGCGTTTTGAGGGCAATGACTTGCATGTCATTATGTAACACGTTCCCGTTTTGGGATCAATGGATATATTCCATTTTCGGGAACATTCACGGATGCTGTTGGGTGGCTTCATTGCCGTCAACCCCACGTTCGGGCGCGTCTAAAGTAGACGAAAATAGACCGTGGCCGAGGGTCGAATGGGCCGCATATCATAGCAAGGTCGTACAGGTATCGGAGCATGACCCACTGACCGGCTTTGCAGCGAGTTGCACAATACGCGCGTGCGCGCGAGAGAGAATGTGACAGGCAGCGTTTGATTGTTTTTTCAAAGAAAATCAAATCGGCAGGCCATATTATTTTCGGCAGCTATATAGGAAATCAGCAGGTCGTTTTGATTTTTTTTCAAATGATTGTTTTTCAAACGATGGCTGTTTTCTGCCGGTTTTAGCGCGATTAAATCAAAACGGCTCCCCCGCAACCTGCTCCAATGCGTCTCAACAACTGAAAACCATTGAGTGCGGAGCGCGAATAAGCCCGGTGCCCTAGCTAGGGTCACACATCTTGCCGATCCGTTTTCTGTCCTATTCGGCCTCAAATGGCCCGACTTGGCCCGAAGGAAAGAAACAGCCTGTCCGGGCCGTTTAGGGCCATCTCGGGCCGAGTTGGAACAAATCAGGGAAGGCAAGATATGTTGCCCCATACGGGGCACCGGCCTGACTTGCATTCCATGCTCGACGTTGATGCGGGTGATCTGCTGGTGCGCCGCAATGTTTCGTGACCTATGGAGGGTTGACGGATATCTCTCTGATCGCAATGTATGGGGGGTCCGGTGAGGTGAGAACGGCTACCTCACGCACCTGCTAGCCGCAGGTAACTAACCTGGCACCTCTTATGCGGCAGAGAGGGCCAAGCCAAGAGATCGGGGATTGCGTCCCGCCCGGACAAGAAAAAAGACCGGTTCGCCGGTCTTTTTTTATGAGCGAACAGGAAGGCAGAGTCGGCCAGCGGCTCGTCTGGTGGTAATGGTCCGTTCTGGCACACGGTAGGCGGTCTTCACGCGATAAAGCCCGTCTCGGTCCCGTTCCAGCCCTACGGCAATCAGGACATATTCGCCTTCCTGCTGGCTTGATCGAAAGCGTATCACAAGTTCAAAATTGTCCGCATGTTTGGGGGCTTGCCCTATCAATCCGGGCGATTGGCCAACGCGCCGAAGGGCGGACATGCACATGGCATAGTCTTCTGGATGGTCCTTGGCGATATGCCAATGGGCCTGCCGACTGAGGTAAAGTTCCCCCGGTTCCAGGTCTGTCTTCAATGTGCGGTTAATAAGCTGAACGTCGAGAGGGCCTAATCGGAGCGCAACGCATTGAGCTTTGCTTGTGGGTGCCTCCACTTATTCGCTCTTCCTCAACCGCACCCCAGCCCCACCGCCATTCTCTGCAATGAACTCGACCCCGGCGTCTTCCAGGGCGGCACGGATGGCTTCGACCGTACGGGGATAAAGCGATTCCCCACGCTCAAGGCGGGTAATCGTGTTGGTGGAGACCTGAGCAAGCTCGGCCAATTCCCGCACGCCTAGGTTAAGACCCGCTCGGGCCATCTTGCATTGTTCTGGGGTCATATAAACTTCGCTACACTGTGTCGATCTTGGGTTGACCAAGGGGTAAAACTTGTGGACAGTGTAGCGACCTTGCGCTCTTTGGCAAGGCAGCCGGACGGGAAGGTGGAAGCTCCCGCGCCCGGCCTAACCACAACCGAAGGATGAATTCGGCAATGGCTAACCGTACTTATAGCACGCCCAGACCCACATGGGCATGTTCCCGGCTGGGTACAAGCGTACTCGGCTCCATTTTTCCCAAAGCTGGGAAAGCCCTCTTACTCACATCCGAGCATCTGGCAGCCGGGCTGATCTTCCCCGCGCTGCTCCTGCTCGCCCTGGCCGGGTTCGCCCAGCCGGAGGTTTTGCATCACACCAGTGCAAAAGTGCAGGCGATGGAGGCGGCCCGATGACCAGCCCCATCCGCAAGGCCACCATGGCCGCCCTTGGTGCTGATCGCCGCTGCTACAAAGAACCGGCCACGGCCAATGCGCAGGCCCAATCCGACCGTTTCCGGGCCGCCTACCGCAAGGTAATCCAGACCCCCGCCCGGTCCTTTGCCGACCTGCAGGACAAGGCCCGGCTGGTGATGCTGTTCGACCCGGACCCCAAGCAGATCGAGGGCAGCCTGGCACGCGACATTCTGGCGATGAAAGGGGGTGCGAAATGAGCAGATCCTTTGACAACGGCGAACTGATCGTAACCACGCACAATAACTGCGACGACCTGGACAGGCTCGTGCAGGCGCTTCGACTGATGGGCAGCCAGATGATGGACGCAGCCGACATCCCTGCACCTGAACCCACCAAAGAGGACGTTGGAGGGTGGGCAGATGGGCCGTATTGGGCCGCTCACACCTTGGAAAAAATTATCGCCAATCTGCGGAGGGCCGCAAAATGAGCAGTATCCCAAGTTTCCCAGCGATAGGGGAATATGCCCTCAACTGGCAGCAGAACACAGCCCAGCACTTGCGGAATACCCTTCACACGCTCGCGCATGACATGGACATGACCGATGAGGTCACCATGGAAATCAAGAGCCAGTGGATGGGCGTGGTGTTCTGGCTGGCTGACTTCACCGCGAAAATGGAGGCCACCGCACAGGAGGACGCCGAGGCGGTGAAAGCCGGAGGGTATGCAAAATGAAACGCATCCTGATCCACACAGCCCTGTGGTTTCTCATCCTGCTATCGGCCTGGACGATCCGGGCTGGCAACGCGCTGGGTATCCTGACGATGCGCCTGTGGGCGGAGATAAAGCCATGACGCCGGATGAAGCATACGCCACCCTGTTCGGGGTGCCGGACCCGATCCAGCGCGGGAAGCAATGGGCCGATGCTGTATGGGGCGTGGACGGTCTGCCCTTACAGGAGGCGCAAAGGCTGATGCGGGCGGAGGTCGAGGACATGCGGCACAGGCTGAAAGATGCCCCATGCGCCAGATATGAGCATGAGGGCATCCCCTTAGTGGATCGGCATGTGGACTACTTCACCGTCGCAGCCAAAGCGCGTCTGTATGACCTCTACATGGCCCATCAGCACTACAGGGGGCACGCATGAGCCGCCCCGCACGCACCTGGTCTGCCCGCGACCTGCGCCGGATTGAACACCTCCGCAAAGAGGGCCTGTCATGGCGCGAGGTAGGCGAGGCGATGGGCAGCAGTTCCGCGTCCTGCCACCGGGCATGGCGCGCGCATACAGCGCCGCCCAGCATCGCAACGCCCGACCGGCTGGCGGCCATACAGGCTGCCACCACGGAAATCAGTGTCATGGCCGGGATACTGGCCCGTATGGCGGAGGGGGACAAACAGACCGGCACTGAGCTGGCATGGCTAGCCGATGGGATCGGTCGATATGTCCACGCCATCGAGGACTGCATTTCATGAGAGACGATGTAGGGCTTAACCGTGGGGTGCCAGCGCCCCGAAGCCGGTTCCCCAAGGTCAATCCTGTTCCATGTTTGTCCGTGGTTGTCCCCTCCTGTCCGCAACTGTCACCTTAGGTGACACATCAGGATGCCCCTTAGAGGTCCACAGAAGCCCGTGGAGGGGTGTTTATGAGACAAACGGTGTGGGACCAGCCCCACGACGGTCATTGTGCCGTGTGGAGACATAGGAGACTTCCTACGGCATTTCGTATTGGAACCGCTTCGTTTGGGGTGTATAGAGAATCAGTGGCGCGTGACTCGCTTCTTCGGGAGCGTGTCGCCAAAAGAAAAGCCGCCCGGTGTTGGCGCACCGAAAGCGGCTTCTCGTTGGTAGTGTCATTGCTATCAGGACGGCGGAAAACCGCCAATCCGGCTAGAAAACACAGGTTCCGTTGGTGATGGTTCCTAAACATTCTTTAGGCGGACTCCGGTTTGGTTGACAAGGGAAAATCTGTGCATCTTTGCACAGGCCCTTGTGCTTCCCGACGCCCTGATAGCACCCTGAAACCCTTGGTTTACGGTGCTTTATGACCGAAGAAAACGACGACCTGATCCCTTTTGCCGATGCGATTGCGGAACTGAACAGCCAGCGTGCGACTCGGGGCGCTGGCGATAGCTTCCATGCGATGACGACCGCGTATTCCTACGCGGCAAGCGGGATGATCCCCACAATCAAGCGGGGCCGCTTCCGCTTCGTGCGCCGGTCTGACCTGCCCGTCATTGCCGCCCGCCTGCCTGTTGGCCGTACTGGCTGCACAACCTCCCACGCTATGGCCTGAGGGGGTGCGCATGATCGCTGGCGGCAATGAGAAGGCACCTCCGCATTATGTATCGGTGGTTGAGTGGGTGGCGCGGACGGGCATGTCCCGCACGGAAACATATCGCAAGCTGAATGACGGCAAGCTGATCGCAAAGAAGCTGGGACGTCGGACGGTGATTGATTTCCGGGCGGGACTGGCATGGCTCGCGTCCCTTCCCAGCGCAACATTCATCCCAAAAAGCAACGGCCCCCGTCATTAACTGAGGGAGCCGCGCCGGTGATGTATGGTGTCCTGAGGTCAGAGCCACCATACATCACCAAGGCGGAATTTCCCAAGTAAAATGACGGGCGGCACCTTAATAAGGTGGCAAGCCTGACATGGCAGAAACACATGCACACCCGGACTCCGTACACACGAATCCGGGGGATAAAATAGACTTCCAGGCAGTCAACAGCGCAGCCCTTGGCGTGCTGACGGCTCTACTCCTGCGCTGGCTGCCAGACGGCAGGCGTGAGGGGCACGAATGGGTATCACGCAACCCGCGCCGGGGGGACCGTAACCCCGGTTCGTTCAAAGTGAACATGAACACGGGCCGATGGTCTGATTTCGCTACGGGCGACCGGGGCGGTGATCCCGTATCCCTTGCGGCCTATCTGTTCGGGCTGTCCCAGATCGAGGCGGCACGGCAGTTATCCCTTATGCTTGGCGTGGGGGTGCAGCCATGACCGGCATTACCTCCGAAGCGAGCAGCCTTCCCGCAATGGCGTGCCTGTCTGGTGCGGCTCCGCTTGCGCCCCTGACAGATGAGGAAAAGGCGAAAGCCCAGACCATTGGCGGCCCGTCTGGCGAACAGTGGGAGCCGATCACACCCGCCCCCTGTGAACCTGAATTGCCGCGTGGCGCATCGTCCCTATGGGTTTACCGGGATGCGGAGGGCCGCCCCCTGTGTGCCCGGTTCCGCAAGGAACGCGAGGACGGTGGTAAGGATATTCTTCCCCTGTCCTATGGCCGCCGTGTGTGGACGGACAGTAAGGGCAACCGTCATGACGGCACCGGCTGGCACTGGAAGCAGGGACGCAAGCCGTTGCCGCTTTATGGACTGGATAAGTTGGCGGCCTCCACTGACGTGCCCGTGCTGCTGGTGGAAGGCGAAAAGACCGCGGACGCGGCGGGCCGCCTGTTCCCTGATTATGTGGTCATGACCTCCCAGGGTGGCAGCAAGGCGGCAGCAAATAATGACTGGTCACCTCTGGCGGGACGTAGCGTGACCATCTGGCCGGATAATGACGACGCTGGCAGCGGGTATGCCGATGCGGTCATTGCCGCCCTTGAGGATGCCGGGGCTGCGGTGGTGCGTACGGTGGCGGTGCCAGACAACCTGCCTCCCGGCTGGGATTTGGCCGATGACGTGCCGGATGACCTGACAGGCGGAGGGGAAACCTCCGATGTGGATTTCCTGCGCCCTTATCTGGATCAGGCCACGCCAGCCGTCGCAAACGTCAGGATGCCGCACGGTTACAGCATGGAGCGCGGGGGGCTGTATTTCACCGAGGAACAGGGTGGCGACCTGCCCCCGAAGAAGTTTTGGATATGCATCCCCTTCAACGTGATTGCCGAAACGCGGGACGTGGATGGCAACGGATGGGGCGTCCTGATTAGCTGGCTGGACCCGGACGGAAGGCCTCACCAATGGGCATTACCAAGGCGCATGGTGCATGGGGACGGCAAGGACATTGCCGGTGAACTTGAGGATGCGGGTTTCGGGTGCGCCGTCTCTGGGACGCGATTCCTTCGCCAGTTCTTTTCCTCCGTCCATACCGTGCGCCGCCTGCGCTGTGTCGATAAGTCGGGGTGGTATCATGACAATGGCAACGCCACCTTTGTCCTGCCCAATGGGGTGACGGTTGGCGCGGGGCGGCGTGATGTGGTGTTCCAGACAACCCGCATGGCACGGGGCGCGGAATACGGGACAGGCGGGACGTTGGCGGACTGGCAGCGCGATATTGCCGCCTATGCCGTGGGCAACAGCCGCCTTGCCTTTTCCCTGTCTGTCGCCTTCTGCGGCCCGCTGCTGGACCTGATGGGCGAACAGTCCGGTGGGTTCCACATCGTGGGCAAGAGCCAGTCCGGCAAGTCCACGTCCCTGTTCGCGGCGGGTTCGGTATGGGGCAAGGGCGACCGTGACGGACAGGTGCGGTCATGGCGCGGCACGTCCAACGGGACGGAGGGTATCGCGTCCGAGACCTCCGACACCCTGCTTGTCCTTGATGAGATGGGGCAGGCTAACAGCCGCGAAGTCGGTGAAATCACCTATATGCTGGCGAACAACAGCGGCAAGCAGCGTGCCGGGCGCAATGGCGAAGCCCGTGCCCGCAAGAGCTGGCGCGTGCTGTTCCTGTCCACCGGCGAAATCACGCTGGCGACCAAGATGGGGGAGGCCGGACAGCGCCCGATGGCGGGGCAGGAGGTCCGGCTTGTGAACGTGCAGGCCGATGCCGGTGCCGGGATGGGCCTGTTTGAAAACCTGCATGACATGGCCTCACCGGGCGACCTTGCCGATCATATCCGCCGTGCGGCCCGGACAAGCTACGGCACCGCAAGCCGTGCCTGGTTGCAGGCCCTTGTGCTGGATCGCAATGAGGATGAGGCTGCCCTTACCGATACCATCAAGCAGATCGTGGCACGATTTGAGGAACAGGCGTTGCCTGATGCTGCCCCTGTCGATGGGCAGGTGCGTTCCGTGGTGCGACGGTTTGGACTGGTGGCTGCTGCGGGTGAAATGGCAACCGCGTATGGCGTTCTGCCGTGGCAGCGCGGGGAGGCTACGCGGGCGGCTCTGGTATGCTTCCGTTCATGGCTTGATGAGCGTGGCGGCACCCAAGCAGCGGAGGACAGGACCGCAATCGAACAGGTCCGTCTTTTCATTGAGGAACACGGAGAGAGCCGTTTCACCCTGCTGGGTGGTCCCGATGGCGACGGCGATGATAGCCGCTCCCGCACGAGAGACCGTGCCGGATACCGCCGCAAGGTGACGACAGAAGGCGGTGCGGAGAAATGGGAATACCTGATCTTCCCCGCCGTGTGGCGTGAGGTCGTGTGTAAGGGGCTGGATGCAAAGCGGGCCGCGCAAAGCCTGATCGCCGCCGGGTATCTTAATTCTGGCAGGGGCGGCAAGGCATCATCATTCCTCAAAGACCCCGAACACGGCAAGTCCGTGCGCGTCTACACAATCACTGACGACATTATGGGTGGGGACAAATGATGGCCCATCCGGTCCCGGTCACACCGGTCACACCGCGTGTTTTTGCAGGTGTGACCGAAAGTGACCCTGAAAAACGGCGGAAAACAGCCAATCTGGACGCTGGTCACACCGGTCACACCGGTCACACCGCATTTTACAGACCCCGAACCGGGTTGGCGCTGTTTTCACCTGATAGCAGGCGGTCTGAGGTGCTGCCCGCCGCAGATAACAGCGCGGGGTATCTGTTGAGAACAACGGGCCTGAACAGGACGCACATTCACATCGGAGGTGGGCATCATGGTTAGTGCCGCCCTTGCCGGACTGATGGAGTGGGCAAAGTCGGATTGCGCCCCAGCGATCCCGGACCCCTCCGCCCTGCTGGCGCATCTGGATGATCTTGGGTGTCGTGTCGTGCTGGTGGATGGGCAACCGGCCATAAGGGGCAATACCGCCGCCATCACCCCCGACCTTATCAGGATGATGAAGCACAGCCGGGACGCCATCATCCAGATGCTGGAAGCAGCCGGACCATCCACAGCGCAGCCCCAACCGGATGAAAACCGTTCGGGCATCCGGCTCGACCCAAAGACCGGCAAGCTGCACCTGTTCGGCTCACCAGACCCGCAATGGCTGAAAGGTCAGGGATGGAAATGGGATCAGAACCGCCGCCGTTATATGGCTTCCTATCCACATGACCGGGAGGACGCCACGCCTAAGTACATGATCGGCGGCGGCCCGCGCCTGCCTGATGACTACCCCGAAATTATCTATGCCCCTGACAACAATGAGGACGCCTGACATGAGCAATCCCAAATATGCAACGGCCCGCGCTGTGCCGACCGTGATGGCTGATCCCACAACACTCGACCCGAAGGCCGTGCGGTGTTTGTGGACGCGGCCTGTCCCGGCAGGGATGGGGGATGCAACCTATCTGCCATCTGTGGTGTTCGTGGACGGCACGGAATGCCCGCTTGCCTGTGCGATGGACGGGCTGGCGGCTCGCCAGTTCTGCCAGAAGATTGCCGCTGTCCATGACTGGCCCGTGAAGGATGGCCGCGCACTGGATGAAAGCCGGGAAGTCGCACAGGCCCGCATCATGGCGTCACTGGATGATAACGACCGCAAGACCGTTGATGGCGTGGGTATGGTGAACATGCCTGGCACAGGCAGGATCGCGGCCATGTTCGCGCATGATGCCGGACTGCCCTACGGATTCGCTATGGAGGCCGTAACGCGACGGCTTACGGCGTTGTTTCGCCAGATGGTCATACCGGGGCAGGACACGGACGAGCACAGGCAGGCGGCAATGGATGCAGCCACAGACAAGATGGCTGAACTCTACCGGGGCGAGAAGCCGCAACCGGGCCTGTCTGAACTGGGTACGCACGGCGCTGGCGTGGTGATTGCCGATTACTGCCATGACCGGAACCGGACAGACGATGACTACCAGCGTGCCTTGACGGCAACCCTTGAGGCATTGGGTGATTTGTGGACGGAGCGCGGCATCGGGGAAGTGGAGCGCAACCGCATGACCGATGAGGTGATGGATACCAGCCTGCGCCGCTGGTTTGCCCTTACAGGAAGGGTTGTGGCGGGGTGACGGCAGGCGGGCCGATAACAGGACGACCCACAAAGGAATATGGATCAGACAGACAGGCAGGGGGCTTCCAGAAATGGAGGCCCTTTTTTTATGTGTGTGGGTAACACCCGTACACCGACCTTCTTACTTTGTAGGTCAACCTTTTTCATTACGATATCAAAACAAACATACACCCCATCCTGCCTGCCAAAGCCATCCAAGCGGCAGTTTTAAGAGGGGTATTAAGGGGGGTAAGCCAAAAGGCGACCCCTGAAAAACGGCTATATTCTGCGATTTTCTGAAAATGAATGGCGGACTCGAAAGGATTCGAACCTTCGACCTTCGCCTTCGGAGGGCGACGCTCTATCCAGCTGAGCTACGAGTCCACTGCCGCCCTGCATACCCTGTCGGGGCCGCGAACGCCAGCCCTGAAATGGTGCAATTTCACTTCCGCACCAGCCCGTCCATCTGCGCGGGCAGGAAGAAGGGCGGCTGCGCGTGGCCTGCCTGCGCGTCGTTCCATGTGCTGGCCGCGATGTCGCCGCCCGATGGCAGGAAATCGTCGGGCCGTTCGACCCATGACACGATGTCGCGCATGACCTTGTCCCCCTGCCGCCCGCGCAGCAGCAGGTGATAGCCCGCCGGGATGAAATCGCGCCGCGCGCCCGGCGGCAGGCGCGCCCATGCCCGCGTCATCGCCGCAAGCGGCACCAGCTGGTCCCGCCCGCCATAGATTGCCAGCACCGGGCCACGCATGCGCCCCACGTCATGGGCCGCGCGGTGCATCAGCATCGCAAGCCCCGCAAGCGCGGTCGTGCGCGTCGTGCGCAGCGTCAGCGGGTCGTAATACAGCCGCGCCAGCGCCAGCATGTCGTCGGACGCCGTGACATGCACCGGCAGTTCGCGTCCCGTCAGCCGCCATTGCGGCGCAAGGGTGGCCATCGCCCACAACGTCGCGTCCGTCCCCGCGCCAAGGTCCCACACCGCGGGCGCCAGCAGGATATAGCCCGCGATGGGCGGCCCGTCCGCCGGCACAGTCGCATGCGTACCAGCGGGTGCGCCCGCCTGCGCCGACATGCACACCGCAACCGCGCCGCCCATGCTTTCGCCCATCACATAAAGCGGCAGGCCGGGATTTTCATGCGCGATGGCTGCGGCCTCCGCCCGGGCGGCGGCAACCATCGCGTCCGTTCCCGCCCATCCGCCCCGGTCCGGCATCGCGCCGAATCCCGGCTGGTCCGGGGCATAGAGCGTGATCCCCTGCCGCGCGAGGACCGGGCCGGGACGTTCCCACGCATCGCGGCTGTCGTTGAAGCCATGCAGCGCAAGGACCACCGCGCGTGGCGTCCCCGTCGCACGCCATACGCGCATCGGCACCCGCCCCGTGCCGGGCACGTCCATCACCCGGTCGGGCGGCACGAGGCGGCCAAGATCCGCATGGCGCGCCGGCGGGACGGGTGTGGGGACATCATGCGTCGCGCATCCGGCCAGAAGGAAAAGGAACGCCGGATAAAGCAGGCGTGACAGGCGAAGGTTTGAAAGCACGGCAATCCTGCGTATCATCGTCATCGACGCCACGGGTCTGCCGGGGCATCGCACTCCATGTCCGGACAACAAGCCCGAGGTTCATCGAAATGCAAGACCTGACCAAACACCAGCCCAACCCGACGCCCCATCCCGTCCTGGGCCTGGTCGAGACGATCGTGGTCGATTCGCGCGTCCTGTCGTGCGATGGCGGCCTTGGCGCGCTGGGCCATCCGCGCGTGTTCCTGCGCATCGCGGACCACCAGACCTTCTGCCCCTACTGCTCGCGCCTGTTCGTGCTCAACCCCGGGGCAACCAGCGGCGATACGCACTGAAAACCCCTGATCCGATGCACACTGACGCGCAGGTCCGCCTGATCCTTGTGGATGGTTCCGGTTTCATTTTCCGCGCCTTCCACGCCTTGCCCCCCATGACCAGCCCGGACGGAACGCCCGTCAATGCGGTATTCGGATTCACCAACATGCTCGCACGGCTGCTGCGTGAGCATGCGGGAACACATCTGGCGGTCATCTTCGATGCGGGACGCCACACGTTCCGCAACGACCTGTATGACCAGTACAAGGCCCATCGCCCCGAACCGCCGGAGGACCTGCGCCCGCAGTTCGCGCTGGTGCGCGACGCCACCGCCGCCTTCAGCGTGCCCGCGATCGAGGAGGCGGGATGGGAAGCCGACGACCTGATCGCGGCCTATGCGCGCAAGGCGACGGATGCGGGGGGCACGTGCACCATCATCTCCTCCGACAAGGACCTGATGCAGCTTGTGCGCCCCGGCGTGCAGATGATGGACCCGATCAAGCAGAAACCCATTGGCGAGGCCGAGGTCCGCGCCAAGTTCGGCGTCGCCCCCGCGCAGGTCATCGACGTGCAGGCCTTGATCGGCGATCCGGTGGACAACGTGCCCGGCGTGCCGGGAATCGGGCCGAAGACGGCAGCAACGCTGATGGAGGAGTACGGCTCGCTCGACGCCATCCTTGACGCGGCGGCGGGGATGAAGGCGTCAAAGCGGCGCGACAACCTGATCGCGCATGCGGACATGGCCCGCCTGTCACGCCAGCTTGTCACCCTGCGCGAGGACGCGCCCTGCCCCGTCCCGCTGTCGGATCTGGCCTGCTGCGACGTGGACCAGGCGCGACTCGGCCCCTGGCTGGAGGAGATGGGCTTCCGCTCCCTGATGCAGCGCATCGGCCTGCCCGCCACCGGGACCGCGGCGAAAAGGCGCGCGCCCACCGCCCCGGCCCCTGCGGCGGTTTCGGGCGAACCCGTGACCGCCCCCCTCGCAGCACCCGATGCGCCCTATGGCGAGTATGAAACCGTCACCGACGCCGACACGCTGCGCGCATGGGTGGCGGAGGCGCAGGCCGCGGGCGTGTGCGCGGTGGATACGGAAACCGATGGCCTCGACCCGCTGCGCGCGGGGCTGGTGGGGATCTCGCTGGCCACGCGGCCGGGGCGTGCGTGCTACATCCCGCTGGCGCATGAGGGCGACCTGATGGACAGCGCATCGATCACGCAGATGGATGTCGCCGTCGTGCTGGAGTGCCTGTCGGGCCTGCTGGTGGACCCCTCGGTGCTCAAGGTGTTCCAGAACGCCAAGTTCGACCTGGAGGTGCTGGTCCGCGCGGGCGCCCCGCAGCCCACGCCCATCGACGACACGATGCTGATTTCCTATGCCCAGTTCGCGGGCAAGCATACGCAGGGCATGGACGAACTGTCGCGGCTGTACCTTGACCACACGCCCATCCCCTATGACGAGGTGACGGGCACCGGGCGCAACCGCATCCCCTTCGCCCGTGTCGATATCGCGCGCGCCACCACCTACGCCGCCGAGGACGCGGACGTGACGCTGCGCCTGTGGCAGGTGCTGCGCCCGCTGCTGCGCCCCAACAAGGCGCTGGCGCTGTATGAGGAGCTGGAACGCCCGCTGGTGGAGATACTGGCGGACATGGAGCGGGTGGGCATCGCGGTCGATGCCAACGACCTGCGCGCCATGTCGGTCGAATTCGCAGGCCGCATGGCCACGATTGAGGCGCGCATCCACACCCTTGCCGGGCGGGAGTTCAATGTCGGCTCCCCCAAGCAGCTGGGCGAGATCCTGTTTGACGAGATGGGACTTGCCGGCGGCAAGCGCATGAAGTCCGGCGCGTGGGGGACGGATTCGTCCGTGCTGCAGGACCTTGCGGACAAGGGGCACGACCTGCCGGCCGAAGTGCTGGCATGGCGGCAGCTGGCCAAGCTCAAGAGCACCTATGCCGATGCGCTGGTCAACCAGGTCGATCCCGAAACCGGGCGGGTGCATACCTCCTTCCAGATGGCGGTGACGACGACGGGACGGCTGTCGTCAAACGATCCCAACCTGCAGAACATCCCCGTACGCACCGAAGAAGGCGGGCGCATCCGCCGCGCCTTCATCGCGCCTGCGGGCCATGTGCTGCTGTCGGCGGATTATTCGCAGATCGAACTGCGGCTGCTGGCGCACGTGGCGGACATCCCCGCCCTGAAGGAAGCCTTTGCGCTGGGGCAGGACATCCATGCCCGCACCGCGTCCGAAGTGTTCAACATCCCCATCGAGGGGATGGACCCGCTGACGCGCCGCCGGGCGAAGGCGATCAATTTCGGCATCATCTATGGCATCAGCGCCTTCGGCCTCGGGCGGCAGCTTGGCATCCCGCCGGGGGAGGCACGGGGTTATATCGACGCCTATTTCGCGCGCTATCCCGGCATCCGCGACTACATGGAGCGCACGCGCGACGAGGCCCGCGCCAACGGGTACGTGGTCACGCCGTTCGGGCGGCGCTGCTGGGTGCCCGAAATCAACGGGCGCAACGCCGCACGGCGCAATTATGCCGAACGCCAGGCCATCAACGCCCCGCTGCAGGGGGGGGCGGCCGACATCATAAAACGCGCGATGGTGCGGATTCCTCACGAAATGCGTGAGGCAGGGCTTGACGGACGCATGCTGCTTCAGGTCCATGACGAACTTCTGTTCGAGGTGCGGCACGAAGAGGCGGACCGTCTCGCCGCCCTTGTAAAGCAGGTCATGGAATCCGCAGCGACCCTTTCCGTGCCGCTGGTGGTGGAGACCGGGACCGGAACGAATTGGGCGGACGCACACTGATGCTGAGTAAACGCGACAGGTTTATCCTTATCGTCACGGTGGTGATTTTGACGGTTTCAACGCTGGTGGGATATGTGGGCTACCGCATCTTCGACCGGATGGCCCCGCCGCTGACCACCTATGGCAACGAGGTCGGCGGCTCCTTCCGCCTGGTCAACGGGGCGGACGGGTCGGTGCTCGACAGTGATTTCCGCGGGCGCTGGATGCTGGTCTATTTCGGCTCCACCCACTGTCCCGACACGGTGTGTGGCGCAACGATGGCGGCCATGGCGAAGGCGATGGACATCCTTGGCCCGGCAAAGGCACGCCATGTCGCGCCGATCTTCATCTCGCTCGACCCCATGCGCGACACGTCCGACGTGCTGCGCACCTATACGCTGCGCTTTGGCCCGCGCCTGTTCAGCATGACCGGATCGCCCAAGATGATCGAGGCCGTGGCCCGTGAATACCATGCCCCCTATGTGCGCCAGCCGCTCGAAGGTGGGGACTACATGATGGAACCGGCGTCGCAGATCGTCATCATGTCCCCCACCGAGCGGTATTCCGGCACGATCCCCACGACCGCCACGGGGCAGGAGATCGCCGACCGGATCGAGCAGTTGATGGCGGACCAGAAGTGAGGCCACTCCGACTGGGCCTCGCCCTGGCCGTCGCCGGCATGGCCTGCCTGCACGGCGCGGGGGTGGCGCGGGCGGCGGACCACCGGGGCGGGACGCTGCGGCTGACGGCGCGGGCCTCCGCCGGGACGCTGGACCCGCAGATCGACTATGACACCATGTACATGCAGCTGTTCAACATCGTCTATGACGGGCTGCTGAACTTCCGCAAGGCACAGGGACCGGCAGGCAGCGAACTGGTCCCCGACCTTGCCGAATCCCTGCCCGATACCCCTGACGGGGGACGGACATGGATCTTCACCCTGCGGCGCGGCGTGCGCTTTTCCGACGGGCGGGAGGTCGGGCTGGATGACGTGGTGGCGTCGCTGCGGCGGATCTTCATCGTCGGCAGCCCGACCGCAGGCTCGTTCTATGGCGGGATCATCGGCGCGGATGACTGCATGCGCGATCCCGCGCACTGCACCCTGGCCGATGGGGTGCAGACCGACCCCGCGACCCGGCGCATCACCATCCGCCTGAAGGAACCGGACGCGGAATTCCCGCAGAAGATCGCCTTCCCCCATGCCTCCATCCTGCCGGCCGACACGCCGCTGCATGACGTGGGCAACAGCCCGATCCCCGGCACGGGGCCATACCATATCGTCGCCTACGACCCGCAGCAGCACATGCAACTGGCGCGCAACCCGTATTTCCATGCGTGGAACAACGATGCGCAGCCCGATGGCTATGTCGATGCCATTTCCTATGATTTCGGCCTGTCGGACGAAGACGCGGTCACGGCGGTCGAAAACGGGCAGTATGACTGGGCCTTTGGCAACAAGCCACTGGACCGTCTGGGCGAACTGGGTGCGCGCTATACCGCGCAGGTGCATGTGCAGCCACTCTACGGGCTGTATTTCATGCCGATGAACGTCAACCTGCCGCCGTTCAACAACATCAAGGCGCGACAGGCGGTCAATTACGCGCTCGACCGCCGGGCGATGACGATCCTGGTCGGTGGCGGTGCGCTTGGCGCGCCATTATGTTCGATGGTGCCGCCCGGCCTGCTGCCCAATGACGGGCAATGTGCCTATACCCGCGATGCCTCCCCCGACCATCCCGCGCCCGCATGGCGGGGGCCTGACCTGGAACGCGCGCGACAGCTGGTGCGTGAAAGCGGCACGGCGGGACAGGACGTGACACTGGTCGTCCCCGCCAACGCGGTGGACATGAGCATGGGGACCTATGTGCGCGGCATGCTGCAGGCCATCGGCTATAACGCGCATGTCCGCAACGTGTCGAAGACCATCCATTCGACCTATATCGAAAATACCGACAACCATGTGCAGATCAGCCTGCGCGAATGGTATGCGGACTATCCCTCGCCTTCCAACTTCCTCGATACCCTGTTCGGGTGCGAGAACTTCCATCCCCATTCCGACAGTTCGATCAACATCTCCGGCTTCTGCAACGCGCAGGTGCAGCAGGTGATGGACCGCGCCCGCGCAACCGTCGATCCCGACGCGGCGCGCGCGCTGTGGATACAGGCCAACGACCTGATTACCCGCGACTCCCCCGCTGTTCCGGTCATCCACATGAACTATGTGGACCTGGTGTCGAAGCGTCTGGGGAATTATTTCTATACCACCCTGTACCACATGATCTTTTCACAGGTGTGGGTGCAGTAGCGCCAGGGTTGGGGCCGTCTTTTTTCAGAAAGGCGGCGTTCCTTGAAGCTTTTTGAAAAAAGCTTCACCAAAAACTTTTGATTATTTTCAGATTTTTTGAAAAGTCCTGAAATTTTCAAAAGTCTTTTTGCTTCTTTTTCTTCAGGAAAAGAAGACCTTCCGCCCCGGATACGGGCGCATCCGCAAAGGATGCGCCCGCATGGAAGTCCAGGGTCAGAGCATCGACTTGGCGCGTGCCTCGACCTTCGCGCAGGCGGCGCGACGGATGTCGGTCGACGCATCTTCCAGCGAGATCGGCGCCTTGCCGCCGACCTTCAGCAGGCCGGTGGACCCATCGGCATACGACATGTTGCCCTTGCTGTTGGACGGGACGTCATTGGTCTTCTTGTTCAGGGCCGCAAGGACGGGCCATGCTTCCGAAGCGGTCAGGTAGTTGGACTGGATGCAGTAGTTGAGGATACCGCCAAGGTCAGCAGGCTTGGCCGAGGACACGGCGGACATCACCGTCTTTTCCGACAGCGAGCCCATCTTGATCTGTTCCACCTGGTTGGCGACGCCCGCGCCCGTCGGCGGGTTGATTTCGGCATGCGCCAGCACGGGGGCGGCGGACAGCAGGGTTACAACGGCACCGGCGGAAAGGACGCGACCGAGACACGAGATCATTTTGTTCACCTTTGTTCAATTATTGCGCGACCAGACGCAACGGCATGCGTGACTGGCGTGTGTCAGTACGTGTCATGTTACCATGGGATGCCCGCCCCGGCCCCCTGCACTGCATATGCCAGACATTCGTCTTTTGGATATATAACAGCAATGCCATGGACGCAGGCCACCGTCCGCCACGGAACGGATGTGCAAAACCATTCCTGCGTCACGGATTTTCCCGAACCATGCCCCGCGCGCGCCCACAGGGCACGGCCGCCCCGTGGCGACAGGCGGGGGGCGAACTCAAGATTATGTTACTGAATATGCACGACAACGCCCCATGCCGAGCGTCGGGGCCGGCCTATGCCTCGCCCGCCTCACGCGTGCGGATCCACTTTTCCAGCTCATCCGCAGGCAGCGGCTTGGCGAACAGGTAGCCCTGCATCACGTCGCATTTCAGGTCCTCGAGCAGTTGGCGCTGCTGCACGGTCTCCACCCCTTCGGTCACGACGGTCATGCCCAGGCGGTTGCCAATGCCGATGACGGCGGTGGTCACGGCCTGCGCGTTGGTGTCATGCTCGAAATCGTTGATGAAGCTGCGGTCGATCTTGATTTCCGTCAGCGGCAGGCGCGTCAGGCGCGACAGGGAGGAATAGCCCGTGCCGAAATCGTCCATCGACAGGCCCACCCCGATATTGCGGATGGCCTGCAGCACGTCATGCGTGGTCTTGCCACTTTCCATCATGACGTTTTCCGTGATCTCCACCGTCAGGCGGTCCGGCGTCAGGTCATAGGTCCGCAGCAGCCCCGCGATATATTCGGGAACGCTGTGGTCACCGAAATGCGCGGCGGACAGGTTGACCGCAACGGTGGGCACATGGATGCCCTCGCGGTCCCACTGGGCCATCTGCCGGCAGGCTTCCTGCAGGGACCACCGGCCGATGGCGGCGATCTGGCCGGTTTCCTCCGCCACCGCGATGAAGCGCGAGGGGAAGATGTTGCCAAGGTGGGGATGATGCCACCGCGCCAGGGCCTCCACGCCGTACAGTTCGCCGGTCATCGTATCGATCTGGGGCTGGTAGTACAGGTGCAAAAGCCCCTTGGACACGGTTTCATGCAGCGCGCTGCCCAGCAGCAGGCGGTCCTGCGCCAGACGGTTCTTGCTCGAATCCGCGAATTTGTAGGTGCCGCGTCCCTCGTTCTTCGCCTGCTGGAGGGCCACGTCGGCATGGCCCAGCAGGGATTCGCCATCGGGACCGTCATCGGGGAAGCACGCGATGCCGATGGAAACCGACAGCGTGATGGCGCTGTCATCGACCTCGATCGGTTCGGCAATCATGCGGATGATGCGCGTCGCCTGGTCCATCGCCAGCGCGCGGGGACAGTTGGGCACCACGACGATGAACTCGTCCCCGCTGCTGCGGCTGATGATGAAGCGCCCGGCCGACAGTTTCTGCAGGCGTACCGCCACCTCACGCAGGAAGTTGTCGGCATGGATATGGCCAAGCGCGTTGTTGATGTCGCGGAAACTGTCGATATTGATGACCATGACCGTAAAGACGGCATCCTGCCGGTCCGATGTCATCGTCTCGATATAGCGGTTGAGCGACGACCGGTTGAGCAGTCCCGTCAGCGTATCGCGTTCCGACAGTTCGGAGATGCGCTGGCGTGCCGCATCCCGCCCGAGCGCGAGCGTGCAGAACGGGGTTGCGGCCTTCATGACATCCACCGCCCAGTCCCTGACGCTGCTGTCGCGCAGGTAGATCGCAAGGATGCCCGCCGGCGTGCCGTCATGGGTGGTGATGGGGGCGGCGACGCAACTGTCGAACCCGAACGAACGCGCCAGCACCGCGTGGCGCGTCCACGCCAGGTCGGCGGCGACGGCGGGATTGTCCTTCATCGCCGCCACCGCCGCCGCATCGGGCACGCAGGTGGCCAGCGCGTTGCGCATGCGCCGTGGCAGGGTGGTGGTGGAGGTCACGTCCATGCGCCCGTCGCGCCCGCCCGGATGCAGCAGCACCACGCAGCAGTCGGACACCGTGTTTTCGATGCGCTGGCACAGGAACTGCCCGCTTTGGTCAAGGGGCAGCTTCTCGGTCGTCAGGCTGCGCAGCAGGTCATTGCGCAGTTGCAGGATGCTTTCGGCATGACGTTCCTGCGTCACGTCGGTCATGATGCCCATGTAGAAGATGCCCGGCAGGCCCGGACGCACCACCTGCGACAGCGACAGCCGCCCGCGCCGCACTTCGCCACTGGCATTGACGAATTCCACATCGCGGGTGGTGCCGACATTGTGGTGGCTGCCCGCCTCCCGGTGGCGGGCGATGAAACCGTCATGGTCCGCGCGATAGGCCACCGGGACAAGGCAGCGCACGTTCTGTCCCATCACCTCGTCCCGCGGGAGACCCCACAGTCTCTGTGCCGCGTCATTGTAGAAAACGATGTCGTTACGGTCGTTGATCAGGACCACCGCCTCGGGGACATGCTGGAGCGCGAGGTCGGAAAACTGCAGGTCCGGAGAATGCGTATAGGTTGTCATGTCATCGTTTTTCTTCTGCAATCCGCTGCCGCGCGGGAATCCGGGCCAGAAACGGCCATGACCGCCCTGCTTCGCGACATTGCCGACACTTGGGGACAGCGATACGTGCACGTGCGCCGCACAGGGTCATTCAACCGGTTCTCCCTAACCGTTTATCCCCTTGGCGGGGTTCATACAAGAATGCAACGCCACTGCCGCGGTGGCGGCATGATGGAGATTGAGTCCCGCAGCGCTTCGTGACACACACGCAGGCAGGATGGTGCACTCACGCCCGTCCGGCCGTGCGGACCCTGGAACATGCAGCATTTACGCCTCGTGCTCAAAGACGTCTGGTACCTGACCCGTCCCTATTTCATGTCCGAGGAGCGCGGGCGCGCGTGGGCGCTCCTGCTTGGTGTGCTGGCGCTGACGTTCTCTCTGGTGGGAATCGACCTGGTGCAGTCGTTCGCGCGCAACGTCTATTACACCGCCCTGCAGCAGCGCGACGTAAAGACCTTCCTGCGCGGCCTGTTCTGGTATGTGCGCGGCGAAAGCGGCGGCATCATCCCCGGCTTCTTCCCCGTCGCGGCCCCCGCGCTGGTGATGGGGGTGTACCTGCCGTACCTGCAGCAGATGCTCCAGCTGCGCTGGCGGCGGTGGCTGACGCGGCGGATGACGGCGCAATGGCTGGAAAACCGGACCTATTACCGCATCGCGCTGGTCACGTCGGGACTTGACGCCGGGGCCGACAACCCCGACCAGCGCATACAGGAGGACATCAACAGCTTCGTCAGCGACACGCTGACGCAGTTCACCAGCCTCGTCACCAATGTCGTGACCCTGTTCAGCTATGCCGGGCTCCTGTGGGCGCTGTCGGGACCGCTTGTGGTGCTGGGGATCACCATACCGGGCTATTTCTTCTGGGCGGCGCTGCTGTATTCGATCTTTGCCACATGGGTCACGCACCTTGTCGGGCACCGGCTTGCGGGGTTGCAGTTCCTGCAGCAGCGCGCCGAGGCCGACCTGCGTTACGGATTGGTACATGTGCGCGACAATGCCGAGGGAATCGCCCTGTACCGTGGCGAGGCGGAGGAGAAAACCGGGCTGGAGCACGCATTTTCCGCCGTCTATGACAACTTCCTCGCCATCATGCGCCGCACGCGGATGCTGGGGCTGCTGACAACGGGGCTGGAGGTCGTGTCGGGCAATTTCGCGCTGCTTGTCGGCTCCATCCGCTATTTCGCCAACAAGATGACGTTCGGCACGCTGATGCAGATGGTCATGGCATTTTCGCGCGTGCAGGGGGCCATGGGATGGTTTTCGACCTCCTACGCCTCGCTGGCCACATGGCATGCCGAGGTCGCGCGACTGGCGACGTTCCAGCGCGTCATGGACCGCGCCCGCGCGATGGAGGGGGAATGCCGCGTCATTCCCGCCGCCGCCGGGGCGGACATGGTCCTGCGTGACCTGACGGTCCTGCGCCCCGATGGCACGGTCATGCTGGAACATGTGTCGATGACACTGCGCCATGGGGGCATGACCGTCATTTCCGCGCCGTCGGGGACGGGGAAATCGACCCTGTTCCGGGTCATGGCCGGGATCTGGCCGTTCGTGCGCGGGGAAATCGAACGCCCCGACACCCCGATGATGTTCGTGCCGCAGCGCCCCTACCTGCCGGTGGGCAGCCTGCGCCGGGCCGTATGCTATCCCATGGCCACCACGCAGGTGCAGGACACGCAGGTGCGCGCGGCACTGGCGGCGGTCGGGCTGGGGCGGCTGGCGCCCCTGCTGGACGAGGAGGCGCCATGGGGGCAGACGCTTTCACCGGGGGAGCAGCAGCGCCTTGCGTTCGCGCGCATCCTTGTGGCGCGCCCGGCGTGGGTTTTCCTCGATGAATCGACCTCCAGCCTTGATGCCACGGCGGAGGGCATGCTGTATGACCTGCTGCGGCAGGAGTGTCCGGGCATCACCATCGTCTCGATCACGCACCGCGCCTCCCTGCTGGCGGCGCATGACACGTGCATCACGCTCCAGTCTCCATAAATCAGGAATTTTTGGTAAAGCTTTTTGCAAAAAGCTTCAAAGGAACGCCGCCTTTTTGGAAAAAGGCGGCACCCAAAAACTTTTATCCGTTTATCAGCGCCATGCCTGAAACCACTTTTCAGGTACAGCTTTCCGGGAAAGTGTACTTTGAGGTACATCAATACCCGTCACGTCCCGTTCCCGGTGATGCAGCCCTCGTCCGGGATGGCCCGCGCCCTGCGGCCACCACGCAGCAGGTCTTCGGCGCTGACCAGCACGATTCCCCCCAGGATCATCGCCGCGCCACAGATGAAGGCGGTATCCAGCCGTTCACCCAGCACCGTCACGCCGAACACCGTCCCGAACACCGGCGCCATGAAGGAAATCACCCCAAGGCGGGAGGCAAGATAGACCCGCAGCAGGGCGAACCACGCCAGATAGCTGGCGAAGGAGACGACCACGCTCTGGTACAGCAGTCCCGTCACCAGCATGGGCGTCCATGTGACCCGGACCTCGCCCATCATCACCGCCGCGCCGCCGGCCAGCACGAATCCGCCCAGCAGTTGGTACAGCAGCGTCACTGACGCCGGCGCGCGCGACAGGGCGGACACCCGCACGACCGTCGTGGTCGCGCCACTGGCCGCGCCCGCCGCAACCCCCAGCAGGTCACCCAGCCACGCCATGCTGCCCGCAGGCGCCGGCCCACGCCCGGCAAAGGACGCCACCACCCCGGCAAAGGCCAGCCCGATGCCGCACCATTGCAGCGGGGCAAGCCGTTCTTCCGGCAGGCACAGCCCAAGGCCGAACGCCGCGAAGATCGGCGCGGTATAGAGGAAGATCGCGATATGCGACGCCGTGGTCAGGCGCAGCCCCTCCCCCACCAGCACGAACTCCGTCCCGAACAGCAGCCCCGCCAGGACACCACCGCGCAGCGTCCACCGCGCCAGCGCCCCATGGTCGCGCCGGTACAGCACCACCAGCGCGACCAGTACCGCCGAGATGCCCGAACGCACCCCCACCTGCAGCAGCGGCGCCATCGATGCCGCCGCCAGTTTGATGATGACCTGCTGCGTGCCCCAGATCGCGCACATCATGACCATGATGGCCGTGGCCTGCGCGTCAACGGGTCTGCGTTCGTTGCCCATGGCGTACCTTACAGTTCGTAACCATAAGGAAATAACTTGAGAATGCCGGGGAATGTGCTCTTTTTTGGGAAAGGATGTGCAATTTTCGCTCATGAAACCGAAGGAACGCGCAATGTCCACTCACAGGCTGGACCCGCATGACCTGGCCATCGTGCGCCTGCTGCAGGAGGACGCAGGCCGGCCGCAGCGCGAAATCGCGCGGCGGGTCAACCTGTCGCCCCCCGCCGTGCAGCGCCGGATCGCACGCATGCAGAAGGAGGGCATCATCCGCCGCACGGTCGCCATCGTGGACCAGGCCGCCGTGGGCTTTCCCATCACCGTGCTGGTGAATGTCACGCTGACGGATGACCGTTCGGCCACGGTGTCGGCCATCAAGGCCTTCTTCCGCGATGCCCCGGAGGTGCAGCAATGTTACTGCGTCACCGGGACGGCGGGGTTCATCCTGATCCTGCTGGTCCCGTCGATGGAGGATTATGAACAGCGGACCGCGCGCCTGCTGGCGGACAACGAACTTGTGCGTTCCTATCACACCATGGTCGTGCTGGACCGTGTGAAGACCGGGACCGGCGTGCCGCTGTAGCCGTACCCGTCACGCGGGATTTGCATGGGACCCAGGCATGCGGGCCGTCTGGACTGCCGCCGCCACGCGCCATCCCCATGTGCTGGAGGACAGGGGCCATGACACCATCGTGCGGGTGGGACAGGCGGACCGGTTCTGGTCCGATTTCTACCACCATGCGCTGACGGCGCGGTGGAGCAGGTTCCTGTACTGGTCCATCGCGTTCTATGTCGGGATCAACGTGGTCTTCGCGCTGGCCTACATGGCGGTGGGGTCGCAGGTTTCGGGCGCGCGGGGCGGCGATTTCCTCGATTATTTCTTCTTCAGCGTCCAGACCCTCTCGACCGTGGGATATGGCGTCATGGCCCCGGTCGGCCGCACGGCGAACCTGCTGGCGACGACAGAGGTCCTGGGCGGCATGATGATCAACGCCGTGGCGACGGGCCTTGTCTTCGCGCGGTTTTCGCGCCCGCGCGCGCGCATCATGTTCAGCAAGCGCGCCGTCATCATCAACGACAACACGACACCGCACCTTGACGTGCGTGTCGCCAACTGCCGCCGCAGCCCGATCCTGAGCGCGGACATCGAATTCTCGCTTGCCCGCCTGATCCCGCAACCCGACGGCCATGTCACGCGGGAGTTCGATTCCCTGCCCCTGCGGCAGTCGCACATCCCGGTCCTGCGCTTTGCGTGCCTGCCGGTGCATGTGATTGACGCAGCCAGCCCCCTGCATGGCGTCACACTGGAGATGCTGCGCGCGGAGGAGGCGGAGATCATCGTCACGATCACCGGCACGGACGAGGCCTCCGGACAGTCGGTGTTCGCCCGCACGGCCTACGGGTTCGACCGGATGCTGTATGACCACCATTTCGTGGACATCATCAACACCAACCCCGATGGCAGCATCACGGTCGATTACACGCGCTTCGACGACCTTGAAAAATGCGCCTGATCCCCGCCATGCGCCTGTTACGCGCCTGACAGCCCTTTCCACGCCGCAAGCGCCCGCGCGCGGCCCCCCTGCAGGTCCACGATGGGCGCGGGATAGGCCACGCGCCCGCGGATCGCGGGGTCACAGGTCCATGGGGCATGGACGCATGACGTGGGCAGTCGGGCAAGTTCGGGCACCCATCTGCGCACATAGGCCCCGTCGGGATCGAACTTCTGCGCCTGCAGCACGGGGTTGAACACGCGGAAATAGGGGGCGGCATCCACCCCGCACCCCGCAACCCACTGCCAGTTGGCGACATTGCTTGCGATATCCGCATCCACCAGCGTGTCGCGGAACCATGCCTCCCCCACGCGCCAGTCCATCAGCAGGTGTTTCGTCAGGAACGACGCCACGATCATCCGCACCCGGTTGTGCATCCAGCCGGTCTGCCACAACTGCCGCATGCCCGCATCGACGATGGGATAGCCCGTGCGCCCCTGCTGCCACGCCCGCAGGTCACGCGCGTCATCGCGCCACGGCATCGCATCGAATTCGGTGCGGAAATTGGCTGAGACCAGTTCGGGCTGCGCATAAAGCAGGGACACCGCAAAATCCCGCCACCCCAGTTCCGACAGGAATTTCTCCAGGTCCTTTTCACCCGCGCCCTGCCCGGCGGTCCCGCGCACGGCCATGACGGCTTCGTGCCAGACCTGCCGGGGGGAGACATGGCCAAACCGCAGGTCCGGCGACAGGCGCGATGTCGCGGGCAGGTCCGGCCGGTCGCGCGCATCGGCATATCCCGCAAGCCCGCCCACGACAAAATCACGCAGGCGTTCGCGTGCCGCTTCCTCTCCCGGGCGCCATGCCGCGCGCAGCCCCCCGGCCCAGTCGGGGGCCACGGGACGCAGGCCAAGCGCGTCGATCCCCACGCAAGGCTCCGCCCATGCGGCGGGACGCGCCGCCGGGGGGACATGTGCGGGCGCGGGCAGCGGCGGCAGGGGATCGCCCATGGCGCGTGCGGCGCGCCACCACGCGGTATAGACCCGGAACGCATCGCCCGTGCGGGTGCGTACCGTCCATGGTTCATGCAGCACGCCGGCCGCAAAGCTGTGGGCGGCCACGCCCGCTTCCTTCACGGCGGCCTTTATGGCGGTGTCGGTTTCACGGCCAGCGGGATCATAGCGGCGGTTCCACACGATTTCCGCCGCCCCTGCCTGCGCCACAAGCCGGGGCACCAGCGTGGCGGCATCGCCGCATGCCACATGCAGTCCCGCCCCCACCCGCGCAAGGTCCGCATGCAGCGCGCGCAGGCCCCCGTCGAGCCACCACCGCACCGCCCCGCCCAGCGCACGGGCGAAGGCCTGTTGCGGGTCATGCACGAACAGGCACAGCACCGGCCGCCCCGATGCCACCGCATGCGACAGGGCCGGGTTGTCCGCCAGTCGCAGGTCGTCACGAAACCAGACGATGACCGGGGCCGGCGTTGGGGATGGCTCGGCGGAAGAAGGGGGCGGGGATGATCGGGGCATGTCCATTCCGGCAGTGATGGCAGGGCCTGCCGGTGTGCTATACCCTTGCGAACCGTTGCAAGTGAAACCTGCCCACCTTTCTGGATGACCGGCGCACCTTCGATGTTCTTCCTGTTCAAGACGATCCTGTCGGGGCTGATCATTGCCCTCGTCTCCACCATTGCGCGGCGTTATCCCGCCCTTGGCGCGCTGGTCGCCTCCCTGCCGCTGATCTCGGTGTTCGGGATGCTGTGGCTGTGGGCGGAGACAAGGGACCCGGTCCGCATGGAAACCCATGTGGAGGCGACATTCTGGTATGTCATCCCGTCACTGCCGATGTTCCTGCTGATCCCGTACCTGATGCGCCATGGGGTTGGCTTCTATCCCGCGCTGCTCATGGGATGCGTGCTGACCGCCGTGCTCTATATGGGGGTGACATGGTGTGCGGCGCGCATGGGCGTAAACCTGTAGACCGGATCGCGGACGTTTGCGGGTGGCGTCTTTTTTCAGGCATCCGGCGCGTCCTCCCGAAGCCTCCTGAAAAACGCTTCACCGGAAACTTCCGCAAATTCCATCAGGTATTTTCGCGGGCAGCCCCTGCCCCGTCAGGGCGACGCGGGCGGGGAGGCATGCTCCGGCGCCGTGGCCTGCACATCCTGCCTGGCGGGGGCCGCCGGGGGCGTGCTGTCGGGTTCCTCAAACATGGCGCGACAGCCGGGAGAAAGCTGGTCGAGCTTGCTTTCAAGACATTCCTCCATCAACTGCTCGTTGGGAATGTCCATGAAACACAGCCGGAAGACATCCTTCTTGCACGCTGATGCCTGGTCCTCCCGCGCGGCGGCGTGGGCGGGCAGGGCCTGCGTCATGCCCCAGAACATCGTGACGAGTGCGCACGCCATGATGCGCAGGTCGTGATGTCCGGTTTCATGATGACGCAGCATGTCTTGATCCTCCTTGAAAAAACAACGGGCCGTGGCAGACGGACCTGAAAATGGGGCATGCGCGATGGGGGGCCTGTGCACGACAGGCGGCGCGATACGGCGCATCATATGGGCCGGACCGCCATCCGGGGCGCGACGGGGCCTGTGTCCAACGCGGAACGTGTCAAAAAGTTTCCTGATTATTACGTAGAAATCCACAAGATACCATCATTTATCTGTGATGATACGGATGGCCGCCTGCCTGCGTTGGCAATTCACACCGCAACAAACACCGAAAGGAACGGCACCATGGCCAACGAAACCACCACGCAGCTGGGACATGCGGCAGGCAAGGTTGCGGACGTCCTGACGGGCGCACGGACGGACAAGTCCGGCCTGATGAGCGCGATGATCGAATATATGGGCGAACGCAACAGCACCGGGCGCCGCACCCTGCATGAACGCGCCCGCAACGCGGGGCTGGAGCCGACGGTCCGGCAGTGGGAGGCCGCCCCCTCCCCCACGCCGACGCAGGCGGATGTCGTGACAGAACTGCTGCCCGCCGACGTGATCGACCGTTTCTCCCGCCAGACGGGACTGTCACACGCGGCGACCGTCGCGGGGCTGGCGGACCTGCTGCCCCACATGTCGCGGCTGGATGGCTGACGCCACGGGCGGAAATGGGGGCAGGTGGGATGCAGCCAGCCCCCTTGCGCGGCGGGGTCATTGACGCGACCGTATGCGTCACACGACAGACCGACGCATACGGGAGAGACGCATGACCACCACCGACACCCAACACGACAAGAGGGCCATCATCGTAACAGGCGGCAGCCGTGGCATCGGCCATGCGATCTGCCGCCTGCTGGCGGCCCATGGCTATCCCGTGGCGATCAATTACAGCCACACCGCCGCCCCGGCGGAGGAACTGGCGGACAGCATCCGCGCACAGGGCGGCCATGCGGTGGCGATTGCCGCGAACGTGGCCGACCCGGCGCAGATCACCACCCTGTTCGACCGCGCGACGCGCGAACTCGGCCCGCTGGGCGGACTGGTCAACAATGCGGGCGTCACGGGGACGAAGGTCCGCGTGGATGAACAGACGGCTGAGACGCTCGACGCCCTGTTCGACATCAACGTGCGCGGCAGCATGCTGGCGGCGGCCGAGGCCGTGCGCCGCCTGTCCACGCGCCATGGCGGGCAGGGCGGCAGCATCGTCAACCTGTCGTCGGTCGCGGCGCGCCTGGGCGGATTGCCGGGGCTGGTGCCCTATGCCGCGACCAAGGCCGCGATCGAGACCTTCACCCGCGGGCTGGCCAACGAGGTCGCGCGCGAGGGCGTGCGCGTCAACGCCGTCGCCCCCGGCCTGACGGCAACCGACATGGTCCCCCCGGAAACCGAGGCCCTGGTGGACAAGGTCGTGCCGATGGGGCGCACCGGCCACCCCGACGAAATCGCACAGGCGGTGCTGTTCCTGATATCCCCCGCGTCTTCGTACATGACCGGCAGCATCATGACAGTTTCGGGCGGACGCTGATACACTGCCGCCCATTGCAGCCATCCCAAGGAGATAGCAGCGCATGTATATTGCCATGAACCGCTTCCGCATTCCCCCCGAAAACGAGGACGCCTTTCGCGAACGCTGGCTGGGGCGCGAAGTCCACCTGCATACCGTGCCCGGCTTCATCAGCTTCCAGTTGCTGGCCGGCCCGCGTCACGATGACCATATCCTGTATGCCTCCCACACGGTCTGGCAGTCGCGCGTCGCGTTTGAAAACTGGACCCGGTCGGACGAATTCCGTGCCGCCCATGCCAGCGCGGGCACGAAAAAGCCGCTGATGATCGGCCCGCCCGTGTTCGAGGGATTCGACGTGGTGCAGAACATCATCGCGCGCATGCCCGACAGCGAGGGCTGAGACCACCGGCCCCACCTGTCACGTTTGCGCGCGGTGCGGGGAATGTCACGTTTCCATGCCCGCGCGCATCACCTATGATCGGTGTGCGCGGGGCCACGGGTTCCGCCGGCCCTTCCCCGGATTACAGGAACCCATCGCCATGTCCCCAGCCGCCCTGTCACGCCGCAGCCTCCTCCTTGGCGGGGTGACGGCGGCGGGACTGATGGGGACACGCGCACGGGCCGCCGCGCCCGCGCCGCTGGCGCAACCGCCCAGCGTCGTCAGCAACCCGCCGCGACAGTGGGGCCCGCAGGCCCCGGCCCCCTACCTGCCGGACCCGGACATCATTGCGCTCGACCCGTCATTTTCCAACCTTGTCTACGGCAATGCCAACATCCGTCTGGCATGGCGTGGCGGCGACTGGCTGGAAGGCCCGGCATGGAGCACGCAGGGGCGTTTCCTGCTGCTGAGCGACACGATCCGCGCACAGCAGTACCGCTACCTTTGGGAGACGGGGACGGTTTCGGTCTTTCGCGCCAGTTCCTACAACAGCAACGGCAACACGTTCGATGCCGAAGGCCGCCTGATCAGTTGCGAACACGGCATGCGCCGGGTCGTGCGCTGGGAACATGACGGGTCGTGCAGCGTGCTGGCGGACCGGTACCAGGGCGCGCCGCTCAATTCCCCCAACGACGTGGTGGTCCATCCCGATGGCGGCATCTGGTTCACCGATCCCGGATATGGCGACACCATCGTCGAAGGTCATCCCGACGCGCCGGGGGGACGTGCCAACCGCATGGGCCGCGAACGCTGGACCGAGGACGGGGAGGTCGTGGCCCAGTTCGCGGGCCATGCGCGGCAGGACGACCATGTCTTTCGCATCGACCCGCATACCGGCGAACTGCGCGCCGTCCTGACACAGCAGCAGCTTGCGGGGCCGAACGGGCTGTGCTTCTCCCCTGATGGCACCATCCTTTACGTGATTTCCAGTGGCGCGGGACCGGGACAGGACGGCCCCGGCGGGGACCAGCGCATCCATGCCTATGACCTGAAGGACGGGGACGTGCGCAATGGCCGCGTGTTCGCTGACATGATGCTTGACGGGCACCAGTTGGGGCCGGATGGCATGCGCGCGGATATCTTCGGCAACCTGTGGTGCGGCGCGGGCGGCCCGCTCGGCCTGTGCGGCGTCGTGGTCTACAGCCCCGCCGGGCGCATGATCGGGCGGCTGCGGCTGCCACGCGGGGTGTCGAACCTGACCTTTGGCGGGCCAAAGCGCGACACCCTGTTCATGTGCGCCGCCGATGCGCTGTTCACGCTGGTGGTCAATACACAGGGCGCGGGCCTGTCCTGACCCCCGATCCGTTAAAAGTCGTGGTTTCCAAAGGGTAATACCCTTTGGTGGGGGTTCGGGGGCAAAGCCCCCGAGGCCATCGTCGTTTGACCCATCCGGGCGCTGCCCGGACCCGGCAGGGATCTCGATCCCTGCATCCTGATTCGTTAAAAGTCCTGGTTTCCAAAGGGCAATGCCCTTTGGTGGGGGTGTGGGGGCAAAGCCCCCTGCCCTTCCTTACCCTACGCCCCGCCAACCCCATGCCCGACCATCGCCATCGGGTTGACCAGGCGATCGAACGTCGCCCCATCCACCAGCCCCGACGCCAGCGCAGCTTCGCGCAGGGTGATGTCCTGTTCCATCGCCCGGTGCGCGATGGCGGAGGCGTTGTCGTAGCCGATTTCGGGACTCAGCGCGGTCACCAGCATGACCGACCCTTCGACATACTGCCGGATGCGCTTGAGGTTCAGGCGTGTCCCCTCCACCGAGAAGACGCGGAAATTGTGGCACCCGTCAGCAAGGATGCGGATCGCGTGGATCACATTGGCCACGATCACCGGACGCATCACGTTCAGGTCAAGCTGCCCCTGGCTGCCGGCGAAGGCAACGGTGGCGTCATTGCCCATGACCTGCGTGCAGATCATCACCATCGCCTCGCACTGGGTCGGGTTGACCTTGCCGGGCATGATGGAGGAACCGGGTTCGTTTTCGGGCAGGTGCAGTTCCCCCAGCCCACAGCGCGGGCCGGAGCCAAGCCAGCGCATGTCGTTGGCGATCTTCATCAGCGCCACGGCAACCCCGCGCAGCGCGGCGGAAACACGCACCATCGCGTCCAGCCCGCCAAGGGCCGCGAACTTGTTGGGCGCGGTGACGAACGCCCGCCCCGTCAGGGCCGCGATCTGCTGCGCGATCGCACGGCTGAAACCCGGCGGCGCGTTCAGGCCCGTGCCCACCGCCGTCCCGCCGGCCGCCAGTTGCAGCACGCCGCCACGCGCGGCCTTGACCGCATCCAGCGCATCCTCCAACTGGCACGCCCAGCCGGACCATTCCTGTCCCACCGTCAGCGGCACCGCATCCTGCAGGTGTGTGCGCCCGATCTTGACCACGTCATGCCATTCCTCCGCCTTGGCGCGCAGGGCGGCAATCAGTTCCTCCACGCGCGGCATCAACCGGTCGTCAAGTTCCAGCAGGGTCGCGACATGCATGGCGGTGGGAAAGGAATCGTTGCTCGACTGTCCCATGTTCACGTCATCATTGGGATGGACCGGGGTCTTGGACCCCAGCACGCCCCCCAGAAGCTGGATCGCGCGGTTGGCGATCACCTCGTTGACGTTCATGTTGGTCTGCGTGCCCGATCCCGTCTGCCAGACGAACAGGGGGAATTCGGAATCCAGCGCGCCGCCTGCCACTTCGTCGGCGGCACGGCAGATGGCGTCGGCCTTCCATCGGGGCAGGCGGCCATCGGCGGCGTTCACCAGGGCGGCCGCCTTCTTTACGATGCCATAGGCATGGCAGACCTCGATCGGCATGTGGTCGCGGCCGATGGAGAAATGCACAAGGCTGCGCTGCGTCTGCGCACCCCAGTAATGGTCGGCGGGAACGTCGATGTCGCCCATCGAATCACGTTCGCGACGCAGGCCGGTGGCCTTGATGCCGATGGGACAGTCGATCAGTTTCGGCGGCTGGGTCATGGGGCGTTCCTTCCTGTGGTTTTCAGGAAATATGGGAACGCACGCCGCCCGATACGCCCCCACGCACCATCACAAGCCGGTGCGTGGGGAAAAACGGCGGATCAGAAATCCGCTTCCAGCGTGAAGTGATAGGCCCGCGGCATGCCGGCATACGCGGCGCTGGTGCCTGCGGCGGTGACCGACGTGCCTTCGGCCGTGCCGTTATAGACCGACGACCAGTACCGTTCGTTGGCAACATTGGTCACGCCGAAACGCGCCATCCACGGATGCTTGCCCGCACGGAACGGATAGCGCACGCCCATGTCCAGCGTCACATACGACCCGGCAAAGGTGGAGTTGTAGACATCCGCCGCGCGGCGGCCCGTGTAATGGACGTTGGCATTGACCGCGAGTCCATTGAGCGCAAAGCCCTGCGCAAAGGGAACACGGTAGTCCAGCAGCACGTTGGCCTGCAGCGGGGCGACGCCCACCGCCTGCTTGTTGGAGGTCGCGGCCTTCCCGGTGTTGAGCACCTGCGCATCGATCCATGTCATGCCGCCGATGACCGACAGGCGCGGCGTGATGTGGCCCATCGCCTGGAATTCGACACCATAGTTACGCTGCGTGCCGTAATTGCCATAGATGTCGGTCTTGGGATCGATGAAGGAATAGCTGCGCGTCGCGCGGAAACCCGCGATGTTGAACTGCATGGCGCGGTACATGTACTTGTACCCGACCTCGAATTCCTCGCTACGGACGGGCGCGGTATATTCGTTGTCATTCAGCGCACCGGCCGAGACGGAGGACCCCGCCTGCAGCGAACGGCCATAGGTGAAGTAGGCCGTCTGGTTGTCGGTGGGCTTGTACACCAGGCTTGCCATCGGGCTGAACGCCGCATCGACATCAGGCGCATGCTTGGTCGCGCCCTTGGACAGATGCGTGGTCGTGACGGTATAGCCATCGATGATCGATGTCGTCGGCTTGCCCGCGATCGTGCCGGTGGATTCCTGATCCAGCCAGCTCCACGCCAGCGTGCCGCTTGCCGACCAGTGGCGGTTGAAATGCACCGTGTCGCCCAGGATCATCGACTGGTAACGCACATACTGCGATTCATACTTGCCGTGGTAATAGGGCTGCGGGACGTTGCGCCCCACCGGGTTGTAGAGCGAGGCGGACTTGATGTCCGTATAGCTCTGCCCGCTCAGCGGGTTGTAGCCGCCTTCCATGTAGCCGTTGGTGCCGATCACGAGGTCATGCGTGACGAAGCCGGTATGCACGCGCCCGTTGATGTAGGCCATGTTACTGCCGACCTTGAAGTCATTGACCGTGGTGGCCGCCGACATGGCCTGCTTGTAATCGCCCTTGTTGTCGATCAGGGTATCTGCAGCCTCGAACACCTGACGGCCGGAATCCTGGTACAGCCCGCCGATGACGAAGCTCCAGTTATCGTTGATCCGGTGCTTCAGCTTGGCCAGGAACACGTTGTTTTCGGAATTGAAGCCCGCATTGTCCTGCCCCATGTGCGGCTTGCCCAGATCCGGGGCCGTGGGCAGGCGGTAGCCACCGAGGTTGATGCCCGCGGGCATGCCACGTTCATCGAACGTGTAGTGGCTGGCGTCGAGTTCGAGCACCGTGTTGTGGTCGATATGGATGTCGAAATCCGCACTGACGAGGTTGCGGCGCACCCAGCTGTCCTGCACGTACGACGTGCCGTCGCCATGCAGCAGGTTGATGCGGTAGCCCAGCCAGCCATGCTTGCCGACACGGCCGGAGGAATCGACATTTTCCATCAGCGTGCCGATGGAATCCACGCCCACCGCAAGGCGGTTGATCCGCTCATCCGTCGGGCGCTTCAGCCCGTATTCGAACGTGCCCGCCGGGTTCTGCGGCCCGTACAACGCACCCGCCAGCCCGTTGAGGACCTGCACGTTGTCGAACTGCTCCGCCGCATACGGGGTGACGGTAAAGGCGTTCAGCCCGTCAATGCGGCTGTTGGAGATGACGTCCGCCTCGAACCCGCGCGACTGCGGGCGGCTGGTGCCGGGGTCGGCGCGGGTTTCCAGCTGGACCGAGGGCATGTACTGCATCAGGTCATTGACGTTACGCGCCTGCTGGTTGACGATCACGTCGTGCGGGACGGTCATGATCGACATCGGCGTGTCAAGCGTGCGCCGCGTGCCCAGCGGGCCGAGGTTGGCCGTCTTCTTGTTGTAATCCGCGGCGGCGCCCGACGCCATGCGGCGATGGCCGATGACGGTCATGTCCTCCGCATTGGCGGAACCGACGGCGGTGGAGGCCACGGCCTCCTGCCCCGGTGCGGCCTGCGAAGCCCCCCCCGGTGCGGACGACGCTGCTGCGACAGTGCCCTGCGTGGTGGTGGCCTGGCCCGTCGTGGACGGCCCCTTGGACGCGGGCTGCGCAACGGTGGCGGCAACGCCCGACAGGCCCATGGGCGTCAGGCCCAGACCTGCCGACACAACATAAATCGCCGTCCTCTTGACCGTGCGCATGCAGCTACCTTCTGAAAGAATTGTGATGAAAGATATCCCGGCGTATATAATCGTGATTACGGCATGTCTATATTCGTTTGAATATGCACGGCATTTTTTTACGAACCTTCCCGGCCGCCACCGCCTGCCATGAAAATAAATTTCATAGCTGCACCAAACGTTTCTTTCTATTGTTCGGGATTACATAGGCACGGTGGCGCGGGCATTACCTGTTGCAGTAAAGACACATAATTTTATGGAATGTATATCGCCCGTGACTTTCACGATGACTATATTTGTCCGTATATAGACAATATAGGGCGATTCCTGCACGAAATAGCACGCACGGTAACATGCACATGACATCAGCATGCGCGAGGCCACCATGACGACACGCATGGCGTTACTGTCATTACATTGCGAATGAAAATTATTTACATACCCGCCCGGCCACCACGATGCCCGATCGCCACGACACGCGACGCAACCCCGCCACGGGGCGTGGCGTTGGAGGCGTGCATGTCATGCCGTGTGACGCACGAAGACACGAAATCACCAGCGCCGAACTTCCCGCCCCCCGGGCTTGCTGCGCCGGGGCGGGACCATCGGGGGAACCGCAATGGCCGTGCCGCGCCTCCTGCTCTGCCTGCCCTGCCTCCTCGCGATGGCCTGCTGCATGGGGCCGGACCCGCGCCTCGCCACGCGCCGTGACGGGCCATCCGCATCACCCCTGACCGCATCTGGCGCGCAATCCACGCAACGCGGCGGCACCGCAGGCGGCGGGTATGACCGCGGGCTGCCGCAGTAAGTGCGCCCTGCTGGCCCCGCCCCCGGCGCAAGGGGGGACAGACCTGCGCTGGCATGGGGGCTCCCATTCTGAAAAATGTCACGGAACCTTGAGGGAATACAGTAGTGTTACAACATCGCACCCAGTGGGTGCCCTGTATGCTGGTCCCATGACCAAAGCTGACGAGGAAACATAAATGTCCGACCTGATTGTCATCGGTTTCGACGCGATCGACGAAGCCACTGCCGCCCTGACGGAATGCAAGGCGCTGGAAAAGGAATACCTGCTCGACCTGGAGGACGCGGTCGTCGTCGTGCGTGACGCGGCAGGCAAGATCCACCTGCAGCAGAGCGTGAACCTGGAGAAGGTCGGCGCGTCCTATGGCCTGTTCTCCGGCGGGTTCTGGGGCGCGCTGGTGGGCCTGCTGTTCCTCAACCCGCTGGCCGGGTTCGTCGCGGGCAGCGTCGTGGGCGCTGGCGCGGGCGCGCTGGCTGGCTCCATGAGCGATTACGGCATTGATGACAAGTTCATCAAGTCGCTGGGGGCGACGATCCCCGTCAACACCTCCGCCCTGTTCATCCTGGTGCGCAAGTCGCAGCCCGAGAAGGTCCTGGCGGACCTGAAGCAGTTCAAGGGCCATGCCCGCGTGCTGCAGACCTCGCTGTCGCCCGCCGATGAGGAAAAGCTGCGCGCGGCCCTTGGCGAAGTCGCGGCGAAGGCCACGCCGGCAGCCTGATCCCTGCCTTTGTCACATATTGAATAAGAGTTTTCGGGTGCCGCCTTTTTTAAAAGGGCGGCATTCTTTTTACCGTTTCCGCGCATCTGGCATGGTGTGCATGCCATTCAGGGGCTTTGCCCCCGCCCTCACCAAAGGGCATTGCCCTTTGGGAGCCATGACGACGGGCGCACGGATCGTTGATGAGCGGACCGGCCACGGGATGATAGGATGTCTTCCCATCACCGCCCGAGGATGCCGCATGCGCCTGTTCCGTTCCCGCCCCGCCGGCCGTTGCCACCTGCCCGCGCTGCTGGGCCTCGCACTATGCCTGGGCGGTGGCGTGGCGCAGGCCGCTGCCGCCACCCCGACACGCACCGAATCCCCCGCGCTGAAGGTCGCCTATACCTCCCGGCGGGTGATGAACGCCGTGGCCGTGTCCGATGACGGGCGGGTGTTCGTGTCCTTCCCCTACTGGGGCGGGGGCGACACGCCGGGGCCGACGGTGGCCGAACTGGCCCCCGATGGCACGGCCCGCCCCTATCCTGACGCGAAATGGAACAGTTGGGATACGACGCATGACAACGACCACGCATTCGTGCGCGTCAACGCAATCCGCTTCGGCCCGGACGGGAAGCTGTGGGTCGTGGATTCAGGGGAGGCCAATGTCGGCGGCGCGCCCAATCCCCCCACGGGGGCGAAGGCAAAGCTGGTGGTCATCGACATCGCCACCGGGCAGGTCACCCGCACCATCAGCCTGGCCGACGCCAGCACGCCCCATACCTATATCGACGACCTGCGCTTCCACGGCTCCACCCTGTTCCTGACGGATGCGGGCGATCCGGGGCTGGTGGTGGTGGACATGAAGACCGGGCGACAGCGGCGGGTGCTGGAGCATGCGCGCTCCACCACCGACGAACGCCCGATGTACGCCGAAGGGCAACTGCTGGTCAGCAACGGCAGGCCCGCGCGCGTCCACACCGACCAGCTGGAGGTCTCCCCCGACGGGACGAAGCTGTATTTCCAGCCCAGTTCCGGCCCGATGTGGGTTGTCCCCACTGCAGCACTGGAGGATGCGACCCTGTCGCCCGCCGCGCTGGAGCAACAGGTGCGCCTGTTCCACGACACCCCCACCACCGGCGGGACGGCCATTGACGGGGATGGCAACCTGTATGTTTCGGATACCAACCTGTTGCGGATCCTGCGCATCACGCCGGAAGGCAGGGCCACGACACTGGTGGCGGACAGGCGGCTGGTCTGGGCCGATGCCATGTGGATCGCCCATGATGGCGCGTTATGGATTCCCGCCGTGCAGCTGAACCGCACGGCCACGTTCGAACGCGACGGCAGATCGCACCTCAACCTGCCGGTTGCGATCTATCGCATGGACCTGCATCTCAGGCCCGTGCGATAGGGCGCGCCGCAGGACAAGGGATGAAAGTATCTGGGGGCGTCTTTTTTCAAGAATGGGATGCCCTTCGAAGCTTCTGAAAAAGCTTCACCGGAAACTTCCGTTCTTTACCGGATGGCGCGGATTATCCCGGCACCATGACGGAGACGCCATGCACGCCCTTGGCAAAGCCGGAAGTTCCGGCCTCCCCGCCAGACAGGCGGGCAATGTCCGACAGGGAATAGTCGTTCAGCGCCTCCATGAAGGCGGCATGCGCCATGTCGAACATCTGCGCAAAGGCACCCGGTTGCCGGGCGGCGGGGCGCGCGGCCTCGATACAGCGGACGATATCACCGACACGCACCCGCGCGGGGTCCTTGCGCAGGCGCAGCAGCCCGTCCCCGGCACAGCGTTCGATCAGGCCGCAGCGATCCAGGTCATGCAGGACACCCGCCGCTTCCTGCTCCGACAGGCCACACCGGCCCGAGATGTCCTGAGCATAGGCCGGCGCGCTGGAATGTCGCGTCATGCAGATAAGGAATTTCACTGCATGGTCTATATGTAGGGAAAGCTGCATCTAGTTTTGCATCTCGCACGCAATGACGGGTCCTGCGACGCAACGGCGCCAGTTTCACTTTTATATAAAATCTGCAAACAGACAACACATTAGACCAGTCTCTTATAACCCTGACGGCCTGTCCGCGCGCCTGCCTGCCACTCCATGGAACGGGACTTTACGGCGATAACGGGGCAGGATTGAGGCAGATGCACGCACCTGCGTGCCAGCGTGCATTTTGCTTCGCCAGATTTGTAATATTCGCGTGACGAACGCCCCGGACCGCGTCATATCGGTGAAAATGCGGCCCTTCCTTTCGCGCCTCCCGTGGCGCCTCCCTGCACGCCCCTTCACCACCGCGCTGCCGGGGGCGTGGCTGTACGCGCCACGCCTGACGGCGGCGGGTTTTTCGCTGCGGACCACCATCGCGGCCCTGCTGGCGCTGGCCATCGCATTCGGCATGGAACTGGGTGAACCGCAATGGGCGCCCATGACCGTATGGATCGTGGCGCAGGGCACGCGCGGCGAGAGCATTTCCAAGGCACACTGGCGCATTGTCGGCACGCTGGCGGGCATTGCCTCGGCCATCGTGCTGATCGCGGCCTTCCCGCAGTCGCCGTGGCTGTTCTTTCCCGCGCTGTCGCTGTGGGTCGGGCTGTGCACGGCGCTGGGCACGCTGGTGCATAATTTCCGCAGCTACGCCTTCGTGCTGACGGCCTATACCTGCGCCATCGTGGCACTGAGCGCGACGGCCATCGCGGACCAGGTCTTCACCCTTGCCATGGCGCGCGGCAGCTACATCCTGCTGGGGGTGATCTGTGAAATGGTGGTGGGCATGGTGTGCCTGCCCAACGTGGCGGCCCAGGCGCGTGAGGCCGTGACGACGCAGTTGCGCCAGATCATCACGCAGGCGGCCATGGCGGTGCGCGACATCCTGGCCGGGCGCCCCCCGCCAGAGGGCGACCTGCATGGCATCTTTTCGCGCGCGCTGCTGCTCAATGACCGGATCGAATTCAGCGCGATCGAGGTCGGGCGTGAAAAGCACGCCGTCGCCTTTGCCCGCGCGACGCTGGGGCTGGTCACGCGCATGACCTCGCGGGGCCTGGGCATGCGCAGCAGGCTGCTGGCGATCCCCGGCCATTCCGCCATGGCGGGCGCGGTCATTGACGATACCATCGCGCTGCTGGGGCTTCTGCCCGACGCGCTGGGGGATGCGCGCGCACTTGCACGGATGCGCGCGGACATGGCGCACCTGACCCGGCGGTGCGCGGATGGCATCGCATGGACCGCGCGCCCCATGACCGACAGCGCGGCGATCGAGGCCGCAACCGGCGACCGGATCGTGCTGCAGGGGATGGAACTGCTGCTGCACGAGATTTCCCACCTCCTCGCCTGCTTTGCCGATGACCCGCGCAAGGCGCTGACGCCGGGGCGTTTCAGCCTGCCGCGCCCCGACAACTGGCATGCCGCATGGCATAACGGCCTGCGTTCGGGCGTCGCGGTCCTGACGGCGGCATTGATATGGGAGACGACGGCATGGGCGCAGGGCGCGCTGTTCGTCACCTTCGTCTGTGTCGTGTGTGCGCGCTTCGCCTCCTTCAGCAACACGGTGCTGGCCAGTGCGGCGTTCTTCTATGGCGCGGTGTGGGCTGCGATGGCCGCCGTGGTCCCGGTCTTCGTGGTGATGCCGCTGACCTCGGCCTATCCCATGCTGTGCTTCAGCATCGCGATCCCGATGTTCATCGGCGGACTGGCCACGCGCAACCCGTCGACGGCGGCGATGGCCGCGTCGTTCAGCAATTTCTTTCCCTACCTGCTCGGCCTCGACAACCACAGCCGCATCGACGAACTGCAATGGTTCAACACCACGTTCGCGCTGCTCAGCGGCCTTGGCTTCGGGGTTCTGGTCTTCCGCTACGTGCTGCCGTTCAACCTGCGGCGGTTCTGCGCGCTGTTCCGTGCCCGCACGCTGGGCAACCTGCACCGCATCGGGCGCACGCCCGCGCGGATGGAGGAGGATGTCTGGATCGGCGGCATCATACAGGGCATGGAAAACCTGATCGCGCATATGGGGCACAGGGGCGACCGCCTGACGGATGCGTGGCTGCACGGGGCATTTTCGGTCATGACCATTGGCCGCAACCTGCTGTACCTGCGCGATTTCCGTGGCGATCCGCGCATCCCCGCAAAGGCGCGCGCGGACCTGTCGGCCCTGTTCGACGCCCTGTCGCACGCGGCCACGGGGCCTGCCGCGCTGGCGCATCAGGTCCGCGCCACGTTCGAACGCCTCCATGGCATGGAACGGACCTCCGGCGATACGGGCACGCGCATCGCACTGAGTGCCGCGCTGGGCGGGCTGATCATCGTCGCCACCGAACTGGGCCGGGGGAATGTCTTTTTCACGCCCGGCGCGGCCTGCCCCGACCCGCGCGCGCGGGCCTGAGCACGGCGGGAACATGATGGCGGCCCTTGGTAAAACGCATGGCGCGGTGATATGACCGCAGCACGGATATCGCCTGATCCGGACGAAAACGGGCCATGCCACCCCATCATGACGGAAGACGGACTTTTCATGAACGCGCCCCTCCCCTGCCTGAGCATCGAGCCCGTGACCGCCCCGCTGAAGGGGCGCGTGGTCCTGCCGGGGTCGAAATCCGTGACCAACCGTGTCCTGCTGCTGGCGGGGCTGGCGCGTGGCACGTCGCGGCTGACCGGCGCGCTGAAAAGCGACGACACCCTGTACATGGCGCAGGCCCTGCGGCAGATGGACGTGGAGGTGGAGCAGCCCGATGCCACCAGCTTCGTCGTGCATTCATCCGGCACGCTGCATGCGCCGGATGGCCCGCTGTTCCTGGGCAATGCGGGCACGGCGGTGCGGTTCCTGACGGCGGCAAGCGCGCTGGTGCGCGGCACGGTGGTCGTGGGGGGGGACGCCAACATGGCGCGCCGCCCCATCGCCCCGCTGGTGCACGCGCTGCGCACGCTTGGCATCGACGCCAGCGCGCCAAGCGGCTGCCCCCCCGTCACCATCCATGGCACCGGCGGGCTGTCGGGTGGGGCGGTGGAAATCGACGCCAGCCTGTCGAGCCAGTATGTCTCCGCCCTGCTGATGATGGCGGCATGCAGCAGCAAACCCGTGCGCATCAGCCTGTCCGGCCCGCATATCGGGGCGCAGGGCTATATCGGGCTGACCATCGCGGCGATGCGTGCCTTTGGCGCCAGCGTCACGGCGGGCGATGACGCGTCATGGACCGTCGCGCCGGGCGGGTATAGCGCGACCGATTTCCGCATCGAACCCGATGCCTCCGCCGCGACGTACCTGTGGGCGGCCGAGGCCCTGTCGGGCGGCGCGATCGACATCGGCTTTCCCATCGACGATTTCACGCAGCCCGATGCCGCCGCGTGGCGCGTGATCCAGTCCTTCCCCCATATGCCTGCCGTGATCGACGGGTCGCAGATGCAGGACGCGATCCCGACGCTGGCGGTCATGGCGATGTTCAACGCAACACCTGTGCGCTTTGTCGGGATCGAGAACCTGCGCGTCAAGGAATGCGACCGCACGCATGCGCTGGCAACCCAGATGCAGCGCATCAATCCCGCCTACGCACGCGAAGAAGGCGACGACCTGCTGGTGTTCCCCAGCCCCGACCCCGCGCAGACCGCGAAAGAAGTGGCAATCGAGACCTATGACGACCACCGCATCGCCATGTCCTTCGCCCTTGCGGCGCTGAAGATCCCGGAGATTTCGATCCTCAATCCCGGCTGCGTGGGCAAGACGTTCCCGGCTTACTGGGATACGCTGCGGGCGCTGGGCGTGAAGATCCAGCCCTGCGGGTAACACGGAGGCTCAGGGCGCTGCCCTGAAACCCGGCAAAGGGTATTACCCTTTGCAAACCATGACTTTTAATGAATCAGGGTGCAGGGATCGCGATCCCTGCCGGGTCCGGGCAGAGCCCGGGTGGGGCAAACGCCGACTTCCTCAGGGGCGTTGTCCCCGAACCCCCACCAAAGGGCATTGCCCTTTGGAAACCATTACTTTTCCTGCCGGATGATCGCCTCTGCCGCCGCCACGGCGGTATGGAGTTGCGCGTGGATGTTGGCGGGTTCGACCACGGGGGTGATGCGGTGGCGGTCCATGTCGGCGCGCAGGTAGGGACTGACCCGCCCGAAGATCACGGTCACGCCGCGCGCGCGCAGGGCGGTAAACAGGTCGCGCAGGTCGCTGGCGGCGGAAAAGTCAATGTCCGTAATGGCGCTGGCATCCACCACAAGGCAGGACAGCGGCGCGGACGCCCCTTCCGCCATCACGCGCACATCCGCGACGAACCGGGCGGAATTGGCATAGAACAGGTCCGCGCAGAACCGGTAGACCACCAGTCCCGGCGATGTCCGCACGCCGCCCGCGACCCCGCGCGGTTCCAGCAGGCCGGAATGCGGGTCATGGCACAGGATCATGGTGTGGGGTTCGTAACTGTGGCGCACATGGCGAAACAGCGACAGCGCGATGGCAAGGAAGATCCCCTGTTCCACCCCGATGCCGACCACCGCCGCCGCCGTCACCAGCGCCAGCCCGCATTCGCCGGGGCTTTCACGCCGGATGGCGCGGATCGCGCGCAGGTCGATCATCCCCACCGCCACGGTAAAGACGATGGAGGCCAGCACACAGCGCGGCAGGTAGCGCAGCGGCCCCGTCAGGAATACCAGCACCACCGCCGTCACGGCGGCGAACGTCAGTTGCGCCAGTTGCGTGCGCGCACCGGTCCGCGCGGCCATCGCGGTCTGGGTCGGGCTGCCATTGACGGTAAAGGTCCCGCTCAGCCCCGCCACCGCATTGGCCGCGCACAGGCCAAGGATGTCCGCATTGTCATCCACCGGGTCATGGAACCGCAGGGCGAATGCGCGCGATGTCGCGGCACTCTGCGCAATGATGACGAACACGCACGACGTGGCGACCGGCAGCAGGGCCAGCATGTCGTTCCATGATACATCGGGAAAATGCAGGCGCGGCAGGCCGCTTTCGATCGGGCCGAGCGTCTCTATCCCATGCCGCGACAGGTCGAACGCCATGCTGGCGATGATCGACCCCACCACCGTCACCAGCGCAAGTGGCGCGCGCGGCGCCAGCCTGTCGCCCACCATGATCAGCCCCACGACACAGGCCGACAGCACCATGGTCGGCCCGCTGGCATGTGGCAGGTGCGCCAGCGTCTGCACCAGTTGCAAAAGCGGGTTGTGCGCGGTGGTCACGATGCCCAGCATGTCGCGCACCATCGCCAGCGCGACCTGGATCCCCACCCCCGCCATGAACCCCACCAGCACGGTGCGCGACAGGAAATCGGCCAGGAAGCCAAGGCGGAACAGGCGCGCAACCAGCAGGAATCCCGCGCTGAGCAGTGCGACCATGCTGACCAGCGCCATGTAATGCGGACTGCCCGGCGGGGCCATGCGGCCCAGCGCGCTGGAAAAGATGGCGGCGGTGGCGGAATCGGCCGCGACCACCAGATGCCGCGACGCGCCGAAACAGGCGAACGCCACCAGTGGCAGCAGCACCGTATACAGCCCCGTCACCGCGGGCATGGCGGCAATGCGGGTATAGCCCAGCACCTGCGGGATGTTCATCGACGCCAGCGATATCCCCGCGATGACGTCACGCATGCGCGCGCGCCATCCCCCCGGCACGGATGCGCGCGGGCCGTGTGCGGCACCTGTTTTCATGACCATGATACCAATATCGCCCATAATCCAGCCACCCGGGCGGCAAAGCCGGGCCGGGTCGCGCCACGTCATCGTGGCAAAGACCGCCGACCATATCGTAAAATACACGCAACACGCCACCGTGCCGTACCAACCGTTCCGCGTTGCCGCACGACAGGCGGCGATGCGTCGCGCATGCCCGCCATGATGGATAAACATACATATTCGCACGGGATATATCAGGTATTCATTTTTGAAACGTGCGCATGAAAACGAACAACTTCATGACTTTCCTGAACATCAAAAATAACACTTCATGTTATTTCACAAATCAGAAAAAGTTCAGTCATGCGAAATATCTTCTTATGATTTATTCAAGTATTGTTTTTCACTCTATATTTATCCATGAATCGATAATCCGCCGACAAGGCTATAGTTTTTCACAAGGCCGGTATGCGGTATGGGTATATTGCGCGGATTAAACCATGGCGTTGATATATAACATATAGATATATTCAATCTGGACAGCACGAGGCCGCTGACTATCCTGCCTCATAACAGGATTATCATAAAAAAACGTTCGTTCCCCCATCATTGCCATAGATTTTGTTATGTCCATCAGCCATCCAAAACTGCTCATCATCCAGCCCTCCCATTACCGTTCCAAGACGGACCGGACGATTTTCAAGACCCGACGACGCCAGATGGTTCCCCTCGCGCTGCCGTACCTTGCGGCGCTGACGCCACGGGAATGGTCGGTCACCCTGCTTGACGAGCAGCTTGAGGACATCGATTTCGATGCGCCCGTCGATGTGGTGGCGCTGACGGCGTGGACGCTGCATTCGCCGCGCGCCTATGACATCGCCACCGAATTCCGCCGCCGGGGCGTGACCGTCATCATGGGGGGGCCGCACGTCTTCTTCTATGCCGACGAGGCCGCGGAATATTGCGATGCCGTCGGCGTGGGCGAGGCGGAGCCGATCTGGACCACGATGCTGGAGGATGCGGCGGCCGGGCGGCTGAAGAAAATCTATCGTGCGACGCCGCTCAAGGAACTCGATAACCTGCCGCCGCCACGCTATGACCTGCTGGACCTGAAGAAATTCGGCCCGTTCAGGACGTTTGCGGTACAGTCCTCGCGCGGGTGCCCGTTCGTGTGCGATTTCTGCTCCGAACGCTTCTACCTTGGCGGGCGCTACCGCTGGCGGCCGGTCAACCAGATGGTTGACGAGATCCGGCGCATCAAGAACAAGGGGTCGCACTTCTTCTTCGGTGAAAGCAATTTCGGCGGCAAGAAAAGCCGGGCGATGGAACTGATGGAAGGGCTGGTCCCGCTGAAGATCCGCTGGTCCACGCTGTGGTCGTCCAATCTGTGCCTCGATACCGATTTCCTCGACCTTGCGCAGAAAAGTGGCGTCATGCACGTCAATATCGGCATTGAAAGCATCGATGCCGAGACACTGGCCGACATGAAGAAGGGCTGGAACAAGACCACCCGCTATGGCGAGATGTTCGACAACATGCGCCGCCGCGACATCAGCTACTCCCTCAACTTCATCTTCGGTTATGATGACGAGGACCCCGATGTCTATGACAACACCCTGCGTTTCCTTGAGGAACACAAGGTCCCGGCGGCCTATTTCAACATCCTGACCCCGACCAAGGGCACCGCCCTGTTTGACAAGATGCTCAAGGCCGGGCGCATCATCGACCCCGAGGACATCGACCGCTGGCCGGGGCAGGTCTGCCATATCTGGCCGCGCGACTGCACGCCCGGACAGATGGAACAGCGCATCCAGCGGATGTACAAATCCTTCTATGGCATGCGCTCGATCTTCCACCGCCTGCCCTTCCCGAAATCGCGGTCCGACATGGCGTCGTGGATCCTGAACATGTCCGAACGCCGGATGGCATTTTCGTCGACTGGCAATAACGATTTCGATATCTACTGAGGTTTCGAAAAAACAGGAGCTTCCAAATGCCGCCTTTTTTCAAAAAAGGCGGCATTATTTTTGAATGACCGGACGTATCTGGGGTTTTTTCAAAAAACGCTCCTCCCTTTCCCACACATGCCCGCCACTTTCACGCTTTCGTGCGATCGTGTTGCGGGGTCGCGCGCCTTTCCGTCACGCGATATGCTGCGGCCGAACTTTCACCATCACCATCTGGCACAAAGGGCATTGCCATGTTTTCCTGCACCGGATACGCGGCCACCGCCGCGGATGCGCGCCTTGGCCCCATCACGCTTGAACGTCGCGACCCCGGCCCCGATGACGTGAAGATCGACATCCTGTATTGCGGCGTCTGTCATTCCGACCTGCACCAGGCGCGTGATGAATGGCACAACACCATCTTCCCCTGCGTTCCCGGCCATGAAATCGTGGGGCGCGTGGCGCAGGTGGGCACGTCGGTCACGCGCTTTCACACCGGCGACCTGGTGGGCGTTGGCTGCATGGTCGATTCCTGCCGCGAATGCAAAAGTTGCCGTGACGGGTACGAGCAATATTGCGAACAGGGCTTCGTCGCCACCTATAACGGGGAGGACAGGCAGGGACGCGGCATCACCTTTGGCGGATATTCGCGCGCCATCGTCGTGGACCAGTCCTTCGTGCTGAAGGTGCCCGAAACGCTCGACCCTGCTGCCGTGGCCCCCCTGCTGTGCGCGGGGATCACCACCTATTCCCCGCTGCGCCACTGGAAAGTGGGGCCGGGGCAGCGGGTCGGCATTGTCGGACTGGGCGGGCTTGGCCATATGGGCGTGAAGTTCGCCCGTGCCTTCGGTGCGGAAGTGGTCCTGTTCACCACCTCCGCCAGCAAGGTCGCCGACGGCCTGCGCCTTGGCGCGCATGAGGTCGTGCTGTCGAAGGATGCCGACGCCATGGCGCGCGAACATGGACGGTTCGATTTCATCCTTGACGCGGTCGCCGCCAACCATGACATCAATGCCTATCTGGAACTGCTCAAGCGCGACGGGACGCTGGTGCAGGTCGGCGCGCCGGAAACGCCACTGCCGGTTTCGGTGTTCAGCCTGCTGATGAAGCGCCGCAGTTTCAGCGGGTCGCTGATCGGGGGCATTCCCGAGACGCAGGAGATGCTGGATTTCTGTGGGAAGCACGATATCACCGCCGATATCGAGATGATCCGCATGGACCAGATCGAGGACGCCTATGCCCGCATGCTGAAATCCGATGTGAAATACCGCTTTGTCATCGACATGGCGACCATGCCGGCCACGGCCTGAGCCTGTCTGGCAATATCGGAAAACATGAAGAAGTTTCCGGGTGCCGCCTTTTGATCTGAAAAGGCGGCACCTTTTGAAGCTTTTTTAAAAAAGCTTCACCAAAAACTTCTGTTATTTTCTTATTTTTTGCAAACGTGTATCGGGGGCCTCCGAACGAGGCCGCCATCACGGTCCGATAAAAAAACATCCCGCGCCGAACCTTTGGCCGCCCCGCATGTTGGATAGGGGCACGCCAATTCCGGAACGAGCGTCACGCGGCCATCCCGGTCGCGTTGATGTCACGTAGATGGACGCTCGCTCCCCTCTGCAAGGGAGTCCTCCATGGCTTACAAGACCGTCAATCCCTACACCAACGAACTGGTCGCAACCTTTCCCGACCTGCGCAAGGACGAACTGGAACAGGCCGTCGCACAGGCACAGGCGACCTATGCCAGATGGTCGCGCACCGATTTCCCCGAACGGCGCGCCATCGTGAAAAAGGCGGCACGGCTGCTACGCGAAAACAGCGACCATTATGCCAGGCTCCTGACGCTGGAAATGGGCAAGCTACTGCGCGAAAGCCGGCAGGAAGTCACGCTGTCGGCGGATATCCTCGACTACTATGCTGACAAGGCCGAGGAATTCCTTGCCCCGCAGCCTGTCCCGGACGAGGCGGGACGTGGCGACCGCGCCATGGTCATCAGCCAGCCGATGGGCGTCATCCTGGCGATCGAGCCGTGGAACTTCCCCTATTACCAGCTTGCGCGCGTGGTGGGGCCGCAGTTCATGGCGGGCAATGTGGTGATGGTCAAGCATGCCTCCAACGTGCCGCAGTCGGCCGCCGCCTTTGCAAGGCTGTTTGACGATGCCGGCGCGCCAGAGGGGCTGTACACCAACCTGTATGCCACCCACGCGCAGCTTGAGACCCTGATTGACGATCCCCGCATCATCGGCGTCGCCCTGACCGGCAGCGAAGGCGCGGGCGCGCGCATCGCCGCGCGGGCGGGGCAGAACCTGAAGAAGACGACGATGGAACTTGGCGGCAGCGACGCCTTCATCGTGCTGTCGGACGCGGACATGGAACAGGCGGTCAAATGGGCCGTGTGGGGCCGGATGAACAATGGCGGCCAGTGCTGCGTGGCGTCCAAGCGCATGATCGTCATGGATGATATCGCCGATGAATTCCTCCGCCGCTTTACCGAGGCCCTGGGGCGGCTGGAGCCGGGCGACCCGATGGACGAGGCCACGGGCCTGCCGCCCATGTCATCGCAGGGTGCAGCGGACCAGTTGAACGAACAGGTCCGCATGGCGGTGAAACATGGCGCCAAGGCGATCCGTGTCGGCCCTGCCCCGCCACAGCGCGGCGCGTTCGTGCAGACGACGGTCCTGACGGATATCACACCGGAAAACCCTGTCTATCATCAGGAACTGTTCGGTCCCGTGGCCATGTTCTTTCGCGTGCGCGACGAGGAGGAAGCGATCCGGATCGCCAATGACAGCCCGTTCGGCCTGGGCGGATCGGTCTTCACCCGCGATACCGACCATGGGACGGACGTCGCGCGGCGGATCGAAACCGGCATGGTGTTTGTCAACCACCCCACCTGGACCCGCGCCGACCTGCCGTTCGGGGGGATCAAGCGTTCGGGATACGGGCGCGAACTTTCGTCGCTGGGGATTCAGGAATTCGTCAACAAGAAACTGATCGACGTCGTGCCGATCGACGCCGCCGCCTGATCTTCAGGATGTCACGGGACCACGGGCCTGCGGAACCTGCCGCGTTCCGTGGGCCCGGTCATGCCTTCATGTTCTTTTTTGAAAAAAGAGCCAGAAAACCTCTGGTCATTAAAAGTTTTTGGTGAAGCTTTTTTCAAAAAGCTTCGAAAGACACGACATCCGTAAAAAAACGGCCAATCCGAAACCTTCCGTAATAGGACCACCCACCTTGTCTCCGGCACGGGCAATGCCCAATATGGCTGCTGTCCCCTTTTGGGAAAGAAGCACCCATGGCACGCTGGTCCTATCCCCGCCCACCTTCCAGCGAGATCACGCCCCACGCGGCCTGGCTGTCGCGGCGCCACTTCATGGCTGCTGCGTCGGCGAGTGCTCTGGCAGCCCCGTTCGGCCATACCGGCCCGGCCATGGCGCAAGCCCTGCATACGCGGCCCGGCCCGTATCAGGCGGCCGAGACGCCAACGCCGCTGGAAGATGTGACGCATTACAACAATTTCTATGAATTCGGCATGGGAAAGGGCGATCCGTCCGCCTATGCCAGCGCATTCCAGCCACGGCCATGGACCCTCTCCGTCGAGGGGCTGGTGGAACGTCCGCGCGTGTGGGACATCGACCGCCTGATGGCCGAAATGCCGCTGGAGGAGCGGCTGTATCGCATGCGCTGCGTGGAGGCATGGTCGATGGTCATCCCGTGGGATGGCTTCGCACTGGCGTCGCTGCTGAAGCAGGCACAGCCGCTGGGCAGCGCGCGCTATGTCGCGTTTGAATCCGTGGTGCGCCCCGCGCAGATGCCGGGGCAGCGCACCGTCCTTGACGCCCTGCCCTGGCCCTATGTGGAGGGGCTGCGCCTTGATGAGGCGATGCACCCGCTGGCCTTCCTTGCGGTCGGGCTTTACGGGCGGACGCTGCCGAACCAGAACGGCGCGCCGGTGCGTCTGGTGGTGCCATGGAAATACGGGTTCAAGGGGATCAAGTCGATCACGCGCATCCGCCTGATGGAGCAGATGCCCCCCACGACATGGAACCGCATGGACCCTTCGGAATACGGGTTCTTCGCCAACGTCAACCCGGATGTGGACCACCCCCGATGGAGCCAGGCGACGGAACGCGTGATCGGCGCGGGCGGCTTTTTCGGTGGGGGACGCAGGAAGACGCAGATGTTCAACGGATATGGCGAACAGGTCGCGGGCCTGTATGGGCAGATGAACCTGCGGACCCATTTCTGACATGCCCTACCTGAGCGGCACGCCGCGCAACCGGACCGTCATGCCGTGGCGGTTCGAGACATGGGCCCTCACGCTGATCGGCCTTGGTCCGGCGGCGCTGTATTTCTGGTATGGCGCGCATGACCGGTTGGGGGCCGACCCGGTCAACGTCTTTGAACGCTGGCTGGGGCTGTGGGCGGTGCGCTTCCTGCTGGTGACGCTGTGCATCACCCCCCTGCGGGAGGTCAGCGGATACAGCCTGCTGCGCTATCGCCGGACGTTCGGGCTGCTGGCCTTCTGGTATGCCTGCATGCATGTGGCGGTCTATGTCGCGCTCGACCAGCAGTTCGACATGGCGGTCCTGTGGCGCGATGTCACGCACCGGCCTTTCCTGATGATCGGGGCCTGTGCGTTTACGCTGCTGGTCCCGCTGGCGGTGACATCGAATACATGGTCGATACGCCGGCTGGGGCGCCGGTGGCAGGTGCTGCATCGCCTGGTCCATGTCGTGGCGATCCTTGCGGCCGTGCATTTCCTGATGGCGTTCAAGACCTACACCCCCACCAGTGTCGGCTATGCCACGGCGCTGTGCCTGCTGGTGCTGTGGCGGTACCGGCACAAGCCAGGGCGACATCCGCAGGACGCCCCCGCAAAACATTGAAAGTCTTCTGGCGAAGATTTCTGGAAAATGGCGACACCAGTCCCGCATCATGTCCCCCGGGATGCGTCCGGGTCAGGGCCGGTCGCAGTGGACCTCAATGCCGCATCGTCTATTCCCCGCCATGACGGAAGAATCCGGTCAATAATATTGACGCATAACCAGTCGTGTTATTACCAATAAAATTCGTTATACATGCGATATATATTCAGAATCCGTCATAAAACAATAATTTTTATTATGTGGATTCTTTTCGAAACGCCGGAACTGCCGCCATGACACATCGTTGAGTCGTCCACAGCGGCCCTGACGGGATTGCTTTCCCATCCATGCTTTCGCACCCGATGGGAAAAAACAAGGATTCCAAAGCGCCGCTGCGATCTCTGGAGGAGATGACCATGACATATCGTACAGTCAACAGCCTCAATATCGGCGCCATCGCACATGCCCCGGCGGACAGCCACGGCGGGGGTGGGGCGGCGAACAATCCCGGCAATTTCGCCAACGATCCCAAGCGCGCGGCCGAAGCCGGCCACAAGGGCGGGCAGCACAGCTCCGGCAACTTTGCCAACGACCCGGAACGTGCCGCCGAAGCCGGGCACAAGGGGGGCCAGCACAGTTCGGGCAACTTCGCCAACGATCCCAAACGTGCGGCCGAAGCCGGGCACAAGGGCGGGCAGCACAGTTCCGGCAACTTTGCCAAGGACCCGGAACGCGCCGCCGAAGCCGGCAGGAAAGGCGGCCTGCACAGTCACGACAAGTCGTGACGGCAGGACCAAAGGACGGGACCCTCAACGGGTCCCGTTTTTTTATGACCCGCTCATCCCATTACAGGTCCCGGGCCGCAGCCTTGCGTTTCAGTTCGTCATTTTTCGCGAACATGTCCAGCAGTTCGCCCGCCGCACGGGCATAGGCACGTGCATCGTCCCAGGCCTGCCGTGGACGCAGGATGCCCGACGGCACGCCCTGCACCTCCGTCGGGATCAGGAGGCCGAAATACCCGTCTTCCTCGAACCCTGCCGCATCAAGCTCCCCGCCCAGCGCGGCATTGAGCAGCCGGCGCGTATGGGCCAGCGACATACGCTGTCCCGTGCTACATGGGCCACCAGTCCAGCCCGTATTGACCAGCCAGCACGCCACACCATGCTCCTCGATCAGGGATCTGAGCATCGCGCCATACACTTCGGGCGGGCGCGGCAGGAACGGTGCGCCAAAACAGGTGCTGAAGGTGGCCTGCGGTGTCGCGCCCAGCCCCTTTTCCGTGCCCGCGACCTTGGCGGTATAGCCGGTCATGAAGTGATACATCGCCTGCTGTGGCGTCAGGCGCGACAGGGGCGGCAGCACGCCGAACGCATCGGCGGTCAGCATCACGACATGGCGCGCAATGCCACCACATCCGTCGGGCTGGATATGGTCGATGAATTCGATCGGATAGCATGAACGCGTATTTTCCGTCCGCGACCCGTCATCGAAATCAATGACGCCATCTTGCGACGCTACATTTTCCAGGATCGCGCCAAAGCACGTGGATGCCCGCCAGATCGCCGGTTCCCTGTCACGGTCAAGCCCGATGGCCTTGGCATAGCATCCGCCTTCGAAGTTGAAGATGCCATGCGCGCTCCACCCATGTTCGTCATCACCAATCAGGCGACGCGACGGGTCGGACGACAGGGTCGTCTTGCCCGTGCCCGACAGGCCGAAAAACACCGCGACATCGCCGCCTTCACCGATGTTGGCGCTGCAATGCATCGGCAGCACGCCGTGCTGCGGCAACAGCCAGTTCATCAGGGTAAAGACGGCTTTCTTGATTTCCCCCGCATAACGGGTCCCGACGATCACGATAGATTTCTGCTCCAGCGAAAGCACGATCGCGGTGCCGCCATGTGTCCCGTCCTGCGCCGGGACAGCCTGCAGGCCGGGCGCATGGATGATCGTATAATGCGGGGCAAACCCTTCATGCTCCTGCGGCGTGGGGCGGATGAACATGTTGCGCGCGAACAGGGCATGCCAGGCGCTGTCGGTCACCAGGCGCACGGCAATGCGGTATTGCGGGTCCGCCCCGGCAAACACATCCTGCACATAGACCACGCCACCGCGCAGGTGATCCTCCGCCCGGGCACGCAGGTTCTGGAAATGGGCGGGCGCCATGGGCTGGTTGACCTCACCCCACCAGATGTCCGACGTGCTGGCGGGTTCATCGACAATGAACTTGTCGCGCACCGAACGCCCGGTATGCTCCGCCGTATCGACCATCAGCGCGCCACCATCCGACAGGTGCGCGCCCCCCTGCAGCAGGGCATGTTCCACCAGTTCCCCGGCCGACAGGTTGTGAAACACATGGCGTGCCCCGGCCAGCGGGTCCATAAAGGCGCCGTCATGGGGGGATGTGCTGTGCATGGTGATGGAACCGCTCATCAGGTTCGCTCCCGTTTTTCTTTTTGTTTGACAGCGTGGGAAGTTTTCGGGTTCTGGATTCTTTCAGAAACCAGCGTTCTTCGAAGCTTTTTGAAAAAAGCTTCACCAAAAACTTTTGTTTTCATTCATCAGCCATTTTACAGCGGGAATGCAAACTGCACCCAGAACCGCTCCCCGCCCACCGTATTGTGGGACACGACATTATGCTGCCACTTCAGCGCCACGCCCATGCCGCGCCGGATGCTATAGACAAACTGTGGCCCGATGGTGAAGTTGCGCATGCGGTATCCATTTTCGTACGGCACGCCATACTGCATGTCATCGCTGAACTGGTTGGCGAAATTGCCCTGGATCCCGACCTGCAGCTTGGGAAGCCTGCGAAAAGGGCGATACCCGATGCCATAGTCCAGATCGAACAGCGCACCGTCATGGTAATGGGTGGCGGGATTGATGGTTGAAAACTGTCCCGTGAATTCCACGGACACTTCCCATCGCCCCGGCATCCATGTCACCGCGCCCTCGGGCATGAAGGTCACCTTGTTCGGGCTGACATTGGCCAGGGCACGACGGTTGAAGGTCGAACCGGGAAACCAGAAATCCTGCCCCACCATCAGGTGCACATTCCCATGCGACCATGTCAGGTAAAGCGCCTGCAGGTCGAACGAGGACATGTTCATCGCAAAATCGCTGCTGTCCCCCACACGCACGCTCTTGCGCTGCAGGACGGGGGAGACACCGGTTTCAAGGTGCAGGCCGTGGTAATCCACGTCCCATCCATGGACAAGGCGCGGGGCATAGGCAAACAGGTTGGCGCGGAACGGCACGGTGGACCTGCCCTTCGCATTGTTCAGCGACGGCATCGGCACATCGACGATATAGTTGAACAGTTCCGTCTCGTTCGGGCCGGGCAGGATGGCGGGCATCACGGTGTTGACCCCGGTGGGATAGACACTGCCCCCGCCTTCGGTGGCATACGCACGCCCCGCCGCCAGCACCCCCATACATCCCAGCGCAAGCGCCAGCCCGTGTCCCGCCATTGCGGACGCCATCCGCGCCTGCCTGCGCGCACGCGCATTGCTGAAGGACAGCAGGAGGCCCAGCGCAATCCCCAGATAGGCCGCAAAGACCACACGCCATGCAGGCGGCAGCAGGAACGTGATGGTATGCGCGGGCACCCAGAAACATACCAGCGTCAGCATGACGATACGCGCCCATGGCGAAAAGCTGGGATGCTGCAGGGCACGCCATGGGGACTGCCACCCGTCGTCAATGATGCGGTCCGTCACGAAATGTGCCGTCATCATGAAAAACCCATACCCGGACAGGAGATTGATCCACACACTTGCACACAGCGCACGCCACACGGCCGGCGCCCCCGGCCCGAGCAGGTGGCCCACGCCCGCGTCAATCACCTGAAAGGCGAAGGCGATCCAGACCCCAAGGCATCCCCAGATCAGCGCACGCACCAACACGGCGCGCACGATCCAGCGGCCTGCGACGATCCGCCCCCTCAGGCATTCCCCGAATGTCGCAAGACAGGCGAATTTCAGGAATGCCAGGATATATGGATGCGCCATGACCCATGGATGCTCACGGGCATGTTCACCCAGGCCGATAAACACGATGCTTGCGATCATGAAATAAAAAGCCGCCAGACCATCATATATGGCGTATCGCGCCGTGCGCGGTGGCGGGACAACAGCATACCCGTTTGTCGCCATGTCACCTTCACTCCATTTTCTTCTTGTTATTCTGGAGAATTTTTCAGACTGACTTTATCAATGTTTCATTTCCATGCTTTGTCCCGCGCCACCGTTGCGGCACGGGTGGGGCAGCATGGGCATGGTGTCGCCTTTTCTTCAGGAAGGCGGAATTATCCGAAACATGCCGGGGAAAGATTCGATATTTTCACGTGGTTTTACAGGATGAATCCTGTTCAGTAGACAGATCCCCGTGCCACAGGGGGCAGCGCGTCCTTGCGGAACTCCCGCAGGTGCCGCGACGTGGCCGCCACCAGCAGGCCCACATCGCTGCCGATGGCAACAAAACTGGCCCCAAGTTCGACATAACGCCGCGCAAGCGCCGGGTCCGACGTCAGGACCCCGGCGGGACGGCCACAGGCACGGATGCGCACGATGGCCATTTCCACTTCCTCCTGCACCGCAGGCGCGCCGGGCTGCCCCAGATATCCCATGTCGGCGGCGAGGTCGGCCGGGCCGACAAAGACCCCGTCCACCCCCTCCACCGCGCAGATCTCCTCGATCGCGGCAAGGCCCGCGCGGCTTTCCACCTGCAGAAGCAGGCAGACCTGCGCGTTCGCGGTGGGAAGGTAGTCGGGAATGCGGTTGAACGCCGAAGCCCGCGCCAGAGCGGCGCCGATCCCCCGGATGCCCTGCGGGGGATAACGCACCGCGCGCACCATTTCGCGGGCCTGATCCGCACTTTCGATCATGGGCACCAGAAGCGTCTGCGCGCCAAGGTCGAGGACCTGCTTGATCATCCATGCCGCCCCCGTCGGGGGGCGTACCACCGGATGCCCATTCCCATGCAGGACCTGAAGCTGCGCCATCAGGGTCGGGATGTCATTGGGGGCATGCTCCCCATCCAGCAGGAGCCAGTCATACCCGGCACCTGCGCAGATTTCGGCGGTATAGGGATTGGCCAGCGCCAGCCATAGCCCGATCTGGCATTCCCCATTCCGGATGGCGGCCTTGAACCTGTTGACAGGGGCAGGCATTTTCCGTCTCTCCCTATTCAAAATAACAGCCCAGCGTGCCGTGGTGGCCGTAATCGGCCATGATCGTGTCCCCATGTCGCGCCTCGATGGGGCGGATGAAGGACCCGGCCAGGACGACATGCCCGGCATCGATCCCCTGCCCATAGGCCGCAAGGCGACGGACCAGCCAGACGATCCCGCGTACCGGATGGTTCAGGACACCCGCGCCAAGGCCGGTTTCCTCCACCACGGCATTGCGTGACACAATCGCCCCCATCCACCGCATGTCCACATCCCCCGGCCTGATGGCCTGCCCGCCCAGCACGATCCCGGCATTGGCCGCGTTATCGGCAATCGTGTCGATAACCGTCCGGGCCTGCCCGGTTTCACGGTCCACACGCACGATACGGGTATCAAGGATCTCCAGCGCGGGAACCACATAGGCCGTTGCATCAAGCACGTCGCATATGCCGACATCCGCGCCCCGCAGCGGGGATTTCATGACAAAGGCAATTTCCGCCTCGATCCGGGGCTGGATGAACCGCCCCGCCGGGACATGTGCCCCATCCTCGAACATCATGTCGTCAAGCAGGACGCCGGAATCCGGGGTTTCGATATTCAGCGCCGACTGCATCGCCCGTGACGTCAGTCCGATCTTCCAGCCGATGATCCGCCTGCCCGCTGCAACCTTGCGCGCCACCCATCCCGCCTGGATGGCATAGGCATCGTCAAGGTCCGCATCGGGATACCGGCCCGAAATCAGGCCGGTCTGCACGCCCGTGCGCTCCGCCGCGTCAAGCAGCGCGATCTGCGCCTCACGCTGTGCTGTCGTCAGCATGGGCTTTCCCCTTCGTCGATCACGCCGTTACGCAGGACGCCAAGCCCATCGGCCCGTACCTCCACCACGTCGCCGGGTTTGAGCCAGATGGGCGGGTCATGGCGTGCCCCCGCCCCGGTTGGCGTGCCGGTCACGATCATGTCGCCAGGCGACAGCGTGGTAAAGGTGGAGATATAGGCGATAAGATATGCAAACGGAAAGATCATCCGCCCCGTGCGGTCATGCTGGCGCACCGCACCGTTCACGCTGGTTTCCAACGTGATATCGGACAGCTGCGCCGGATCGGAAAACGGCACCAGATACGGGCCGATCGCGCCAGAGCCATCGAAATTCTTGCCCTGCGTCACATTGAATTTCGCATGCCGCACCCAGTCGCGGATCGTCCCCTCGTTACACAGCGACAGGCCCGCCACATGCTCCAGCGCATGTTCGGCGGGAATGCGCCGGCCGCCCCGGCCGATCACCACGACAATCTCCCCCTCGTAATCAAGCTGCACGGACTCCGGCGGGCGGCGCAGCGGTTCGTCATGGCCCACGAAGCTGCGCGCAAGCCGGATGAACAGCGAAGGATAGGGCGGGGCCTCCTGCCCGTCCTTATATTCCGCGTTCCGGTCGGGATAGTTCACGCCCACGCAGATGATCTTTTCCGCATCGGGAATGGGAATTTCATAATGAATGGCGGTATGCACCAGGTCCGCCATCCATCCCTGCGCCTCGCGCGCAAGTTCATCGAGCGCACCTGCTGCCACAACGGCGCGCAGCGTGGGCCAGCGATCGCCATAATGGCGCGACAGGTCCACGATCCCGTCCTCACGCACAAGGCCGTATCCGGGGCGGCCCTGATTTGAAAAACTGATGAATTTCGGCAACATTTCACGCGATCCTGCTCTGTCGTGAACGGTCCTTTCGATGGAGTGCGGCGTCAGGGCGCTATGATCGGCTGGGCCTTCAGCAACGGCTCTGTCACATGTGCCCCGGCGAATATGCTGCCATGTTCGAACCATGACCGCGGCGCGGGCGCGCCCCACAATGTCTGGCGCTGCGGATCCTTCAGGTCCCATCTGATGGGTTCAAGGTCGGGATCCACAGTCTGGTAATCAGAGCAGTAGATTTCGATCCGGTGCCCGTCAGGGTCGAGGATATACAGGAAAAACGCATTCGAAATCCCATGGCGGCCCGGCCCGCGTTCAATATTGGCCAGGTATCCGGTGGTGGACATCAGGTCCAGCAGGTCGATGATGTTCAGAGGCGTCGGCACCCAGAATGCGGTATGATGCAGTCGCGGCCCCCGCCCATTGGTGAATGCAATGTCATGCACGCCGCCCTTGCGGTGCATCCATGCCGCCCACAGACGCCCGCTTTCATCATCCTCGGTATATTCGGTGACGCGAAAACCGATCCGGTTGTAAAATTCGACAGACGCATCGACATCCGTTGAAAAACAGTTGAAATGGTCGATACGCAGCGGCCTGACCCCGTGATAGAGCGCATATTTCTGGTGGATCGGGGGCAGGCGTTCCATCTGGAAATAGAATTCCAGCGGCATGCCCGACGGATCGCGCGTGCGCAGGGTCCGCCCCTGATGGGGACGTTCCACCCATTCAACCGGCAATCCCTGTTCACACAGCCAGTCCCATGCCTTGTCGAGGTCTTCTTCGGAATAAAGTTTCAGCGCCAGCATGGAAACTTCGGCCTTTGGCCCCTGGCGCAGGATCATGCAATGATGCCCGCGTTCCTCCATCGCACGCAGGTAGATGCGCTCCGCATCCTCCGTCACGACCTGAAGGCCAAGCGTGTCGGCATAGAAGGCGCGGCTGCGCGCAAGGTCGGTCACGATGAATTCCACGTGGCTCAGGCGCACGATGTTGAAGGGTGGATAGAGGTTCGGCATGGGAATCGGCATTGTTCTTCTCCGTTATTGCTGCCAGCAGGCCCGTTGCAGGAATTATGAAAAAAACGAAAAGACGTTTTTGGGTATCTACTTTTTTAAAAAGTTATGTTCTTTGAAGCTTTTTGAAAAAAGCTTCACCAAAAACTTTTATTCTTTTTGTAAATTTCCCTCATCCCAGTTTCGGGATGGGATGCGCGGTGGTGGCAAACGCGATATTCTTGGTTTCCATGTAGAAATCAAAGGACCAGTCGCCCCCGTCGCGGCCGATTCCGGAGTTCTTGATACCCCCGAAAGGCGCGGGAAGGTGACGGACATTTTCCGAATTTATCCAGATCATGCCAGCATCCAGCGCATCGCCAACACGAAAGGCACGCGTGACATCGGATGTCCACACATAGCCCGACAGCCCATACTGCACACCATTGGCAAGGGACAGGGCCTCGGCCTCGTCACGGAAGGCGATGGCGGTCAGGACCGGACCGAAAATCTCCTCCTGCGCGATACGCATGTCATTACGCGCATGGGTAAACAGCGTCGGCGCGACATAGCACCCGCCACCCGGCCCATCCACACGCGTCCCACCCACGGCAAGCGATGCGCCCTCGCTCCGTCCGATTTCGAAATACTCCAGAACCTTCCGCTCATGTTCGGGATGGATCAACGGGCCGACGACCGTTTCCGGGTCCAGCGGATGCCCGACCTTTATGGCACGCGCCTTCTGCGCGACAAGGTCGGTGAACCGGTCATGGATGCTCTCCTCCACCAGGAGCCGTGACGAGGAGGTGCAACGCTCCCCATTGAGGGAGTAGATCATGAACGCCACCGCCTGCGCCGCACGGTCGAGGTCCGCATCGGCAAAGACGATGACAGGGTTTTTTCCACCAAGTTCAAAATGCACACGCTTGAGGCTGTCGGCCCCCTGCTTCATGATCAGCGATCCGGTGCGGCTTTCGCCCACAAAGGCAATGGCCCTGATGTCGGGATGCTGCGTCAGCGCCCGGCCCGCATCCTCGCCAAAGCCGTTGACCACGTTCCACACCCCTTTCGGCAGGCCCGCCCCTTCGGCGATGCGCACCAGCAGGCTTGCGGTCAGGGGGGAGAATTCCGCCGGTTTGTGCACCACCGTGCAACCGGCGGCCAGCGCAGGCGCAATCTTCCATGTGGAAAGCATGAAGGGCGTGTTCCATGGCGTAATCACACCCACCGGACCAATCGGTACGCGGGTGGTCATGTTGACCTGTCCCGGCCCACGCAGGCTCAACCCGTCGCGCGCGGCCGGTGCCCGGTCGGCAAAGAACCTGAAATTCTCCGCCCCGCGCAGGGCCGCCTTGGACATGAAACGCAATGCCTGCCCGGTATCGACACATTCCAGCAGGGCGATTTCCTCCGCATGCGCCACGATGGCGTCGGCAATGCGGTGCAGCAGCCTGCGCCGCGCCTCCCCGCCATAGGCCGCCCATTCCGCCATGGCGTCGCGTGCGGCACGCGCGGCAAGGTCCACGTCGCGCGCATCGCCATGCGCAACCTGCGCGAGGGGTTTGAGGTCGATGGGGGAAATCGTCTCGAACGTCATGTTGCCGATGGCGGGGCGGTCTTCCCCCCCGATATGGTTGGGCACGCCATGTTCGCGAAACCGCGCGAGGTAGTGGCCAACCTTGTCGATATTGTCCTGCAGTACGGACATCACGATACTCCATTGCTTGCGCATGACGGGATTGCCCCATCATGACGGATGCATATTTTTCCTGGTTCCGGCTGGCCCTATGCCACAGGCATGCCCGTGCCACGCAGGCGCGCATGCATGGCATTGTCCTTCCAGCTCAGCCGGGGGTCGATCTCGCGCACCTCCAGCGACAGCGCGAAATACGGCCGCGCAAGCAGATGGGCCAACCCGTTACGCGCCACGGCAAAGATCATGTCGCCCACATGTTTTTTCTCTTCCGCGCTACGGCCCGCGCCAATGCGGAAGCTCATGTCCACGAACGCATTTTCAGGATCAAGGTCCGCAATCGCCCACGCATCGGCCCGCAATGCCCGCACGCGCGGCGCGCCTGCCTCGAACAGGCCGCTCGACAGGATCGCGCGGTGCATGTCGATACACAGGCCCTGCATGTCGATCCGGTTTTCGATATTTCCTGAATATTCCATCGTAAGGTGGGGCATGCTTCCTCCTTTTGGGGTGCGTGCTTCTATTTAACCTGTTAAGTATCATACCGGGGACAGCGTCCGTACGTTCTTCACATCTGTGGCATTTCAAGGAAGGATTCAAAATGGCAACGACTGGACATGACATGCGGCTCCTGCCCGGTTCCACGCTGCGCTCCCTGCCCATCGCCCTGCTGCGCGCACGCGAAAGCATCATGTCGCGCTTCCGCCCGGTGCTGGCCGCCCATGGCCTGACGGAACAGCAATGGCGTGTCATCCGCATCCTTGATGAACATGGCGCGCTCGACGCCTCGCACCTTGCCCGACTCGCCTTCATCCTGTCGCCCAGCCTGACGCGCATCCTCGCCTTCCTTGAACGCGAAGGACTGATCCACCGCACCACTGACCCGCATGACCGCCGCCGCACCCTGCTGGGCCTGACGCCACGGGGCACGGCGAAGATCCACGCCGTGGCCCCCGACAGCGCACGCATCTATCGCCTGATCGAAGAACGCTTCGGCCATGACCGGACGGAAGCCCTGCTTGACCTGCTCAACCAACTGGCGGAACAGGCCGACTGACCCTGCGCGCTATCCCCCGAAACTGCCGATCCGGGTGGGGACGTGGACGTAGTCGCGGTCGAAATACAGCAGCGCATTCCCATCGGGACGGACACGGATGCCCACGACCTCGCCGATCAGGATATGGTGCGTCCCCACACGGCGACTGTCGGCCAGCACACAGTCAAAGGACACCATGGCGTCATGCAGCGCCTGGTTGCCAGAGGGCATGTCCTCCCACCGCGCATGGGCATAGCGTGCCTCCATGTCGCTGGTGCGGCCCGCGAAATGCCCGGCAAGGTCACGATGGTCGTGGCTGAGCACATTGACGCAGAAACGCCCGTTCCTGAGGAACAGGTCACATTGCGCGGACATGCTGTTCATGCAGACCAGCAGCATGGGCGGTTCATCCGTGACGGAACACATCGCGGTGGCCGTAAACCCGCCCCGCCCCGCCGGCCCGCGCGTGGTGATGACATTCACCGGCGCGCAGACCCGGGCCATGGCATTGCGGAATTCGGTTTTGGAGACGGAAGGTTCTTTTGCAGACGGGGTATCCATGACACACCTCATGCACAGCCGATGGGCGGCAGCCACGTGTCGCCGGTCCAGCCTTTTTCGTCATAATCGCCCATGCAGCAATCCACCAGCGCCTCCATGTCGCGCAGGATGCCGTTGCGTTCGGCCCCCTTGAGGATCTGCAGGCGGACTTCCTCCGGCGCGCCGGCGTAGTTGAGTTCATACAGCGCATGCCGCCCGCCGAATTCCGTGCCGGTTGCATCCCACAGCAGCTTCATCAGCTTGATGCGCTCCACATGGCCGATGTCGTTCGACCCACGGACATATTGCGACAGGTATCTGTCAATCTCCGGGTTATCGAAATCCCTGGCCGAGGATGGCAGGTAGATCAGACCCGACGCCACCGTGCGGCGGATCAGGTCGATCACGCGGGGATAGGCCTCCGACATGAAGGCGCGATAGGACAGCGCGGCCTCCAGGTTGGGCAGGACCGCACCATTCACCCATTCGACGGGATTGCGCGCCATGGCGTTGGAAAAAGCCCAGAACATATGGCGAAATGCAATGACTTCGCCCAATGCCGCCTGGTTGCCACGAAACGCATCCCCCCCCGTGCAGCGCAGCGCCTTGGCCAGTGCGCCCGCAAGGAAGTCGAGCTTCACCGCGAAACGCGTGCAGCCCTGGAAACAGTAGCCATGCATGAAGCCCGATGCCGGGTGGAAGGACATGATCTTCTTCGCATCGCGCAGGACGAGCACGTCCTCCCACGGCACAAACACGTTGTCGAGCACAAGGATCGCGTCATTTTCGTCAAAGCGCGACGAAAGCGGGTAATCGAACGGCTGCCCCACGCGGTTGGCCGTTTCCTCGTACGAAACACGGCAGATCATCTTGATGCCCGGCGCGTTCATGGGAACGATGAACATGACCGACATGGACGGGTCGCTGGTCACCGCCGCCGACCCTTGGGCAAGGAAGTTGCAATGCGTCAGCGCGGATGACGTCGCCACCACCTTCGCCCCGGAGACGTAGATGCCCGCGTCCGTTTCCTTCGTGATATGCACAAAGACATCCTTGATGTCCTGCGCTTCCTTGTGGCGGTCGATCGGCGGGTTCACGATGGCGTGATTCATGAACAGGACACGTTCCTGCGCGCGCCTGTGCCACGCCAGCGCATTGTCACGGAATGGCCCGTACCAGTCGGCATTGGCGCCAAGCGTATTCATCAGCGCCGCCTTGTAATCGGCCGTGCGCCCCATCCAGCCATAGGACATGCGCGCCCATTCGGCGATGGCGCCCTGCTGCGCCACAAGGTCATCGACGCTGTGGGCGACACGGAAATATTTGTGGGTGAACCCACCTGATCCCGTATCCGTTGGGGAGGTCAGGACTTCCTTTTTCGCCGGGTCATGCAATGCATCATACAGTCGCGCCAGTGAACGGACCGAATTGCGCATCGCCGGGTGCGTGGTCACGTCCGTCACGCGTTCGCCATTGATGAAGACGCTGCGCCCGTCACGCAGGGATTCAAGATACTCCGCCCCGGTAAAGGGCAGGACCGGCGCCTGTGCGGTGCGGGACGCGGGGATGGCGGTACTGGTGGTGGCCGCCTTGGCGGAAATGGGGGTCGTCATTCTTTTCCTCCCGTTTTTCCGCAATTCTTATGTTGACACGCCCGCATGTGCCATGGACGGAACAGGAAAAAAAATGGACTTTTCCAAAAATGAAAACACCTGATCCCATACCAAGCTTTTTTGTTTACGGACTTCCCGACAGGCTGGTCGATATCGGGTTCGTCCATGTCGAGACCGTGATGGCGCGCCGCAACATGCACAACGGGAATGTCGCACCGCACAAGCACCAGCAGATGGGACAGTTGACATTCTGGACCACGGGCGGCGGCACCTATTACATGGAGGACCGCGCCCTGCGCTTTGCCGCCCCCGCGATCACGTTCATGCCCAGCCATGTCGTCCACGGCTTCAATGTCTGCACGCAGTCGGACGCGATCGTGCTGTCGATTGCCGATGGGGCACTGAGCGCCATTTCCACACTGATCCACCGCCCGCTGGATACGCCCCTGATGGTGGAAGGCACTGCCGCCCGACCGGAGTGGCAGCGGCTTGGCGCGCTGATGGAAATCATGCAGCAATGCTATAACGATGCGCCAACTGCCGCCAGTCCCGCCATTTCCGGCCTGGCCGCGACGCTGCTGGAACGGGCATGGCGGCTGGCCGATGATACGCAACGTGCGCCGCAGGACGCGCGCACGGTCCTTGCACGGCGGCTGCGCACGACGATCAACCGCCATTTCCGCGAGGAATGGTCCATTGAACGCTATGCCACCGAACTTGGCAGCACACCCTACCTGCTGGGCCGTGCGGCGCGGCAGGCATTCGGCCTGTCGGTCATGCACATGGTCCATGAGCGCCGCCTGCTTGAAAGCAAGCGGCTGCTGCTGTTTACCGTCAGGTCCATCGAGGATATCGCAATCGAGGTCGGGACACAGGACCCGGCCTATTTCTCCCGCTTTTTCCGCCGCTATACCGGGGTGTCGCCCGGCCGGTGGCGCAAAAGCCAGATCGAACACATGCGCGGCCATGGCGATGGCGCGCCCTATCAGGAACCGGGCCGCATCGCGCCTGATGCACAGGAGCGCATGACGATTCAGGAAACATCATGAATAAAAGTTTTTGATGAAGCTTTTTTCAAAAAGCTTCAAAGAACACCGCCTTTTTAAAAAAGTCGGCACCCAAAAACTTTTATTATTTATCAACCTGTTTTCTTGAAATACTCTCCGCCCTCACCTCACTCGGGGTCCGGCCATAGCGCATGCGGAAACTGCGTGAAAAATGTGCGGCGGACGAAAATCCGTGCAGGCTGGCGATCCTTTCGAGCGTCATATGCGCGAATTCCGGATGGCGCAGCGCATGATGGCAACACTCCAGACGGCAACGCAGGATATGGCGTTCCGGTGTTTCGCCACGCCGGGCAAAGGCGCGGTACAGGCCCCGGCGCGAACAGCCAAGGGCCGCGACGATCCGCCCCACGTCCAGCGCGGGATCCGACAAGTGCCGGAGAATGAACGCCTCCGCCCGATGCAGGACGGACCCGTGCGATACCACCTGCTGCCCGCCGGTTACGGACAGGTCGGGCAACGTCCCGATCAGGTTTCCCATCGCATCGCGCAATGCGTCCAGTCGCACGGCACGCGCCCCCTCCGCCCTGCTGTCACACGCCATACGCTGCATGCGCGCGACACGTCGCATCATGTCCATGACCAGCGCGGCCAGCGCATCATCATCCCCCAGCACGCGCGGCCGGTCGCATGCGGCGCGCAGGCAGGACGGCAGCAGGTCGATCGGGGCCTGGAAGATCATGCTGCCGCACCGCGCGGCCGAGGTGAAGACGAAAGGACGTTCCGGCCGGTAAAGCAGCAGGTGGCGGGGATCAAGCGTCGCACGGAACCCGTCCTGCGTGAAATGATCGGTCCCATGGTCCATCAGGATCATCTTCAGCACATCACCCTGTCCCGCGCCACGGATGGTGCGCGCAACGTCGGACAGGCAGACGAAACGGCATCCATCGGCCTGCACGGCGCTGATTTCATGCCATCCCCCGGCCCCGGCGGCCACATGGCGGCCGACTGCGGGAAACAATGTCGCGAAACGCCCCGCGAATACCGCCTGCGCGCCCAATGCCTGCACCGCGCCTGTCACTCCATCATGCGGGGAAACCTTCGATTTGCACAATATGACGCATGGGACGGGACTCTTTGTCATCAAACAATCGTCAGGGCGCCATCAATGCGCGACGCTGATGGCACGCTGGGTCAAGGACGCCCTTATGGTGCAATGCAAAAAATTGCCGGGAATATATGGAATGTGCGCATTTTCGCGACATATGCCCCGACCGCCATGCCTTCATGATTGACATCGGCGCGCGCGCACATGTGCGATACCGCGCGGATACACAAGAACGGACATGAAAAACACATGTCACACCAGCAACATCACAGGATCCGGCCATGACCCAGCCTGCCGCCCCCACCCTCCTGCCATCAGTCAGCACGTTCCTGGCCCGCAGGCATGCGATCTTCATAGATGGCCGTCCCATCTCCTCCGGAGAGGAGGGACGGATGGAGGTGCATGACCCCGCCACCGGCCAGGTGATCGCGACGGTGGCCGATGCCTCGGCACGGGATGTGGACCATGCGGTCAAGCGCGCCCATGCGGCCTTTGTCGACGGGCGCTGGCGCGGGCTGCCACCGGTTACGCGCGAACGCGTCCTGCTGCGCCTTGCCGAACTGGTGGATTCCCATGCCGAGGAGCTCGCCCAGCTGGAAACGCTGGAACAGGGCAAGTCCATCATGCTGTCACGCGCGGCGGAAGTGGGCGGGGGCGCGGCGTGGCTGCGCTATGCCGCCGGGCTGGCCACCAAGCTGACGGGCCGCACGCTTGACGTCTCCATCCCCATGCCGCCCGGCGCGTCGTGGAGCGCCTTTACCCGGCGCGAACCCGTCGGCGTTGTGGCGGGAATCGTGCCGTGGAATTTCCCGCTGATGATCGCGATCTGGAAGATCGCACCCGCACTGGCGGCGGGCTGTTCGATCGTGGTGAAACCGGCGGAAACGACGCCGCTGACGCTGCTGCGCCTGGCGGAACTGGCGATCGACGCGGGTGTGCCGCCGGGTGTGTTCAACGTCGTGACGGGATCGGGCCGCGTGGCGGGGGACGCCCTGATCCGCCACCCGCTGGTGGCGAAGATCAGCTTCACCGGCTCCATCCCCACGGGGCAGCATGTCGCGCGGGTGGCGGCCGACCGGCTGACACGCGTGACGCTGGAACTGGGCGGCAAGAACCCGGCCATCGTCCTGCGCGACGCGGACGTGGCGGATACGGTCGCGGGCCTGATGGGGGCGGCCTTCCTCAACCAGGGGCAGGTCTGCGCCGCCTGCGCGCGCATCTACGCCGAAGGTCCGGTCTTCGACCGGCTTGCCGCCGGCCTGCACGACGCACTTGGCAGCCTGAGCGTCGGTCCCGGCATGGAGCCTGCGTCACAGGTCACGCCCCTTGCCTCCGCCACGCATCGCGACCGGGTGGAGGGATACCTGCACGACGCGATCGGCCGGGGGGCGAATGTCCTTCAGGGTCCGGGCGTGCCGCAAGAAGGATATTACGTCCGCCCCACAATCATCATGGACCCCGCGCCCGGCCTGCGCCTGACGCGCGAGGAAGTGTTCGGCCCCGTCGTCTCCCTGACCCGCGTCCGGGATGCAGAGGAGGCACTGGCGGCCGCCAATGACACCGAAATGGGACTGGCGGCCAGTGTCTGGACCCGCGACCTGAAGGCGGCGATGGCGCTGCCGCAGCGGTTGCGCGCGGGCACGGTCTGGGTCAACAGCCATGTCGGCATCGACCCGAACATGCCCTTTGGCGGGATGAAGATGTCGGGCATGGGCCGCGATTTCGGCGTGGACTGGCTGCATGCCTATACCGAGGAAAAATCCATCTGCATCCGCCACTGAACCGCGCGACACCCCACACGTCATCACCACCGCCGCGAACGCACGGCACCAGAACAACCAGAAGCCGTGGTCCCACACGGCCAGGAACGTCCCATGACGCTGCGCATCCCTTCCCCGGCCCTCCGCCTGATGGCACTGCTGTGCCTGCTGGGGGCGCTGCCTGCATCCGCCCTGCGCGCGGACACGCCCCCCGCCATGCAGGCGGAACCGCCCGGCGACTGGCCCGCCCATGGGCGCACATCCTCCGAACAGCGCTACAGCCCCCTGTCGCACGTCGACCGGCAGACGGTAGGGCGGCTGAAGCTGGCATGGTATCTGGACCTTGATTCCAACCGGGGGCAGGAAGGCACGCCCCTTGTCGTCAACGGCATCATGTACGCCACCACGAACTGGAGCAGGGTCAAGGCGCTTGATGCCGCAACGGGGCGGGTGCTGTGGGAATATGACCCGCGCACGCCGGGTGACATCGCCCTGCGTGGATGCTGCGATACGGTCAACCGGGGCGCTGCGTACTGGGAGGGGAAGGTCTATGTCGGGACATTCGATGGCCGCCTGATCGCGCTCGATGCGCGCGACGGGCGGCCCGTATGGACAACCAGCACCATCCCCGCCGATGCCACGCTGGGCGATATCCGTTCCTACACCGTCGATGGCGCGCCACGCATCGCCCATGGCGTGGTCGTCATCGGCAATGGCGGGGCCGAATTCGGCGCGCGCGGCTTTGTCTCCGGCTTCGATGCGCGCACGGGGGCGCTGAAATGGCGGTTCTATACCGTGCCCGCGCCCGCCAACCGGCCCGACCATGCCGCGTCCGACGGTGCGCTGTCACGCATTGCATGGCCGACATGGCAGCCCGATGGTGGCTGGACCCGTTCGGGCGGCGGCGGGACGGTATGGGATGCCATCGTCTATGACCCGGTGACGGACCTGCTCTATATCGGGGTGGGGAACGGATCGCCATGGAACTACCGCTTCCGCTCCGGCGGGGTGGGCGACAACCTGTTCCTTGGCAGCATCGTGGCCCTGCGCCCGCAAACGGGAGAATATGTCTGGCATTTCCAGGAAACGCCACAGGACCAGTGGGACTTTACCGCCAGCCAGCACATCATGACGCTCGACCTGCCGGTGGGCGGGCGGATGCGCCATGTGATCGTCCATGCCCCCAAGAACGGTTTTTTCTATGTCCTGGATGCCCGCAGCGGCGAATTCCTGTCGGGCACGCCTTATGTTTTCCAGAACTGGGCCGATGGGCTGGACCCGGTGAGCGGACGCCCGCGCATCCGGCCGGAGGCGATGTGGTCCCTGACCGACAGGCCATGGGTGGGCATCCCCGGCGCACTGGGCGCGCATAACTGGCAGCCCATGGCCTACAGTCCGCGCACGGGCCTGGTCTATATCCCGGCACAGCAGATCCCGGCGCTGTACAAGACCCCGGCCCGGGTCACGCTGCATCCCGTGGGCCTGAACCTTGGGGCGGAAATGGCGGCAGGCAGCGCGCCCGACGATCCCGCCGCCCGTGCGGAAGCGGCAAAGGCCCTGCAGGGCTGGCTGCTGGCATGGGACCCCGTGGCGCAGAAAGCCCGCTTTCGCGTCGATCACCGGGGGCCGTGGAATGGCGGCCTGCTTGCCACCGGGGGCGACCTTGTGTTCCAGGGACTGGCGAACGGGGAATTCCATGCCTATGACGCGACGGACGGGCGCGACCTGTTCCGCTTCAACGCACAAAGCGGCATCATCGCCCCGCCCGTGACCTATATGGCGGGCGGGCGGCAGTTCATCGCGGTGGAGGTCGGATGGGGCGGGATCTACCCGCTGCTGGTGGGGGGCATGGCGCGCACGGGGGGATGGACCGTCAACCATTCACGCATCCTCGCCTTCGCGCTCGACGGCGAGGCCTCGCTGCCACCATCGGGGCAGAAAGGGTTCCTGCCGGTCGCGCCCCCTGTCGATTATGACGCGCAGCAGGCAGAGGCCGGGTATGTCCATTACCAGGATTTCTGCATCGCCTGCCATGGCGACAATGCGGAATCGGGTGGCGTGCTGCCGGACCTGCGCTGGTCCGGGGCGATCCGCACGGCAGAGGGATTTCGCAATGTCGTCCTGCACGGGGCATTGACGGCCTATGGCATGGGCAGTTTCGCAAGTGTGCTGGATGACGGGCAGGCCGAGCAGATCCGGCAGTTCCTGATAAAACGCGCCAACGACACCTATGCCCATGAAATACATATCCGCGACAATGCCGCAGGCGTGCCGGAAGGGGGAGACAGGGATTAAAAGTTTCCAGATACCGCCATTGTCTCCAAAAAGGCGCTGTTCCCTGAAGATTTTTGGAAAAAGCCTCACCAGAAACGTCTGGATGTCTGCCGTCGGCGCGTGGGCGCCGGTTTATTTTCGGTTTCGAAACATCCTGCCCGCATCAGCGATGATTCATAAAATGTTCATCCCGTACGGTCCCACAAAACCGTCACGATGGGTGGGCGCGGCACGTCTGCATGTGTATAGACGGCGCATGCAGCATGTGACCCCGACCCTCCGCCCCGCCCCGTTCGCGCTTTCCCGGCAGGAAGCCGCGCTGGTTGGCGTGACCATGATCTGGGGGACGACGTTCCTGATCGTCCACCTTGCGATGCAGTCATGCGGCCCGCTGTTTTTCGTCGCGGTCCGTTTCCTTGCCGCCGGGGGGGCAAGCCTGCTTGTGTTCCACAAAGCCATGCGTGCGCTGACCCTGCGCGAACTTGGCGCGGGCATTGCCATCGGCATCAGCATCTTCATGGGCTACAGCCTGCAGACCTATGGCCTGCAGACCATCACCAGCAGCCAGTCCGCCTTCATCACCGCGATGTACGTGCCCATGGTGCCGCTGCTGCAATGGGTCGTGCTGCGCCGCATGCCGCACCTGATGAACTGGATCGGCATCAGCCTCGCCTTTGCCGGGTTGCTGCTCCTGGCGGGACCGGACGCGGGGGCCGGGACATTCAGCAGGGGGGAGGCCGCGACCCTGCTGGGAACGGTCGCGATCGCAAGCGAGATCATCCTGATCAGCCGTTTCGCCACACAGGTGGACAGCAGGCGCGTCACGGTGGTGCAGTTGCTGGCGGCCGGGGTGCTGGCGTTCGCCACGATGCCGCTGGGCGGGGAGGCGCTGCCGCATTTCTCATGGATATGGCTGGTCTGTGGCGGGGGACTGGGCATTGCCAGCGCCCTGATCCAGTTGACGATGAACTGGGCGCAGAAGGCGATTTCCCCCACGCGCGCCACGGTCATTTACGCGGGGGAGCCAGTCTGGGCCGGGATCCTCGGGCGTATCGCGGGTGAACGGCTGCCGCCGCTTGCGCTGCTGGGCGCGGTGTTCATCATTGCCGGGGTGGTCGTGGGGGAATGGCGGCCGCGTGGGCGCAGGGTCGTGAATGACGGGGAAGGGTAGACGTTCTTTTTTGCAAAAAAGAACCAAAAAACTCTTATCTGTTTCAGGAATCATGCAAAACGATCAGGAAATTTCCAAAAGTTTTTGGTGAAGCTTTTTCCAAAAAGCTTCAGGCCCCCACATCCGCCAACATGACATAGGCCGCCTCGCACGCCGTCACCTCCACGCTGGTGCACCCGTCAATCGCCGCCGCATCCCCCGCATCCAGCACCTGCCCGTCAACCATCACGCTCCCCGACACCACCAGCAGATACAGCGCACGTCCCGGCACGGTGGCATAGGCCGCGCCTTCCCCGGCGCGCAGCGTGGCGTCGAGCAGCCGTGAACTCGCCCTAATGGTCAGCGGCGCGCCATCGGTGATGTCGGCCTCCTCCTCCGGGTCGTCCTCTGGGAAGCCGGAAGCGAGGATACGGAACCCGCCATCTTCCTGCGCGGGGCAGGCCTCGCGCACTTCCGCCTCCGGGCTGCCGCCTTCATTATCGGGCAGGAACCAGAACTGGATGAAATCACCCCCCTGCGCGCCCGCGCGCCATGCCAGGCCGCCGACCCCATCCCCGGTGCCCAGCGCCTGCAGGCTGCCCGGCGGCAGGGTGGCGGGCGTGAAGCCGGGGCCGGTGAAATGCAATGCCTGTGCGCCCGTCCATGTCAGGATTTCGGTATTTTCCTCCGCCCCCAGCGCAAAGGTTGCGCCCGCCCCCATGGTCGCGACATTGACGACACGCAGCCGCCCCCAATGCACCCGTCCCGCGTCCGCGCAGGTGCGGAACGCGAAGTGACAGCGCAACGTCACCCCGGCATCAGTAAGGCACCCGAAGGTCGCCGCCCTGCGTATCCCGATCATCGTCCCTTCCCTCCCCTGTCGGCCTGTGACGCATGGGCATGTTTTGCCGGTGGCAGGGGATAGGTCGTCTCCCACCCGCCGCCCAGCGCACGATAGAGCCGCGCGACCGAGGTGGAGACCCGCGTCGTCGCCTGCACCAGTTCGCTCTGCGTCGCCAGCAGCGCGTTCTGCATCGTCAGCACGTTGAGGAAGTCCGAAGCCCCCTGCACATACTGCGCCTGCGCCGTATCGACCGCGATCTGGTTTTCCGCCACAGCTTCGGCCAGACGGTCGCGCTGCCCCTGGGCTGCGGCAAAATCGGCCATTGCATCGTCGATTTCCTGCCACGCCTTCAGGATGGTCCGTTGCAGCATGACGGCGGCCTCCTTCTGCTGCGCCTTGCGCAGGCGCAACTGCCCGGTCAGGCGCCCGCCCTCGAAAATCGGGAAGGTCGCGGTGGGGCCGAATCCATACTGCCGCGACGCCCACGACCCCAGCCCGCTGAACTGCAGCGCCTGCACGTCAAGGCTGCCCGACAGGGTGACGCGGGGGAAGAAGTCCGCCACGGCCACGCCGATATTGGCGGTGGCGGCATGCAGCCGTTCCTCGGCCATGCGGATATCGGGCCTGCGATCGGCAAGCTGCGACGGCAGGCCCACGGGCACCGAATCGGGCACCGGCGGGATGGCGGCGGGCTTGCCCAGCATCGCCGTCAGCGCGCCGGGTTCGCGCGCGACAAGGAAGCTGAGCGCGTTCACCAGATGGACTTCCTGACTTTTCAACACTGGCAGGCGTGATTCGAACGTGTGCAGCTGCCCTGTGGAATCCGCCACGTCCAGCCGCGTCGCCGCCCCCTGGGTATAGCGCTGGGTCGTCAGGTCCACGCTGTGCTTCGCGATGTCGATATTATGTTCGACAATGTCGATCTGCGCCTGCACGCCGCGCAGGTCGATGTAATCCTGAGCCGTTTCCGCCATCAGCGACACCAGAACGTCGCGGCGCATGTCCTCGGTCGCGTGCATGGCGGCGGTCGCGGCCTCCACCTGCCGGCGGACATGGCCCCAGAAATCCACCTCCCACGAGGCATTCATGCCATATTGCGGCAGGTTGAACGACGGGTTGCCCACGCTGCCGGGAAAGGCGGTGGGGCCGAACCCCTGCGTCCCGCTGGCGACACTGCCCGCGTTCTGCTGCTCCATCGTGCCAAGCAGGCCAAGCACGCCGTTCGTGCTGGCGCGTTCGCGGGCATAGGACGCATTGGCCTCCGCATGGGGGAACTGCGCCGCGCTGGCGATCCGGCGCTCGGCCATGCTCTGCGCAAAGCGGTAGGCGGCGGCGCGCAGGTCGAGGTTGGCGCGCACGACCTCCGCCTCCAGCGCGCTCAGGGTGGGGTCGTGGAAGATCGACCACCACTGCGCATCCATGCCGGTCTGTACCACCGTGCTGTCCGCGGGCGCCATGCTCTGGTGCCAGTCATGCGGGGCGATGTTGCGCGACTTATGGTAATTCGGCCCGACCGCGCAGCCTGCCAGCGCCAGCAGGACCACGCCGCCCGACAGGCGCGCGCACATCGTGCGGAAGGGGGTCATGGGGTTTACTGCCATATGTACCGCTCGTCATGCGCATGGGCCCCATCGGGGATGGAGGCGGTGTTGATCCGCGCCTCCACCGACATGCCGACACGCACCTTCGCCGCGAGGGGCTGTCCGGGGTCAAAGACCAGTTTGACGGGAATACGCTGCACCACCTTGGTGAAGTTGCCGGTGGCATTGTCGGGCTGGATCGGGGCGAAGGCGACGCCCGTGGCGGGGGCAAGGCTGTCGACATGGGCCTTCAGCGGATGCCCGGGGAAGGTATCGACCCAGATGACCGCCGCCTGCCCCGTCTGCACATGCGTCAGTTGGGTTTCCTGGAAATTGGCCAGCACATAGGCCGCCTGCGTCGGCACCACCGCCAGCAGCCCCGTGCCGGGATGGACATACGCCCCCACGCGCACGCCACGTTCGCCCACCACGCCCTCCACCGGGGCGGGGATGGTGCAGTAGGACAGGTTCAGCGTGGCCTGATGTTCCTCGCCCCTTGCACGCAGCAGGTTGCCCTGCGCGCGCTGCAACTGCGCCTGCAGGACGGACACCTGCTCCACCGCCGCATCCACGGCCGCCTGGTCGCGCGCGACCGTGGCCTCCGCCTCGCTCTGCCGCGCATCGGACGACTGGCGCTGCTCCACCGTGCCGGCGCCGCCCACCGACAGGTTGCGGTACCGCGCCGCGTTCTGCCGCGCGAACACCAGCGCCGCCTGGTCCGCCTTTACTGCGGCGCGCGCGCCCGCGATGACCGCCTGCTGGCGTGCGAGTTCGGCGGTCAGGTTCGCGACCTCCCCTTCCGACGCCGCGACATTGCCCCGCGCGACCTCCAGCGCCGCGCGGTAATCGTCATCCTCGATATGGGCCAGTTCCTCGCCGGGGCGGACATGTTCGTTGTCCTGCGCCACCACGCGGTCGATACGGCCCGACACCTTGGGCGCCACGGTCGTGAAATCGGCGGTGACATAGGCATCGTTGGTGTATTCATCAACGCCGTTGCCGTTGACGAGGCGCGCGCCCACATACGCGCCACACGCCAGCACAATGGCCGTCGCACCGGAAATGAGGAGGGGTTTCCTGTAGATCATGACCTGTTCCTGTCGTGCCTAGCCAGCACGCTGAGAAGGGGATGGGGCGCGGGGGGGATAGACGCGATGCGGCAGGAGCAGGTTCATCACCGCATAGCCAAGGCACGCCCAGACCAGCAGGAAATAGATGTCCACCAGCGCCAGCACGAGCGCCTGCTCATGCACGTAGGTGTGGAAGACCTGCAGCGTGTTGGCCGCCACGTGGCCTGCATCGGGCGAGGTTGCCGAAAGCTGCCCTGCAATCGCGTTCCCCTGCCCCGCCAGCGCGGTGGCATGGGTGCCGTGATGGTCGAGCAGCATGGTGGAGTGGTACTGTTCGCGCCGCCGCGACAGCGCGGAGAACAGGGCGAAGGCCACCGCGTTCGCCAGCCCCTTGAGCATGTTGACCATGCCGGAAATGAACGGCCCGTCCGCAGGCCCCAGCGCCATCGTCGCAAGCATCAGCGTGGGGATGACGGTCATCGGCTGCCCAAAGACCTGCAGGATCTGGATGGGATAGAAATTGTCGCGCACCCAGTCCACCGTCAGCCACGTGCCCAGCCAGCTTGCCAGTGCAAGGCACAGCATCCCCGCCGAAAGGATATAGCGGCAGTCCACCTTGCGGCTGTTGCAGATCGCGGCGATCAGCGGCAGCATGAGCAGTTGCGGCAGGGCCACGACCAGAGAGATCGGCGCGGCCTGCACCGGGCGATAGCCGCGCACCGCCTCCAGATAGGTCACCGGCACATCCGTCATCAGCGCGCAGATCGCCAGTATCCCGATCAGCGACAGGAGCGATGCCTGGATATTGCGGCTTTTCCAGTACTGAATCTTGAAATAGGGGCTGGGATGGAATGCCTCGTTCACCACGAAGACGACAAAGGCCGCCCCGCCCCAGAAGGTCAGGTTGGTAATCACCGGGGAGCGGAACCAGTCCAGACGGTCGCCCTGGTACAGCACGGTCACCAGCGCGCAGATCGCGGGAAGGCCCACCAGCAGGCCGAACCAGTTGAACTTCTCGAACCGCTCCAGATGCATGGGATCGCGCGGCAGGCCATAGGCCATCATCGCAACCGCCACCGCCGCCATGGGCACGATTTCCCAGTACAGCCACCGCCAGCCCACGTCCTCGAACCAGAAGGCCTCCAGCGGAACGCCAAGGTTGGGGCCGAAGGTCGCACTCATGGCGTATCCGGCAATGCCGAACACCCGGATCTGTGGCGGCAGGTATTTCAGCATGACCGTCATCAGCACCGGCGGCAGACACCCGCCCGTCAGGCCCTGCGCCGCGCGCAGGATGCACAGCGACGTCACGTCGGGCATGAACGGCGCGGGAATGGACAGAAGCGCCATCGTCGCGGTCATGAAAATCGAAAAGCGGTAGATGGAGAAGGACATGTAGAACCACGGCGTGAACGCCATCGCCGCGATGTTGAAGGCCTCGTAGATGGAGATCACCCACGTGCCTTCATCGTGGCCGATATGCATCGCGCCGCGGATGTCCGACAGGCCGATTTCGGTTACATGTTCATTGAACCCCGCGACATGCACCGCCAGCAGCATGCCAAGGCAGCCAATGACCGTGCGCAGGCCAAAGGGCGGGATGTACGACGGCAGGGGCGGCGGCGCATGCACGACCGGCGCGCCACCCGGCAGTTCCCCGGGCGATCCCGCGGCTATGGTGGATGACATGGAGACCTCGCATTGATCGCGGGGTCAATCTATGGGGGTCGTTTCGATAAATAAATTGCAATTGCCTCACTCGTTGAGTGCGTCTGGCGCACTCAACGCGGGATGCTTGTTCTTCATTTCCACGCACAGTTCACGCACCTTGCGGCGCAGCCAGCGATGCAGCGCGTCCTTGTCATTGCGCGGGTGCCACGCCTGCAGTCCCGTCAGCGGGGCGGTGGGAAACGGCAGTTCGAACGCACGCAGCCCGATTTCGCGATGGGGCAGGGTCTCGATCACGATGTCGGGCATCAGCATGATCAGGTCATAGCCGCGCAATGTCTCGATCATCGTGAAAAATGTCGGCACGATCAGGACAATCCGGCGCGCAAGCCCCCGCGCCGCCAGCATTTCGTCAATCGCGCCGCTATAGCGGTCCTGTCGTGAGATGCTGATCTGGTCGAACTGCACGAAGCGTTCCAGCGTCACGGGCTGTCGGAAGATGGGATGCGCCTTGCGCGCGAAACCGCGAAAGCCGGTGGTAAACAGGCTCTGGGTGCGGATTTCGGGCTTGAACGGCAGGGGCGCGCCGATGAACAGATCGGCATGGCGTTCACGCAGGCTGAGGCTGACATCATCATGACGGTCATGGGAAATGAAGCGCAGGGTGGCGCCGGGACATTCGCTGCGCAGCCGTTCCAGCAGGGCGGCCCCCAGCGCGCCAAGGAACAGGTCGTCGGCCTGTATGGTAAAGACCGGGCTGATGCGTGACAGGTCGAGGTGCGCATCATTGCGAAACAGCCCCGTCGCCTGCGCCACGACGGCATGGACCTGCTGCTGCAGTTCCAGCGCGCGTGGCGTCGGCGTCATGCGGCGCCCGGCCTGCACGAAGATCGGGTCATCGAACGCCGCGCGGATCCGTGACAGGGTGCGGCTCATGGCGGGGGGACTGAGGTTCATGCGGCGCGCGGCGGCGGCCACGCTGCCTTCCTCAAGCAGCACGTCGAGCGCCACGAGCAGGTTCAGGTCACGATGGTGCATGCAATCCCTTCCGCAAAACCGCAGGCCACCCGCGTCATGGCGGGCATGACGCATCCTGCATGCCCGCACGATGCCGCCGCGCGTTGAGCAGGGTCAAGACCAGCACCACCAGTGCGCCGCCCCCCACCGTAAGCATCAGCGCGGGCGCCAACCCCGTGCCAAGGAAGGAGGCAATGCCCGTCTGCAGCAGCGCGTTGCTTGCCGCAATCAGGTTCCCGCACTGATAGGCAAGGCCGGGGAACGTCGCGCGCACCGAAGGCGGCGAAAGTTCACTGAGATAGGCGGGCACGACCCCCCATGCGCCCTGGATGCAGAACTGTATGCACACCGCCCCCACCGTCAGCCACGCCGCAGATTGCGGCAGCGTCCACAGCGCCAGCAGCGGCAGCGTCAGCACGGCGGCAAGGGCGATGCTGTACTGCCGGCCGATCCGTTGCGACAGGATGCCAAAGAACATCCCGCCGACAATGGCGGCGATATTGTACAGCACGACAATCAGCGTGATGGTGGGATGGGGCAGTTTGCGTTCAAGCCCGAGGAAGACCTTGGGATACAGGTCCTGTGACCCGTGGCTCATGAAATTGAAGGCCGCCATCAGCGTCACGGCGAACACGCACAGCGCGAGATTGCCCCGGATGACAGGCCACAGGCCCGCCCCCTGCGCTGCCC